>JBBDKM010000014.1:28070-107694 GCA_040879385.1 Thermoanaerobaculia bacterium | reverse complement strand
CGACGCGAACCCCCACACCCACGTTCACACCCTCATTCACGCCCTCGAGCACGCGCACATCCTCACCGGTACCGCCGACCGCGACCTCTACCCGGACCCGGACCCTCACGTCGAGCCGGACCTCCACGCCGACCTGGACTGAGACACCGCGGCCCTCGGCGACCCTTACCCCGACCCCGACGCGAACTCCGTCTTCCACGTTCACGCCCTCGTTCACACCCTCGCGCGCGCCTTCGCTCACGCCTTCGAGCACGCCCACGCGTACGCCCTCGCCGGTACCGTCGACGAGGACGCCGACGCCGGACGAGTCCTGGAGGTCTCGCCCGACCCGCACTCCCACGCCGGAACCACCGACGATCACCCCGACGCCGGACGAAGCGTGGAGGTCCCGGCCGACCCGCACTCCGGCCGACACCGCGGTCTCGAACACTCCCATCCCGACCTGGCGGCCGTTGTCCTCGCCCACCCCCGCCCCGCTGTTCGTCGCTCCCAACCGCGTCGACACGCCGCCGCGACCCGTCGAGATGCCGATGCCGGTCTATCCCGAACGAGCGCTCAAGGACCGCGCTCGCGGCCTCGTGGTGCTGCGGGTCCTGGTCTCGGAATCGGGGGTGCCGCTCGACGTCAAGGTGGAGAAGGGAGCCCGAGCGGATCTGACAGCCGCGGCCGTCGCGGCGGCGCGGCAGTGGCGATTCGAGCCGGCCCGGAAGGGCGGCCGCGCCGTCCGGATGTTCACGACCGTTCGCTTTCCGTTCGAAGGCGTGCAGTTCGCCCGGACGCCGTTCCCGCGAGGCGATGTGACCCCGACGAACCCGTAGAATCCGCTTCGTGTCCTCCGCCGCCTCCAGGGCGCCCTACCTGGCGCTCGTGCACCGCGACTACCGGCGACTCATTGTTTCGCAGCTCCTCTCGCTGACGGGCACGCAGATGCAGGTCGTCGCCATCAACTGGCACGTGTATCTGCTGACCAAGTCGCCGCTGGCGCTCGGGTTCGTGGGGTTGACCCGTGTCGTGCCGATCGTCATCTTCTCCCTCTTGGGCGGGGTCGTCGCCGACCGGCACGATCGCCGGCGCGTCATGATCGTGACCCAGATCGCGATGACTGCCGTCGCGCTGGGGCTGGCGGCGATCACCTTCGCCCGCCGCGAAACGCTCTGGCTCCTGTACCTGCTGAACGCGCTCGGAGCCGCGGCCGTCGCCTTCGACGGGCCTTCGCGTCAGGCGCTGATCCCGCGACTCGTTCCCCCCGAAGACCTGCCGGGCGCGCTGTCGCTGAACCTCTCGGTGTTCCAGGCGGCGTTGATCGGCGGGCCTGCGCTGGCCGGACTCTTCATCGCTCAGGCGGGCTCCGGAACGAAGGGCCTCGCCACGATCTACCTCTTGAACGCGGTCTCGTTTCTGGCCGTGATCTTCGCACTCGCCACGATGCGGACCTCCGGCGCGCCCGAGCCGGCGGCCGGGAAGGTGGACATGGGCTCGGCGCTGGCGGAAGGGCTGCGCTTCGTCTTCAGGACGCCGCTCATGGTGTGGACGATGGGCCTCGACTTTCTCGCCACGTTCTTCGCGGGCGCGACCGCGCTCCTCCCAATCTTCGCCGACCAGGTCCTGCACGTCGGCGCGAAGGGATACGGGATCCTCGCCGCGGCGCCGGCCGTGGGCGCTCTGGCCGGGGCCCTCTTCCTGTCGGTCCGGCCTCTGCCGGAGCGACAGGGGCGCATCTTTCTCTGGGCCGTCGCGGCCTATGGCGCCTCCACAATCGTTTTCGGTCTCTCCCGCAACTTCTGGCTCACGCTCGCGGCGCTGGCGGGAGTCGGTCTCGCGGACGCGATCTCGACGGTCATCAGGCAGACCATCCGCCAGTTCATCACCCCCGATCGATTGCGCGGCCGCATGACCTCGATCAACATGATCTTCTTCATGGGAGGGCCTCAGCTCGGCGAACTCGAAGCGGGTCTGGTGGCCACGCTCTTCGCTTCGACCGTCGCCGGCGTGACCTTCTCCGTCGTCTCGGGGGGGCTCGCGACGATCGCGATCACGGCCGCCATCGCCGCGGCGGCGCCGATGATCCGGCGGTACGATCTCCGGCGGGAGATGCCTTCCCCATGATGCCTTGACGACGGTATTAGTGTAGTAGTACACTAATACACAAGTCGATGGCTGATCTCCGCATCGATCCTTCCGACGCCACTCCGATCTGGAGCCAGATCGAGGAGGGGATGCGGCGGCTCGTGGCATCCGGGGCGCTGAAGCCCGGCGCGCCCGTGCCGTCGGTGCGCGAGCTCGCGAAGGATCTCCGCATCAACCCGGCGACGGTCGCCAAGGCCTACCAGCGTTTGACGGACGCGGGAATCCTGATTGTCAAGCGCGGCGACGGCACCTACGTCGCCGACGCCCCGCCGCCCGTCAGCCGGGCGGAGCGCTCCCGCACGCTGCGCGAGGCCGCGACCCGGTACGCGAGCCTCGCTTCGACCCTCGGCGTCACGCTCGAGGAAGCGGCCGATGCCCTCGAGGCCGCGTGGAGAAGCCTCGATCCAAAGAAAGGAGCCCGATCGTGACGGACCCGATTCGCGTCGAAGGCCTGACCGTCCAGTACGGGCGCGCGACGGCCTGCCGAGACGTGACGCTCTCGGTCGCCCCGGGCTCCGTGTATGCGCTGCTCGGCAGGAATGGCGCCGGGAAGTCCTCGCTCATCCGCTGCCTTCTCGGCGAGCAGAGGCCGACCTCGGGCCGCGCGTTGCTCTTCGGCGAGGATTCCTGGAGGGCCCGCCGCCGCGCGATGGAGCGCACGGGAGTCGTCCCGGAGGAGCCCGACGCCCCGGCCGCGATGAGCGCGCGCCAGCTCTCCGACTTCTGCCGCAGTATCTATCCGCGCTGGGACGCAGCTGGCGTCTCCGCGCGGCTCCAGCGCTTCGGGGTTCCCCCGAGCACCCCGTTCGGCAGCCTGTCCAAGGGCCAGAAGGGCGAGGTCATGCTCTCTCTAGCGCTCGGCCACGCGCCCGAGCTTCTCGTTCTGGATGATCCGACGCTCGGCCTCGACATCGTGGCGCGGCGGGCGCTCTTCGAGGAGATCGTCGGGGAGCTCGCCGACCGCGGCACGACGGTGTTCCTGACGACTCACGACCTGGCCGGCTTCGAGGGGATCGCGACGCGCGTCGGGATCCTGAAGGAAGGACGGCTCGTCCTGGACGAAGAGACGGAGCGCCTCAAGTCGCGCTTCCGGCGGATCCTCTACGAGAACCAGCTGACCGAGACGCGCACGGCCTTTGGCACCGAGCTCGACGCCTTCGATGCCGTGCGCGTGAAGGTCCGCGGCTGGGGCATCGACGCTGTCGTCTCGAACTTCGAGGAGGCGGCCTTCGCGCGGTTTCGCGAGGCCGACGGGGTCGAGAACGCGCAGGCCGAGGCGATGCCGCTCGAGGAGATCTTCCTCGCCGTCGCCGGAGAAGAGAAAGCAAAGGGGGACGCGAAATGAAGGGCTTCCTCGCCGTCACACGCCGGGAGATCGTCCAACGCCGGCTCATCCTGGCGGCTGCCGCCGTCGCGAGCTTTCTTCCGCTCGCCGTGCCGCTCGTGCGGGGAGTGTCCGGAGCGGAGGCCGCGGACACCCGCTCGTGGGCGGCGTTCCTGCTCTCAGCCGCCTTCGCGATCGGCCTCGCCGTTGGATCCGGCGCCTCCATGCTCGCCCCCGCGATCGCGAGCCGCCGCATCGCCTTCGACTTTGCGAGGCCGCTCTCGGCGTTCGCCATCTGGGCGGGGCACCTGATCGCGGCGGTCATCCTGGCGTCCCTGTCGGCCGCGGTCCTCTTGGTCCCGGCCGGGGTTGCGGGGGCGGTCATCCCGTGGCAGGCGCTTCTCGTCGACGCGGAGCTCCCGCGCCTCTGGCCGCTCCTGCTGCTCGCGGGGCTCCTGGTTCTCTTCGCCGCCCTGCATGCGCTCAGCGTCATGTTCCGTTCGCGCTCGCCGTTCGTCGCGCTCGATGCCGTCGCCGCTCTCGCTATCGGATTCGGGTTCTCCGCCGTTCTGTCGCGGCTGCCGTCTTTCATGGCGGACGGGCCGCGAACCCGCGCGATCTGGGTTTTCATCTTGTCGGCCGGGGCCGCGCTGCTCCTCGCCGGCCTCGCTTCGGTCGCGCGCGGGCGGACCGACATTCGCGCCGCCCACCGGGCGCTCTCGCTGGTTCTCTGGGGCTCTCTGGCCGCGGCTCTCCTGGGCATCCACGGCTACGCGTCCTGGGTCCTGGCCGCCCGGCCAGCCGACCTGAAGGGCTTCTGGGCGTCGCCCGCGCCTGCGGGGAGCTGGGGCGTCGTCCAGGGGGAAGCGCGCGGCGCCCGCGCCAACTTCCTCTACGACACGGCGAGTGGGCGGTTCGAGCGAATCGCCGTCGTCGACTGGCGAGGCCCCGAGATTTCCCGAAACGGAAAGCGGGCCGTCTGGATAGAAGGGCGCGACCACGGCGGCCCCTTCGAGATCCTCGCGCTCGCCCTCGACGATCCGAAGGCCAGGCCGTCACGCACGCGGCTCTTCCTGGAAGGGTACCCGTCCCTGATGATTCTTTCCGCAGACGGCTCGCGGTTGGCCACCCTGGAACGGGGCGTGCTCTCGATCCACGATCTCGCCTCCGCGAGAACTCTGGCGTCCGCACGCGTCGCCGGCGACCGCACCGACGTGCGCGGCTTCTTCGCCGACAACGACACGTTTCGCGTCTACCGCCAGCCGGAAATCATCGCCGACAAGCGGGGAGAAACGCGTCTCGAGATTCTGGAGCTCGACGCCGCCTCGAAGACGCTTCGGGAGACCGGCGGATTCACCGGCGCCGAGCGCCTGTATCTCGTCGCCAACGGAAGCGGAGATCGCGTCGTCGCCACCCAGTATGCGAACCGCGAGGTCTGGCTGCTCGACGGGCGAACCGGCGCCGCGCTCGCGCGGCTGGCCGAGGGAACGGAGCAGACCGGCCGGTCGCCGGGCTTCCTCGCCGACGGCCGCATCGTCCTCTCGGAACGCTCGCGCCGAGATGCCCGCCTGCGCGTTTTCCGGTCGGACGGAGGAGAGGAATCTATAGTCCCGCTCCCGCCCGCGGGATCCGTCGCTCTCGGCGGCGAGGTGGCGCCCGGCAAGCTCGTCGTCGCGCTCGGCGAGGGGCCGAGCTACTCCGTCTCGCTCGTCGGCGTCGAAGACGGCAGCGTGCGCAGGATCGCCGATGGCCTCTACCCGGCCGCCCGACTCGCCGGCTTCTCGTACGAGATCAACGCCGGACCAACCGCCGGCAGCGAGGCGACGAAGCTCTTCTTCCAGGGCCGAGTCCTCGTCCGCCTCGATCCCTCGACCGGCGAGCGGCGGGTGATCCTGGAGGCTCGAAAACCCTAGAGCTCTGCTATCGTCCCGCCCCGTGGCGGGGTTCGAGCGCGAAGCCGACGGTGAGCTGACGTGTGACGGAATGTCGCTGTCGGCGCTCGCCAGGGAGCACGGCACGCCGCTCTACGTCTACAGCTGGCCGAAGATCGAAGAGAACTATCGCCGGTTCGACACGGCGTTCGCGTCGGTTCCCCACCTCCTCTGCTACGCGACCAAGGCGAACTCGAGCCTCGCGATCCTGAGGCGGCTGGCGGGGCTCGGCTCGGGGGCCGACGTTGTGTCCGGCGGGGAGCTCCGGGCGGCTATGGACTGCGGGATCCCGGCGGACCGGATCGTCTTCTCGGGCGTCGGCAAGACGGACGAAGAGGTCGCCGCGGGAGTCGAAGCGGGGATCCTGGCCTTCAACGCGGAATCGGAGCGGGAGATCGAGAAGATCGACGCCGCGGCGCGAGAGCGCGGCTCGGTCGCGCGCGTGGCGCTACGCGTGAACCCGGACATCGACGCGCGGTCGCACCCGTACATTTCGACGGGCTTGAAGCAGAACAAGTTCGGCGTGGAGATCGGACGGGCGAGGGAGATCTTCGAGAAGACCCGCGGGCTGCCGGGCGTGCGGATGGTCGGCGTGCAGGCGCACATCGGCAGCCAGATCGTGGAGCCGGGGCCTCTGGCCGAGACGGCGCGGGAGCTCGCGGATCTGGCGCAAGCTCTTGCACGGTCAGGATTTAAGATCGAGACGCTGGACATCGGCGGTGGCCTCGGTATCGGGGAGACGGGCATCACTCCGGAGGCCTACGCGGCCGCCGTGCTGCCTTTGCTGGCAAACCTCCCCTATCGGGTCTTGGTCGAGCCCGGACGCGCGATCGTCGGGCCGGCCGGGGTCCTTCTGACGCGGGTCCTCTACGTCAAGGAAGAGCGCGGAAAGACCTTCGTCGTCACCGACGCCGGCATGAACGACCTGCTTCGCCCAGCGCTCTACGGCGCGCTCCACCCGATCGAGCCGGTGAGACCCGTGAAAAACCCGAAGATCACGGCCGACGTGGTCGGACCCGTCTGCGAGACCGCCGACTTCTTTCTCCGCGACGCACAGCTCGGCCGGCCCGACGAAGGCGACCTCCTCGCGATCCGCGATGCCGGCGCCTACGGCTTCGCGATGTCCTCGAATTACAACTTTCGCTTCCGCCCGGCCGAGGTCCTGATCGAGGACGGCCTGGCGCGGCAAATTCGGCGTCGCGAAACTTTTGAGGATCTGACGCGGCCCGAACGGCCTTAAACTCCTCCGTAGATTCGTTTCACGAGATTCACTTTAAGGAGGCTGCCCGACATGCGCTCACGTTCCCGTTCTCTCCTGTTCGGTCTCTTGCTGTCCTGCGCTCCGTTCGCCTTCGCCCAGACGACCGGATCGGTCAGCGGCGTGGCGCGCGACTCCGATGGCGCGCCGCTGCCTGGAGTCCTCGTCTCGATCTCGGGCGCGCAGCTCCCGCTCGGGCAAACGACAACGACACGCTCCGACGGCGTGTTCCAGTTCTTCAACCTGACTCCCGGCACGTATCAGCTCCGGGCGGAGCTCCAGGGGCTCGGAGCCTTCAAGCAGGAAGTCATCGTCAACGTCTCGAAGGACACGGAGGTCCGCCCGGTCCTCCGCGCGACCGCCGCCGAAGAGATCACCGTCACCGCGGCGACACCGCTCGTCGACACGAAGTCGACGGAAGTCTCGAACGTGACCGATCGCGAGACGTTCGCAAAGCTGCCGCTCGCACGCACGTTCAGCGGCACGTTCCAGCTCGCGCCGGGCGTCGTCGACAGCGGTGTGGAGATCTCGAACACGAACGTGGGCGTCAACGCCGGGGGCGGCCGCCAGGACAACACGTTCCTCTACGACGGCGTCAACGTGACCAACCCCTTCTTCGGAGACCTCTACTCCGACTTCGCCGAGCTCGACATCCAGGAGGTCTCGATCACCCGCGGCGGCGTGACGCCGGAAAACGGACGCACGGGCGGATTCATCGTGAACGGCGTCACGAAGTCCGGCACGAACAACATCCATGGCGAGGTCCGCCTGGAGTATCAGCCTTCCGCCTTCCAGGCCGACAGCAAAGACCCCGACCTCCAGACCAAGGTCTCGCGGTTCCGGCCGGGCGTGGGCGCGGGCGCACCCATCCTCAAAGACCGGCTCTTTGCGTACACGTCGCTGAATTTCTATCGGCTTTCGGAGACGGACCGTGTCAACTCGTTCGGAGCGCTTCCCGACTCGGACCTTCACATCAACGAATACTTCCTGAAGCTCTCCGCCAACCCGGCCCAGAACCACCTCATCGACAGCTCGTTCCGGTATCGTGGCATCGACCAGACCAACGCCTCGATCGGGGCCTTCGACGCGTCGTCGGTGGGAGACAACCCGAAGGAGATCAACCGGGTCGGCGTGTTTTCCTGGTTCTGGACCGTGACGCCGGCCCTGAACATCGAGACCAAGTTCCACCTGAACGACAACCCGAACGGCGCAACGCCGGTCACTTCGCTCGGATACCAGCCGCCCTTCGACACGGCGCATCCCGAGAACGTGGGTCGGTTCACTCCGGACGGCGGCACGACGCACCTCGGGGGCGCGGCCCTCGCCATCAACAACGACAGTTTCCGCCGGTACGAGTACCGGGTCACGACGAGCTACCTCGCGAGCTTCCTCGGCGCGAGCCACCTGATCAAGCTCGGCGCCAACTACAGCGACAACAAGGAGTACCTGAAGCGCATCGCCAACGGCTGGGGCGACATCACGATCAACAACAGCAGCACCAACTGCGAGGGCCAGAACCCCTGCTATCGCGCGCGCTTCTCTCCGGCCCAGCCGGCGCAGGTTTCGCGCGGCAAGACGATCGGCCTCTTCCTGCAGGATCAGGCGACCTGGGACCGGCTAACACTCAACATCGGCGTGCTGCTCAGCCAGGACACCTTCGTCCCCAACGACAACAAGGAGTTCACGATCGTGCGGGGCGATCACACCCTCCCGAACGACCAGCTGCTTCCGTGCACGGACCCCAACCGCGATCCTCGAGGCTGCACGTTCCAGGACCAGTACGTCTTCCCGTTCTCCAAGCAGATCCAGCCCCGCGTGGGCATCGCCTACGAGGTCAACCCGCGCGTCCATGACAAGGCGCACGTGAACTACGGCCGCTACGACAACATGGACAACCAGTCCTTCGCCCGCTCGGCCGCGCCCATACGGCTCTTTCGGACGGACGCGTTCTTCAACCTGCAGACCGGCGACTTCATCCGGTCGGTCACGCGGACGAACAACACCGGAAAGATCGTTCTCGGCAACATCGACCCGACCTACACGGACGAGTTCGTCGCCGGATACGCCCGGCCCTTCGGCAACGGCTGGTCGGCCGAGATCTACGGCATCTTCCGCGAGACCAAGGACGTCTTCGAGGACTTCCCGGCCTTCGGACGCGAGGACGCCTCCGGCCCCTTCCGCTACGGCAACATCCCGGCCTTCCGCAAGTACAAGGGCGGAACGATCGAGGTGCGCAAGGCCTACGGAGGCAACTGGACGATGGACGTGTCGTACACCTATTCGCGCCTGACGGGCAACTGGGATCTCGACTACGACACCCAGCTCTTCTACTCGTCGTCGTACATCGAGGACGGTCCCGGGCTCTACGTCACGGATCCCAACCGGACCGGCGTGCTGATCGGGAACCGCACGCACGTCGGCAAGCTCTTCGGTTCTTACTCGCTCCCCACGCGCACGACCCTCGGCGGCTACTTCCGCGTCCAGAGCGGCCGGCCCTGGGAGGCCCGCCTGTTCGACCCGGTCTACGGGACCGACTACCAGTACGCGGAACCGGCGGGCTCGCGCACCACGGCGGCCTGGGCCAACTTCGACTTCCTGGTGGCGCAGGACATCCCGCTCGGCCCAACGACCCTGCGGCTCGAGGGGCGGCTCATGAACGTCTTCAACTCGCAGCCCGCGCTGACGGTCGATCAGGACCTCTTCACGAGCGACGACAACACCGACCCGAATCCCCGGTTCGGCCAGGGGACTTCGTTCCCGGCCCCGCGGCGCTTCTTCATCTCTGGGATACTGGCTTTCTGAGTTGGATTTCCCGGCGGGGGGCCTTCGGGCCTCCCGCTTCCTTGCGATTCATTCAAATGACAAGAAAACTCGCCCTCGCCGCGGCCTGCGCGCTCCTCGCGGTCGCGCCAGCGCTCTCCCGGTCCGCCTCCGCTTCCCCGACGCTTCGGATCCCGGGCCAGCCCGACAGCAAAGTCGAGGCCGCCTCGCTCCTCGGCCGCGCCGCGCGCGACGTGCGCCTGGAGGACGTCGACGGCAACGTGACCGTCTATCACGGCATGCCGCTGCTCGAGGTGTTGGAGAAAAGCGGCCTGGACCTGCGCACGATGGCGGGCGAGCGCGCGTCGGCCGCCTTTATCGCTCTGGCGACCGCGCGCGACGGCTATGCGGTGGCGTTCTCGGTCGGAGAGCTGCGCGCGAGCCGCGCCAACCCGAAGGTGTTCCTGGTCAGCGAAACCTCGACGGGGCCGCTGCCCGAGAAGGAGGGTCCCGTGCGACTGATCGTCTACGGGGACCCGGCGCGCTCGGCCTACGCGCTGGCGACGGTCGAGCTGAAGAACCTGGCCGAGAGCGCGCGCAAGTAACTCACTGCCCGGTCTCTCCCGCCCGGCGAACCACCTCCAGGAGCCGCGCGGCCTCGGGCTGGTCGGGCTTCAAGGCGAGGGAGCGCTCGAGCAGCCGCTCCACCTCCTCGCGGTTCGCGAGGCACGTCTGGAAGAGAATCAGATCGTTGACGCTCTCGAGCTCCCGAGTCTCCCCCGCGAACCGCGACATGGCCGCGACCGCTCCCCGACAGTCCTTCCGGCGGTACAGGAATCGCGCTTCCTCGCGCGCGATCGCCTCGTTGTCCGGGTAATCGGCCGCCGCGCGGCGCAGAAGAGACTGCGCGGCGGCGGTCTTGCCGCCCTGGATGTACTCGCGCGCCCAGCCGGCGATCGCCACGGACGGATCGCTCTTCAGCGCGCGAAGCGAGCGGAAGAGCCAGTCCTCGGCCGCCCGCGTGTCTCCTTTCTCGCGCTCGAGGACGGCGAGGTTGAACATGGGCGAGTAGTAGTCGGGATTGAGCTTCAACGATTGCTGGAACGCCTTCTCGGCGGCGGCCGGGTTCCTGGCCGTCTCGCGCTCGTACATCCCGAGGTTGTTCCAGGCGCCCTCCGTCATTCCGGGCCGCGCGCCTCCCGGCGCCGCGAGCGCCTGTGTCTGGCCGGGAGACAGATACCCGAGCGCGAGGAGCTTCTTCGCGTATTCGTCCGACTCCGCGGAGCTCATCGAGCCCGCGGCCACGCGGCGCACGGCCACATCCGCGAACGCCCGGCGCTTCGGGGGTGCGGGCAGACGGTCGAAGGCGGCCGCAATCGGCTTTCCGGCCATGCGGCTGCCGGCCGGAAGATCGAGGAGAGCGAGCACCGTCGGCGCGATGTCGAAGAGGCTCGCCTCGCGGCGCTCCTGCCCACGCCGCACTCCGGCGCCCCAGGCCGCGAGCACGCCGTCCGGCCGGTGCCAGAAGGCGGCGGTCGCCCAGTTGCCCGAGGAGAGCCCGCAGGGCCGATCCGCTCCCCACTGGAAGCCGTGGTCGGAGTGCACGAGGAGCACGGCTCCGTCCTCTTCGGCCCGGCGCATCCACTGCCCGAGGATTCGGTCGATCGCGGCGTAGTAGGTCTCGACCACACGCGAGAAGCGCGCCGCGTCGGCGTCCGAAACCGCGGCGCACTCGAGGCGCGGCGGCGTGAACGGCGCGAAGATGTGGCCGACCTCGTCGGTTCCCGCGTAGTACACGGCCGTCAGCTCGGGGAGGTTGCGGTCGTAGAGATCCCGCGCGATGCGCTGCGTCACGCGGGTCGCGGCGAGGATCCGCGACAGCGCGACCACGGGGCTCTCCATGCCGGCACCGCTCGACACCGCCTGCGCGATCTCGGCCGAGCCCATGTCGAGATACGGGGCGAGGTCCTCCGGTTGGACCCGGCCGTCGCGCCCTGCGACCTGCTCGAGCCCCGCCTCGAGCGAAGACGGAAACGCCGCACCGGAACGGGACAGGCCCTGGAAGAGGATCGGGCTGACGCGGTCGCTCACGAAGAAGCCGTTCACCTCTTCGGCCGGGTGTGTCGCCCACCAGCCGACCACGCCGACCTTGCGCCCCGCTGCGGAAGCGAGGTTCCACACGGCCGGCACCGCGCGCGAGTCGCCCGAGATCGGCACCTTGCGCCCGGTAAACGGATCCACCTCCTGGAAGTCGAGCACGCGGTGAACGTCGGGCGTGGCGCCGGTCGCCGCCGTCGTCCAGAGGATCGGCGACAGAAGCGGATAGAAGCTCCGGAGTGTTGCGGTGTGGCCCTCGCCGGCGAGGCGTTTCCAGTTGGGCATCTTCCCTGCCGCCGACAGCCGGTCGAGAAGCTCCCAGTCGAGGCCGTCGAGCCCGATCCAGATCACCGGCGCTCGGCCGCCGGGCGGCCGCGGCGCGCGAGTCGCGACGTCCGAGGATTCGACCGCCGGAGACCCCGTGGGCTTCGGCGGCGGGGCGCTCTCCTCGTGACGGCGACACCCGGCCGCGAATCCGAACGCCAGAATCCAAACCGCGGCCCGCCGGGGCTTCATCGGCGCGACCATAGCAGAGGGTTTGACCCCCTCTGCCGGGGGGGTTAAACTGCGCGCCCCGCGGTGGGTGTAGCTCAGCTGGTTAGAGCGCCAGACTGTGGATCTGGATGTCGAGGGTTCGAACCCCTCCACTCACCCCAAGGATTTCGCGTCGTTCTTTGCGCCCGTAGCTCAGCCCGGATAGAGCGTTAGCCTCCGGAGCTAAAGGTCCCGCGTTCGAATCGCGGCGGGCGCACCACTTTCTTCGAGAGGTGGCTCATCTGACCGGAATCCCGTCCCGCGGCATCTTCTGGCAAGTAGACCGACCGACTGGATTCCTCGATCCTCTCGAGGGCCGCTTTCCCTGCGACGTCGCGATCGTCGGGGGAGGGATCGCCGGCCTCTCCGCGGCGCAGTGGCTGGCCGAGAACGCACCCGACCTCTCTGTCGCTCTCCTCGAAGCCGGGACCTGCGGGGCCGGCGCCTCTGGCCGGAGCTCCGGGTTCATCACTCCCGAGAGCGAGCTCGAGCTGAAGGACCTCGTCCGCCGATTCGGAAGCGCCGGCCTGCGGCTCTGGGCGGATGCCACCCGGGCGTGCGGGTCGATCCGGGACAACATCCGGCGCTTCGGCATCGACTGCGGCTTCCTCGAGGCGGACAGCGTGTACGCCGCGACGCGCCCGGCCGGAGTGAAGGCCGTCAAGGAAGAGCATGAAACCCGAATCGCCCACGGGCTCCCGTCTCGGTTTTACGCGGGAGACGCGACGCGGGAGATTCTCGGGAGCGACGCGTATCTTGCCGCCCTGCGTTACCCCGACACCTTCGCGATCGACCCTTTCGCCTACCTCCAGGGCCTCCGGGACGTTCTCCTCGAAAAGGGAGTCCACATCTTCGAGCAATCCCCCGTCGTCCACGTCGGCCCGGATGGCGCCCGCGGCCTGCGACGCAAACGTCCCAAGAGAGCCCGACGGCCGCGTCGCTAAGACTCGCGACCACCCGACCGGGTCTTCGCGCGCTTTGCGCTTCTCCTCCTCCTGCTTCTCTCCGGGGATATGGAGAAGGTTGGGGGCCCGGGGCAATTCCAAGGATCCCGGCGGCCCGGGCTGTGAAAGAGTAGGGGGGTGAGCTCCCCCGCCATGGCCCCCGAGCCGGACATAGGATTTTCGGTCTCTGCCCTTCCCGAACCCCACCGCAGCCGCACCAGGCAGATCCTCCGACAGCATCCCGAGGTCCGCGGCTGCATCGGCCGCAACCCCGTCACTTTCTGGATCATCGCGGGCACGGTGGCCCTGCAGCTGGCGATGGCCTACCTCCTGCGCGCGAGCCCCTGGTGGTTGATCGTCCCCGCGGCGGCGGTCGTCGGTGCATTCGCGAACCATGCGCTCTGGGTCTTGATCCACGAGTGCACGCACAACCTGATCTTCCGGAAGCCCTGGGCGAACACGCTGGCCGGCATCGTGGCCAATCTGCCCCACGGGCTGCCGAGCTCCGTCTTCTTCCAGCGCTATCACCTGAAGCACCACGCCTTTCAGGGGATCTACGAGCTCGACGCCGACATCCCCAACGCCTGGGAGGCGAGGCTCGTCGGCACCTCGCCGGTCCGCAAGGCGATCTGGCTGCTCCTCTTCCCGCTCGTCCAGGCCACGCGCCCCCCGCGCCTGCGCGAGATCCGGCCGATCGACCGCTGGGTCGTGGCGAACTTCGTCGCGCAGGCCGCCTTCGACGTCGCCATCTGGGCGGTGCTCGGGCCGCGCGCGCTCGTCTACCTGCTCGTCTCCTTCTTCTTCAGCGTGGGGCTGCATCCCCTGGGCGCGCGCTGGATCCAGGAGCACTACATGATCTTTCCCGGCCAGGAGACGACGAGCTACTACGGGTGGCTCAACCGCCTGGCGTTGAACGTCGGGTACCACAACGAGCACCATGACTTCCCCTCGGTGCCCTGGAACCGGCTGCCCGCGCTGCGCAGCGCGGCGCCCGAGGTGTACGACTCGCTCGGGAGCCACTCGTCGTGGGCCGGTCTCTTCTGGCGGTTCCTCTTCGACCGCCGCATCTCGCTCTTTGCCCGGCAGCTCCGGCAGAACCGCGGAGGCGTCGTGCTGAACGCAGAGCCGACGCCGGACGCCGAGCTGGCCGACCTGCCCGCCTCCCGCAGCGCTACGCCGTAGCCGCGCCGCTCACGGCGCCGCGCAGGGCGGATCGAACCCCAGAAGCGCCCGGGAGAGGTCGCCCCGCAGGGCGAGCAGGCGGACCCGCTCCAGCACCGAGCCGAGCTCGGCCCGGGCGGCCTCCTCGTCGGCGTCGGCGAGGGCCAGCTCGCGCTCGTCGAGATCCGACAGCTCGCTTCGCCCTTCCCGCACGAGAAGCTGCAGGGTCGAGAGATCCTGCTCGGCGATTCCCTGGGAACGACGGGACAGGCTCTTCTCGGCGATCGAGCGGGCCACGGCCGCCTCGGCGCGCCGCACGGTGATCTCCAGGTCGGACTCCCGCGAGCGCAGCTGGGCTTCTGCGTGCTCCAGACGCGCCCGCGCGCGGCGCACGCCGTCGCCGTAGCGCCCGCCCGTCCAGAGCGGGATCCCGATCGTCACGCCGATCGACACGTTGTCCGGCGTGAAGGTCAGGTAGTACTTGTCGTAGTCGTTGAACTTCGCCAGCCGCTGGTACTGGGCCGCGGCCTCGATGATCGGCCCGAAGCGCTTCGACTCGAGCTTTACGGAGCGCCTCAGGAGCTCGACCTCGCGGCCCAAGGACGACAGCTCCGGATCCGCGGCGCGGGTCGCCGCGAGGTTCTCGGCCGCCTGGAGCTCCGGGATGACACCGTCCGGGTCGCCGGCGAGGATCAACGGGGAGCTCCCCGGCCAGCCGATGAGGCGCTTCAACTCGAGCTGGTCGAGGTCTCGATCGGACTCGGCGTTCAACAGCTTCAGCCGCGCCCGCGCGGCCTGGAGCTTCGCGCGCTCGAGCTCGAGCTCCGTGCGGCGTCCCTCCTGGGTGAGCGCCTCGACCCTCTCGACGATCGCTTCGGCGGCGTCGACGCGCCGGCGCGCCGAGGCGATCCGGTCCTGGTCCATAAAGCAGCGGGCGTAGGCCGCGACGGCCGCCTCGACTGTCTCGCGGCAGGCCCGCTCGAGCGCCGCGTCGACACCGGCGGCGGCCGCCTCGGCCTGCAGGGCGCCGGAGCGGCGGGCCGGGTCGTAGAGGGTCTGCCGGATCTCGACACCCGCGACCGCGGGCACGCGGCCCGCGACGGTGCTCGGCAGGCCGTAGGTGTAGCCGGGCGTCGAGGTGAACCAGGCCGACGGGTGAAACGCGTCGCGGGCGAGGCTCGCCTCCGCGTCCGACTCTTCGCGCGCCGCGCGCGTCGACGCCAGGTGCGGCGCGCGCTCGAGCGCCAGCTCGGCCGCCCGGCGCACCGTGAGCGCCTCGGGACCCGGCGGCGCCGGGGCCTGACCGAGTGCGGGAAGGGCCGCCGCGAGACCCGCCGCCGCCAACAACCGCGAAATTCGATCATTCATGATGCAACGCCTCCGAAGGATTCAAGCTCGACGCGCGGTACGCCGGTACCGCGCCGAAGAGAACCGCCACCGCACACGAGAAGACAAACGCGAGAACGGCCGCCACCCAGGACACGCGGATGTCGATACCCCGGACGAAGAGACGCGAGAGATAGGGCAGCCCCAGGCCGACGGCCACGCCGATCGAGGAGCCGACGACGCCGAGCGCAAGCGCCTCGAAGAGGAACTGGCCGAGGATGTCGCGCCGCCGGGCGCCGACGGACATGCGCACGCCGATCTCGCGGGTGCGCTGCTCGACCGACGCGAGCAGGATGTTCATGATGCCGACCCCGCCCACCACGACCGACACCGCCGCCGCGAGGATGAAGACCACGATCAGCGCCACCGAGATCGTGCGGGCGAGCCGGACGACCGTCGTCATGCTCTCGACCTCGTAGACCGAGCCCGGCCGATGGCGCTCCTTCAGGATGTCCTCGACGGCCCTGACGGCGGCCGGGAGGGTCTCGAAGTCGCGCGTCTCGGCGAAGAGCGTTTTGACCTGACGGACCGGCGTGTAGTACCAGGCGACTGTCATCGGGATGAGAATCGTCTCGGGCACGACGTCGCCCCGTCCGAGCGTGTCGACCGGCTCCTCGAACTCCCCGATGACCTGGAAGGTCGCCCCGAGCGTCCGGATGGTCTTGTCGGGCGACTCGTCGTTGGCGAAGAGCTGCTCGTAGAGGTCGCGGTTGACGACACAGACGCGCGCGCGCTCGGCCGCGTCGTCCTCGTCGATGAAGCGGCCGCGGAGGACCCGCATGTTCTTGCGTACCTGCGGGTAGTTGGCCATGACGCCCAGGATCGTCAGCGGCTTCGAGTGCGACTGCACGGTGACGTTTCCCCGGAGCGTCACGATCCCGGTCACTCCCGAGAAGAGATCGGGGCGCGCCGCGATCGCCTCGACGTCGAGATCGGTCATCACGTCGTCCTGGATGCGCGAGACCCCCGAGGAGACGGTGCCGCGGTAGTTCGCCCAGACCAGGTGCGAGCCGACGCCCTCGATCTGCGTCAGGACGTACTTGCGGCCGGTCAATCCCAGCGTGACGACGAGGATGATCGCGGCGGTCCCGACGACGAGCCCGGCCAGCGTCAACGAGGTCTGGACCGGGTGTTTTCGGAACCGGTCGACCGCCATCTCGAAGATCTCGCGGTTCACCATCGGCTCACCCGCCGGTGCGGCGCACGCGGAGCCCGTCGGACAGAGGCGCAGATCCCGGCAGGATCACGGTCTCGCCCTCCTCGAGCCCCGCGATCACTTCTGCCTCGTTCAGGCCGAGGAGACCCACCTCCACCTCGCGCCGCCGGGCGCGGCCGCCGTCCAGAACGTAGACGAAGCGTTTCTCGCCGTCCCGCAGGAGACTCGCGCGGGGAACGACGAGCGCGTTCGACTTCTCGCCGGTCACGATCTGGACTTCGACGGCGGCGTTGGCGGGGAGCTTCGCCCCGGGATCCGCGATGTCGCCGATCACCTCCCCGACCTCGCGCCCTCCCGCCTCGCGCAGACCGGGCGCGACGAACGCGACCTTCCCCTCCCAGCGCTCGCGCGGCAAGCCGTCGAAGGACACCACGAGGCGCTGGCCGGCGGCGATCTGCGGCAGGTCCGGCTGATCGACGCGGATGCGCAGCCGGCGGCGCTCGGGATCGATCACGTTGGCCACGACCTGCCCGGCCGCGACCGCCTCTCCCGCGCGGCGCGGCAGCCCGTACACGACGCCGGCCGCCGAGGAGCGCACCGTGAGCGCGCCGGCGCGGCGCTCGAGCTCGGCCGCGGCCCGCGCGGCGAGCTCCGGACGAGAACCCGCGCCCTCGAGCCCCGCCAGACGCGCCCGGGCCGCTCGCAGGGCTCCTTCTTCCTGCCGCAGCGCCCTCTCGTCGGCCTCGGCCGCCGCGCGCGTGATGGCGCCGCTCGCGAGCAGCCGCGCGTCGGCCTCGACGATCTCGCGGCGGTGCTTCTCCTCCCGCTCGCGATCGGCGAGCTCCGCCATCGCGCTGGCGCGCTCGGCCTCGAGGCGCAGCGCCTCGGAGCGCGCGTCGAGCGCGTTGCGCGAGAGCTCCGGGCTCTCGAGCCGCAGGAGCGGTGCGCCCGCGATCACCCGATCGCCCTCCCGCACGAGGATCTCCGCCACCGTCGCCGTCTCGGCCGACCGCAGCTCTCCGCCCGGCGGCGGCTCGAGGGTCGCGTCGCTCTGGACCGGCACGAGCAGGTCGCCGCGCTCGACCGGCGCGACCTGCACCGCCGCGCCGCGCGGCCGCGTGAACGCCGCGAGCAGCCCGAGGACGACGACGAACGCGCCCAGCGCGGCCATCCAGCGCCAGCGGATGCTCATCCCCTTGATTCTATCGGGGTCTGGGGTCAGGTCTGGACTTTGTCCATTTGGGGTCAGGTCTGGGCTTTGTCCACAGAGGCCCAAGTCTGGTCGCCCTCGCGACAAATAGTCCATAGGGAGTCTCGATGGCGCGACCGCTTCGCCTGGAGTTCGCCGGAGCCGTCTGGCACATAACCAGCCGCGGCAACGAGCGCAAGGAAATCTTCCGCGACGATGAGGACCGAGCGCTCTTTCTCCGGCTGCTCGCCAGGATGGCCAATCGATTCACCTGGCGCATCCACGCCTTCGTGCTGATGGGCAACCACTATCACCTGCTCCTCGACACCCCAGAGCCCACCCTGTCCCGCGGCATGCGCGAGCTCAACGGAATCTATACGCAACGGTTCAATAGGCGCCACGAACGCGTCGGGCACCTGATGCAGGGTCGCTTCAAGGGGATTCTCGTTCAGAGAGACTCGCACCTTCTGGAGCTTACGCGCTACGTCGTCCTCAATCCGGTCCGCGCCGGGCTCGCGACAGGGCCGGAACAATGGCCGTGGAGCAGTTACGCGGCCACCGCAGGACTCTGGGCGCCGCCCCGCTGGCTCGAGATCGACTGGACTCTCCGCCAGTTCGCTTCGCAGCGTGCGGCCGCGCAGGCGCTCTACAAAGACTTCGTCGCAGCGGGATGTCGTGATCCGCGCCGACCGTGGGACATGCTGCGCGGGCAGATCTTCCTTGGAAGCGAGTCGTTTCATCGCGAGGTCCGCACCAGAATCGAAGCCATGCCGGTCTCCGAGGAGATTCCTCGAGACCAGCGCTTTCCTACGCGCCCATCGCTGGATCAGGTAATGGCCGTGACGGCCGCAGAGTTCGGGATTGACCTCCGCGAACTTCGCGGCGGCCGGGGCGGCCTCGCGCGCGCCATCGCCGCTTTCCTCGCGAGGGCGGAGGCTTTGGAGAGTCTCGATCGCATCGGTCGCGTGTTGTCCATCAAAGCCTCCCGGGTGGCGAAGCTGGCCGCAAGCGGGGAGCGTCTGGTGAACGCAGATCCATCCCTTCGCCGGCGAGCCCGAGAGATTGCGCTTCGCTGCCGACAAGAGAAAATGGACAAAGTCCAAACCTGACCCCAAATGGACAAAGTCCAGACCTGACCCCAGAGCTACCCGATTCAAGGTCTGACCCCAACGACTCGGGGCATCGGGCGGGGAGGACGCGGGCCCGGCGCGAGGGTGCGCGCGGCGGGGCCGACGACGATGTAGCCGGGCTTCTGGCGGGCTACCTGGCCGCCCGAGCCGGTGACGGTCAAGCGGACGTCGTAGGCGCCGGGCACGAGGTAGGTGTGCACGGGGTTGGGCTCGTCGCTCGACTCGCCGTCGCCGAACTCCCAGTGCCAGGCCGCCGGCGACGGAACGCTGGAGGAATCGCGGAACACCACGGTCAGCGGCGACTGGCCCGCGGGCGCCTCCGCCGAGAAGTCCGCGACCCCCGCCCAGCTAACGCGGAACACGTTCGCGCCGCGATCGATCGGCGAGGACGCGCCGAAGTCCTTGTAGAGGTCGGCAAAATACAGGCCGTCCGGGCCGGCGGCCAGGGCCGTCGCCGTTGCGCGGCCGGCGCCGGCGTACTCGATGAGCGGCAGGGGGCCGCTCACCCGATTGCCGTCGAGGTCGAGGACGAACTCGCTGATCCGCTTGCCCAGAAGCTGCGGGCCGGGCGCGTAGGTCGGGCCCGACTCGGTGACGAACGCGTGGTCCATCTTCTCCGGCGGGAAACCGCTTCCGGCAAACGTGGACGGCTGGACGAACGCGATGTTCACCGGCGCGACGGAGAACGGCCAGTTGTACGCCGCGAAATTGGTCATGCTCGCGTTCGTGCCATCCCAGCCGTAGTTGCGTCCGGCGACGATCTTGGCGAGGCGGTCCATTCCGGGGCCGTTCTCGACCTCCCAGAGCGCACCGTCGGCGGCGCGCCACGCTCCGCCGAAGGGATTGCGCAGACCCGACGCGAACACGAGGTCGGTGGCCGACAGGCCGTCGGCCGCGTCGTAGAAGGGATTGTCCGCCGGCGCGGAGCCGTCGAGATCGACCCGCAGGATCTTGCCGCGCACGGACTCGAGATCCTGTGCCGGCTCGGTCATCAGGCCGTCTCCGACGTGCACGTAGAGCTTTCCGTCCGGGCCGATGGAAAGGTTCGAGATCTGGTGGGAGGCGCCGGACGGCTCGTTCGGAAACTCCAGGATCGTCGTCTGGCTGGACGCGGTCCGTCCGCCGTCGGCGCTGTGGAGCCGCACGACCTTCGGAAAGTGCAAGTCCGTCTGCGGCGGAATCTCGTAGACCATGCTTGCGAAAACGTCCCCCGACGCGGGCTCGACGGCGATCCCGGCCAGGCCCTTCTCTCCGGACCCGGGGAATCCGCCCGTCGGATTGAAGTTGAGGAGGTTCGCGTGGTCGCTCACCTGCCCCGCCCGCGTGACGACCTTGATCGTCCCGTAGAGCTCGGTCACGTAGAAGAAGATGTCGTCGGGCCCTTCGCCCGGACTCGGGACGAACGCGATGTTGACCGGGAGCTGGAAGTCCGTGGCGACGCGCTCCACGCGGAATCCCGGCTGCCGAACCTTCCAGGGGACCGGCGGCTCAGTCGAGGGAGACGAGAAGTCCGCCTGCGCCGCGGGATCGCCTCCCGTCGGATCCGTGAACGCTCCCCCGCTTTCCGCGATCCACCACGAAGCCGTCTCACCCGCCTCGAGCGCGATCGGAGGCAGGAAGACCTCTCGGTCCTGGCCGCTGCCGTCGGTGAAGGTCACGCGCGAGGCCGGCAGGGAGACCGGGGCGCCCCCGGCCGCGAAGACGATTCGAAGGGGCCCGTGCACGGAGAGCGCGGCCGGATTGACCGGCGCCGGGTCGCCGCCCCTCCACTCCAGCACCGTGCCGCCGGCGACCTCCAGCCGCAGGGCCGGGGCGGGATCTGCGGCCGGGAGCTCGATGTCGATCCCCGCGTCGTCCCGCCATCGCGGCGCCGCGATCGAAGCGACATCCGACAGGATCAGGGCCTGGATCTCGGTCGCCTCCGTGGTGCGGAAGAGCCGTTCGGCCCAGTCGCTCCACTCCCCTCCGTTCGCGTCGCCCTGGAAACGGACGCGGAGCCGATGGTCGCTGCCGGTGTTGAGCTGGTGGCGGCCGGCGAGGGAACCAACGAATTGCCCGTCGCCCAGATGGATGTGCACCTTCTGCGACCCGGTGGCGCACGGCGCCGCCCAGACGACGGTGTCCGCCGAGATCGCGCGGATCTCCCAGTCGCTACAGACGTGACTCTCGCCGGGCGAGCCCGCGAAGGGCCCGGCCACCATGTGGACGTCGAAGGGGCTCACGACCTGACCGTCCGCGGCCGGCTCGGTGATCGCGGGCGGCGCCGGCGACGCCCGGGCGGCGATCAGTCCCGCGGCCGCGAGCGAGGCGAGAACGAGGACCCGACGCTGCATCGGCCCGGGATTCTACTGCGCGGAAGCGGCGGGGGCCGGCGAAGCCAGGAACGGCGTCAGCACCCGGCCGGGCTTCGCGCCCGCAGGCTTACCGCCGGCCCACACGGCCTCGCCGTTGACGAAGACCATCGCGATGCCTTCCGAGAGCTTCCGGGGCTCCTCGAAGGTCGACCGGTCGATCACGGCCGCGGGATCGAAGAGGACGAGGTCGGCCTTCATGCCGGGCGCGATCGTGCCGCGGTCTTTCAGACCCACGCGCCTCGCCGGAAGCGACGTCATCTTGCGGACCGCCTCTTCGAGGGAGAGGAGACGCTTTTCGCGGACCAAACGGCCGAGGACGCGCGGGAAAGTCCCGGCGCCGCGCGGGTGGTCGTTGGCGATGCCGCCGTCGCTCGCGACCATGACCCAGGGCTGGCGGTAGAGGGCGAGGACGTCCTCCTCCTTCATGGAGTGGCCGATGATGTCGGCGCCGCCGTCCTTGACGATCTTCGAGTAGAGGGCCCCGGGCGTGATGCCCTCGGCGCGGGCGATCTCTTCGAGATTGCGTCCCGCATAGGTGGGATGCGTCTCGCACGCGGTGATCGTGATGCGCGCCGGTCCGCCGACGACCCGGAGCGCCTCGGCGACGCTTTCGGGATCGTCGTACTGCTTGTTCGGGACGAGGACCTCCATGTTGGAGTGCCAGGCCTCGTAGGGATAGCAGTCGGCCGTGATGTCCTGGCCGGTCTTGCGAGCCCTGTCGAAAAGCGCGATCGCTCTGCCGGTCTGATCCCAGACGCCCGTGGTGGCCAGCTTGATGTGGGAGATCTGGAGCGGAAGCCGCGCCGACTTCGCGATGTCGACGGCCTCTGCGAAGGCCTCGAAGCTGCGGTCCGCCTCGTCGCGTACGTGCGTCATGTAGAAGCCGCCGTGCCGCGCGGCGGCCTTGCAGAGCTCGACGACCTCGTCGGTCGACGCGTAGCTGCCGACGTCGTACTCGAGCCCGGAGGAGAGGCCGAGCGCGCCCTCGCGCATGCCCTGCTCGACGAGGGCGGCCATCTTCGCGATCTCTTCGGGCGTGGCCTTGCGCCGGAAGTCCTCGCCCATGACGAGGCTCCGCACGGTCTCGTGGCCGACCATCGTCATCACGTTGACCGCGGGAGGCGTCGAGGCGCGCGCTTTCAGGTACTCCGCGATCGGCCAGGGCGAGCTGCCATCGGGCCCCAGGACGAGCGTCGTGATGCCCTGTGACACCTGGGTCTCCGCGAGCGGGTCTTTCTCGAGGCCTTCGGTCGAGTGGTTGTGCACATCGATGAAACCCGGCGCCAGCACGAGGCCGTCGCCTTTGACGACGCGCTCCCCCGGCTTCGGCTCGAGGGTCCCGACCTCCGAGATCCGGTCACCCACGACGCGGACATTTTGCCGTTTGATCGGCCCGCCCGTTCCGTCGGCCACGCGCGCGCCCGCGATCAGGAAGGACTGAGGATTATCTTGCGGAGCGGCCGCGAGAAACAGGGCGAGGGCAGCGACGAGTCTCATGCCGGCGATTCTACGGGGTCAGGTCTGGACTTTGTCCTGGACAGACCTGACCCCAAGTGGACAAAGTCCAGACCTGACCCCAATCATGACCCCAATCAGCCGATCAGAGGCCGCGGCGGGACATGTCGGCGAGGGCGCCGCGGACCTCGACGAGGTCGCGGGCGTACTGTTTGGGGGGCGCGGTCGCGACGAAGCGCTCGAGCGCGGACCGGGCGGTCTTCCAGTCGCCGAGCTGGCCGGCCACGCGGCCGACGTTGTAGAGCGCGTCGTATTGCTCGGGGTTGATCTCGATGCAGCGCTGCCAGGCCGCGATCGCCTTGCGGGGGTCGTTCAAGCGCATCCAGGCGACGCCGAGCGCGTTCCATGCGCGGGTGTGACGCTTGCCCAGAGCCAGAGCCTGCTCGAGGTTCTTCCGGGCCTCGGCGGGTTGATCGAGCTTCAACAAGGCGATGCCGGTGTTCTGGTAGGCCTGCGAGTTCGAGGGATCGATCTCGAGCGCGCGCGAGAAGACCGGCAGCGCCTCCGCCGCCCGCCCCGAGTCCGTCAACGCGATTCCCAGCGCGTTGAGCGTCTCCGGATCGTCGCCCTGGCGGTACGAGGCGAGGACCTTCACGGCCTCACGCGGCCGGCCCAGCTCGGAGAGAAGAAGGCCGCGGCGCCGATCGACCGTCTCGCCGCCCGCGCCGTTCCCGGTGGCTTTCTCGCACGCCTTGACCGCACCCGCGAGGTCGCCCTTCGCCTGGAGGATCGTGACGAGGTGCATGTAGCCGAGCCGCATTCTCGGGTTCTCGGCCACGACCTCGCGGGCGAGTTTCAGGGCTTCGTCGTAGCGCTCCAGCTCGTACGCGTCGACGAAGCGATGGATCTTCTGGTCGACGACGATGAGGTTCTTGGGATCGTCGGCCGGACCGTAGGTCGTCTTCATCTCCGAGGGCCCCGTGAGATATCCGAGGCTCCGGAGCTTTGCCGCCTCCTCCGCGCCGATCGTGCCGCGCTCGGCCACGGCGGCCGGCAGCTCGAGGAGCCGCTTGCGCAGCCGCCGCAGCGAGTCGGGCCCGGAGGCGACCAGGTTCTTCGCCTCCGCGGGATCCTTCGGCAGATCGTAGAGCTCGGGCAGCGGCAGCTCGATGTACTTCTGGCCTCCGGCCATCAGGCCCCGCAACGGCGCCCACCCGCGGTTGAAAGCGGCCGACAGCGCCTCGAAGTAGGTGCCGTTCTCGGCCTCCCGGCGCCTGGCCGGCAGAAGGGACTGGCCCGGCAGATCCTTCGGGACCGCCTCGCCGACCGTGTCGAGGATCGTGGGCAGGATGTCGATATGGCGCGCCGGCGTCGCGTCCCGCCCCGGCGGCAGAAGCGGCGGGCACCAGGCGAAGAGCGGCACGTGCAGGGTCGCCTCGTAGCAGAAGAGGCCGTGCGTCAGCTCGCCGTGATCGCCACGCGCCTCGCCGTGGTCTCCGGTCACGACGAGAAGCGGCGGCGGGTCCGCGGTGCGCACCGCCTCGAGCAACGGCGCCAGCGCCGAGTCCGCGTAGGCGACCTCGCCGAGATACAGGTCGTGCTTGTAGCGCGCGCCGAACGCCTCGGGGGGCACATAAGGGGCGTGCGGGTCGTAGACGTGAATCCACAGGAAGCGGGGCTTACCCGCCTGCGACCGGTACCACGCCAGCGCCGCCGTGACCACGTCCTCGGCGCGCGCCTGCTGGATGTTGAACTCGAGCTGCTCGTCGAGGTCCCGGTACAGCTCCTCGTAGACGTCGAAGCCCTGCGACAGACCGTACCGGGAGTCGAGGACGAAGGCGCCGACGAAGGCGCCGGTCGCATAGCCCTTCGCCTTCAGCCGAGAAGCCGCCGTCGGGACCTTCGGCGAGAGGCGGAATCCGGCGTTCTCGCGCACACCGTGCTGGTAGGGGAGCATGCCCGTCAAAATGTTCGTGTGCGATGGCAGCGTGATGACGTTGTGCGCGTGCGCCTGCTCGAACACCCGTCCCTCCGAGGCCAGGCGGTCGAGGTTGGGGGTCGTCCCGCGCGTGTTGCCCATGAACCCCGTCGCGTCCGCGCGAATCGTGTCGATCGTGACGAGGACGATGTCGCGCGGAATCCGGGGGCCCGGAGCCGAGGCCGCCGGCGAGGCGTCTTCTCCCCGCCGGCAGGCGGTCGCCGTCAGCAACAGCGCGCAAAGCCCTCGCGCGAGCGCCCGGTGGCGTGGTCTCATCCCCGCCGGAAAACCAAAGGGCCCGCCCGGAATTCCCGGACGGGCCCTCGAACGTCGAGAATCGCGAATGCTAGAAGGAGACTCGAAACCCTAGCCGGACGATCCGGGGGCTCTGCGCCTCCTGGATGCGGTTGAAGTTCCCGTCCTGCGAGAATTCGGCTCCGGGATTGTCGGGGTCGAAGTCCCGCGCATCCCACGTGCCGACTCTCGCGTAGCGCGACAGGACGGTGTTCGAGTTGGCCACGTTGAAAAGCTCGGCGGTTCCGACGAGTTGCACGGGTCCGACCTTGAACGTCTTCTCCAGTCGCAGGTCGAACTGGTAGAGGTTGTCGAGCCGGAACGTGCCGACCCTGTCGATCAGAATCCGGGGCCGGTTGCCCTGGATGTCGCCTGTCCGGGTCCGGACGAAGTACGGCTGCGGGTACCCCTGGCGTCCAAAGAAGTTCGCCCCGATGCTCAGGTCCCACGGGAGCTGGTACAAGCCGGTGACGTTGAACTGCCAGTTGGCCCCGATGAAGACGCCGCTCGTATTCCGGCCGCCCTTGGAGGAGAAGCCGGTCGCGAGCCCTCCGTCGTCGTTCTGGCCCCCGAGGTCCCAGAGATTGTTCGGGTTGGTGATCGACTGCGGCGTCAAGTGCTGCTTGAAGCTCTGCCACCCGAAGCTGCCGCGCAACATCCACTTGTTCGAGAGTCGTTTGACCGCCGAAAACTCTATGCCGTGGAACCGCTGTCTTGCGCCCTCGCGGTTATAAAAGAGGTTTCCGGTCGGTATCTCGTCGAGGTTCAAACCGTAGAAAGGCTCGTCGAAGTTGATCGTGAAACCGTTGGCCGCCGTGGCCGAACCCGTCGCGTTGCCCAGGTAATCGTAGGTCGCCAGGCTCGAGCCGATCGGTATCGCGTCCTGGAGGTTCTTCGTGGTGCGGTACGTGTACGTGCCCGACACGGCGAAGTCTTGGAAAATCTGGTGGTCCACGCCGGCCGTGATGTCGTCGGTCGCCGGCGTTTTGAAGCCGGGTTGGATCTGATTGGGAATGTTCGGCAGGAACTCGGGGTCGAT
The DNA here is from genome assembly GCA_040879385.1 of Thermoanaerobaculia bacterium. Lineage (GTDB taxonomy): Bacteria > Acidobacteriota > Thermoanaerobaculia > UBA5066 > Gp7-AA6 > DAHUXD01. The sequence continues at coordinate 81,577 of JBBDKM010000014.1, read as the reverse complement.
GTCGTTGTAGAACGAATAGAAGCCGTTCTCGAGGTCGATCTCGTTTCGATCGACGTGGTGGTCACGGTTCGTGTCGGTCCAATAGTAGTAATAGCCGTTCGATATGGGCACGCCGCTGCCGAAGTAGGAGATGAATCCGAGCTGGTCCGCGAAACGCCCGTACGATGCCCGCAGCAGGGTGTTCTTTTTCTCGCCGAGCGCGTACGTGACCGACGCCCGGGGTTGCCAGTTTTCGTACTGGAACTGCCAGTTCTGCACCCCGTGGAAGGAGACAGGCGGAAGGAGGTCCGGAAACGTGGTGTTTCCGAAGGATTCGCCCGGCAGGTTCCTGGACTGCTGGCGGTCGTAGCGAATACCCGCGTTGACCGTCAGGTTGCCTACCGCAACCGTGTCGCCGAGCGTGCCGCTGATGTAGTTGGTCTTGTAAGTCGTCCGCACCCCGCGCGCGAGAAGCGCCAGCGCCGAGGAATAGGAATACTCGATCCCCTGAATCTGGTCGCCCGGCAGTCCCGTTTGCGAGTCCGCGATCTGCGTGCGGTAGTTGAAGCTGACCTTGAGCTCGTGGCTGGCCGAGCCCGTGCTGAAGAACTTCGATACCTGGCCGTTGACCGCCTTCTGCGGGTCCTTGGCGTAGTAGTAGACCCAGCTGTTGTGGTACTGAAAGTCGTAGTAGTCGAGCTGGATGTCCTGGCCTGCCGGAAACCCGCGCGGATCGCCTCCCCCGCGCGGGATCGAGTCGTAGATCACGTCCTGGTAGTTGGCGAAGATCGAGGCGAAGAGCGTCGAGGAGAAGACGTGGTTGTCCTCGAGCTTGTAGAAGTTGGTCGGGATGAAGAGGTTGGTCAGGGTCTCGGGGGCGCGCAGCGTCACGGTCGAGCTCGAGTTGCGCCCTTCCTCGACCCGGTTGCTCCGTGAGAAGTAGAGGTTCAGGGAGTTCGCCGAAGAAATCTGAGTGTTTAGTTTCGCGCTGAACGGGACGAGCTTGACGGTCGCCGCATACGACCCGGCCGCGACGCTCGGCTGCGTCGTGTTGACGGAGATGTCCTGGCGGGATCCGGACGCCCATAGCCAGAGCTTGTCCTTCACGAGCGGTCCGCCGAGCTCGGCGCCGTACTCGCGGACGAACCGGATTTTGTTGGTCTGAAATAAGCCCTGGTCGATCGCTTCCTGCGAGGTGTTGTCCGATTGCCAGTTTTTCGACGCGTAGAGGAATCGAGCCGAGCCTCTCAGCTCGTTGGTGCCGCGCTTGGTCACGACGTTGATCTGTACGCCCGGATTCTGCAGCTCGAGCAGCGAGCCGCCCGTCGTGACCTCGACGTTCTGGAACGTGTCGTAGTCGAAGAACGTGTTCGTGCCGCCGTTCTGGCGGAAGAGCGGGCTGCCGTAGGTGTTGTCGGTGATCGTCGAGCCGTCGACCTGGTACGTCACGTTGCCCGAGCCCTTGCTGATGAAGTCGGGTCCGCCCGCGACGGCGCTCGCGTTGCCCGCCACGTTGACCTGGTCGATCTGCACCCCGGGCACCTGCTGGATGAGGGCGTAGATGTCGCGCGAGGTCGGAATCGCTGTCAGCTCGTCGCGCGAGAAGGTCGCTCCGGTCGTGACCTTGCGCGTGTCGAGGAGCGGCGTCCTGTCGGTGACCGTGACCGCCTCCTGCACCGCCGAGAGTCTCAACTGCATGTCGACGTTCGTATCCCGGCCGAGAGTGACGATGACGTTCTCGTGCTTGACGGTCGTGAAGCCCGGCATGGTGACCGTGACTTCGTAAGTGCCCGGCGGGATCCGGATGAACCGGAACCGGCCGCCCGCGTCGACCGTCGTCGTGCGCGGCGCCTGGGGTCCCGTCATCGTCGCGGAACCGCCGGGGATCGCGGCGCCCTGCTCATCGACGACGGTGCCGTAGACGTTGCCCGTGTTCGTCTGGCCCGAGGCGTAGAGGCCAAGGCCGGCGAGCGCGACGAACCAGACCAGCACTCGAGCCAGGTAAGACCTCCACATGCTTGACCTCCTGAATTGTGAGTAGCGGTTGTCGGCCCTGGGCATCTCCCTCGCGAAAAAATCCGATACGCGAACCGGCCCCGATGAAAGTTGCATTTATGCTATCGCGGTTTCGGCGCGCCGCGGCGAAAACAAGCGTCCCGAAGCTCTGGCAGACCGCGATTCAATTCCGCGAACGCGACGTACGGCTTTCTGGAGAATGACTGGAGGTCAAATGACCGCGCAACGGCCGGCTAAAGGACTCCGGGGCCTTCCCGGGGTTCGCGCGCTCGCCCTACTCGGGATGCTGGCGGCTCTTTTCTCCTGCGCCGGAGCGCGCCCGGCCGCGCCCTCTTCCCGAGACGAGAGGCCGCGCGGGCATCTCCTGTTCGTCGGAGGCGGCCCGATCCCCGACCCGATCCTCGAGCGGTTCGTCGCGCTCGCGGGCGGCCCCGGAAAAGCGCGCATCGTCCTCTATCCCATGGCCTCCGAATACGAGGATGCGGGCCTCGAGCTCGCCGCCGACTTCCGCAAGCTCGGCGCCGAGGCGGAGCGCATCCTTCTGACGCGGGCGCAAGCCGACACGGAGGCGGCGGCGCGGCGGCTCGACGGCGTGACGGGCATCTGGTTGGGGGGCGGCGACCAGACGAAGCTGACCGCGGCGCTCCTCCATACCCGGGTGGAGGCCGCGATTCGCGAGCGCTACCGCCAGGGCGCCGTCGTGGGAGGGACTTCGGCGGGCGCCGCCGTCATGTCCACCCCGATGCTCACGGGCGACGAGCGGCGGCCGGGAGGCGACCGCCCGCCCGAGAAGGACTCGAGCGACGCCTGGATGACGATCACCCGCGACAACATCGTGACGGCGGAGGGCTTCGGCCTCCTGCCCGGCGCAATCGTGGACCAGCACTTCCTCCGCCGCCGCCGCAACAACCGGCTGCTGTCGCTCGTCCTCGAAAACCCGGTCCTCGTGGGCGTCGGCCTCGACGAATCGACTGCGCTCGAGGTCGGTCCGGGCGGCCCCTGGAAGATCCTCGGAGACAGCGTGGCGGTCGTCTACGACGCGCGGCATGCCCGGATCACCCCCCCGGGCGCGGCCCCGCTCGGGGCGGCAGACGTGCGGCTTCACGTGCTGCCGGCCGGCGCGACATTCGATCCGGCTTCGGGGGTCGCCGTTCTGCCCGGCGCACGCCGGGAGTGACCCTCGCCGGACGGCCCTCGCCATGAGCGCCCCGCCGCGGGTTTCCGGGGCAAATCTTGGAGCTTTCCGGGCGGCGGGCCCCTGCCTTAAGGCTTTCTCAATAGCCCTCCCCGGGGCCGGGCGGGGACTAGGCTCTGCGTCGGAGGTCCGGCCGGGAGGCCGGAGCAGACCATGCGCAAAACTTTTCTCTTCTCGCTCGCGCTCCTGACGGCGTCGGCTCTCGGCGCCGAGCGGCGCACGCTCCCGGCCGCGGCGTCGATCGTGGGCGGAGCGCCCTTCTTTTCGGACGCGCGGGCGTTCAACACGTCCTACACGGCGTCTCTCGACGTGACAGCGACGTATCGGTGCTTCATCCCGTCTCCGTGCACGGCGGTGGCGACGCCGGTGTTCCAGTTCACCCTCTCGCCCCGGCAATCGCGCGCCTTCAACGACATGGTCGTCGAGACCTTCGGCGCGCCGGACACGGCCGGCGGCGTGGAGTTCGAGTACTCCGGATTCAGCGATCAGCTCGTCGTGACGAGCCGCCTCTACTCGACGTCTCCGACACCCACGGTCGGCATGTTCATCCCCGGGCTTGACAACTCGGCCGCGCACGTGACCACGGTCCTGACGTCGATTCGCAACCGCGGCCCCGACAGCGGGTTCCGCTCGAACGTCGGGGTCTTCAATCCCGAGGACTTTCCCGTCAGCGTGACGTTCGCGATCTTCGACAACACCGGCGCCGCGATCGGCGTACCGGTGCCTATCAGCGTCGCCGCGCACTCGGGGGCGCAGGTCTCCGGGATCTTCGCGGCGGCGCAGTCTCCGGACACCGTCACGGGCAATGCCGTGGTCCGCGTCACCGCCACCGGAGAGGTCTTCTCGTACGCCGCCGTCATCGACAACGCGACGACCGACCCGATCTTCGTCATCGGCGCCGAGGACCAGGCGCCTTCGGCGGCACCCGTGAACCGCATCGTGCAGGTCGGCCAGGGGGGCCTGGCATTCGTGGACGACGTCAACGGCGGCCAGGTCACGACGATCAACGTCGGCGGCACGGTGACGTGGGTCTGGGCCGGAGGGCTGCCTCACGCGGTCACGGCCGGAACCTGCTCCGGCGGCGGAGGCGGAGGCGGATACGTCTACGGGGGCGACGACGACTGCAGCTCCACCGGTCAGTTTCAGTCCGGCAACCACACCGCGCCGTTCGAGTGGTCCCACACGTTCTCTGCGGCGGGGAGCTTCCGGTACTTCTGCGCCGTGCACGAGAGCGCGATGACCGGGAGAGTCGTGGTCGGCTCCGGCGCCGGAAGCCCAACCACGAAGAAGCGTCCCCGCTGACGCCCGGGCCGGGCTAGTCGGCGACCGACAGGATCCGCGGGCGGGCCGCCACGCCGCTTCGCCGCTCCGCACGCCGCCGATCGCCCGTGCGCCGCTCGCCGGCGCGCCGATCGTGGATGAAGAACTCGGCTGGACCGGCCGGCCTCTCGGGCAACGGGTGGATGCGGATCGTGATCTCTCCGGTGGTGTCGGGCCGCGGCACGAGGATCTCGCGGATGAACCCCGACTCCAGGGCGGCCGTGGGGATGCCCAGCACGTCGTTGACGGCGGCCACGATCCGGCGAGCGTCGGACTCGAAGATGGTCTTGGCGAGCGTCCAGCCGCTCGCGTTGAGGATGGCGCGCCCTTCGGACCCCCAGGGCTCGGGCTGATGCTGATCGTGGCCCCGTCCCACCATGCAGTCTTCCCTCCCTCGAACCGCGACCCCGCTGACGGAGCGGAAGGCAGGTTCGAGGAATGTTAGCACCGAAGGCGCCGGCTGTCAGCCTCGCTTCCAGTCGGGAGTTCGGTGCCTCCTAGGGGCAGCTCGCAAACGAACTCGTATCCTGCACCGGCTGGTAAGCCATGCCAAGCGGGTTGACGAAGGTCTCGACCGTTCCTCGCTGCGTATCGGTCACGGTCAGCGTCACCTCGACGTTGGTCAGGCCGGCCGAGAACACCCAGTAGCGGTTGTTGATCGCGCAGGCGTTCAGGACTTTCAGAACGACCTCGATGTTTGCCGAGTTGAAGAACCAGAAATACCCGGAGTCGTTCGTCAGCGATACGCCCGTGCCGGTGCCGCTCGATGCGTCGTTCTTCCTCCAGCCGGCGGTGACCCGGAAGCGCCCGTTGTTCAGGCACAGCGTCGACATCGACGGCACGCAGGCTCCCGTCCCCGCGCCGACCGTGACCGACTTCGTCACGGAGCCGCTGCCGTCGGCGTTGGCCGCGGAGAGGGTGACCGTGTACGTGCCGGGACCGGAAAACGTGTGCGTCGGGCTCTGGACCGCGGAAGCGTTGTTCGCCCCGGAGGCGGAGTCGCCGAAGTTCCAGGTCCACGAGAAGGGCGCGGCAGTCGAGGTGTCCGTGAAGGTGACGGGCGAGCCCGCGGCCGGGAAGCCCGGCGAGAAGGTGAAGTTCGCCGCGGGCGCCGTGCCGAGGGGACCCGCGGTGTAGAGATACTGCATCGCCTCGACGTCGTCGTCCTCCGGCGAATCGGGTGGGTTGGAGGTCGGGACGAACGAGTTCATGACAGCCGCGTCCCACTCCGCGGGGGTGCTCATGCTGTGCGTGCTCTCCTCCTCGTCGGGATGGCCGAGGCCGAGCGCGTGCCCGATCTCGTGCATGACGGCGGTCTTGAAGGTCTTCTCCGAGTAGCCGGAGCTGCAGGTGCTTCGCCGCATCGAAACTTCGCCAGTCGCGGGGGCGTAGTAGGTGGTGTCGCCGCGATAGACGCGCGGCCCGGTTCCCGAGCCCGGACCGCCGAGACCGATGACCCCGCCGGGGCAACCGATCGGCGTCGACCAGGCCGAGCCCCCGTCGTGATCCTGGTCCGCGTCGAGGTGAACGGTCAGGTTGCCGCTTGCGGCGATTCCGGCCACGCGGATGTCCGTTCCGGCGATCCCGTGCCAGCCGTCGATCGCGTTCTGCACGTCGCAGCTCGAGTTGCGATTGCATCCGCTCGCGTCGTCGCCCGAAAGGTTGGTCTGCGTTCCCTGCACCGTGACGTTGGCGGTGGGCGAGACGTTCGTGCTCCAGAACCAGCGGAAGAGGCAGGGGGCAGTGCCGCAGTCGCCCGGCTCGCGGCCGCCGATGTTGACCCAATGGGGCCGCCGCGTTCCCGGCGCCCGGTCGAAGCGGCCTGAAGGCTCCGCCCACACGACCTCCGGGGCTGCCTCGGCGCGGCCGACCGCGCGCAGGGCCGCGAGGAAAGATTCCGCGTCGCGCGCGGGGAGTGTCGCTCGACCCGGCGCGGCCGCCGACAGAAACTCGCGTTTGGCGACGACGAGATCTTCCCGCGCTCCAAAGACCGGCCGCACGGCGAAGCGTCTTCCGGATTCATCCGCCACGAGATCGAACTTGGACAGGCCGAATTCCGTCAGCCGGTACTTGCCCGGATGCCCCGGCGCCTCGGCGAGCATCAGGACCGTCTCCTTGCCGGGCGTGAACACGGGCGATCCCGGAACCCACCGAAGGATGTCGCCGACTTTCCCGCCGGCGAGCCGGACGTCGAAGGTCTCTCCGATCGCGCCCTTGAGCGTCTCCAGCCGCTGCAGTGTCACGAGCGTGAAGGGGCGGTCCTCGCCGCCGATCCTCTCCAGGCGCCAGGTCGAGGAGACGACCGTCGCGCGGACGATCACCGGCGCGGCGGCTGCCAGATCTGCGTCGGACATGGGCAGATACGTCGCCGCTGGAAGCGGAAAAGCGGCGATGACGAGGGCGAGGGTCAAGAGCAGGAGACGCAGGCGGGAGCGTTTCTTCGAGCTCATCGGAAACCTCCCGGAAACCCCCGTTTTGCGGCGCTTGCGAGCATACGCCCGAGGCGGCCCGCCGGAAAGGGGTTCGTCTAGCGCAGCCCCTCGACGAGGTAGAGCTCTGAGAGAGCCCGGCGACCGGTGTACACCCACGTTTTCCCGTCGGGCGTCACGCGAACTTGCAGACCGCCCAGAGAATCTTCTACCGCAATCTCCTTCCAGAGACGCTTCTGGCCGGTCCCCAGATCGAGCAACGAGACTTTCACTGGCCGCTCGCCCAGGCGGTACACATACAGAGAACCCGAATCGCTGCTCCATTGGATGACCCGATCGTCCGAGGGCGCAAGGCCGGCGACGACTCGGGCTTCACCCGTACCGTCGATCGGAACGAGGAGGACCTGGCCCGCGTGGAGCGCGACAACGTATTTCCCGTCGGGTGAGACCGGGTTGGTCGAAGGCTGAATGCGGGTTTTTTCCGGTCCGATGGCGCGTGGCTTGGCGTTTGGCACCGCCTGGACGTAGAGACGCGAGACGCCGTCCGGCTTCGATGCCGAGAAGACGACGCCCTTCCCGTCCGGAAGCCAGGCGCCCCAGCCGAAGTCGGTCAATCCATCCCCAGCGAGCGTCTGCGCCTGGCCCGGCCCGGTGGGAAGAAGCACCAGGCTCGTGTTTTTCCCTCCGCCAGAGGTCCTGGCCGCGAGCACCGATTTCCCATCGGGAGAGAGCCCCCGCGCGAAGCCCTCGCCGAGCTTCACGGCCGGGGAGCCATCCATGCCGCGCAGGTAGATCACCGCCCCCGATCCGCTGCCCTCGCCCCGCTCGGTCAGCAGAAGCGTCTTGCCGTCGAGCGAGAGATCCCCCACGAACGAATCGTCCAGCCAGGAGAGCTCGCGCTCCTTCGGATCAGCGGCTGAGGCCCCCCGCACCGTGCGCGTGAGCGTGTGGTGGGCTATGAGCACGCGTCCTTCCCGCGAAACGTCGTCGAGCTCGAGGCCGCCCGGCACTCGCATGACGAGCCTCTGCTTGCCCGACAAGTCGACCGCCCAGAGGGCTTCCAGTTCTCCAGGCTGCGACGCCGTAAACCAGACCTCGCGGCCGTCCGCGCTCCAGCACGGCACCCCGGAATGATTGGCCCAGCCGGGCGACAGGGTCCTTTTCGACTTTCCCGACCGGTCGATCACGCTGGCCGCGAAGGATCCGGCCACGTCCTCCCAGAAGGCGATCGAGGCGCCGTCCAGTGAAAAGCGCGGACTGTCGACCCCTTCGGGAACCAGGACTTTCCCGACCGGAAACTCCAGGCGAGCTTTCCCGTTGACCACATGCGCAACCGCCAGCTCCTTGCCGTCCGGAGAGAAGTCGGCGCCCGCGTACCGAACAGCTTCGAGCACCTGTCGCGGCGTCCCCCCGGACATCGGGACGCGGGCGAGCGTCCCGACCGGGCCCCGCAGGCCCAGGAGGACCGCGAGCTCGTTCGACGGGGAGATCGCGAGGATGTCGCCCGGGAAATCGAATTGCCCCGATTCCGGACTCCCGACATGCGTCTGGTAGAGCAGAGTCTGGAGTGGCCCCCCGGCAAAGCTGGCACCGTAAACGATCGTCTGGCCGTCCGGCGCGAACCGCGCGTTCCCGAGCGAGCCCGCGCGAAACGTGAGCCGCGTGAACGAGGGGGCCGTCGGAGCGCCCGGCGAGAGTTTCCGCGTGAGGCTCCAGCCCGCGAGCAGGCCGGCCGCGAGCAGCGCGAGGCCCAGCGCCATGGACCTCGCCCGCCGGCGCGGCTTTCCCTTTCCTGCCGTGTCGAGCATCGCCTCGGATCCGCTCGACACTTCCGAGATGTGGTCCCGCACGCTGGCCAGATCCCGGGCGAGATCCTTTGTCGACGCGTAGCGCTCCTCCCGGTCCTTGGCGAGGCAACGCTCCAGCATCCACCGCACCGGCAACGGCAGGTCGGGGCGCAGCTTGCCGACCGGCTCGGGCTCGTCGCGGATGATGGCCGACATCGTCTCGGCCGCGGTCTTGCGCTGGAACGCCTTCTGGCCGGTCGTCATCTCGTAGAGCATCGATCCCAGCGAGAACTGGTCCGACCGAAAATCGAGCGGCTCCCCGCTCGCCTGCTCGGGCGACATGTAGCCGACTGTGCCGAGGACCGTCCCCGCATGCGTCTCGGGCCGGGCGAGTGTCGGCATCGCCGAGACCCCGCCCGACTCGGGCTCGACGAGCTTGGCGAGGCCGAAGTCGAGTATCTTGACGAACCCGTCCTTCGACACCATCACGTTCTCGGGTTTCAGGTCCCGGTGGACGATCCCCGCTCCGTGCGCCTTCGCCAGCCCCTCGGCGACCTGCGCCGCAATCGAGAGCATTCTGCGAATGGGCAGCGGACCGGAGACGGTGAGCTCCCGCAGGGTTTTCCCGTCGACGAGCTCCATCGCGATGAAGGAACGGTCCCCCTCGCGGCCAATCTCGTGGATCGTGACGATGTTGGGGTGGTTCAAAGCCGAGGCCGAGCGCGCCTCCTGCTCGAATCGCGCGAGACGGTCCCGGTCGAGGGAGAGCTCCTCGGGAAGGACCTTCAGGGCCACCTCGCGGCCCAGGCGCGTGTCGCGCGCTCGATAGACCTCCCCCATGCCTCCCGCACCGAGGGGAGCCAGGACCTCGTAGGCGCCGAGCCGGGCGCCGGTCGCAATGGTCATGGGTTTGCGAGATTCTATGTGCGAAACTCCGCCTCCCCGCATGCCGCCGCTGACCGCCGAGCCGCCGCGTCCGAAGCTCTCCCCCGGTTTTCTCGGCATCATCGTCTTCAAGTACGCCAAGCTCGCCGCGTTCCTGCTCGTCGGCGCCGCCGCCCTGCGCCTGGCGCACCTGCCGGAGGGCTCGGGGCCCCTGGAGATCGCCAGGCTCCTCGGCGTCGACGAGCGCAAGGTGATCGTCCAGCATCTCGCGGCGGCGCTCTCCGCCCTGACGCACGGACAGATCGAGGCGATCGGCGCGGCGGCGATCCTAATCGGCCTGGTGTTCGGGACGGAGGGGACGCTCCTGGCTCTTCGGGTCTGGTGGGCGCCCTACTTCACGATCGTGCTGGCCGCGCGGAATCCCTCTGGAGCTCGTGGAGATCGTGAAGCGGCCGGCGGGCGAGCGGACGGCGCTACCTGCTTCTGGCGGTCAACGCCGCGATCCTCGTCTACGTCTGGAAGAGGCGGAACGATTTCAGGAAGACGGCGCCGGGTTGACCTCCGGAAACCGCTTCGCCAGCCAGGCCTCGACCTCCTCGGGGTGGTAGCCGAAGGGGCCTGGCTTTCCCTTGTAGACGATCGTGCCCTGCTCGTCGAGGATGTAGAAACGCTCCGGCCAGCCGGCGTAGGCCTGATTGGCGGGGTTCTCGATCGGGTCGACCACGAGCGGAAGCTCGTACCGGAAGCGCTTGACAAAGTCGTTGGCGATCTTGACGCGGTCCCCGGCGGAGGTCGGCTGCGGGTAGCAGACGCCTTCCGTTTCGTTCGAGTCCATCTGCCACTCGTCGAGCGGATGGGCCTCCTTGATGTAGAGCGTCAGGAACTGCGCGCGCTCGCCGTACTTCTTCTGCAGCCCGTGGAGGCGCTCGACCGAGCGGCGGAAGGGAGGTCAGGTGAAGCTGCCGAAGACCAGAACCGTGGGCTTTCCGCCGATCCGATCGGAGAGCTTGACGGGAGTGGCGCCGTCGAGCGCGAGGAGTGTCACGTCCGGCGCGCGGTCCCCGACCTTCAACGTCCCCTCTTCACGCTGGTCGTAGCGCAGCATCCCGATCAGGTTGCGCGGCCCGCCGATCATGTACGTCACCGCGCCGAGCGCGAGGACCGCCAGCGCCCCCACCCCGATCGCGATCTTCTTCCAGAAGCGCACGGCGGAAGTCTATTATGGGGTCAGGTCTTCATTTTTCGGATTTCTGTCCGGATGCTGCGAATCGCCGTGCGGAACTCCGGCGCCCGCCGTCTCAAGCGTTCGGCCGACGCGCTGATCTCGCAGGCCGAGGAAGCGGAAACGCGGAGGGTTGCACCGAGATCCGAGAGCCTCGTCAGCGTGTCATGCCGAGCGATGTACGCCACCGCGAGCCGCAGCGGCGTGCGTCGCTGCTTTCGTATTTCCGACGCCTCGACCCCCAGGACGCAGGCGGCCGCCCGCACGACCTCCGCAAGCGCCGGCCGGACGGGGAGGCGCTGTTCGCGAGGAATCTCCGAACTCACGATCGAGGCTTCCACCCTCGTACGCATCCGTCGCCGGAAGTCCTCGCCTCCCAGAAACAGCTGACCGGCGAGCTTCTTCCAGGGCTCTGCGAGGGTCGCGGCTCCCGCGTTGACGAACTCACGGTACGCGCACTTCGCCCCGGCACCGCTCCCGAACTGGGCAATGGTCCAGTCCGTTTCGAGCCAGTCTGGGGGGCGCTCGAGACCCGCGGTCGAGAGGTAGCTGCTCCAAGGCCACTCGCCGGCCTCCTTGACCATGCCAGCACGGACGGGGTTGAGCACCAGGTAGCGTACGAGCTCCAACAGGTGCCGCTCCTTCTCCACGAGGATGGCCTTGAAGCGGCCCTGCATCAGATGACCCGCCCGTTCGTGGCGGCGATTGAACGATTGCGAGTAGACGGCGTTGATCCGATGTATGCCGCGGGAAAGGTTCGGCTCGGGTGTTTCCAGCAGCAGGTGGTAGTGATTGCCCATGAGCACATAGGCGTGGAGCCTCCACGCGAACAGGTCGACGGATTCGGCCAGCACCGAGAGAAAGAGGCTCCGATCGCGATCGTCGCGGAAGATCGCGCACCTTTCGTTGCCGCGGCTGGTCACGTGCCAGAGAGCCCCGGCATGCTCGAGACGCAGGGGTCGAGCCATCAATATCTGATTGTCGCGAGACCGTGGAGACAGCGGTGAAATTCCGAAGAATGAAGACCTGACCCCCCTATTTCGGCAGGCGGGACTTGGGGATCTTGACGAGGACGGTGTAGAGGGGATCGACCATTTCGGTGACGGGGGCGACGGCGTTCTGCGAGACGAACTGGTAGGCGTCGAGCATGCCCAGGCCGGTCTTCTCCATGACCCACAGGACCATGTCCTTGAAGGCGATGCGGGCGGCGTCCTCGAGCGGGCGCGCGGCGCCGAGCGACATCATCCAGTCTCCGTTCTCGATACGCGGCCAGGGCGTCTCGCGGCGTTTGATCAAGTCGACCGTCAGCTCGACGTTCATGGCGCCCTCGATGGCCGTGCCGATGATCTCTCCGTCGCCCTGCGCATAGTGGCCGTCGCCGAAGGAGAGCAGCGCCCCGGGTACGCGCACGCCGAGGTACACCGTGTTGCCCGCGCGCACTTCGGGGCAATCCATGTTGCCGCCGTAGTTGTCGGGCACGATCGTCGAGCGGGCCTCGCCGTGCGGGGGTGAGACCCCGAGGCACCCCAGAAACGGCGCGAGCGGAACCTCCCACGTCTTCTTTCCGTCCGTAGATTTCGTGCGGGCCACGTTCCTTGCCCGGTCGACGTCGTAGAACCAGACCGTCTCGGGAAGGTCCGGCTGCAGGATCGCCGTTCGGTCGGTCCCGTTCAGGGCGCCGAAGCCGGGAAAGAGGGAAGAGATGCCATAGGCGCGGGCCGGCTCCAGCTTCTCGATACGAATCACCAGCGTGTCGCCGGGCTCGGCGCCCTCCACGTAGAAGGGTCCCGTCTGAGGATTCTCGTGCCCCGCCGGCTGGACCTTGCTCGGCATCTGGCCCGGCTGCGTCACGGCGCCGTCGTAGCAGTCCTCGGTCCATGACACGATCCGCGTCCCCGGAACGATGCGGTGAATCGGAGCCACGCCGCCGAAGGTGTACTTGAGTTCCTCGTGCTTGGGGACGTAACGCAGGGTCGGCGGCTCGGCCGCGGCGGCGACGGCCGCGCATAGGAAACCGAAGAGCCCCAGAGTTTTTGGCGACGGCATATGGCCTCCCTCTCCCTTCATTATTCAACGTCGCCCAGCGGCAGACCAGCGGGCTGCTAATCTATCGGCCATTCTGAGACCAGGAGTACGAATGCCCATGAAAGCCCGTGCTCTCGGACTGTTTTCCGCGCTTCTGCTGGCAGCCGACCTCTCGACCGCCGCCGAATCCCGGACCCCCTACCAGCGGACCGTCGCCGAGATCATGGCGGACCAGCAGACCGCCGACCTCGTCGCCGGGCCGCGCCAGCACCCGCGGGCGCGGGCCGCGCATCGCCGGGACCTTGCGGTGAACCCCGCCTCGGCCTTTTCGCCGGCGTTTCCTCCCGGCGAGGCCGCCGCCCCGCAGCCCTCCCCGGCCGCCCCGCAGACGATCGGCGTCAGCTTTCTCGGGGCCACGGCCGCGGACACGAACGCCTTTCCTCCGGACACGATGGGCGCTGCCGGCCCGACGCAGTTTCTCGTCGGCGTCAACGGCCGCATCCGGACTTTCGCCAAGTCGACCGGGACGGCCGACGGGGTGTTGAACGCGGACATGGACACCTTTTTTACGTCGGTCCGCAACGGCCAGCCCACGAGCACTCCCCGCGTCCGCTATGACCGGCTCTCCGGCCGGTGGATCGTGACGATCGTCAACTTCAACGTCTCGTTCACGAACAACCGGATCCTCGTCGCGGTCAGCAACACCGGCACGCTCACCAACGCGACCGTCTGGACGTATTTCTACTTCCAGCACAACCTGGTCAGCCCCGCGGGCGACACCGACTTCTTCTTCGACTACAACACGCTCGGCGTCGACGCCAACGCTCTTCTGATCGGCGGAAACATCTTCGACGCCACGGGCGTCTACACGGGGACCACGGTGCACGTGGTTCGCAAGAGCACCGTGATTGCGGGGGGCGGCGGAGACCTCGTGCCGTCGGGCAACGTCGTGGCGTTTCGCAATCTCACCGGGACGCCGGGCGGTCCGGGCCCCTACACGCCCCAGGGCGTCGACAATCTCGCCGCGGCGGCGCCGACGGATTCCTGGATCATCGGAGTCGACAACGCGGGCTTCGGGACGCTGATGCTCCGCCGCATCACGTTCATCGCGCCGGGCACCTGGCCGCCGACCGGCATCTCGGCCAACCTCTCCCTGACCGTGCCCGCGACCGCCATCCCGCTGACCGTCCCGCACCAGGGCAACGTGGGCGGGCCGGACGGTGAGCTCGATGCGGTCGACGACCGGCTCTTCGACGCGAACCTGCGCGGCAGCCGGATCTGGACGGCGCACAACATCGCCGTCGACTCGACCGGCGCGGGCTCCGGCTCGGGCGACCGGGACGGGTCGCGCTGGTACGAGATCGACGTGACGGGAGGCACACCGACGCTCCAGCAGGCCGGAACCCTCTTCGACACCGCCGTCACAGACCCCCGCTTCTACTGGATTCCGTCGATCATGGTCTCGGGTCAGGGCCACGCCGCCCTCGGAGTCAGCGCTTCGGGCGCCACGCAGCGCATCAACGCGGCGACCGCCGGCCGGCTCGCGTCGGACGTGCCCGGCACGCTCCAGAGCCCGCTCCTCTTCACGGCGAGCGCCACGTCCTATAACCCCGCCGCCGATCCGGGCCCGCCGCGCCGCTGGGGCGACTATTCGTACACGAGCCTGGATCCCAACGACGACATGACGATGTGGACGATCCAGGAGTATTGCGACGCCGTGGACTCCTACGGGCTGCGCGTCGCGCAACTCGTCGCCCCGCCTCCGGCCACGCCCGCGAGCGCCGCGCCCGGGAGCGTCGCCGCGGGACTCGCTTCCGTCTCGGTCGTCATCACCGGCACGTCGACGGGAGGCTCGGGATTCTTCGATCCGGGCGCCGGCTATCCCAGTCGCCTTCAGGCGTCTGTCTCCGGCGCAGTCGTCGTCAATTCCGTGACGTACACGAGCCCGACCTCGATCACGCTCGACCTCAACACGGTCGGCGCGGCGCTGGGGCCGCGGACCGTCACCGCCACCAATCCCGACGGGCAGTCGCGGACGAGCACGGCCTCGATCCTCACGATCGGCGTCGGCGGGCCGGCGCCTACGGTCACGAGCGTCGCGCCGACCTCCGGCGACGCGGCCGGCGGCACGGCGATCGTGATCACCGGGACGGACTTCGTGGCCGGCGCCACGGCCACGATCGGCGGAGTCGCCGCGACCGGGGTCAACGTCACGAGCGCCACCACGGCGGACGCGACGACCCCCCCGCTGCCCCCGGGAACGCTCAACGACGTCCTGCTGATCAATCCCGACACCCAGGGCGGCACCCTGGCGGCGGGCTGGTTGGCCGACTTCACCGACGTGCCGCAGGCGGACATCTTTCACGACGACGTCGAAAAGCTCATTCGCAACGGCGTGACGGCCGGCTGCGGGGCGGGCGCCTACTGCCGCAACGCTGCCGTCACGCGGGCGCAGATGGCGGTCTTCCTGCTGAAGGCCGACCTCGGCGCCGGCTACACGCCGCCGGCGTGCACGGGGACGGTGTTCACCGACGTGCCGTGCACGGGCGGGATCTTCGACCCGTGGATCGAGGATCTCAACGGCCGCGGCATCACCGGCGGCTGCGGCGGCGGCAACTACTGCCCGAATGCCGCCGTCACGCGCGCCCAGATGGCCCCGTTCCTGCTGAAGACGCTGCTCGGCTCGGCGTACAACCCACCCCCCTGCACGGGCGCGGTGTTTCTCGACGTGCCGTGCACGGGCGGGATCTTCGACCCGTGGATCGAGGACCTCTCCGCCCACCTGATCACCGCGGGCTGCGGCGGCGGCAACTACTGCCCGGGCGCCCCGAACACCCGAGGCCAGATGGCGGTGTTTCTGGTCAAGACGTTCAGTCTGCCGTGAGTCAGGAGTCGGGCGTTAGGAGGGGGGCTCCTCCCGACTCCTCCAGACTTCTCCCCGACTTCCTCAATACCCCTTCAGCAACGTAGAGCCCGTCCGCTTGTAGATCCGGTCCGTGCCGTCGCGGTTCTTGATGACGAGCTGGCCGTTCTCGAACCGGAAGGGGTACTTGCCGGGCGGCTGGCCGTCGATCCGGACGTCGAGCACGCCGTCCGTCGCACCGTAACGCCCCCGCAAGGCCGTGATCGGCATGCGGATGAACATTTTTCCGTCCGGAGTGAACTGCCGGTAGTTCGTCAGCATCTCGAGGAGAACCGAGCACCACTCGCCGACGAGGGGCGAGGCGTTGGGGACGGCCCTGCCGATCCGCTCCGAATAGGACTGCTCGACTCCGTCCTCCCCCTTCTCCGCGAAAACGTCGCTGCCTTGAAACTCGACGCGCGTGTCGGACTCGTTGATCTTCCCGGTGCTCTCATCCTTCCAGAAGGTCCGGAGCCACTCGCCCTCGAGCGCGTAGGTCGAATCCCCCATCGCCGCCGAGATCTGCGTGACGGTCCCGTCCGGCTTGAACTCGAGGATGTTTCCCACTCCGCCCTGGGTGCGGATGGCGGACTCCCACTGACCGAGCAGAGCCGGGTCCGGCGCGGGCGACGGCGCCGCCGCCTGAAACGCCAGCAGAAGTCCGATTCCGACGGAGAGAAGACCCATAGCACCCCCTTGACGGCGCGAGGCCGCGAGAACATATCGAAGCGGCGGCGCGATGTCACTTGCAACCTGTCGGCCGTGACAACGGGCGTCAGGTGACCGACGTCACCGCGCCGAAGTCGTTGCCCCCGCTAGCCTTGGCGCCGCCCTCCGGTGGCTCGGGTCTTGCGATTGAGGACATCCGGCCGGGGTGAGTCGTCCACAGCGAACGGAGGAGTCCATGAACGGAAGAGCCTGGCGCGCCTCACTCCTCGGGGCCGTGGCCTCAGTCGCCGCTTTCGCGGCGGCCGCGGCGACTATCCCGAGTCCGGTCAAACCGGCGGCCTCGCCTCTCTCGGCGGCGCGGCTGGCCGGCCCCGGCCAGGAAGGGCTCGACTTCGACGCGTCGGCGCTGGCCGCCCTGCGCCAGTCGACCGGAAGCGCGCGCCTCGAGAACTTCCCGGTCGCGCCCGGCGCGCAAGGCACCCTCGTGCTCGATCGTTTCGAGGTCCTCGCTCCCGACGCTCGGATCACCGTAACCGGACCCGACGGGGACTGGTCGAAGCCCTTCCCGTCGATCGCGCACTTCTCGGGGAAGATCGAAGGAGAGGAAGAGTCACGGGTCTACGTCAGCGCGCAGGAGGACCGGCTCGTCGCCTACATTCAGTCGCGCGAGGGCCTGACGTACGTCGGACCGGACGAATCGAAGGCGGATTACGTCGTTCGAGCAGCGGACTCTCCGATCAACGAGCCGTTCGCGAAGCCCTTCTCCTGCGCAACCGAGGAGCTGCCCGCTGCGCTCACCGCCATCGCCGAGCCTTCGTACGCGGCGCCGCTGGCTCCGCTGGCGGGACTCAAACAGGCCGCCGTGCGCGTCGAGACGGACTGGGAGCTCTACAACAAGTTCGGCGATGTGAACGCGCTCGCGAACTACGTCGCGACGCTCTACGGCGCGATCAATGTCGTCTACGAGCGCGACCTCGCGCTCCATCTCTCGCTGGCCGAGGTACAGGTCTGGACCGGCGGCGCCGCCTCGGACCCGTATGTCTCGAGCTCCACCCGCACGCAGCTCGACGAGGTCGGCGACTGGTGGCACGCCAACCGACCCATCGCGACCTACCCCCGCGCGATGACGCATTTCCTGTCGGGCAAGAGCGTCTCGGGGGGCATCGCGTGGCTCTCGGTGCTTTGCTCGGGGGACTTCAGCTCGGGGGGCGGGCATTGGGGCGGCGCGTACGGAGTGACGCAGGTCTACGGCAACTACCCGACGCTGCACATATGGGACCAGTTCGCCACGTCGCACGAGATGGGCCACAACGCGGGCTCGAACCACACGCACTGCTACGTACCGGCGATCGACCACTGCGACAACGCGCAGAGCGGCTGCTACGGCGGCCCAGAGGAGAACCCGGGCGTCGGCAACGGCACGATCATGAGCTACTGCCACCAGTTCGGCTGGCAGTACATCTCGATGGTCTTTCACCAGCGCTGCATCGACGAGCAGATGATGCCGGAGATCAACAGCTCCGCCTGCCTCACGGAAGCCTCGACCTTCCTCGACGTGCCGCCCTCGCATCTCTTCTTCGACTACGTCGAGACGATCGCGGCGCTCGGCATCACCTCCGGCTGCGGCGGCGCGTATTACTGCCCCGACGCTTCGGTCACCCGCGCGCAGATGGCCGTGTTCCTGTTGAAGGCCAAGTACGGCTCCTCCCACGTGCCGACGCCCGCGACCGGAGCCGTCTTCGGCGACGTCGACGCCGGCAGCTTCGCCGCCGCGTGGATCGAGGAGCTCGCGAGCCTCGGCGTGACGGCGGGCTGCGGCGGCGGAAACTACTGCCCCAACGCAGCGGTGACGCGCAAGCAGATGTCGGTCTTCCTCTTGAAGACCAAGTTCGGATCGGGGCACGTGCCGCCTTCTCCGACCGGGGTCTTCGCCGACGTCCCGATTGCGGACGCGTTCGCGCCCTGGATCGAGGAGCTCTACGCGGACGCGATCACCGGAGGCTGCCTGACGAATCCTCTGCGCTATTGCCCCGACGGACCGAACACACGCGGGCAGATGGCGGTGTTTTTGGTCAAGGCCTTCGACCTTCAATAGGTCTTCGTCGGTCGCTCCCGGCGGAGCTCAGTCGAGGTAGCCGAGCGCTTTCAGCTCCTTGACGACGTCGCTTTGCTCGGACAGCCCGTAGTGCTCCATGACCTGCTTCATCCAGGTCTGGTAGGAGGGGGCCTTGCCCGCGCCCGGTGAACCGACGCCGCCGGCGGCGCCCAGGTGCTTCATGAGCACGTGGTAGAGCGTCCGGACCGTGTCCGTTTCCGAAAGCGCGAGGTTGACGGCTTCCCCGGGGTCTTTCGACAGGTCGAACAGCATGCGCTCCTGCGGCGCGACGAGGATGAACTTGCGGTCTCCGGAGGTCACGCTGCCGATCCAGAAGGTCCATGCCCCCTCGGAGAACGCGCTACGGGGCGCCGCGGAAGGCAACCCTTCCCGGCCTGCCATCTCGGGCTCGAGACTCCTTCCACTCCAGCCGCGCGGCCGCTCCACGCCGACCATGTCGAGGAGTGTGGGCGCGATGTCGATGTTCTGCGCGAGCCCGGTCACCGCGCGCCCGGGGCGCGGCACTCGCGGCGCCGCGATGACGAGCGGCGTGCGGATCACCTCGTCGTAGTAGGTCTGGCCGTGGCTGATGACGCCGTGCTCGAGGAACTCCTCGCCGTGGTCGGCGTTGAAGACGAGGATCGTCCTCTCGGAGAGCCCCGAGTGCTCCAGGTAGTCGAAGAGGGGCTTCAAGTCCGCGTCGGTCGCGTGGAGGCCCTCGTCGTACATCGCCATGGCATTGGCGATGTCCTCGGCCGAAGGGTGAAGCTTGCCCTCCCGGACGCCCTGGACGGTTTCGAGCGTGAAGTCGAACGAGCCCTGGAAGGTGCCGTAGAGGTTCTTGCGCTCGTGCGCGTGCAGAAAGGGATAGTGCGTGTCGGTCGTGTACAAGAACGCGAAGAACGGGCCGCCGCGGTTCTGCTCGATCCACTCGAGGACGCGCGGCATCTTCTGTTTGAGGGTCTCCTGTGCGTGGCGGAAGAGGTCCCAGCCCTGATCGAAGCCGAAAGGCCGGGAGACCCAGCTCTGGACGAAGGCCGCCGTCTTGTAGCCGGCCCCGCCGAGGGCCTCCGGCAGGAGGACGTCCGACGCCGACGGCCCCGGCGCGACGCCGAGCACCTTCGACCGGTCTTTCTCGTCGCGCTGCTCCTGGACGGCGAGCTCCGACACGTAGCGCGAGGTCAGCATCGACGCATAGGACGGGAGCGTGTAGGGCGCCTGCGCGATCGTGCGGGAGAAGCGTACGCCCCGCGCCGCGACCGCGTCGAGGTTCGGTGTGGTCGCGCGGGCGTAGCCGTTGAACGAGCAGTGGTCGGCGCGGACCGAGTCGAAAGAGATCCAGATCACGTTCATTCCCCGCCATGGCTCGGAGGCCTCCTTGCGGCAGCCGGAGGCGCCGAGCGCCGCGACGACCGCCAGCCCCGCGAGCAGGGGCCGCCCCGAGCGACCCGGGAGAAACGGCCGGCTCATGCCCGCGCCCGGGCGAGCGCGATCCAGAAGCTCGGCCCGTACTCGAGAAGGAACCGGCGGCGCTCCTCCTCGTTTGCGCGGGGAGCCGCCTCGACGCGCGCGAGGTACTCCCCGACCCGCTGCCGGACCAGCGCCCGCGACTCGGCCGGGACGGTCGCGAGTCCCGCCTCGACGCTCGCCCGAAGCTCCTCGACCTGCGCGAGGACGCCTTCGACGGTGAGTCCGGCGAGGTTGTCGGGCAGCACCTCGAACGACAGGCCCTGGTCCGC
Organism: Thermoanaerobaculia bacterium; assembly: GCA_040879385.1. GTDB lineage: Bacteria > Acidobacteriota > Thermoanaerobaculia > UBA5066 > Gp7-AA6 > DAHUXD01. The sequence goes on along the minus strand of JBBDKM010000014.1, from coordinate 61,314 downwards.
GAAGAGGCGCGCGTAGGCCTCCGGGCCCAGGTAGTGGTACGTGTCGTAGCGCCCTCCGGGAGAGTGGCGCGCCATGTAGTCGCTGGCCTCCTCGAATCCGAGCAGCGTGATGCCGAAGAGCTCGTGGTGGCCGTCCTTTCGCACGTACGGCGGATACACGCCGTTGGGGATCTCGAGGTAGACGGCGCCTCCGGGCGCCAGCCACTCCCGCAGATTGGACAGGAAGGCGTCGAGCCGGGCCACGTGCTCCACGACGTCGTTGGCCGTGATGAGGTCGAAGCGGGCACGCAGGTCCGGGTGCGCCGCCGTCGCGTCGCCGAGCACGACCTTGCCGTCGAAGCCGTGCTGGCGCAGGTTCTCGACGGCCAGGCGGACGTATCGCTCATCGCGTTCGATACCCGTGACGCGGGCGCCCCTCTCCGCGAAGGCGACGAGAAAACCGCCGTAGGCGCAGCCGACGTCGAGCACGCGCGCGCGCCGGGAGAAGAGGCCTCCCGTTCGCCTCAGGGGGAAGAGGCACGCGAGCTTCTCGGCGGCGGCGCGGCCGCGCTCGTTGGCCGTCACCGCGTACTCGAAGTGCAGCGGGAGCACCGGGTGATCGCGCAGGTGCGCAAAATGGCGGGCGAGCGCGTCGAAGAACGCTGCGTTCTCTTCCGTCCGAAAGCGGGCGAAGCGCTCGGCCACGTCCTTCCAGGCGGGCCGAGGGGATTCCGGAACGTCGGGTCGCGCCTGCATCCCGGACAGCATAACCGCGACCCGCGGCGCTCTCGGTTGTGGCAGGACCGCTCCTGCGAGAGACTGACGAGCGATGGAGCGCGCCGTTCTCGTCACCGGGTACTACGGTTTCGGCAACACCGGCGACGAGGCGATCCTCTCGGCGCTCGTCGCGGGCCTCGCGAGCCGCAGTCCCGGCGTGCGCATCCGCGTCCTCTCCGGGGATCCCGTCTCGACGCGGGCGCAGCACGGCGTCGAGGCCGTGCCCTGGCGCGATCCGCTCTCGATCGCCGAGGAGGTCCGGCGAAGCGATCTGGTCGTCGTGGGCGGGGGCGGCCTCTTCCAGGACTACGCGGGGATCGACCCGGCGACGCTGTTGACGCCGCGGCACGGCGGCATCACGTTCTACGCGGGCCCCGCCGTGCTGGCGGCCCTCGCTCACAAGCCTTTCGCCCTCTACGGCGTCGGTGTCGGGCCTCTCGCGTCGCTCGAGGCCCGGGAGATTGTTCACGCGCTCGCCAAGGCTGCCGCGTTTCTCTCGGTCCGCGACGCCGGATCGCGCGATCTCCTCGCTGCGTCGGGCATTCCGGCAGAGCGAATCCGGCTCGCGGCCGATCCCGCGTTCCTTCTCGGCGCCGAGCGGGTCCGTCCCGAAGACGTGCTGCTCGGAGTCGGAATCGAGCCGCGCGCGCCGATCGCGGGTGTCGCGCTGCGGCCCTGGTCGTACGGCGCCGATCCGGCCGTCTGGGAGCGGGAGGTCGCCGCGGCCCTCGCCCTCTTCCTCGAGCGCACGGCCGGTACGCTCCTCTTCGTGCCTTTCGAGCGCAGTCCCTGGTCAGCCGACGACGACTTCGCCGTGGCCTCCCGCCTCCTGCGCCGGCTCGACCGTCCGGCGCGCGCCGCGGCGCTCTCGGGGGTGCTCTCCCCCGCGGAGACCGCCGGGCTCCTGTCGGGGTGCGACCTGGTCCTGGCGATGCGGTTCCATGCGGGCGTCTTCGCGATCTCGGGCGGCGCGCCCGCGGTGGGGATCGCCTACGATCCGAAGGTCGAGGCGCTCTTCGCGACCGCGGGCCTCGCGGATTTCCTGGAGCCGCTGAACGGGATTTCCGGGACGAGCCTCTTTACGAGAATGGAGCGGGCCCTCTCCGGCGGCGAGCCCCTGCGCGCCGCGCTCACCTCCGCGGCGGCACGAGCACGGCGGCTCGCCGCGGCGGACCTCGACGCCTTAGCGGCGCTCGCCGAGAGCCCGCCGCTGCTGGCCTCAGTCGCGCCCGAGATGCTCGCGCTCATCGACGAGGCGCTTTCCGCCAACCTCCTCCGCATGCACGAGCTCTCGGCGCAGGTCGAGATTCAGCGCGCGGATAAGACGGCCCTGGCCCTGCGTTACGGGGACCTGGAAGCGCGGCTGGCGTCGGCCGAGGCCGTCCAAACGGCGCTGCGCGCCTCCGAGACCGATCTGGCCCGGCGGCTCGAGGCGGCGGCCGAGACGCATCGCCGAGAGGTTACGCTGCTGGAGCGCCAGGGCGTCGAGGCGCGCGGAGAGCTCCACCGGGTCCAGACCTCCCGCTTCTGGAAGACGGTCAACCTTTACTGGCGCGCGCGCCGCGCCGCAGCTCGCCTGACCCGTCCGCTGCGGGAGCGTGTGCGGGACCTGCGAGGCGCCGCGCCCACCGACTGGGTAGGATCCGATCCGTCGGCGCGCGAGGCCGCCTCGGCTCCCTCTCCGCAGATCGAGAACCGCTTCGACGTCGTGTGTTTTTCGGCCGCCACGGAGATCCCGCCGCAGGTCCGGCGGCTGACCGAGTCCGGGCATCGGGTCTTCGTCGTCTCGCCGAAGGCCAACGGCGAGGGCGCGGCGCACGGAGTCGAAGAGACGGCTCGCAACCTCTTCGCGGTCTCGCTCCCCGCTCCCGATAAGGACGCGGCCGACGCCGACAACGCCCTCGACTCCTTCTTCGAGGCCCTCGACGCCCTGCGCCGGGACCAGGGGCTCGGCGCGACCCTTTCGCTCGTTCTCGATCCGTCCTTTCTCCCCGTGGCCGAGCGCATGCGGGCCGAGCGTGCCTGGCCGCTTTTGACCGAGCCTGCCGAGAAGGACGCCCTCGTGCGCGCCTTCTCCAAGCTCTCGGTTGTCGTCGTGACCTGGAACGGGAAGGACCTGAATCGCCTCTGCCTCGAGAGCCTGATCGCGCGCACCGAGTGGCCGAACCTCGAGGTCTTCGTCGTCGACAACGGCTCCACGGACGGGACTCCCGAGCTTCTCGCGGAGCTGTCCCGTCGCGAGCCGCGGATCACGGTCATCGCAAACGCCGAGAACCGCGGCTTCGCCGCCGCGGCGAACCAGGGCCTCGCCGCGGCGGAAGGCGAGTACCTCGCGATCCTCAACAACGACACGGTCGTGACACGGGGTTGGGCGGCCGCGCTCGTGCGGCATCTTTCCGCCGACCCGAAGCTCGGCCTGGTCGGGCCCGTCACCAACGCCATCGCCAACGCCGCCAAAGTGGACGCGGGGTACGCCAGCGTCGCGGCCCTGCCGGCATGGGCGGCCGGGTGGGTCCGGGCGCACGACGGGGAGACCTTCGACATTCGGATGCTCGCGCTCTTCTGCGCGGCGCTCCCGCGGCGCGTCTTGGAAAAGGTCGGCCCGCTCGACGAGCGGTTCGGCATCGGGATGTTCGAGGACAACGACTACAGCCGCCGCGTCCGGGCCGCGGGTTACGCGGTCCGCTGCGCGCGCGACGCCTTCGTTCACCACTGGCAGATGGCCTCCTTCCGGAAGATGCCAAAGGAGGAGTACTTCGCGCTCTTCGCCGAGAACCGGCGCAAGTTCGAGGAGAAATGGGGCGAGCCGGGAGAGGTGGCTCCGGCCGCACCTGCCCCCGCGGCCCGTTTCGCGACGCGGGAGGAGCACCGCGCGCAGCTCACTTCCGTCCTCGAGCGCGTGGCGGCGAGCAAGGGCGCAATCGTCTTTCTCCCCTCCGTCGGCTGGGGCATTCACCTCTTTCAGCGCCCGCACCACCTCGCGCGGGTCTTCGCGCGCCTCGGGTACGTGGCGATCTTCGACAGCAGCAACGCCAACGACCGCGTGGACGGGTTCCGCGAGATCGAACCGAACCTCTTCCTCTTCAGCGGCGCCGAGGAGCTGCTCCACGAGGTCCCGTCGCCGGTGCTCTGGGCCTTCCCTTACAACTTCCACCACGCCGACGGCTACCCGCCCGGCTCGACGACGGTCTACGACTGGATCGACGCCCTCGACGTCTTTCCGCAAGACCGGGCGCTGCTCGAGCGAAACCACGCGCGCGGTTTGAAGGAGGCCACGGTCGTGGCGAGTGTCGCCCGGCGGCTGCACGAGCAGGCGCTCGCGACGCGGCCGGACGCCCTGTACCTGCCCAACGGCGTCGAGTACGAGCGCTTTGCGGCCCCCGCGCCTCCCCCCCGGGACGATGAGCTCCTGCGCTTCCTTCCGCGCGGCGCGCCGGTGGCCGGTTACTACGGAGCGCTCGCGGAGTGGTTCGACTATCCGCTGCTCGACGCCGTGGCCGCGTCCAGGCCCGACTGGCGGTTCGTCCTCATCGGGCCCCAGTACGACAAGAGCCTGCCGGGGCAGCCGCTGCTGGCGCGGGAGAACGTCCGTTGGCTCGGCCCGCGCGACTACGTGACGCTGCCCGGCTATCTCTCGCTCTTCGACGTCGCGACGATTCCGTTCCGGATCAATCCGATCACGCTCGCGACCTCGCCCTTGAAGCTCTTCGAGTACTTCGCGGGCGGCAAGCCCGTCGTCACGACGCCGATGCCCGAGTGCCAGGCCCACCCCGAGGTCCGGATCGCCGCCACACCCGAAGAGTTCGCGCGGGCGCTCGACGCGGCGCTTCCCGACGGGCGCGATCCGGCGTTCCGGGCCCGCCTGCGCTCGGTCGCCCGGGCCAACTCGTGGGAGACGCGGGTCCGGACCGCGCTCGCCGCGCTCGCGCGCGTTTCCGGCCACCCGCGCCCCGGCCCTCAGCCTGCGCGAGCGAGCCTCTCCGGGATGTCGAGCCTCGAGGGGCGTTGCAACATCTGCGGCCGGGAAACGCGCTTCCGCTACACGGACCCGTCGCTCTTTCGCGAGTCGCTCATCTGCGAGGGGTGTCTCTCGACCAGCCGCTACCGCTCGATCGCGCGGGGCCTGCTCGAGGCTTTCCGGAATCTCGCGGGGGTCGAGGCGAGAAGCCTCGCGGAGCTGCCGCGCGAGGGCAACGGGCAGAGGCTCCGCGTCTACGACACGCAGGTTCCTTTCTCGACGGGCGCGTCGGCCTATCCGATCCCAGGCTTTCTCGAGAGATGCCCGTGGATCGACCTGGCGATCTCGACCTGGCGCCCCGACGCGTCCCGCGGGGAAGCTCTTGGCCCGGGCGTGACCAACCAGAACCTCGAGTGCCTCGCATTCCCCGATGCCGTCTTCGACGTCGTCGTCACGAGCGACGTCCTCGAGCACGTGCGGCTGGAGGAAGCGGCGCACCGGGAGATCCGCCGCGTGCTGAAGCCGGGCGGCGTCTACATCTTCACGGTGCCCCACTTTCGCGACCGTTCGACGGTCCGCCGTGTCGAGGTCGTCGACCCGGCCGATCCTTCGCGCGACGTGGACCTGCTGGAGCGCGAGTACCACGGCGACGCGAACTCTCCGGAGGGCCGTTCCCTGGCCTATCGCTCCTTCGGCACCGACCTCGACGAGGAGCTCTCCCGCCTGGGCTTCGAGGTGGAGTACACGAAGCGAGACTTTCCCGAAGCCGGCATCTTCAACACCGAGCTGTTCTTCTGCCGCGTCGCCGGGCCGCCGGCCGGCTGATCGGGCGACTAAGGCGCGGCGCCCGCCGAAAGCTCAAAGGTTGCGGCCGAGGCCGCGCCCCAGGCCCAGCCGGGATCCGGCCGCACGGCGAGAATTTCGAACGCGAACCGCGAGGGGCGGGCAGCGCCGTCCCCCGTTAGCGGCACCTCGAGCACGCCCGCACCGGGCTCTCCGGCCAGATCGTGAGAGAAGACTACCCGGCCGTCGATCGAGACCCTCTCGAGGATGCGGCCGGGAAACCCCCCGGGCGCGTACGGGTCCTCGATGCGGAGCTCGAGCGGAAGATCGGGGTGGGTCGCCGGGAGCAGGCACGACACGCGTGCGGTCTCGCCGGGCGAGGCCGTCCCGCCGTGCATCGCGATGCGCGCCCGGTTGAACGCGAGCGCCACGAGCCGGCCCTCTTCCATCGAGCATTCCGCGAAGGCCTTTCCGCCGGGGAGCGCGAGCGGGAAGCGCGCGACCCGGCGCGGCGCCTCGTCTTTCGCGACAGCCAGAGCCTGCAGCGGCGGGACGGCGAGGAGGAGCGCGGCCGCGATGGCTCCGGCGAACGCGAGCGGAAGAAGGTGCTGCCGGGCGCCGCGGAGGCTTGCGGCCGCCAGGGCGATCGCCAGAAGCTCCAGCGCGACGGCGGGGACCATCAGGCGGCCGAGGGGGGAAACGAGCACCTGGATCGCGAGCTTCAGGAACACCGCCGCGCACAGCGCGAGGATCGCGGGATCGCGCCGGCGCAGCCCGACGACGAGCGCCGCGGCGAAGAGTCCCTGAACAAGGGCGAGCTCCCACCGCAGCCAAGACGTCCATCTCGCGGCAAATGCCGCGCCCGCGTCCCTCCGTTGCTCCGGCAGGGCCTCGTTCGCGCCCACGCTCCAGTACAGATTGTCCGAATCGCTCTGGACGCCCAGACGCAGCCCCGCGACCGCGGCGCGGAAGACGTGGAACCGATAGCGGCGCTTCCACTCCGCGGCCGCGAGCCCGTAGGACGCCTGCCGGAGACGCTTGCCGTCCTTGACCAGCTCCGGATCGAGGGAGGCCACGTGGGGAGTCGGATCGACCCAACCGGCTGCGGCCGAGCCCGGGACAGCGCTCCCGAGAAGCCCGAGCCCTCCGTGCTCGCTCGTCAGCGCGAAACGTCCCGTGGCCGCGTAGCGCTGCCCGGCCAGAGCGAGCAGCGGAGCGCCGGCCGCGAGCGCGAAGAGGAGGGCGTAGCGCCGCCGTGAGACACCCGCCGCGGGCAGGGCGAGGGGGAGCAGCACGAGGAGCATCTCCTGGCGGATCGCGGCGCTCACGGCCAGAAGCAGCCCCGCCACAATCGGGTAGCCGCGCCCCCGGCCCTCGCGCAACGCGCGGACCCCGAGGCAGGCGAGCGCGACGGCCGGCGGCAGCACCCAATTCTCCTGCGCAACGACGCCGGAGAAGAACACCTGCCCCGGCCACAGCGCGAGGAGCAGGCCCGCCAGCATCCGCCAGCGATACGCGAGCACGGGCCGCCAAATCAGGAAAGGCAGCAGCGCCGTCAGGCCCGACGCGGTCGCGGTCGCCAGGCGAGCGGCCGAGGCGGGGTCGGCCGGCGCGACGCGGAAGAGGACGGACAACACCAGCGGCATGCCCGGGTTGAACTGGACCCAACCCCAGCCCGGAGCCGCGAGGCCGTGATCCCGCAGGCGCAGCGCGAAGTCGACCAGGGCCCGGAAGTCCGAGAAAGGGTGCGTGGGATAGGCCGCGACAAAGACGATCCGCAGGCCCACCCCGAGCGCCACCAGGCCGACGGCTCCGAGCGTTTCGCGGCGTCGAGTCAACCGTGTGTTCCCGTTCTCGTGCCGCGAAGATTACAGGAAGACATGCTCGGCCCCGGATAACCTAGGCGCGTGAGCGGGAACGGGGCGGGACGCGGGGGCTTCGTCCTCGCAGTCTCGTCGGCGGCGGCCGGCCTCGCGACCGCCTGCTTCCTGGGAAGCTTCCGCGAGCTGATCTACGACTCGTTCCACTACCTGACGCTCTCGCGCATCCTGTCGAGCGAGGGCCTCTGGAACCTGCACAGCCGTGTGCGCATGTACGGGTACCCGCTCTTCGTGTCGCTCGTCACGGGGTTCACCGAAGCAAGCCCCGCGACCACGCGTGCGTTGGTCTTCGCCGCGCAGCTCTTGATCTATCTCGCCGCGAGTCTCTATGCCGCGCGCGTGGCGGAACGGGTTTTCGGCTCGCCCCGCTTTTTCTACGGGACCTATCTGGTGATGGCTTTGAACCCGATCGTGCTCATCCGGACGACCGAAGTGCTGTCCGACCTTCTGTCGGCGGTCCTGCTCGCCCTCTCGCTCTTCGTGTCGCTCGAGCGGTCCCGGCCGCGACGCCGCGCGCTGCTGGCGTTTCTTTGCCTCGGGCTCTCGATCGCCGTGCGCCCGGCGAACCTCGCCGTCTTGCCCGCGCTGGCGATTCTCTGGTGGATTCGCGGGCGGCTCTACGGCGAGCGCGTGCGAAGGGTCCTCCTGCCGGCGAGTGCCGCGATCGCGCTTTCCCTGGCGCCCCAGCTCGTCTCCAACGTTCGCGGCTACGGCGAGTGGACGCCACTGCCCGTTTATCGGCTCTACGACAAGCAGGCGGGCTGGGGAATGGCGATCCTGAAGTACGGGACCGTCGTGGTTCCGGGCGCGGAACCGCAGCTCGTGTACCGCAATCCCTTCTACCCCGTGGGTGTTTCGAGCCCCCGGGAGTTCCTGGCGGAGAACCCCGTGGGCTACCTGAAGACGCTCGCGCTCCACGGCTTTGCCCTCGTCGATCAGGATCTCCCCTTCACGTTCATCGAGAACCCGCGGCCCTGGTACCGCTGGCCGCTGTCGCTTCTGAACTACGCGTTTCTTTTCCTGGCGCTCTTCGGGCTCGCGGCGGGCCCCCTCGACCGGCGGGAAGCGGCGGCCCGCCTGTATCTTGCCGGGGCCCTTCTGATCGGCCTCGCCTACGTCGCCGTTTACCTTCCCGTGGCCGTCGAGAGCCGGTTCGCGACGCCGCTCTATCTCGTGCTCGCGCCGGCCGCGATGGCCGCGATCGACTGGCTCTCCCGCCGCCGCTCGGGCACCGTCGTGACCGTCGCCATCGCCGGAGGCGGCTTCGTGGCGGTTTGCGTCCAGCTCTCTCTCTGGCTCTCCCGGCAGGCCCCGGCCCTCGCGACCCTCGCCGGACGATAGAGTTACGGCCATGAAGAACCTGACGCCCGTCTTCCTGCTGGCCCTCGGCGCGCTCGCCCTCGCCCCCGCGGATCCTCCCTATGACCTCCTGTTCGTCGGGGGGCGCGTCGTCGACGGGACCGGGGCGCCCTGGTTCCGGGCCGACGTCGCCGTGCGCGGCGGAAAGATCGTCGCCGTCGGAGCGCTTTCCGGGCGCGCCGCCACGCGCACGATCGACGCGACCGGCCTGCTGATCACGCCCGGCTTCATCGACCTGCTCGGCCAGTCCGAGTACAACGTGCTCGTCGACAAGCGGGCGGCCTCGAAGATCACGCAGGGCATCACGACCGAGGTCACGGGCGAGGGCGCCTCGATCGCCCCGTTGAACGACGCGATGCTGGCCGAGGGGGCGGACATCTACCGCCGCTACGGCTTCACGCCCGACTTCCGGACGCTCGACGGCTACTTCAAGACCCTGGAGCGCCGGGGCACCGCGGTCAACATGGCGACCTTCGTCGGCGCGGGAGGCGTGCGGGACCTCGTCATCGGCAAGGCGGACCGGCGCGCGACACCCGAGGAGCTCGCGCGCATGTGCGAGATCGTCGACCAGGCGATGCGGGAGGGGGCGCTCGGCCTCTCCTCCTCGCTCCAGTACGTGCCCGACATGTACAACTCGACCGACGAGCTGACCGCGATGGCGAAGGTCGCGGCGAAGTACCGGGGCGCCTACTTCACCCACCAGCGCTCGGAGGCCAACGCCATCGACGCCTCGCTCGACGAGGTCTTCCGGATCGCGAAGGACGCCGACGTCCGCACGCAGATCTGGCACCTGAAGACGGCTTACAAGCGCAACTGGGGCCGCATGCCGGCGGTCCTGGCCCGGATCGAAGCCGCGCGCGCGCAGGGGCTCGACGTCTCCGCCAACCAGTACCCCTGGACCGCGGGCTCCAACGGCCTCGACGCCTGCCTGCCGCCGTGGATCCGCGAGGGAGGGCGGGCGGCGTTGTTGAAGCGCCTCGCCGACCCGAAGCTGCGCGAGAAGGCCAAGGCCGACATGCTCCAGGACACGGACGCCTGGAGCAATCAGTATCTGGGCGCCGGCGGACCCGAACGCGTGCTCGTCGCCTCGGTCGTGAACACGAGCCTCAAGACGTATGAGGGCAAGACCATCGCGCAGATCGCGGCCGAGGAGAAGAAGGACCCGCGCGACGCCTTGATCGACCTGGTCATCGCCGACCGCGCCAACGTCGCCTGCATCATCTTCATGATGGACGAGACGGACGTGCGCACGGCGCTCCAGAGCCCGCTCGTCGCCTTCTGCACCGATTCCGGCGCCGGGGCGACCGACGGTATCTTCGCCGAGGAAAAGTCCCATCCGCGCGGCTGGGCCTCGGCGGCGCGGATCCTCGGCCTCTACGTCCGCGACGAGAAGCTGCTGCGCCTGGAGGAGGCGATCCGCAAGATGACCTCGTTCCCGGCCGAGTCCGCCGGGCTGGCCGACCGCGGCCTGGTGAAGGTCGGGTTCGCCGCGGACCTGACGGCCGTCGACCTGCCGAAGGTCAAGGACCTCGCGACCTACGAGGAGCCGCGCCGCTACAGCGCCGGGTTCCCCTACGTCGCCGTCAACGGCGTGCTCGTGGTCGACGGCGGGAAGATCACGGGAGCTGCCCCCGGAAAGTCGCTGCGCGGTCCGGGTTACGCCGGGGCCCGGTAGCGCCGGTCGGAGCGGGCGGAGCCCGCCCTCACTCGCCGAGGACCGTCAGGGGCTGGGTGGTCGGCCGCTCGAGGCCGAAGGACCCGATGGCGTGCTTCTCGATGTGCTCCATGGCCTCTTCGATCGAGTCGGTCACGAGCAGAAGGTCGAGGTCGGTGTTCGAGATCGTGCCCGCCGCGACCATCTTCGCGAGCATGCCCATGAGCGGCCGGTAGAACTCGGTGGACATCAGGACGACCGGGAAGTTCTCGATCATCTTCGTCTGGATGAGCGTGAGCGCCTCGAAGAGCTCGTCCATCGTGCCGAGCCCGCCCGGCATGACGACGAAGGCGTAGGAGTACTTCACGAGCATGACCTTCCGGACGAAGAAGTGCTCGAACGCCACCGCGCGATCGAGGTAGGGATTGAGCTTCTGCTCTTCCGGCAGCCGGATGTTGCAGCCGACCGTGAAGCCCCCCGCCTCCTTGGCGCCCCGGCTGGCGGCTTCCATGACGCCTGGACCGCCTCCGGTCATGACCGTGAATCCCAGCCTCGCGAGGGCATAGCCGACCTTGCGGCTGAGCTCGTAGTAGGGGTGCTTCTCGTGAAAGCGCGCCGAGCCGAAAACGGTCACGCAGGGCCCGACGAAGTGGAGCGTGCGGAAGCCGCGGATGAGCTCCCGCAGGATTCCCAGGGCGGAGACCAGCTCTCTCCATCGCGAGCGCGGGCCCTCGAGAAAGAGTCGGTCGGGGGGCGGCTCCGCCGCCGGGGGGACCGACGCGTTTCCGGCTTTCGGGTCGATGCTGCTCACGGACGGATCCCGCCGGGCTCTCTGGCTCGCACGGCGCCGATCGTAGCGCACGCTCGCGGGCGCGAGCGGTGCTCAAGCCCGGCGCGACTCGGGTGAGGTCAGTCGCCTGAGCGCCTGCGCCGAGACGGCCAGCAGTACGAGGCCCCCGGGCAAGAGACCGCCGTCCGCGGCCGGCACGTAGGCTCCGAAGAGCGCCGCCGCGAGCAGCGCCACGACGACGAGAGCCAGCCGGACGACACGGTTCGCCATGTTCAGTAGGGCCAGTGAAGGCCCAGCGCCTTCGCGAGAAACACCGCCAGAACCTGGCAGCAGTCCGTGCCGCCCTGCCCGAGCAGCGGATCGCCGGCGAGAGCCAGAGTCGTCCCGAGTGCTAGACCGAGCAGGAGCTTTCGGTTCATGGGGATCCCCCTACGGGATAACTCGGAACCGGCGCCCGAAAGGGGACAGGGCCGGAGGTCGGGGAGGCTACGCGGGCCGGCGGGCGACGGAGAGGCGGGCCTCGGCGAGCTCGAAGCGCCCGCGGATCGCCTCGAGCGTGTCGACGCCGGCGGTCTTCATCTCCTCTTCGGCCTTCGCCCGCTCGCGCTCCGCCGCCGCGGTGTCGATCTCGGCGCCACGCTCGGCCAGGTCGGCGAGCACGGAGACCCGGTCGTTGACGATCTCGGCGAAGCCCGAGGACACCGCGAAGGCCTGCGAGCGCCCGGCCCGGCGGTAGGAGAGGACTCCCGTCTTCAGAAGCGTGATGAGCGCGGTGTGGCCCGGGAGGATGCCGAGGTAACCCTCGGCCCCGGGCAGCTCCACCTCGTCCGCTTCGGTCTCGACGACCTTGCGCTCCGGGGTGACGACGAGTAACTGGAGAGCCACGGAAAGCCCTACGCGACCTTCGCCAGCTGGGCTGCCTTCTCCCGGGCCTCTTCGATCGTGCCGACCATGTAGAAGGCCTGCTCGGGCATGTCGTCGCACTTGCCGTCGACGATCTCGCGGAAGCCCTTGATCGTGTCGGCGATCTTGACGTACCGGCCCTCGAGGCCCGTGAATTGCTGAGCGACGAAGAAGGGCTGCGAGAGGAACCGCTGGATCTTGCGGGCGCGCGCGACGGTCAGCTTGTCTTCCTCCGAGAGCTCGTCGATGCCGAGGATGGCGATGATGTCCTGGAGGTCTTTGTATTTCTGGAGCACGGCCTGCACGTCGCGGGCGCACTTGTAGTGTTCTTCGCCGACGACGCGGGCCGAGAGAATCGTCGAGGTCGAGGCCAGCGGATCGACCGCCGGGTAGATGCCCATCTCCGAGATCGCGCGGGAGAGAACCGACGTCGCGTCCAGGTGGGCGAACGCGGCCGCCGGCGCCGGGTCCGTCAGGTCGTCGGCCGGCACGTAGATGGCCTGCACCGAGGTGATGGAGCCCTTCTTGGTCGAGGTGATGCGCTCCTGGAGCTCGCCCATCTCGGTCGCGAGGTTGGGCTGGTAGCCGACGGCCGAGGGCATGCGGCCGAGCAGCGCCGAGACTTCCGAGCCCGCCTGCGTGAAGCGGAAGATGTTGTCGATGAAGAGCAGAACGTCCTTGCCCTCGGTGTCGCGGAAGTACTCGGCGACGGTCAGCCCCGTCAGCCCGACGCGCAGGCGCGCGCCCGGCGGCTCGGTCATCTGTCCGTAGATCAGCGCGGCCTTCGACTTGACCGTGTCGCCCGGCGTGATGACGCCCGACTCCGTCATCTCGTGGTAGAGGTCGTTGCCCTCGCGCGTGCGCTCGCCGACCCCCGAGAAGACGGAGAAGCCGCCGTGGTGAATGGCCACGTTGTTGATGAGCTCCTGGATGATGACGGTCTTGCCGACGCCCGCGCCGCCGAAGAGGCCCGTCTTGCCGCCCTTCGTGTACGGCTCGAGCAGGTCGATCACCTTGATGCCCGTCTCGAACATCTCGACCGAGGTCGCCTGCTCGTCGTAGGCGGGGGGCTCGCGGTGGATCGGCCAGCGCTCCTTGGCCTCGACCGGGCCGAGGCCGTCGATCGGCTCGCCGATGACGTTCAGGATGCGCCCGAGCGTCTCGCGGCCGACGGGCACCGAGATCGGCTGTCCCAGGTCCACGGCCTTCATCCCGCGTACCATGCCGTCGGTCGGCTTCATCGAGACGCAGCGCACGACGCTCTCGCCGAGCTGCTGCGCGACCTCCACGATGACGTCGATCGGCTCGCCGGTCTCTTTCCCGTCGTCCTCGACGTGGACGGCGTTGTAGATCGCCGGCAGCTTCCCCTCCGGGAACTGGATGTCGAGAACCGGCCCGATGATCGCGACGACCTTGCCGATGTTCTGTTCCGCCATAGTCTGCCCCTTCTCCATTATTCCTGCGCCGCGGCGCCCGAGACGATCTCGATCAATTCCCTGGTGATGCGCGCCTGCCGGGCGCGGTTGTAGGTCAGCGTCAGCTTGTCGATCATGTCCCCGGCGTTCTTGGAAGCCGAGTCCATCGCGGTCATGCGCGCGCCCATCTCGGCCGCCGCCGACTCCGCCAGCGCCCGGAACACGGTGAACTCGAGGTAACGCGGCAGGAGCCACGCCAGGATCGTCGGAGCGTCGGGCTCGTAGAGGTACTCGATTCCGGGGCCGGCGGACGACTCCTTTTCCGCGGCCGCTCGGGGCGCGAGCGGGAGGAGCCGGTCCGCGTGAACCACCTGGGAGAGGATCGAGCGGAACTCGTTGACGACGATGTAGGCCGCGTCGATCCGGTCCCCCAGGAACTCGTCGGCGAGAAAGCCGGCGATCTCCTTCGCGTCCGCGTATTTGAGCCCCGCGAAGATGCCCGAGTAGGTCTTCTCGGTGAGCGGGATCTTCCGGCGCCGCCAGAACTCGAGGGCCTTTTTCCCGACCGGGAGGATCCGGACTTCCGTCCACTCCGGGTGCGCCCCCAGAAGCTGCCCTGTGGCACGGTTGACGTTCGTGTTGAAGGCGCCGGCTAAACCGCGATCTCCCGCGACGACCACGACGATGACGCGCTTCTCCTCGCGCTCCGCGAGGAGCGGATGCGTCACCTCGCCCGCATGCGCCCTCACCGAGGCGAGGACGTCGGAGAGCAGCTTCGCGTACGGTCGCGCCCCGACGACCCGGTCCTGCGCACGACGCAACTTGGCCGCCGCGACCATTTTCATGGCCCTGGTGATCTGCTGCGTGCTCTTGACCGAGCGCAGCCGGCGGCGGATGTCGATGAGGGAAGCCATGTGTCGTTAGCCGTTAGCCGTTAGCCGTTAGCCGGAGCCTACGCAGCCACGGCCGCGGCATTGTCCTTGACGAACTGGGCCTTGAACCCTTCGATCGCTTTCGAGAGGGCTTCTTCAGTCGCCTTCTCGAGCTTTCCGGTGGCGACGACGGCCGAGAGGATCTCCTTGTGCTTGCTCTTCAGGTCCTCGTGGAGGCCCTTCTCGAAGTCCCGCACGGCCTCGACCTTGAGGGAGTCGAAAAAGCCTTTCGTGCCCGCGTAGATCGAGACAATCTGCAGCTCGACATCCATCGGCGCAAACTGCGGCTGCTTCAAGAGCTCGACCATCCGCTGGCCGCGCGCGAGCTGCGCCTGCGAGGCCTTGTCGAGGTCCGACCCGAACTGGGCGAAGGCCGCGAGGTTGCGGTACTGCGCCAGATCCAGGCGCAGGGTACCCGCGACCTGCTTCATGGCCTTGATCTGCGCGTTGCCGCCGACGCGCGAGACCGAGATGCCGACGTTGACCGCGGGCCGCACGCCCGAATAGAAGAGGTCGCTCTCGAGGTAGATCTGGCCGTCCGTGATCGAGATGACATTGGTCGGGATGTAGGCCGACACGTCGCCCGCCTGCGTCTCGATGATGGGAAGAGACGTGAGCGATCCGCCGCCGTTCTTCTCCGAGAGCTTCGCCGCGCGCTCGAGAAGCCGCGAGTGGAGATAGAAGACGTCGCCCGGGTACGCCTCGCGGCCCGGCGGCCGGCGCAGCAGCAGCGAGATCTCGCGGTACGCCGCGGCGTGCTTGGAAAGGTCGTCGTAGATCGTCAGGGCGTGCTGCTTGTTGTAGAGGAACCACTCGCCCATCGCGCATCCGGCATAGGGGGCGAGGTACAGCATCGGCGCCGGGTCGGAGGCCGTGGCCGAGACGATGATGGTGTGCGTCATCGCCCCGTTCTCCTCGAGCGTCTTGGCCACCTGGGCGACGGTCGACTTCTTCTGGCCGATGACGACGTAGATGCAGACGATGCCCTTGCCCTTCTGGTTGATGATCGTGTCGAGCCCGATCGCCGTCTTGCCCGTCTGCCGGTCCCCGATGATCAGCTCGCGCTGCCCGCGGCCGATCGGGATCATGGCGTCGATCGCCTTCAGACCCGTCTGCACGGGCTCTTTGACTCCCTGCCGGTCGATGACGCCCGGCGCGATGCGCTCGGTCGGGTAGAACTCGGTCGCCTGGATCGGCCCCTTGTCGTCGATCGGGCGGCCCAGGGCGTCCACCACGCGTCCGACGAGCGCCGGGCCGACAGGCACCTGGATGATCCGGCGCGTGCGGCGGACCTCCTGGCCTTCCTTGACGTGCTGCGACTCGCCGAGGAGGACGACGCCGACCTGGTCCTGCTCGAGGTTCAGGGCGAGGCCGAAGATGTCGTGCCCGAAGTCCACGAGCTCGCCCGCCATGACCTTGTCCAGGCCGTAGATGCGCGCGATGCCGTCGCCGACCGACAGCACGGTGCCGACCTCGGCCACGTCGATCGCCTTCTCGTAGCCAGCGAGCTGCTGTTTCAGGATCGCCGTTATTTCGTCCGCCTTGATCTGCATCTCAGGCTCCCGTTCTCAAATGCGCTCGTTCCCGGAAGCGCCGGATCCCGGCCGCCGCCGAGGCGTCGAACACGCTGCTCGCAGCGCGGGCCACGAAGCCCGCGAGAATCGCCGGATCCACGTCGACCGAGAGACTCACCTTGCCGCCCACGCGCGCGGCGACCGCTGCCTCGATCGACGCCCGCTCCGCGTCCCCGATCGGTGTGGCCACCGTGACGCGCCCGCGCACGATCCCCTGCCGGGCGTCGTTGGCCTCGGCGAGCCCCCTGAGGATCGCTCCGCACTCCAGGATCCGGTGGTTCGCGAGGACGACCCCGAAGAACCGCTGGCCGAATGCGTCGAGGCCCGCCTTCGCCGAGAGCTCGGCCACGGCTTTCCGCTTGGCCTCCCGGGGCACGGCGGGGCTCGCCAGGAACGCGCGCAGGGCCGGATGGGTCTCGACGGCTTCGCAAAAGGAGGCCGCGGCGGCCAGGAATCCCCCGACGTCGTAGCCGGAAGGCGCGGCCTCCAGAAAAGCGCGCGCGTACGGGTGCACGAAGGAGCTCATCGGGCGGCCTTCATCTTCTCGACGCTTTCGGAGAGGAGACGATGGCGGTCCTCGGCGGTGATCTCCCGGGAGACGATCTCGGTCCCCGCGGAAGCCGTCAGGTCGGCGGCCACCTGCCGCAGCTCTTCCTTGGCGGCTGCGAGTCGCCGCGCGATCTCCTCCTGCGAGCCCTGGAGCACCCGCTCGGCCTCTTCCTTCGCGCGTGCGGAAAGCGCCGCGCGGGCGCTCTCCCCTTCCGCAAGGCCCTGGCGGCGGACCTCTTCGATCTCGCGCTCGAGCCTCGACGTGCGCTCGCGGATCTCGGAGGAGAGCTCTCGGACGGCGGCGCGCTGTTTCTCCGCTTCGATGCGGCGCTCTTCGATCTCCCGCTGGCGCTTGCGAAAGGCCTCCGTCATGGGCCGCGCCACGAAGTAGAGCAGCACCGCGAAGAAGAGAACGAGGTTCAGGATCTGCCAGACCCAGAGGGGCAGTCCCAGAAATTTCGCGGCGTTCCCGCCCTCCTCTCCGGAGAGAAAAAGGACGGCCGGCAGCGCCGCAGGCAGACGCAGCAGGAAGCTCACGCGGCGAGCTTCCGCCCGAGGACCTTTTCGGCGAGCTCGCGGGCGAGGCTGCGAGAGCGCTCCGGGAGCTCCCGGGCCGAGGCCGCGGCCTGCGCCTCGATCTCGCGGCTGCCCCGGGCGACCGTCTCGTTGGCGGCGGCCTGAGCCTCGGCGAGCTGCGCTTCCAGAGCCGCCATCCCCTGGCTTCGCAGATCCTCGCGCGTCTTCAGCGCCTCGCGCCGCGCCGCCGAGAGCTGCTCTTCTCCGGCCGCGACGAGCTTCTCGAGCGCCTGCAGGCTCTCGGCATACGCCCGCTGCGCCTCCTGCTCATTGCCCTCGCGCGCGTCGAGGATCGCCGTCAGGGGAACGAAGAGGTACTTCTTCAGGATCCAGCAGCTTGCCCCGAACGCAAGGAGCACATAGAGACTGGTGACGTTGGGTAGCTCGATCATGAAGGTCTTTCCGAAGCGACGAAACCGCGGATCAATAGCACAGTCGAGAGTCGCGAGTCGAGGGTCGAGAGGCGTTATCGCGCCGCGGTCAGTCGGCGCCGCGCGCGAGGCGTTCGCGAAGCGACGACTGCACCGCCGGACCTGATAGTAAAAGCCGTGCCTTCAGTTACTTGCGTTGCGCCGGCATCTCCACGACTCTCGGCGCCGACTCCGAGGTCATGTCGCAGGAGCCCTGGAAGAATGCGCCTTCTTCGATCCGGAGAACGGGAGTCTGCAGATCGGCCGTGACGCGGGCGCGCGGATGGATGTCGATCCGTTCGCTCGCGCGCACGGTCCCCTTCAGAGAGCCGTTGATCGAGAGGCGCTCGACGTTGATCTCGGCGTCGACCTCGGCCGAGTCGCCCAGGATCAGCTCGCTGCCCGACGGAATGCGGCCCTCGAACTTCCCGTCGATGCGGAAAGTCTCTTCGAAGAAGAGCTCGCCCTTCAGATGGCTTCCCTTGTCGAGAAAGCCGTTCAATGTGGCGCCCTCGCCGCGTGGCTTCATGCGACCTCCTCCGACCCGAGAACTCTACTCGGCCTACGGTTTCCCCGCCAACCTCTCGTAAAGCCCGATCAGCTCCTCTTCGGACCCGAAAGCGAGCTCGATTCTGCCACCCCGGCGCTTGCGGAGAATGCGCACGCGGGTCTGAAGATGTCGAGAGAGCTTCTCCTCGGCGTCGCGCGTGAAGGGATCGCGCCGCCGCTCTCGGGTCACCTTGTCCCCCGCGGCGATGCTGGCGACCCGCTTCTCCGTCTGGCGGACCGAGAGGGATCGGCGGACGATCTCCTCCGCCAGCCGCTCCTGGTCGTCGGCCGAGGCCAACGCCACCAGGGCCTTCGCGTGCCCGGCAGAGATTTCGTTGGATCGAATCTTTTCACGTACAGGAGGCGATAACTTCAATATTCTCAGTGTGTTAGCTACGGTCGTGCGATCCTTGCCGACTCTCTCGGCGATCTTCTCCTGGGTGACGCCGAACTCCTGCTTGAGCCGCGCGTACGCCTCCGCCGCTTCCAGGACGTTCAAGTCCTCGCGCTGAAGGTTCTCGACGAGCGCGGCTTCGAGGAGGTCCCGGTCGGAGGACTTCTCCCGGACCGTGATGGGCACCCGCTCGAGCCCCGCCAGCGACGCGGCGCGCCAGCGCCTCTCCCCGGCGACGATCTCGAAGCGATCGCCGCGCGCCACCACCACGATCGGTTGCACGATCCCCTGCTCCCGGATGGACTGCGCGAGGTCGGCCAGGGCCGGCTCCGAGAAGTCGCGCCGGGGCTGAAATCGGGAGGGAGTCAGGCGGCCGATCTCGACCTCTCCGGGGTGTGTTCCCCGGGGAACGTCGTTCTTTCCTGGCAGCAGGGCCGAGAGCCCGCGGCCCAAAACCGGCTTTCGGATGGTGGTCATTTGGCCTTCCGCTTCTTCAGAAACTCGCGGCCCAGCGCGAGGTACGCCTCGGCGCCCTTGGACTTGATGTCGTAGGACAGCACGGGTTTGCCAAAGGAGGGCGCCTCTCCCAGCCGCACGTTTCGAGGAATCACGGTTTCGAAGACCCGGTCGCCGAAGTGGTGGCGGATGTCGTCGACGACCTGCCGGGCGAGATTAGTCCGCTCGTCGTACATGGTCAAGACGATGCCCTCCATGGCGAGCAGGGGATTGAAAGAGTCGCGCACGCGCTCCACGGTCTCCAGAAGGTCGGTCAAGCCTTCGAGGGCGAAGTACTCGGTCTGGATGGGAACGAGGACCGAGTCCGAGGCGGCCAACGCGTTGACGGTCAGGAGCGAAAGCGCGGGAGGGCAGTCGATGAACAGAAAGTCGTAGGCGCCCCGCACTCCCCCGAGCGCGAAACGAAGCCGCGATTCCCGATCCGGCTGGTCCACGAGCTCGATTTCGGCCCCCACGAGGTCTCGACCCGAGGGCACGATCCAGAGGTTGGGGAACCCGGTCTCCTTGACCGCTCCGGCCGCGCTCCCGGACAGGAGGGCTCCGTAAATGGTCTCCCCCTCGCGCTTGGAGAAGCCCAGACCGGACGTCGCGTTGGCTTGCGGATCGAGGTCGACCAGGAGGACTTTCTGGTCAAAGGCCGCCAGGGCGGCCGCCAGGCTGATGGCCGTCGTGGTCTTCCCGACTCCGCCCTTCTGGTTCGCGACGGCGATGATCCGTCCCATGGGCCGGGGATTATGGACGCGATCGGGGCAGCGGGGAACCGAAATCCCCCGGCGAGGTCACTGTTCCACGTGGAACAATCGATCAGGACTTTCGAAGCACCGCTATGAATCGCTTGGTAGACCCGGGAATCCGCAGACTTTCGTTCAACCGGAAGCGGGGCGCGAGGCTCATGCCGAGCTCTCCGTCCTCGGTCGTCCAGGCCAGGAGCCGGCCCCCCACGTCGAGGAAGGCAGCGTCGCCGATCCAGTTCTCGAAGCCCCCGACCGCCCGCGTCGTCGCGACGCCGAAAGTCTGCCCGCCGACTTTTTCGATGCGGTCCTCCCTCACCGTGACCAACCGGAGTTTGAGATCACGCACGATGTGCCTCAAGAAGGCGGCGCGCTTCTGCCTGGGCTCGACGAGCGTGACGGCCAGATCAGGCCTCGCAATGGCGAGAGCCATCCCCGGGAACCCGGCCCCGGACCCAATGTCAACAACGCGTTCCCCATGAACAATTAGGCGCTCCCCGAACACGGATTCGAGCGCGTGGGCCGCGAGCCCCTTGCCCGAAAGCTGGCCGGTCAGGTTGCTGTGGCGGCGCCATCGGTCGAGCTCCGAGAGAAACCGGGCGAGCTGGCCGAGGATTGCGGGGGAGAGGACGAGGCCGAATGTGGGCGACTCCTCGCGGAGGAGCTCCTCGAAACGCTCAGGAGGAAGCGGCTTCTCCGCCTCGCGTGACATGAGCCGAGATTATCGCGACGGCCGCCGGCGTCACGCCCGGGATCCGGGAAGCCTCGCCCACGGTGCGCGGCCGGCGCCGCGAACACTTCTCGATGACCTCTGTCGAGAGCCCGGGAAGCTGGTAGAGGAAGCCCTGCGGGATCGGGCGGGTCTCGAGCGGCTTCAGGCGTTCGAGGCGCTCGTTCTCGCGTCGGATGTACCCCTCGTAGCGCACTCGGGCCTGGAGAATGTTGTTCTCCTCGCGGCTCAGGCCCTCGAAGATCTCCGGAGCTACCGCGCTGATGCGGAATATATCTAACTCCTGACGTTGCAGTAGTTTATATAGCGATGTCGGAACTTCGAGCTCGATTCCGAGCTTTTCCTGCAAGAGCTCGCGGCCCGCGATCGAGGGGGTGACGACGCGGGCGAGCATCTGCTGCTCCGCTCTCCGGAGGCGCTCTTCGCTCCGCATCGCGTTCGCGTACTCGTCCTCCCGGATCAAGCCCAGCCGCCGGCCGTGTGGCAGGAGTCTCGGGAGGACCGTGTCGATTCCGAGCAGCAGCCGGTACTCGGCGCGCGAGGTGAAGAGCCGGTACGGCTCGTCTAGGCCGAGCTTCGTGAGGTCGTCGATCATCACGGCCGCGTAGGACTCGCAGCGCTCCATCACGAAGGGTTCCTCGCCCGACACGGACAGTGCCGCGTTCACGCCCGCCACGAGCCCCTGCGCGGCCGCCTCTTCGTAGCCGGAGGTGCCGTTGATCTGCCCGGCGAGAAACAGGCCCGGCACGCCGAGGGATTCGAGCGACAACCGCAGCTGCTCCGGAAAGACGAAGTCGTACTCGACGGCGTAGCCGGGCCGGATCATCCGCGCGCGCGTCAACCCCGGGATCTCGGCGAGGATAGCGCGCTGCACCTCTTCGGGCAGCGAGGTCGAGAGCCCGTTGATGTAGATCTCCTCGGCGTCCCAGCCGTCCGGCTCCAGAAAAATGGTGTGGCGATCCTTGCCGGCAAACCTCACGACCTTGTCCTCGACCGAGGGGCAGTAGCGCGGGCCGACTCCGCGGATCTGGCCGGAGTACATGGGCGAGCGATGCAGGTTCTCGCGAATGAGCGCGTGCACGCGGGGGTTCGTCGCCGTCAGCCAGCAGAGCGCCTGGCGTTCGGGCAGCCGCGTCGTGCGGAACGAGAACGGCACCGGCGGATCGTCGCCTTCCTGAGGCACGCAGGCCGCGTAGTCCACGGTGTCGCGATGGACGCGCGGCGGCGTGCCGGTCTTGAAACGCCCGAGCCTCAGCCCCAGGCGCGCGAGCGCTCCCGACAGGCCCGTAGCCGCCGCCTCCCCGACACGCCCGCCCTCCGTCCGGCGCTCGCCCGTGTGCATCAGGCCGTTCAAGAACGTCCCCGTCGTAATCACGACGGCGCCGGCCTCGATGAGATCGCCCGCCGCGGTCACGGCGCCGCGCACCCGCCCCCGCTCCTCGAAAAGGTCTTCGGCCATGCCCTCGATCAATGTCAGGTTCGGCGTCGCGGAGAGTTTCTGCCCCGCAAGCCGCGCGTACAGCGCCCGGTCGCACTGCGCGCGCGGTCCCCACACCGCCGGGCCGCGTGAGCGATTCAGGATCCGAAACTGGATTCCGGCCGCGTCGGCGAGCCCGCCCATCAGGCCTCCGAGCGCGTCGATCTCGCGCACGAGCTGGCCCTTGGCGAGGCCGCCGATGGCGGGGTTGCAGGACATCCGCCCGATCGCCGGAAGCGAGCCGGTCAGGAGAGCCGTCCGGCGCCCCATGCCGGCGGCCGCGTGCGCGGCCTCGATGCCCGCATGCCCGCCGCCGATGACGAGGACGTCGAACTTCACGGGGCGATTGTCCACCATCGGCAACGACTGCCCCGACTCCCCTCTCACGCGCGGGCAGATGGCGGTTTTTCTCGCGAAGGCTCTCGGCCTGAACTGGCCGGCGCCTCCGGTCATCGGCGGCGGGGCCGTAGACGAGGTCACTTTCCGATACAGAACGTCGCGAAGACGCGTGCGAGCACGTCCTCCGACGTCGTCTCGCCGGTGAGATCCGCCAGCGCATCGAGCGCCGCGTGGCAGTGGGTGACGGAATACTCGGGTGAGACCCCGGCCTGGAGCGCGGCGAGCGTGTCTTCCACGGCCTGCCGCGCGCGCTCGACGAGGTCTTTCTGGCGCAACGAGCCCAGGACCTCGGACGATTCCTCGGTGCGGATGTCCGCGGCGATTGCTTCGAGAAGGAGCGCCCGGAGCTTCTCACCCGCGTCCGGGGAGAGGCCGCAAAACGGCACGGCCCCGGGGACGCGGGGCTCCCCCACGGCCCGGTCGGACTTGTTGGCGATGAGGACGCGCGGCAGGCCGTCCAGGCTCGCCAGAATCCCGGCGTCCTCCTCGGAGAAGCCTTCGCTCGCGTCGAAGACGTAGAGCAGAGCGTCGGCCTTCTCCCCTTCCTCGCGGGCGCGGGTCACGCCGAGCCGCTCGACGAGGTCGGCGCTCTCCCGCAGGCCGGCGGTGTCCACGAGAGTCACCGGGACGCCGCCGATGTCGACGAGCGACTCGAGGGCGTCGCGCGTCGTGCCCGGGATGTCCGTCACGATAGCGCGCGCGCTGCCGGACAGCGCGTTGAAGAGCGTGGACTTGCCGGCGTTGGGCCGGCCGAGGATCGCGACCCGGCAGCCGCTCGCGAGCAACCGGCCCGCCCGGTAGCTCGCCGCGAGCCGTTCGAGCGCGTCCCGCGCCGCCCCGAGCCGAACAGGGACAGCGGAGCTCACCGCCTCACCCGCGTCCTCGGAGAAGTCGATTGCGGCGGCCAGACCCGCCGCCGCGGAAAGAAGGGCCTCGCGCACCTGCGCCAGACGCACCGAGAGCGAGCCCTCCAGCCGCCCCGCCGACACGCGGGCCGCGGCGGCCGTTTGCGATTGGATTAGCTCGTTGACCGCCTCGGCGCGCACCAGATCGATCTTCCCGGCGCGGAACGCGCGCTCCGTGAACTCCCCCGGGCGCGCGGCGCGGGCCCCGGCCGAGAGCGCCGCCGCAATCAGCCGCTGTGCCACGGCGGGGCTGCCATGCACCGACAACTCCCCGACGTCCTCGCCCGTGAAGGAGGCGGGAGCCGCGAAGACGGTCGCGAGCCCCCGATCGATCGGCTCGCCCGCGGCATCGCGAAACGAGACGAGATAGGGACGCCGCGCGCGGGCGGACGCGGGGAAGCGCGGCGCAAGGCTCGAGAGGATCTTCCGCGTGTCGCGGCCCGACAGACGGACGACCGCGAGCGCCGAGCGGCCGAGCGGCGTGGCCAGGGCCACGATGGTGTCGAGGAGGGAGTCGGAATTCGCCCGCATGGCCGTTACCGGCCCTTGAGTCGAACCTCCACGCGTTTCAGGAACCCGTCCCCTTCGCTCTGAGTCTCGACCTCGGCATCCTCGGAGAGCGCCAGGTGCACGAGCCGGCGCTCCCAGGGGGCGAGCGGCGGAAGCATGTGCGGCTGCCGCGAGCGCCGCACCTCGTCGGCCGACTGCCGGGCCAGCTCCTCGAGCGCCTCCTTCCGGCGCGCACGGAAGCCCTCGGCATCGAGCCTCGGGTGCACGGGGCGGCCGGCGTGCTTGGAGGCGATGCGGCCCACGAGGACCTCCAGACCCGTCAGTCCCTCGCCTTTGTTGGCGAGCAGCGGCTCGACGTCGTCGCCGAAGAGCTCGAAGAGCAGCTCGTCGCCCGAGGACTCGCGCCGTTTCGTCTCGACGAGAAGGCCCGCGGCTGAGAGAAGCTCCGTCAGCGTCGACTCGACCAGGGCCACGGCCTCCGCGTCCGTCGCTCCCGGGACCGACGCCTCTCGCGCCGCCGCCGGCGCCTCGAAGGTCCCGGCCGCCTCGGGCTCCGGCTCACGGCTCACCGCTTCCGGCTGACGGCCCCCCGCGTCATCCATTTGCATTTGCACTTCGATCTCCACGACCCGCCCGCCCCAGAACGACTTCTCGTCCCGGACGACTCTGTACTTCAGCTCCGCCGCGGACTTTCCGAGGGCCTTCGCGGCGCTTTCGACGGCTTCCTGCTCGGTTTTCGCTTCGTATCGCATCGTCTCCTTCCGGCTCAGGCGCGCGCCTGCTTGAGCGCCTTGGCGCCCTTCCCCGGCGGCGGCGCGTCATCCTTCACGATCCGGTTCATCACGAGCTGCTGCACGATCGTCAGCAGGTTCGAGAACAGCCAGTAGAGCACGAGCCCCGACGGCATGTCCTTGAGGAAGAACCCCCAGACGATCGGCAAAAACATGAAGACCTTTTTCTGCGTGGGGTCGAGCGTCGACGGCGTCATCGCCTGCTGCGCGTACATCGAGACGATCATCAGGATGACGAGGACGTAGCTACCGTCCACCGCCGAAAGGTCCTTGATCCACAGGACGAACGGCGCGTGGCGCAGCTCGATCGAGCGCGAGAGCACGTTGTAGAACGCCACCAGAATCGGCAGCTGCAACAGGATCGGCAGGCACCCGCTCATCGGGTTGTAGCCCTCGGTCTGGTAGAGCGCCATCAGCTCGGCGTTCATCTTCTGCCGCTGCGCGGCGTCGGTCTTCGCCTTCTTGTACTTGTCGCGGATCATGTTCATCTTCGGCGCGAGCTTCTGCATCTTCTTCATCGACGTGTAGCTCTTGGCCGTCAGCGGAAAGAGGGCGAGCCGGATGATGAACGTCACGATCAGGATCGCCAGGCCCCAGTTGCCCATGTACGCATAGGTCTTCTTGAGCATCCACAGGAGGGGTTTGGCGACGATGCCGTACCAGCCGAAATCGACGGTGCGCTCGAGACCGAGGCCGTAGCTCTCCAGAATCGAGACGTCCTTGGGACCGAAGAAGGCGGAGCACTCGAGCGTCGCCCGCCCCTCGAGGCCGACGGCCAGCTCGACGGAAGGCTTTCCCTCCGGCTGCGGCACCGAAAAGGTGTAGATCCGAGCGGTCGCGGGCGCGCGGGGCACGAGGACCTCGAGGAAGTAGTTGTCCTGGATGCCGGCGAACCCGCGCGCCGGGATCGTCCACGCCTGCGACGCCGCCTTGCCCGGCGCGACGAGCTTCAGCCCGTCGGTCGTGGCCGCGACGGCGGAGGCGGGCATGACGTAGCTCGACTTTCGCTCCCGGTCGGTGGGATTGCGCAGGCCCGGACCTGCGAGCAGGCTGAACGGCGGCCCGGTAACCGTGATCTTGACGTCGTAGAGGTACCCGTCATTGATCCGGATCTCCTTGGTGATTGCCAGCCCGCCCTGGGCCCACCGGAAACGGACCGCGGCGTCGGACTCCCGTTCCACGACGAAGAGCGCGGCGTCCGCGCGTTTTGTCGCCTCGGGATCGCCGGGGAAATCCAGCGCGAGCGGGCGCGGCAGGCCGTCGGGAAACTTGCGCATGAGCTCGAGCGGCTTCCGGTCGGCGTCCATGTGCCCGATCAGAACGAACGAGGTCAGGACCGCTCCGCGGTTGGAGAAGGTCGCCTGGAAGACTTTGTTCGAGAGAGTCGTCAGGGTCTCGGCGTCCGCGGTCTCGGGGGCCTGCGGGGCCGCGGGCGCGGAAACAGGAGCGGGCAGGGCGGCGGGTAGAGCGGCGGGAGTCCCGGCCGCAAGGGCCGCGGCGGGAGTGGGCGAGACGGGGACCTCCGGGCGCTTCCCCGGCTTGGGCGAAACCCACTCCCACAGGAGCAGGATGCCCAGAGAGAGACCCGCGGCCAGAAGCAGGCGTTTTTCCATCAGGGCTCCTAGGGCACCGGATCGAGCCCGCCCCGATGGAACGGGTGGCACCGCAAAAGGCGTTTGGCCGCGAGTGCGGACCCGCGGGCGAGTCCGTACTTCTCGACGGCTTCGCGCGCGTACACCGAGCAGGTCGGCTCGAAGCGGCACGCGCGCGGGAGAAGGGGCGAGAGGAAGCGCTTGTAGGCGCTGAGCAGGGTGGCCGCCCAACCCGCCGCCGGGCTCATGGAAGGGGCAGTCGCGACAGCGCCCGCGCGACCCCCGCGCGGTAATCCTCGAGGAGGTCCGTGAACGCGGCGTCGGCGGCCGAAGGCCGTGCGTTGATCACCAGCGAGAGGGCGCAGGCCGGGAGGAGGGGCCGGTGCCTGCGGAAGATCTCGCGCAGGCGGCGCCGGACGCGGTTGCGCGCGACCGAGTCTCCCACCCGCCGCGGCACCGAGATACCCAGTCGCGGGCGGCCGCTGGACAGGCCGGCGAGGAGGAAGACCTGGATGTATCGTCCGGAAATGCGCACCCCGGAGGCGTAGCACTCTTCGAATTCCCTGCGTTTGCGGAGGCGGTCGTCCCGGGAGAAGGTCTCGGAGACGACCGGGCCCGAGTTCACACCGTGAGTCTTTTGCGCCCCTTGCGACGGCGGGCGGAGATGATCGCGCGCCCGGACCGGCTTCGCATGCGGACGAGAAACCCGTGCGTGCGCTTGCGGCGCCGATTGTTGGGCTGGTAGGTGCGCTTCATAAAGAGGGGGAATCCTAGGAGGGGGTGGATGGGAAGTCAAGCGGCGGATATCGAACAGCGGATGGCTGAAAGCTGGCAGCTCTGATATCCTCCCCGCCCCCCGGAGAGCCACCGGGCTTCCACAGCTGTGGAAAACGTGTGGAAATCCGAGATGCCGAAATGACTGAGATCTGGAGCTCCATTCTCAAGCAGATCGAGGACAAGCTCGATTCGAAGGAGCTGAAGACCTGGTTTGGGCCGACCCGCCAGGTGCTGTTCGAAGAGACCGCCGGGGCGGGCGTCCTGACCGTCTCGGTTCCGTCGCGGGTTTTTGCCGACTGGATCGAGTCCAAGCACGGGCCGCTCCTGGCGCGCGAAGCCGCGGTGGCAGGCTTTCCGGAGCTCGAGATCCGGTTCGAAGCCGGGACCGACGAGCGGGCGGGAGCGACTCCACCGGCGGCGCCCGGCACGGCCAGCCCGCCGCGGACCCACCCCGCCAACCCCCGGTTCACGTTCGAGAACTTCGTCGTCGGATCCTCCAACCAGTTCGCCCACGCCGCCGCGCGCGCCGTCGCGGAATCGCCCTCGCGCTCGTACAACCCGCTGTTTCTATACGGCGGGGTTGGCCTCGGGAAGACGCACCTGATGCACGCGATCGCGCAGGAGATCCTGATCCGCAATCCCGACGCCAAGGTCCTGTACCTCTCGGCGGAGCATTTCTTGAACGACCTCATCAACGCGCTCCGATTCGAGCGCATGCACGAGTTCAAGCGGCGCTACCGCGAGCTCGACGTGCTCCTGATGGACGACGTCCAGTTCATCGCGGGAAAGGACTCGACTCAGGAAGAGTTCTTCCACACCTTCAACGCCCTGCACGACGCACAGAAACAGATCGTCGTGACCTCCGACGCTCTGCCCAAAGAGATCCCCACTCTCGAGGAGCGGCTGCGGTCCCGGTTCGAGTGGGGGCTGATCGCCGACATCCAGCCGCCAAATCTCGAGATGAAGATCGCGATTATCCGCAAGAAGGCGGCCGCCGAGAGGGTCGAGATCCCTAACGACGTCGCGATGTTCATGGCCGGGACTGTCAAGTCCAACGTCCGGGAGCTCGAGGGCCGGTTGAACCGGGTCATGGCTTTCTCCTCCCTGACCGGAAAGCCCATCTCCCTCGAGCTCGCACGAGAGACCCTGCGCGACATCATGGGGACGGAGGAACATCGGGCCGTACCCGCGGAAATTCTAAAGGCCGTGGCCTCCCACTATGGCCTCCGGGTGTCGGACATGAAGGCGAAATCCAACGCCAAGCCCGTGGCCTTCCCCCGCCAGGTGGCCATGTACCTCTGCCGCAAGCTGACGGAGTTGTCCTACCCAGAGATCGGGCGGCTCTTCAACGATAAACACCACTCGACCGTCATGCACTCGGTCGAGAAGATCGAGCACATGATCGAGGACGACGCCGATTTCCGCAGGGTCGTCGACGGATTCCTGCAGCCCTACCGCTGAGCGCAACGAGCGGCGGCGGCGCTTTTCCGCAAAGCCGTTTCCCACACGCTGCCAACACGTCTCGCCCGGGCGCGTCTCTGTGGAAGGCGGGAAAGGGAATCCACAGAAGAAGCCTTAGTTTTGACCCCATTTTTATTGGGTTTTTTGCATACTCCCGATTCTTCATCGCGCCTACAAATGCGATTAAGTGTGATAGACTTTTTTCTCTTTCTGGAGGTGTTGGAGTCCCATGGAATTGACGTTACGGCGGGGCGACTTCTTGAACGAGTTGACCCTCATGCAGGGAGTCGTCGAGAGGAAAAACACGATCCCGATTCTGTCGAACATTTTACTCAAAGCCGCCGACGGGCATCTGAGCTTCACCTCGACGGATCTCGACCTGACCCTACTCTCGCAGGCGGAGGCGAAGGTCTCCCGGCCGGGCAGCGTCACGGTCCCTGCCCGAAAGCTCTTCGATTTAATCCGCAACCTCCCGGAAGCCGACGTCCTGCTGAAGTTGATGGACAACCACTACCTTGGCGTGACCTGCCAGAGGTCGAGCTTCCGCCTGGTCGCCCAGCCGGCCGAGGACTTTCCGACCGTTCCGAAGGTGGAAGCCAAGAAGGGGGTCTCCTTCCCGCTGGATCTCTGGAAGAGACTGACCCGTAAGGTCTTATACGCCGTATCTGCCGAGGAGACGCGGTTCCAACTGATGGGGGCGCTCCTGAAGGATAAGGGCAAAGAGTTCGAGCTCGTGGCCACCGACGGCCACCGTCTGGCGCTCATCAACTTCCCCAAGGACGACCCTAAGACGACGATTCCCAATGTCCTGATCCCCAAGAAGGCTCTGGCCGAGATCCTCAAGATGGACGGCGGGGCTGACGCCCGCCTCGAGATCCGGCACTCGGAGAATCATCTGCTTTTCACCGTCGGCAACCGCCAGCTGGTGGCGCGGCTTCTCGACGTGAACTTTCCCGATTACGAAAAAATCCTTTCGAAGAACAACGACCGCGTGGCCACGGCCCCGACGACGGTGACCAAGGACGCGATTCGCCGCGTCTCGCTCTTTTCCTCCGAGCGCTCGCGCGGCGTCAAGCTCTCCTTCGAGAAGGGGCTCCTCACGGTCGCTTCGGCCAGCCCGGAGCTCGGCGACGGATCCGAGACGCTCGACGTCGCTTTCGAGGGCGAGCCGCTTTCGATCGGCTTGAACGCGCAGTACCTCCTGGATTTCCTCGAGGAAGCCGAGACCGAGAGCGTACGCCTAGAATTGAAGGACGAGAACACTCAGTGTCTCTGCCAGCCGGAGGGAGGCATCGAGGGAGCCTCTCGATACCTCTACGTCGTAATGCCGATGCGCCTCTGACATTTCGCCTTTCGAGGTGGGACAGTACCGCTTGTTGCTTTCCGAGATTTCGAACCAGGGCTTCCGCAACCTCTCCCCTGACCCCGTCTCCTTTGGAGGGGGTGTCACGCTCATCACGGGAGAGAACGCGCAGGGCAAGACCAATCTCCTCGAGGCGGTAGCCCTCGTGTGCGGGCAGCGCTCGTTCCGCGGCGCAGCACCCGCCGACATGGCGCGAGACCGCGAGCGCTTTTCCGTCGCCGCCCTTGTCAACGGCCGCGCCGGAGCCGACCGCCTGGAGATCTCGTGGTCGAGCGAAGAGGGGCGGCGGTTCCAGCGCGGCGGCAAGCCCGCGGGGTTCCGCGAGGTCTCGACCGCGGCGCCCGCGGTCTTCCTGGGTATGGAGCACCGTGAGCTCTTGACCGGAGGGCCGGCGGGACGCCGGCGGTTTCTCGACCGGCTGGTGCTGGGATTGCGGCCGGCGGGCGGCGACGATCTGGTCCGATACGCGACGGCGCTTCGGGAGCGCAACTCGCTTCTCTCGAGCTCCCGGGCCGGCCGCGCGGCGGCGGCAGGAGAGCTCGAGGCCTGGACCGAGGAGTTTTGCCTGGCCGGCTCCGCGGTGCGCCGGCATCGCAACGCCGCGCTCGCGAGCTGGACAGAGGTCTTCCGGGAGCTGGCCCGCACGGCGGGCGGCGACTACGCCGCCATCCGGGCCGCGTGCACGGCCGCCGACGAGTCGCCGGACGCGCTGCGCGCCGACTGCCAGAGGCTCCTGTCCCTCGAGCGCCGGCGCGGATACTCGCTGGCCGGGCCGCACCGCGACGACCTCGTCTTCGAGCGCCGGGGCCGGCCGCTCTCCGCGCAGGCGTCGGCCGGCGAGATCTCCCGGACCGTGGCGCTCGTCAAGCTCGCGGAGTGGAGCGCCCTCTACCGGGCCGCGGGCGAGCCGCCCCTCTTCGGCGCGGACGACTTCGACGCGGGCCTCTCGGAGGGTTGGGTGGAGGATTTCTTCGACGCGCTGCCGGAAGGCGCGTCCGTGCTGCTGACGACGGCGGCGGCGCCGGCGCGGTGGGCGCGACGTGCGTCGGCCGTACTGGAGGTCCGAGGCGGAGGCGTTTCGGGGGTGCGCGCTCTACGCGCGGTCGAGGCCGCGGGAGTCTGATGAGCAGCAACGCCTACACCACCGACTCGATCAAGCTCTTGAAGGGCCTCGAGGCCGTGCGCAAACGCCCCGGCATGTACATCGGGGACACGGACGACCTTTCGGGCCTCCACCACATGGTGTACGAGCTCGTCGACAACTCGATCGACGAGGCCCAGGTCGGCTACTCCGACCACGTGGCCGTGACCATCCATGCCGACAACTCGGTCACCGTCGAGGATAACGGCCGCGGCATCCCGGTCGGGATGCACAAGGAGCACAAGCGCGAAACGCTCGAGATCATCATGACGGACCTGCACTCGGGCGGGAAGTTCGACAATAACTCCTACAAGGTCTCGGGCGGTCTCCATGGCGTCGGCGTTTCGGTCGTCAACGCGCTCTCGAGAAGGCTCGAGGTCGAGGTCCGGCGCGACGGGAAGGTCTGGCAGCAGGCCTACGAGCAGGGGCGCCCGACCGCGCCGATCAAGGCCGTCGGCACGTCCAAGAAGACCGGCACGACGATCACGTTCTGGCCCGACCCCGAGATCTTCTCCGTCACGGAGTTCCACTTCGACAGCCTGTCGCAGCGCCTGCGCGAGCTCTCGTTCCTGAATCCGGGCGTGCGCATCTCGATCGTCGACGAGCGCAGCGAGAAGAGGCACGACTTCGCCTACGAGGGCGGCATCAAGTCCTTCGTCGAGCACCTGAACAAGGCCAAGCAGCCGATCCACGACAAGGTCGTCTTCTTCCAAGACGTGAGAAACGGCACGGGGGACCCGAAACGCGACGCCGACAAGGAGCGCGTCGAAGTCGCCCTGCAGTGGAACGAGGGGTACGCGGAGACGCTCTACTCCTTCACAAACACCATCAACAACCGCGACGGCGGCACGCACGTCGAGGGCTTCAAGACCGCGCTGACGCGGGCGATCCAGAAGTACGCCGAGCAGAACGGGGCCACCAAGGCGCTGAAGGAGACCGCGCTCTCGGGCGACGACTGCCGCGAGGGCTTAACCGCGGTGATCTCGGTCAAGGTCCGGGACCCGAAGTTCTCCTCACAGACCAAGGACAAGCTGGTCTCCTCCGAGGTCAAGACGTGGGTGCAGCAGGTCGTCTACGAGAAGCTCGGCTCCTACCTCGAGGAGAACCCCCGCGTCGGGCGCAAGATCGTCGAGAAGATCGTCGAGTCGGCGCACGCCCGCGAGGCCGCCCGGAAGGCCCGCGAGCTCGTGCGCCGCAAGGGGGCACTCGACTCGGGGGCGCTGCCCGGAAAGCTCGCCGACTGCCAGGAGAAGGACCCGGCCTTCTCGGAGATCTTCATCGTGGAGGGCGACTCGGCCGGCGGCTCGGCCAAGATGGGGCGCGACCGGCGCTCCCAGGCCATCCTGCCGCTACGCGGAAAGATCCTGAACGTCGAGAAGGCGCGCCTGGACAGGATGCTCGCCTCCGCCGAGATCCGCACGCTCATCACCGCTCTGGGCGCCGGCATCTCCACGGACTTCGACGCCGGAAAGATCCGGTACCACAAGATCGTGATCATGACCGACGCGGATGTTGACGGAAGCCATATCCGGACGCTGCTGCTGACCTTCTTCTTCCGGCACATGGCCGCGATCATCGAGAAGGGCTACCTCTACATCGCGCAGCCGCCGCTCTACAAGGTCGCCGAGGGCAAGAAGGAGACCTACCTGAAGGACGAGAAGGAAATGTCGAAGTTCCTCCTCGGCCGGCTCGGCGAAGACCGCTCGCTCGCCTCGGAGATGTCGGGCGGCACCGTCGCCGGCGCCAAGCTCGCGGCCCTGCTCGAGAAGATGGAGGAATACCGCACCCACGTCTCCAAGCTCGGGCAGCGCGGCATCCCGGAGGGCCTCGTGCGCGCCCTGCTCGACCGTGGCATGACCTCCAGGGCCGAGTTCGCCGACAAGAAGAAGGTCGAGGAGCTCGCCAAAGCGGTTCGGGCCTTCGGTGTCGAGAAGGCCGAGGTCGTCGCCGACGAAGAGCACTCGGGCTGGGTGCTCGAGATCACGCGGCGGGTCAACGGCGTGCCCCGGTCGGCGCGGATCGACGCCGAGTTCGTCTCGGGCTTCGAGTTCAAGCGGATCCGCGAGACCGCCAAGGCCATCGGCGGATTTCTGGACGGCCCCTACGTCGTGACGAAGAACGGCGAGGTCGAGAAGCACGAGACCCTGGCCGGCGTCGTCGACGCGATCTACGAGTCGGCCAAGAAGGGCCTGCAGATCAACCGCTACAAGGGCCTCGGCGAGATGAATCCCGGGCAGCTCTGGGACACGACGATGAACCCCGAGACGCGGCGCCTGCTGCAGGTCGCCGTCGAGGACCCCGTCGAAGCCAACGAGGTGTTCTCGATCCTGATGGGCGACGCCGTCGAGCCCCGGCGGGAGTTCATCGAG
>JBBDKM010000014.1:0-27970 GCA_040879385.1 Thermoanaerobaculia bacterium | reverse complement strand
ATGAGCTCCAACCTCCTGACCCCCGACGAGAGAGTCCCCGTCACCATCGAAGACGAGGTGCGGCGGTCGTACCTCGACTACGCCATGTCCGTCATCATCGGGCGGGCGCTGCCGGACGTGCGCGACGGGTTGAAGCCCGTCCACCGCCGCTGCCTCTACGGCATGTGGGAACAGGGCAACCTCCACAACAAACCCTACCGCAAGTCCGCGCGCATCGTCGGCGACGTTCTCGGCAAGTACCACCCGCACGGCGAAAGCGCGGTCTACGACTCGGTCGTGCGCATGGCGCAGGAGTTCTCGCTGCGGTACCCGCTCGTGGACGGCCAGGGCAACTTCGGCTCGATCGACGGCGATAACGCGGCGGCCATGCGCTACACCGAGGTGCGCCTGACGCGCCTGGCCGCCGAGATGCTCGGCGACGACATCGACAAGGAGACGGTCGACTGGACCCCGACCTACGACGGCTCCCTCCTCGAGCCGAAGGTCCTGCCGGCGAAGTTCCCGAACCTGCTCGTCAACGGGTCGACCGGCATCGCCGTGGGTATGGCGACGAACATCCCGCCCCACAACCTCTCGGAGGTCATCGACGCCACGGTCGAGCTGATCAGGCACCCCGAGGCCACGCTCGGCCAGCTCATGCGCAAGCTCCCGGGTCCCGACTTCCCCACCGCGGGCTTCATCCACGGCGCCGAGGGCATCCGGGACGCCTACAAGACCGGCCGCGGCTCGGTCCAGGTACGCGCCAAGGCTATGATCGAGAAGACGGCCCGCGGCGACAAGGAGTCGATCGTCGTCACGGAGATCCCCTACCAGGTCAACAAGGCGAAGCTGATCGAGCGGATCGCCGAGCTCGTCAACGAGAAGAAGCTCGAGGGAATCGCCGATCTGCGCGACGAGTCCAACCGCGAGGGCATCCGCGTCGTGGTCGAGCTCAAGCGCGGCGAGAACGCCCAGGTCATCCTCAACAAGCTCTACGCACTGACCCCGATGCAGTCGACCTTCGGGATCATCTTCCTCGCGATCGTCGAGAACCAGCCGCGCGTCCTGCCCCTTCACGATCTGCTCCGTCACTTCATCGACCACCGCAAGACCGTCGTCATCCGGCGTACCCAGTTCGATCTGAAGAAGGCCGAGGAGCGCGCACATCTGCTGCGCGGCCTCGCTCTCGCGCTCGCCAACCTCGACCTGGTGATCAAGATCATCCGGGCGTCGAAGGACCCGAAGGAGGCCAAGGAGCGCCTGATTTCCGAGATCTCGATGCCCCGGGCGGCGCTCGAGAAGTTCATCGGCACCGCGTTGGCCGACGATGCCGCGAAGACGAAGGGGACCGAGGTCCTCCACCTCGACGACGTGCAGACGCAGGCGATCCTCGACATGCGCCTGCACCGGCTGACGGGCCTCGAGCGCGAGAAGATCGTGGCCGAGTTCAAGGAAGTCCTCGCGCTCATCGCGAAGCTGAAGGAGATCCTGGGCTCCGAGAAGCTCGTCCTCGGCATCATCGTCGAGGAGCTGCAGCAGATCAAAAAGCAGTTCGGCGACGAGCGGCGCACCGAGATCGTCGCCGAGGCCTCGGACATCGACATCGAAGACCTGATCGTCGAGGAGGACATGGTCATCACCGTGTCCCGCGGCGGCTACATCAAGCGCTCTCCCCTGTCGCTCTATCGCGCGCAGCGGCGCGGTGGCAAGGGCCGCATCGGCGCGACGACGAAGGAAGAGGACCTCGTCGAGCACCTCTTCGTCGCCTCGACGCACGCCTACATCCTCGCCTTCACGTCCACGGGGCGCATGCACTGGATCAAAGTCTACGATCTGCCGCAGCTCGGCCCGGCGACGCGCGGCAAGGCGATCGTCAACCTCCTGAACCTCGGGCTCAACGAGCGCATGGTTGCGATGGCGGCCACCAAGGACTTCCCCGAGGACCGCTACCTCGTGTTCGCGACGAAGCTCGGGCTCGTCAAGAAGACGGCGCTCTCCGCGTACTCGAACGTGCGCTCGGGCGGGATCATCGCGATCAACATCGAGAAGGAAGACGAGCTGCTCTCGGTGCGGATCACGGGCGGCGAAGACCAGATCTTCATCGGCACGCGCCAGGGCATGGGCATCCGCTTCTCGGAGAAGGACGTCCGCCCGATGGGCCGCGACACGACGGGCGTCATTGGCGTCACCCTCCGGAAGGAGAACGACGTCGTCGTCGAGATGGATGTCGTCGACGAGAAGGCCCACCTGCTGTCGGTGACCGAGAAGGGCTACGGCAAGCGCTCCGAGGTCACCGAGTATCGGTACCAGGGCCGGGGCGGCTCGGGCGTCATCAACGTGAAGGTCACCGAGAAGAACGGGGCGGTCGTCGGGATCAAGTCGGTCACCGACGCCGACCAACTCCTGTTGATCACCGAGCGCGGCCAGTTGATCCGCATCAAGGTCAAGGACATCCGGGAGACCGGCCGCGCCGCCCAGGGCGTCCGGGTCATCCAGCTCGAAGGGGGCGACCGCGTGGTGGGCCTGGCAAAGCTCGCGGAGAGCGACGACGGCGAAGAGGAGGCCCAGGCCACGCTGCCGGTCGCGAAGGCGGGCGAGCCCGAGGGCCAGGGCGGCGCGGGCAAGCCCGGCGCTCCGTTCCTCGACGAGGAAGACTAGGAGTAGTTTCCGAGACCAACCGCCCACCCTCGCCGGGGGCGACCGGCTTCCGCGCCGACCTGCACGTCGAATAGCGGCGCTTCGGAGGCGTGTAGAATCCCGCCTCCATGCGATTCTTTCTGGACGGCGCAAATGCGGACGAGGCCCGCCGCATCAAGGATCTCGGGCTTTTAGACGGCGTCTGGCTGTCCGTCGCGAGCGCCGCGGCGGCCGGCGTGGAGTACAGGAAAGCCGTGCGCGATCTTGCGTCCATCACCGACGGGCCGGTCCTCGCCGAGCTCTCGGCGGACGATCCCAAAGGGATGTACAAGGAAGCCCGCGAGCTGGCCAAGCTCGGCAAGGACATCGTCATCCGGCTGCCGTTGAAGCCCGAGGGCATGCGGGTGGCCCGGCTGCTGGCCCAGGATCAGATCGCCATCTGCGCCTCCGGCTGCTACTCGGCGGCGCAGGCCTTAATCGCCGCCAAGGCGAACGTCAGCTATGTGGCGCCCGCGGTCGGGCCCCTCGACGAGGTCGGCTCGATCGGAATGGATCTCGTCGAGCAGATGATTCGTGTGTACGACAACTACGGGTTCCAGAGCCAGATCGTGGTCTCCGACGCCCGCAACCCGATCCACGTGCTCGACGCCGCGCTGATGGGCGCGGACGTCGTCGCGCTGCCGGGACCAGTGGTCGAGCAGCTCTTCCGGCACCCGCTCTCGGAGGACCTGCGGGCGGGGAAACTCTCGTGAAGGCGTCGGCGGATCGGATCCTGTACCTGGCGCGGGTGATCCTGAAGAACTTCAAGGACAGCCGCAAACTCGAGCAGAAAGCCGACGACGAGACCGCCCGCCGGGCGGTGGTGCGGGAGCTGACGGACAGCTATACGAAGCTCGACGCGATCGAGGAGAAGGTCAGAGCCTCCCTCGCCAAGCGCCGTAATATCACCGAAAGGGATCGGGAGTTTCTCTACTCGAGGTCCCTGGAAGAGGAGCTCCGCAAGCACGGGGCCTGACAAAATACGACCGTAGTTTTTTACTAAATATAAGTAAAGACTAATATTTAATTCTTCGAAACTACGGCGTTAGCGCAACTCCCAAGGGGGATAGTCAGAGTCCCACGACTCCATTACAATTGGCTCGA
Organism: Thermoanaerobaculia bacterium; assembly: GCA_040879385.1. Classification (GTDB taxonomy): domain Bacteria; phylum Acidobacteriota; class Thermoanaerobaculia; order UBA5066; family Gp7-AA6; genus DAHUXD01. The sequence continues at coordinate 24,211 of JBBDKM010000014.1, read as the reverse complement.
TGGCAGGCCAATTGGATCTCGAGCAGATCTCGGTGGATCGGGCAGCCGGGGTGCCGCTCTCCGAACAGCTCTACGAAGCCATCGAGCGCCGCATCGCGGCGGGCCTGCTCGCCGAGAACAGCCGTCTTCCGACGACGCGCGAGCTCGCGTCGACCCTGGGCATCAATCGCGGCACGGTGCAGGCCGCCTACCGGCGTCTCCAGGACGAGGGGCTCGTCGAAGGCCGGGTCGGCAGCGGCACGGTCGTCCGCGGCTCCCGGTCGCAGGCTCCCTTCCGCGTCGGTGACCTGATCTCGCGGCGCGTGGCCGAGCTGCCCGAGGAGTCCTCCATCGTTCCCGCTCCCCCGCTCGTCGCCGACTTCTCGCGGCTGGCGCCCGACGAGACGTTCTTTCCGCTGGAGGAGTTCACGCGCACGCTCGCCTACGCCTGGAGCCGGCGGCGAGACCTGTGGCAGTACGCTCCCCCGCTCGGCCTCGAGGAGCTGCGCCTCGAGATCTCCCGGCGCCTGTTCGAGAGCGGGATCGCCCGTCCGCCGGAAGAGATCCTCGTCGTCAGCGGCGCGCAGCAGGGGCTCGACCTGCTGTTTCGCACCTTCGCCGACCCCGAGGACCTCGTCGCGATGGAGTCGCCGACGTACTCCGGCGCGCTGGCGCTGGCGCGCCTGGCCGGGGTTTCGGTGCTCCCGCTACCGATGGACGCCGAGGGGCCCGACGCGCGGCCGCTCGCCGGACGGCGCGTGAAGCTCGTCTACGTGATGCCGGAGCGGCAGAATCCCACGGGCATCACGTCGAGCGACGAGCGCCGGCGCGCCCTCGCGGACGCCGCGCTCTCGGCGGGCGCGCTTCTCGTCGAGGACGGCTACGAGGAGCCCGAGTCGGGCATCGCGCCGCTGGCGGCGCGCCACCCGGACCGCGCGATCTGGCTCGGCACGCTTTCCAAGGACCTGGTGCCGGGTTTCCGGATCGGGTGGATCGCGGCGGCGCGCCCGATCGTCGAGCGGCTGGCCCGGGTCAAGAAGGCCACGGACTTCCAGACGCCCGTGCCGCTGCAGGCTGCCGTCGCCGCGTTCCTGCGCGCCAACGCCGACCGCAAGGCGCGCGCGGCCCGGGCCGAGGAGGTGACCCTGCGCGTCTCCGCGGCGGCGCGTGCGCTGCGCGAACGCCTGCCGGAGGTTTCCTGGTGGGGCGGGCAGCGCGCGAATTCGCTTTTCTGGCTGCACCTGCCCGAGGGCTTCTCGGGACGGCGGGTCGCGGAGGCGGCGGCGGCGCGGGGTGTGGCGGTCACGCCGGGACAGGACTTCGACCCGAAAGGGGAGGACCGCGCCAACGTGCGGCTTTCCGTGTCGCGTGTCGAGCGGCGGGAGATCGAGCCCGGGATCGCGCTTCTGGCCGAGGCGGTCGAGGAAGTGGAATCCAGATCCAGATCCAGAACGGCGCTGTCGGCGCCGGTGGTGTGAGGGTAAGTCGACAGTCGACAGTCAAGAGTCGACAGGGGAGACAGACATGAATCGCGAAGAGTCGTTCCGGTTGAAGGTCGGGTTGGCCGAAATGCTCAAGGGCGGCGTCATCATGGACGTCGTCAACGCGGAGCAGGCGAAGATCGCGGAGGCGGCGGGCGCGACCGCCGTCATGGCCCTCGAGCGCGTGCCCGCCGACATCCGGCGGGACGGGGGAGTGGCGCGCATGTCGCCGGTCTCCAAGATCCGCGAGATCCAGCAGGCGGTCTCGATTCCCGTCATGGCCAAGTGCCGCATCGGGCACCTGGCCGAGGCCCGCGTGCTCGAGGCGCTGAAGGTCGACTTCATCGACGAATCCGAGGTGCTGACTCCGGCCGACGGGGAAAACCACGTCTACAAGCACGACTTCGCGGTGCCGTTCGTGTGCGGCTGCCGCAATCTCGGCGAGGCGCTGAGGCGGATCGGCGAGGGCGCGGCGATGATCCGCACGAAAGGGGAGGCGGGCACGGGCGACATCGTCCACGCCGTCAAGCACCTCCGGGAAGTCCACCGCGAGATGAAGATGCTCACGCAGCTCTCCCGCGACGAGCTGATGGCCGCGGCCAAGCGCCTCGGGGCGCCGTACGAGCTGGTCGTCGTGGTCGCGGAGACGGGCAAGCTCCCGGTGCCGAATTTCGCTGCCGGCGGCATCGCCACGCCGGCGGATGCGGCGCTCTGCATGCAGCTCGGAGCCGAGGCGGTCTTCGTGGGGTCCGGGATCTTCAAGTCCGAGGATCCGGAAAATCGCGCCCGCGCGATCGTCAAGGCCACGACCCACTGGCGGGACGCGCACGCGCTGCTCGAGGCCGAGGAGTCGCTCGGCTCCGGCATGAAGGGGATCGAGGCGGCGAGCCTGTCCGAAGAGGCGCAGTTCCAGACGCGCGGATGGTGAAGCGCGGCATCGCGGTCCTCGCCCTCCAGGGCGACTTCGAGGCGCACCGCAAGGCGCTCGACGAGATCGGCGTTTCGAGCTTCGAGGCGAAGCGGCCCGCGGATCTTTCCGGGGCCGAAGGCCTGATCCTGCCGGGCGGAGAGTCGACAACTCTCTGGAAGTTCTTCGAGATGGAGCCCTGGGAGGAGGCGTTCCGCGCGTTTGCCGAAAGCGGCCGCCCGATCCTCGGCACCTGCGCGGGCGCGATCGTTCTGGCCCGCGAAGTCGAGAATCCGGCCCAGAAGGGCCTGGGTCTCATGGACATCTCCGTCGAGCGCAACGCCTACGGCCGCCAGCTCGACTCGTTCATCGCCGAGGTCGCCTGCCCGGCTTTCGGCGAGCCGATGCCGGCCGTCTTCATCCGGGCCCCGAGAATCCGCCGGGCCGGTCCCTCAGTCGAGATCCTGGGCCGGCGCGGGGACGAGCCCGTGCTGGCGCGGCAGGGGAACATCGTGGCGGCCACGTTTCACCCCGAGCTGACCTCGGACCGGCGGCTGCATCGGGCCCTCTTCGGCGCGCCGGAAGCCGCCCGGAGGAGCGCATGAGCCTGATTTCCGTCGAGACGCGGGACGCGATCGCGGTCATCACGCTCGATCGGCCGAAGGCCAACGCGTTCTCGCCCGAGCTCGTCGCGGAGCTTTCCGCCGCGTTCTCGGGCAACGCAAAGGCGGGCGGCATCGTCCTCGTCTCGGCGCTGCCCGGGATGTTCTCCGGCGGATGGGACCTGCCGCTCTTAGTCGACCGGGACCGCAAGGCGATGGAGGAGTTCGTCGGCGCCTACTGCGATCTCGTGCGGCAGGTTTTCGTCTTCGGCGCCCCGGTCGTGGCTGCCCTGCCCGGGCATGCGATCGCCGGAGGGCTCATCCTCGCCATGGCGGCCGACGAGCGAATCGCCGCGCAGGGCAAAGGCAAGTTCGGCCTCTCGGAGGTGATTCTCGGCGTTTCGGTGCCGCAGTGCCTGATGGAGCCCTTCCGGCACGTCGTCGGGGCGCGGCACATGGAGCGCCTGGCGGCGACCGGGGAGAACGTGGATGTCGAGCGCGCCCTCGCGATCGGCCTCCTCGACCGGGCCGTGTCCGCCGAGACGCTGCTCGACTCCGCGGTCGAGCGAGCGCGTTTTCTCGCGGGCCTGTCCGGGCCCGCCTACGCCGCGATCAAGCGGCGCAGCCGCGCGGCCGCGGTCGCCCGTTTCGACCAGGCCCGCAACCACGACCCGTTCCTCGATTTCTGGTTCAGCGACGACGCGCAGTTCCGGATCAAGGACCTGGTCGCGAGGCTCACGGTCAACCGTCCGTGATCCCGGTCGACGACGTTCTCGAGTCGCTCGACCTTTCCCGGGCCGAGCCCGGCAGCGGATTTCTCGAGGCCCTGTTTGCGCGTTTCAACGCAAAGGTCCCCTTCGAGAACGCCTCGAAGATCCTCCGCGACGCCGAGATCGCCGATCCGGACGAGAAGCCGCGCACACCGGACGTCTTCTGGGGCGATCACCTCGAGCGGGGCACCGGCGGCACCTGCTTCGCGCGCGTGGCGGCCTTCGACGCGCTCCTCACCGAGCTCGGGTTTCGCACGCGGCGGCACCTCGGCAGGGTGCGCAACGACCAGGACCACGCCACCCTCTTCGTCGAGACGCCGGCAGGGGAGGTGATCGCGGACGTGGGGTTCCCGCTGCCGGCCCTCCTTCCGGCGCGGGCGGGCCACGTGGAGACCGCGCTCGCAGGCCTGCGCTTGACCGCCACCGCGCGGGGCTGGCACGTCGCCTTCGAGGGCGGAGTGCCGGAAGGCCCGCGGGAGATCGAGATCTTCGGGGCTCCGGTCTCGCCGGAGGAGTACCGGGAGCGCTGGCGAGGCACCTTCCGGCCCCCGGCCCTCTTCCTCCAAGAGGTCGCGATCCGCGCGGACCGCGGCAACCGCGCCGTCTCCTTCGCGCGCGGCGAGGTGCGGGTCGACGACCTTCACTCGAGGCTCCGCGTGCCGCTTCCGGCGCCGCGGGAGGCCGCGCTCGCCGAGCTCTTCGGCATCGACCGGGACGTTCTGGCCCGCGCCTTCGCGGCGGCCGGAAACCCGGGGCCCTCCTCGTCGAATGCCGCGCTGACCGCCTACCTGGAAGCCGACGCCTCGCCCGAGGCGGCTTTCGCCGCGATCGCGTCTCCGGAGGGGTACCGGCGGCTGGTCGGGGGAGTCGCCGACGTCGTCGCCGAGGAGAGAACCGCGGCGGGCTACCGTCTGCGTCTGTCGGCCGGCGGCGGTGATCCCGGGGCGACGCTCGAGGAGGAAGTCACGCCGGACCCGGATTCCAACACCCTATCGGTCCTCCGGCGCGGCGGGAGCTCCGAGTCCCGGTCTTCCTGGCGGGCCGAGGAGCGGGCGGGGAAGACCTGGCTCCTTCGCGAGGCGGCCCTCTCCGGCGCCAGGGAGGACCTCCTCCGCAACGACTCTCTGCGCGGACGGCTCGCCGGGAGCCTCGCAGTCGACCTGCTGGCCTGGGCGCGGATGCTCTGAGTCAGAACCGGAAGGACCGCTCCGACTCCAGCAGCCGCAGCCGGGGCTCCTCGAGGGCCGCGACCTCGCGGCGGATGCGGGAGAGCGAGGGCGGCTTCATGTGGTACAGGTAAATCGGCACGCGCGCGGGTGCCTTGGCGATCTCGGCCGGCAGGAGTCGGGGAGTCAGATGGCAGGAGGCGCGCGCGACCTCGGACAGCGCGTTCGAGAACGACACTTCCAGAAAGATCGCCTTCAGGTCACGCTCGCGCGCCGCGCGGGCCCAGATCCCCATGGTCGGCATCGTGTCGCCCGAGAAGAGGATCGAGCGGCCGGGCTTGGAGACGAGGTACCCGTAGGCCGGGACGACGTGGTCGACCGGCAGCGCCATGAACGTCACGCCGCCCGCGCGAAAAGGGCGGCCGACGGGAATGGGCCGGAACACCACGGTCGGATTGCGGCGCGAGGGGAGCTTCCGGAAGTCGGGCCACGTGGCGTCGTTGAAGACATGGCGGGACAGCGCCGCGAGCACCGGCGCCGGGGCGGCGATCTCGAGCGGCGTGCCGCGCCCGTAGAGGTTCTCGATCAGGAACGGAAGCGACGCGGTGTGGTCGAAGTGCGCGTGGGTGAGGACGATGCGCCGGAGCCGGCGCTGGGCGGAGAGCGGCAGCGCCTCCGTCAGGGCGCCCGCGTCCAGGGCCGTCTCGCCGTCGACGAGAAACGTCGTCATCCGGTAGCCCGGCGCGGAGCCGCCGTAGGGCCCGAGGACGCGTATCGCCAGGGACTTCCGTGAAGGCACGCGCCGCCGATTGTAAGCGAGCGGCGGCGGGCGAGGGAGCTCTTAGAAGTCGGGCCCGATGAAGAAGAGGAACTTGAAGCCGGTCTTGCCGTTGAAGTCGGCCACGCTGGCCTTGAAGTCCCACTGCTTGGCGAACTCGAAGTGCAGGGGGAGGCCCAGGAAGTCTGTCTGGATGCCGAACCCCCAGTCCGAGATCCCGCCCTGAGATCCGTGGCAGCCCTCGGGCTGGGTGGGTCCACCGTCGCCGCAGAGCTGGGAGTTGCTCCAGAACTGCCAGGGCTGGTTCTTCAACGCGGCGCCGCCGACGTCGATGAAGGCCTTGCCGCGGATCTCGCGGAAGCCGAGGATCGGAGTGGCGAGCAGATCGATCAGCGGGAAGCGAAACTCGAGGTTGAAGAAGCCCGCCGTGTTGCCAAAGACCCCGTAGACCGGGAGGCTGCGCAGGGTGTCGATGCCGCCGAAGGCCAGCACGTTTGGCAGGCTGCCCGTGGAGCGGAAGCCGTAGAGTCGGGCCGCAAGGAGCGAGCGCCGCGTGACCTTCAGGTAGTGACGGATGTCCAGCGTCGTGTCGAAGGCGAGCGTCGAGCCGTCTTGCCCGGGAAGCTTCGTGCCGCTGATGTAGGGCGAATAGCTGAGGCTGAGCTTGAGCTTCCTGCCCGAGATCGGGCCGAAGGACTGGTACTCCGTGGTGTCGCCGACGAGGGTCGCGCCGACGGTGGGGAAGTTGTTCGACGTCGCGATGCTGGCGATCCCGGAACCCGCCTCGGAGTCGACCCAGAAAGGGTACCCGTCGTACCTGCGCGACAGGAACCCGAGGTTGCCCTCGAGCCGGTATTGGCGGCTGAAGGGATACGCCACGAAGATGTCGCCACCCGTGAATCGGTAGGGGCTGCGGGTGCGCACGATCTGGCCCGTCGAGTTGTTGAAACCGAGGAAGTAGTAGCGCGAGTCGTAGACCTGGATGCCCTTCTGGAGACGGGTCGAGAGGTCGGTGTACTGGAACCGGAAGTCGGTGAACGAGGAGACCGACTGCAGGGAGGCGACGAAGCGCCGGTCGCCGAGGTTGTCGCCGAAGACGAGGTAGGTGTTCGAGAGGATGGTCTGGTCGGAGGCCACGCCCGCCAGGATCTGCGCGTCCTCGAGGATGAGCTTGCGGCTCGGCTTCTTCTGGATCTTCTCCGGGTCGATCGACACCTCGATCGAGGGCTGGAACGGCGCGATCGCCGTCGGCCCGGCCGGCGAGGGCACGGGGTTCAGGTCGGCTAGCTTCTTGTAGGGCTTTTTCGCGTCGGCGACGTAGAGCGTGAAGCCGCGCTTGTAGTACGCCGAGAAGGCGAGCCGCTCGCTGCCGTCGCGCCCGATGAGGATCGCGGGCGAGAAGCAGCCGCCCACGACGTTGGTGTGCAGGTTCGTTTCCCCGGTCTCCAGGTTGATCGAGTAGATGTTGTAGATCCCGCCGTCGCGGTCGGAGGTGAAGTAGAGGCGCTTGCCGTCGGGCGAGAGCGCCGCGTCCTCGTCGTTCCAGTTGCCGTAGGTGACCTGCTCGCGCGATCCGGCGACGCCCGGCTTGATCCGGAAGATCTTCGCCGTCGTCCCCTGGATCGACGAGTAGTAGAGCCACTGGCCGTCGGGGGAAAAGGCCGGCGCGAAATCGTAGGAGTCGTCGGAGGTCAGGGCGGTGATGGCCTTCGTCTCCAGGTTGTAACTGAAGATGTCGCCGCGCGGGCCCTGGATGCCGCGGAACACGACGAGCTTGCCGTCGGGGGAGAATGCCGGGTTCAACTGCTGGTCGATGCCGGGCATCGGGACGAGAGCCTCGATGTCCCCGTCCAGGGCGTTCAAGAGGAGCAGCTCGCGGCCGCGCTCGCGGCGGACGAAGACGGCGAGGGTGTTGCCGTCGGGGGAGACGGCCAGGTCCACGCCCCCGACCGGGCCGGTCGTCAGCCACTGCGCGACGATGTACTCGTAGCGGGTCTTGAAGCCCTTGGTCAGGTTCTTGAAGAGCTTGCGGTCGCGGCTCGAGAAAATGACGACGTTGGCGTCCTCGCCGAGCGTGGAGATGGCCGCGCCGAGGTCCCCCGAAGGGAAGGGACGCACGGAGACCTCCGCCGTCCGGTCGTCCGTGAGCTTGACCCGGTCGCCGAAGTCGATCGGCTCGCCCTTCTCGGTCAGGATCTTGATGTACTTCTGCCGGAGGAACCGCCGGAACCGGACGTCGAAATCCTCGGCCGATACGCCGAACGTGCGCTCCAGGATGCGGTCCACGTTGGGGCCGAGCTGCCCGCGGTACTCGAAGACGAAGTCGCGCACGCCGTCCTTGCCCCACTCGGCTTCGACGAAGTCGAAGACGGCGTGGCCGAAGCGGTATGCGAAGAAGCCCGTGATGCCGCGCTTGGCGATCTCCGGGACCTCGTCGGAGAGGACCGCGTCCCGCAGCACCATCTTGTCCCGGCTGCTCTCGTCGACGCCGAAGTAGGAGGCCATGCCCTCGGTGAACCACTGCGGCGTGCCGGACGTGTAGGCCCGCAGGAAATTGCCGCCGAAGAGAATCTCGAACTGGAAGACATGGGTCAGCTCGTGGGCGATCAGCTGCTGGAGCTCCTGGTCCGGCAGGTCGATCGGAAGCACCATCCGATTGCGGGTGGGCAGCGCGAAGGCTCCCACGCCCTCGGGGATGAAGCCCGAGAGCGTGTTGGTCTGCTCGAACTCCGAGTGGGTCGCGTAGTAGATGATGTTGATCGGCTTGGGAATCTGGAAGTTCAGGGAGCGCGAGATCTCGTCGTACGCGCTCTCGGCGTAGGAGGCGACCTTCTGGAGCGAGACTTCTTCGCGGTCGTGAAAGTAGATCGCGAAGTGCGTCGAGCGGTAGATCTGCCAGTGGAACTTGTCGTAGACGATCTTGTTCTGGCCGAAGTAGTTGAAGTAGGGCGAAACGATCTGGCCGGCGGCGGGCGCAGCGGCGCCGGCGGCGACGAGGACGGCGAGAAAGGCGAGGAGCAGGGCTTTCTTCATACGCTGGCTCCGGGGCTCAGGGCTTCTCAATCCGTGAAGATGTAGCGCTCGGCTTCCCGGTCTCGGGCGACGAACGTGTTGAGGATCTGGTTCTCGAGGGAGAAGAGGTTCTCGAACAGGCCCTGCAGCTCGTCGGCCTTCCGCGTGCCGGTCTGGCGGAAGTCCTTGAACTCGTCCTGGAGGAGCTTGTCTCCCGTGCGCCCGTCGAGAACCAGGAAGACGATGTCGAAGAGGAATCCGGTCTGCTCGACGTAGACCTGGCGGTAATAGGTCCGGCCGTCGATCGGGGAGGTGTACTCCTCGGTCTTGTAGCCGGAGCGGTCCTCGATCCGGAACTCGAGGCTCCCGGACACGATGATCTCGGCGTTCGTCTGCGCTCCGACGGACGCCCAGAACTCCCGGGCCCGGGCCAGCTCCGAGAGGCCCTGGGTCGGCAGCTTGATCTCCGGCGGGGTCGTGACGACTTCGAACTTGGTCTTCTTCTCGAGCTGCTTCTTGAGGAAGCGCTGGAACTCGGTCTGCAGGTCGACGTTTTGGAGCCGCTTGTCGCGCGCCTTCTCCGCGTCGGTCACGACGATGAAGGGCGCCAGCGCGATGCGCTCGTTGCCCCGGAGGGGCAGCTTGGCCTTCAGGGGCAGGCGCATCCGCACCTGCTCGACGCCCGCCAGAGCGGGAGCGGCCGCCAAGAGCGCCGCGACGAGCCAGCCCGCGGCCCGACGGCCGTTACGGGGCACTGAAGGCCTTCCCGGTCGTCTTGGTGTAGGACGTGTAGAACTCCGCGAAGCGCGCGTAGTTGCGGCGGATGTAGTTGCTGTTGGGGTCGATCTCGAGGGCGATCTTGTACTCGGCGAGCGCGCGAGCGAAGTCTCCGTTGGCCTCGAGCGCAACGGCCATGTTGTTGTGGGCGCGGGCGTTCCGGGGCTCCTTCGCCACCGCCTGCTCGAACCGAAACGCGGCCTCGCGCCAGAGACCCTTCTTCGCGACGGCCGCTCCGAAGGCGAGCTGTGTGGAAGGCTGCTCGGGGTTCGAGTAGGAGGTGCACCCCCCCGCGACAATCAGAATAGAGAGAATGAACGCGCGGTCGAGCTTCAAGCTGTCCCTCCACCTCCCGGTCGGGGTGGCTATTATAGGTTCCTGTCGATCGGCAATCGGGGAATGTTGAGCTTCCTTTCATGAATCACCGCTGCAAGACGTGAGCCTGCCGTCCGTAGCGCGCCGCGCCGCCCTGTCCTGGGCCCGGGGGCGCGAGCTGACGCCGCAGCGGCTCTGGCCGGTCCTGCGTGCTCGCGGCGGCCTCGAAGGCCTGCTCGGCTCGGGCGAGGAGGAGCTCTCCGAGTGGCTCGGTTCGCGGGAGCGGGCGCGCGCCGTGCTGCGCGCTCCGGAGGACACCGATGTCCTCAAATGGGCATCCGAGGTCGAGCGCGCCGGCGTCCAACTCGTCACGGCCTTCGATCCCGAATACCCCCCGGCCCTCCGGGAAATCGCCGACCCGCCCTTCCTTCTCTATGCGCTCGGCCGGATCGACCGGTTGAGGCTTCCGGCCGTCTCGATCGTGGGATCGCGCGACGCCTCGCGGTACGGCCGCGACGTCGCGTTCCGGCTGGCGCGGGAGCTCTCCGACGCGGGCGTCGCGGTGGTCAGCGGCTTTGCCCGCGGGATCGACGCCGCCGCCCACGAGGCCGCTCTCGAGAGCCCCGGAGGAACGATCGCGGTGCTCGGTTGCGGCATCGACGTGGAGTATCCGCGGGAGCACCGCCGCCTGCGCGAGAGGCTCGCCGAGACGGGGCTGCTCCTCTCCGAGTACCACCCGGGGACCGAACCGCGTCCCCAGAACTTCCCGATACGGAACCGGATCATCGCCGGTCTTTCCTCGGGGGTCGTCGTCGTGGAGGCCTCGCGCCGCTCGGGCTCGCTCATCACGGCGCGCCTGGCCGCGGACTTCGGGCGCGACGTCTTCGCCGTGCCCGGCTCGATCTTCTCCGAGACCTCGGCCGGGACCCACGAGCTCCTGCGCGACGGGGCGATCCTGTGCCGCGGCGCCGAGGACGTTCTCTCCGAGCTTTTCCCGTCGGTCGGCCCCCCGCAGCGGGTCGCCGCCGCGCGCGCGGCCCTCGCCGTCGAGCTCTCCCCGGAGGCCCGGCGGCTCCTCGACGCGCTGGCGAGGGAGGAGTCGCTCTCGGCCGACGAGCTCGCGGAGGCTCTCGAGCTGCCCGCGGCGACCGTGCTGGCGGGTCTCTTCGAGCTCGAGGGCGCGGGCCTCGCGGTGCCGGTCGAGGGCGGACGCTACGGCGTGCCGCGACGATGAGCGGCGGGCGGCTTCCGGCTCACGGCTCACGACTTACGGCTCACGGGAATACGCTCCTGGCAAACCCGGTGTTTGCGATTTCTTCCTCGTTATGAGACCGTCCGTCGCCCTGCATGGCTAAATCGATCGTCATCGTCGAGTCGCCCGCGAAAGCGAAGACGCTCGAGAAGTTCCTCGGCAAGGACTTCAAGGTCCTGGCCTCCTACGGCCACGTCCGGGACCTGCCCCGCAAAGGCCTCGGAGTCGATCGCAGCAAGGGCTACGAGCCGACCTACGAGATCCTGAAGGGCAAAGAGAAGACGATCAACGAGTTGAAGCGCGCCGCGAAGGCGGCCGACACCGTCTATCTCGCCGCCGACCCGGACCGCGAGGGCGAGGCGATCTCGTGGCACCTCCAGGAGACCCTCCGGCCCGGCGCGGGCAAGACGACGTTCCGGCGCGTGCGGTTCAACGAGATCACCAAAAAGGCAGTGCTCAAGGCGATGGAGGATGCCGGCGAGATCGACGGCCGGCTCGTCGACGCCCAGCAGGCGCGGCGCATCATCGACCGGCTGGTCGGCTACGAGGTCTCCGACCTTCTCTGGAAGAAGATCTGGCGGGGGCTTTCGGCCGGGCGCGTCCAGACGGTGGCGCTGCGGATCATCTGCGAGCGCGAGAAGGAGATCGAGGCCTTCGTCCCGGTCGAGTACTGGACCCTCGACGCCTCCCTCGAGGGCGCGGCCCCGCCGCCCTTCACCGCCCGCCTCTCGAGCTTCGACGGCGGGAAGCTCAAGTTCGACGGCTCGGATCCGCGGCTGGCCGACGAGGCCGCCGCGCTCGCCGTGCGCGCCGACGTCGCGAACGCGGCCTGGAAAGTCTCCTCCGTCGAGACCTCCGAGCGGCGCAAGAACCCGGCGCCCCCGTTGATCACCTCGCAGCTCCAGCAGGCCGCAGCGCGGCGGATGGGCTTTGCCGTGCGGCGCACGATGCAGATCGCCCAGCGGCTCTACGAGGGCCGCGAGATCCCGGGACGCGGAACGGTCGGCCTCATCACCTACATGCGCACCGACTCGACGCGCGTTTCCCAAGACGCTCTGGAGGCCGTGCGGGAGCTGATCGGGGAAGAGTACGGCGCCGAGTCTAGACCAGAGTCCCCCCGGTACTTCAAGAGCCGCCGCGACACGCAGGACGCCCACGAGGCGATCCGGCCGACGTATCTGGACCTCCCGCCAGACGAGGTCGCCCGGCACGTCGCCGCCGACGAGGCCAAGCTCTACCGCCTCATCTGGGAGCGCTTCGTCGCCTCTCAGATGTCCCCGGCCGTGTACGACACGACGGCGGCGGAGATCACGGCGGGGCGCGCGGTCTACCGCGCGTCGGGCTCGACGCTGAAGTTCCCCGGATATCTCGCCGCCTACGGCGTCTCGGCGCAGGACGAGGAGGAGACGGACAAGGACTCGCCGAAGCTGCCGCCCTTGAAGCAGGGCGAGACGTTGAAGCTTCTCGCCGTCACGCCGGAAAAGAAGGCGACGCAGCCGCCCCCACGCTTCAACGAAGCCTCGCTCGTCAAGTTTCTCGAGGAGAACGGCATCGGCCGGCCCTCGACCTTCGTCGAGATCCTGCGCAAGATCGAGGAGCGCCGGTACGTCCACAAGAAGGACCGGCGCTTCATCCCGACGGCCCTCGGGCGGACGGTCATCGAGCTTCTGATCCCGTACTTCGACGACTTCTTCGAGACCTCCTACACCGCGCGCATGGAGGAGGCCTTGGACGAGGTCGAGGAAGGCAAGCTCTCCTGGACGAAGGCCCTCTCGGAGTTCGACAAGACCTTCACGCGCGACCGCAACCGGGCGCTCGAGGACATGGTCTCTGGCAAGGCGGGCATTCCGCTGGCGCAGGCCAGGAAGCTCCAGCTCTCGGTCGTCCCCGCGATCGACGAGAAGTGCCCCAAGTGCGGCAAGAAGCTCAAGCTGCGGATGGGCAAGAACGGCCTCTTCGTCGCGTGCAGCGGCTATCCGGGCTGCACGTTCACGCTGGACATCCCGGACCCCGAGGAGGACGCCGTCGACGTGTCGGACATCGAGAACACGATGTGCGACGAGTGCGGGTCGCCGATGAAAGTGCGCCAGAGCCGGACGGGCTCGAGCTTTCTCGGCTGCACGGCGTACCCGAAGTGCCGAAACGTCGTGAACATCGCGGTCGCCGGCGGCAAGGCCGAGGCGCGCCCCGACGAGCCGACAGGGGAGATGTGCCCGCGCTGCGGCAGCGCGCTCGTTCGCCGGCACGGCCGCTACGGGGCCTACGTGTCCTGCTCGAACTACCCGGCGTGCAAGTACAAGCCGCCCAAGCCGGTCAAGGACACCGGCGTGCGCTGTCCCAAGGACGGCGGCATCATCGCCGAGCGGCGCGGCCGCTTCCGGCCGTTCTACGGCTGCGTCAACTACCCCAACTGCGACTTTTCGGTCTCGGTGCGCCCGATTCCGGAAACGTGCCCGCAGTGCGGCAACCCGTACCTGCTCTTCCGCGAGCGGAAAAGCGAGAAGGTCTTCGCGTGCGACAAGGCCGGCTGCGGCTTCGAGAAGCCCGCGGGCGAGCTGCCGCCGATCGTCGAGTTCACCCCCGAGGCCCCTTCGGAGGCGCCCGCCCCGGTGGTCGCCGCGGCCGAGAACGCAAAGCGGAAAGCGCCGCGGCGCAAAGCGGCCAAGTAGTGGTCAGGTCTGGACTTTGTCCATTGGGAGTCGCCCTCGGGCGACTTTTCGGCGCCAGGTCAATGGACAAAGTCCAGACCTGACCCCAATGTCAGTTCTCCCCGCCCGGCGCGTTCAGGAACCTTCGGAACGGGTCCTTCCACGGGAAGAGCTGCGCGTAGCGCCAGAGGCGGTCGGTCAGCGGCGGCCTGGCGGCCGGGTTCTTGAAGCACTCGGCGCAGCGGGGGAGCTGCGAGAAGTCGCCGGCGCGGAAGCCCGCCTCGATCGTCTCGAGAAACGGCGAGTTCGCGATCTCCCGGATCGACTTCTCGCGGACGTTGCCGAGCTTCTGCGTGCCGTCGTAATCGTAGCAGCAGTGCGTGACGTCGCCGTTGCAGAGGATGACGAACCACTGGTACGGCGTTCCCTGAAAGCAGCCGTAGTAGGCCTGGTGGAGCTCGGTGACCTCCGAGGTGTCGAGGCCCTCGCAGGTTTTCTGGATGATGGCGGCCTGCGGGTACCGGTCGAGGTGGAAGAACTCGCGGAAGCTCTTCACGCTCTCGTCATGCGTTTGTGTGGTGATCATGCGCTGGATCTCGACGACGATCTTCTTCCCCTTCGACATCTCGAGGAACCGCCGGATGTTCTCGACGACGACGTCGAACTTCCCGCCCTTGCGGACGATCGGGTAGACCTCGGGCTTCAAGGTGTCGATGCAGATGCGGAGCTTCGACAGCGAGGTCGCGAGGATGTCCTTGGCCCACTGCTCGTTCAGGAGCGTCCCGTTGGTCGACACGCACACGCCCGGGAAGAGGTCGATGGCTTCGCAGAGCCGCTTGTAGAGGAACGGCTCGCCCATCTCGTGGAGGTACTTCATCGGGAGCTCGAGCTCCCGCATCTGGCGGGCGACGTCCTCGACCATGTCGAAGGGCGCGTCCTCGAAGGGGCGCGTGAGCACGTCCATCGGGCACATCCCGCAGCGCAGGTTGCAGCGGGAAGTCAGCTCCAGCATGTACTTGAGCGACTTCAGGCGCAGCCCGCCCTTCCCCTTGCTCACGAGGGGCGCCTTTCCTCGAGGCCCGCCATCGCCGCGAGCACGGGCAGGGCGTTTTTCCGGTCGAAGAGGATCATCGTGCGGGTGTTGCACTCGTGCGTGCAGCGGCAGAGGCGCTCGTGCTTGTCGGCGACGAACCGGCGCGCGGCCTCGGCGTCCCGGATGGCCGGCCAGTCGTAGCCGGATTCCCGGACGTTGCCGAGGACCGTCGCGATCAGTTCGCAGCCGTGGATGTTGCCGTCCTCGGTCAGCACGTATTCCCGTTCGCCCGCCAGGCAGAAGCCCTCGAACCCGCCGCCCTTCGCCTGGCGCGCGATGTACTCGAAGCGCCGCCGGTTGACCTCGCGGCGGGCGCGCGTCCGGGCGCCCTTCCACCCGCGGCGCGCCTCGCCGGGAGGATAGCGCGAGTCGATCGTCCTCGAGAGGCGCTCGTAGAGGGCCACGTCCAGGTCTTCCTTGACCCGCGGGTCGAACGGGTCGCCGCGCACGAAGCCGAGGGAGTGGTGGTTCGGGCGGTACGTTCCGTAGATGAACTCGCAGAACTCCTCGACCTCTTTCTGGTTGTCGCGCATGAACACCGTCGTGACGCCCGCCGTCAGGTTCGGCGTCCGGCGCGAGAGGTCGAGGAGGGCCTCGAGGGTCGCCAGCGCGCGGTCGTAGAGGCCCGGCACGGCGCGCACGCGGTCGTGGAGCTCGCGGAAGCCGTCGATCGAGACGGTGACCCCGAGCGAAAGGTCGGGCGAGTAGTTGCAGATCTTCTCTGCGCCCCGCGCGACCTCGTCAGGGGAAAAGCCGTTGGTGGGGATCGAGGCGGAGAAGAAGCCGCAGCGCTCGAAGTAGACGCGGATCAGCTCCGGCAGATCGCGCCGCAGGAAGGGCTCGCCTCCCGAGATGAGCAACAGCCGGATCGGCGGCAGGGTCTGCGCGAAGCGGTCGATTTCCTCGAGCGTCAGCTCGTTCTTGCCGGCGTTGATCGGGTAGAAGCAGTGCGCGCAGCGCGCGTTGCAGACCGACGTCACGAAGTGCGTCCATTGGGCGATCGACTCTCCGGGCGCGATCCAGTCGCGCGCGAGGGCGAGCCCCTGGGCGAGCCTGCGCGCGGTCATGCGGAAAGGGCTTCGGCCGGCGCCGCCCGCAGGTGCACGCGGCGCGCGTGGAAGAACCCCTGGATCCGAGCGACCTCGCCCGCGACGAGCCAGGGGAAGAGCGCCACGGCACGGCCTCCGTGGCCGGCGCGAATCATCCGGCCGACCGTCATCCAGAGGTGCGGGAAGAGAAACAGCAGCGGCGGGAAGCGCACCAGCGCCTTGCCCGGCCGGTCGAGCTTCGCGCGCGTCTCGTAGATCGTCCTCCCGCAGGCGACCTGCTTTTCCCAGAACGAGGCCCAGTCGAGGCGCTGGTGGCGGTGGGTGACGACGATGCCGGGGTCGTACCAGAGCTTTCCGCCGCGCGCGAGCACCGCGAGGGCGAAGGCGGTGTCCTCTCCCGTGTTCGACTCGGGGAAGCGCACGGGGCCGATCGCCGCGCGGCGGTAGACGATCGCCATCGTGGGGATATTGCGCTTCTCGGCGGGCCCGCCCGCGCCGATCCACTCGGAGTGATTCAGGTAGTAGTCGAGCTCGCCGTAGCGGCCGGGCCGGCCGTTGACGATGCGGCCGCCGACCCCGACGATCCGGCCGTCGGATTCCAAGGCTCGGCGGGCGCGCGCGAGCCAATCGGAAGGCGCGATCGCGTCGGCGTCGAGGAACGCGACGAGCTCGCCCTCGGTCGCGTCCATGCCGGCGTTGCGGGCGCCCCCGGCGTTGCGGCGCGCGGCGTTGCGGTCGACGCGCGCGCCGGCTTGCCGCGCCGCCTCGGCCGAGCCGTCCGTCGAGGCGTCGTCCACCACGACCACCTCGGTCGCCGGCTCGGTCTGCCTCATGGCGGAGGCGACCGCGTCCCGCACGGTGGCCTCGGCGTTGCGACAGGGAATGACGATGCTGGCGCGCATGAACCGCCCAGTTTATCCCGCCGCCGGCGCGGCCACGAGGAGGATGCGGTACCGGAAAAGGCGCCCGACCCCCGGGATTCGCCAGAGAAGCCTCTCGAGGAAGCGGACGACCGGAAAGGGAGCGGGCGAGTAGGTCAGCGAGCGGGGACGCCAGCCCTCGTCTTCGAGCAAACGGACGATCTCGCGCGGCCGCCGCACGGCGATGTGCTCGGGGAACTGCTCGAGGAGGAAGTCGTGCGCCTTCAGCCGCTCGACGTAGTGCTCGCGGTTGGGCGTGTAGGCGACGAAAACACCGCCGGGCTTCAGGACCCGTCGCAGCGCGCGGAGCATCTGGCGCACGGTCGCGTCGTTCACGTGCTCGAGGAGATCGAAGGCCCCGGCCACGTCGATCGACGCGTCGGGGATCCCGAAGAGGTCGGCGACATCTCCGGCCACGAAGCGCACGTTGCGCAGGCCCCGCCTCTCACGTTCGGCCTCGGCCAGCGCGACCGCCTTCGGCGACGCGTCGATGCCGACCGCTTCCTTGACCAGCGGCGCCAGCAGGAAGCAGACGTCCCCGCGGGCCGAGCCGAGGTCGAGGACGACCTTCTCCGGCGCGGGCGCCGCCAGCCGCAGGATGTCGCGGTCGCGCTCCCGCCACTTGCGTTGCGGGGCGGCGAACGGCGTCACCCTGTGGAGCTTCTCGAAGTACTCGTCCGGGTAGAGATCGGATTCGAACGCCATGCGGTCAGGTCCCCCAGTTTCAGATTGATTATGCTTCCGCCACGAGATCGGGACGGAAGGAGACCGGACACTGAAGGCCCCGTGGGAGAAGTTTTCGCTGCCGGGGCAGGCGCAGGCCTATGCCGCGGGGAGATCCACGGAGTTCACCCGGACGATGCGGGAGATCTTCGGTCCCCTCGTCGAGCGCGTCGAGAAGTTCCCCGCCGGCCGCCATCCCTGGCTCATGGCCGAAGTCCCGACGGAAGGGTCGCTGTCGGCCCTTTTCAGCGACCTCGAGAAGCGGCTCGCGCCCTCGGGATCTCTCTGGGTCGTCTTCCCCAAGAAGCCGTTCGTCGAGAAGCTGTGCTTCCCGTTCCTCTGGATCGACGTGCAGAAGGCCGGGCTCGCCGCGGGCCTCGTCGACAACAAGATCGCGGCCTTCTCGCCGCGGCTGACCTCGATCCGCTTCGTCATCCCGCTCGCGCGGCGCAAAGGGAGGGACTCATGACCGGTTTCCTGCGGCGGCTCCGTTTCCTGCCCCTCCTGCTCGTTCTCGCCGGCGCGGTTCCCGCCGCGGGCAGGGAGCTTCACTGGAGCTCCCTCGACGTGAAGACGCGGCTCGACGCGCAGGGCGCCCTCCACGTCGTCGAGCGGCACGCGATGGTCTTCACGGGCGACTGGAACGGGGGAGAGCGCGTGTTCCGGGTCTTTCCGGGGCAGACGCTGGGGTTCGAGTCGATCCGGCGGATCGAGCCCGACGGGACGGCCAGGGAGCTTTCGGCGGGGGACCTGTCCGCGGTGGACCAGTTCGCCTGGCACGCCGACAAGACGCTTCGCTGGCGAAGCCGTCTTCCGTCGGACCCGTCTTTCGACAACACCGAGCTCGTCTACGAGATCGCCTACACGTTGCACGGGATCCTCGTGAAGCAGGGCGACCGATACCTGCTCGACCACGACTTCGCGTTTCCCGACCGCGCCGGCTCGATCGGGAAGTTCACGCTGGCCCTCGAGCTCGATCCGGTCTGGAAGCCGGAGCGGACGTTCTCCGGACTTTCGCTTTCCGGCCTCCGGCCGGGGGAGTCCGCCGTCGTGAAGCTTGCCCTCGAGCACACGGGCGCCGGGCCGCCGGCGGCAGGCCGCACCGTGGCGAGCCCGACGGTGCGCTGGGCTCTGCTCGGCGTCCTCGCCGCAGCGATCGTCCTGCTCTACTTCCGGTTTCGCTCCCGCGAGTCCGCGCTCGGCCGGTTCGCGCCGTTGACGAAGCCTGAGGCGATCGACGAGACCTGGCTCGACGCCAACCTCTTCCCGCTTTCGCCGGAAGAGGCCGGCGCTCTATGGGACGAGAAGATCGGCCCTCCCGAGGTCGCGGCGGTCCTGGCGCGGCTGCAGGCGGAGAAGAAGATCTCGACCAAGGTCGAGGGGAAGAAGCTTTCGATGAGCCTCCTGGTCCCGCTCGAGAAGCTGCAGGGCTACGACGAGGATCTTCTCGAGGCCTTCTTCTTCGGCGGCCGCACGGAGACCGACACCGACGCGGTCCGGAAGCACTACAAGTCGACTGGGTTCGACCCGGTCTCGAAAATCAAGCCGGGCCTCGAGGGAGAGCTCAAGAAGCAGCCGGATTTCCAGGGCAAGTCCAAATCGCCGTCTCCCTGGCCGACACTCGCTCTCTTCCTGGCCGGGGCGGCGGCGTTCGCGCTCTCGGTCTTGGGCGGCGGCGAGGACGGCAAAACGGTGATCGGTATCGGGATCGTGCACGGGATCCTCTTTCTCATCGGGGCCATCTGCGCGGTCTCCTTTCAGAAGCGCATTGATCGCGTGGACGCGTTCTCGCCGGTCTTTCTCTGGGTTCCCGCGTTTCTCCTCTACTTTGCTTGGACGGCCGCGCGCGACGGCGTGCGGTCGGGCCTGTTCCTGATCGCGGGAGTCCTTCTGGTGCGGCTGGGGATCGTGAACAGCGTCTTCAACATCGCGAAGATCCGCAGCGGCGCGAAGAGGATCGCCCGGCGCAAGAGCCTCGCCTCGGCGCGGGCGTTCTTCGCGCAGGAGCTCTCGCGGAGCGCGCCGCGCCTGAAAGACGAGTGGTTCCCGTACGTCGTGGCCTTCGGCCTGACGGGCGACGCGGATCGCTGGTTCCGCGCGCACGGCGCCGCCGCCGCGGCCGCGGGTTCGCGCCCGTGGTCCGGCTCGTCCTCGGGTTCCTCCTCGTCCTCGTCGTCGTCCTCGTCGGGCTCGGGCTCCTGGAGCGGCGGAGGCGGGGCCTTCGGCGGCGCGGGCGCTTCGGGCACCTGGGCCGTGGCGGCGGGTGCCCTCGCGGCTGGCGTCTCGTCGCCCTCCTCGTCGAGCGGCGGAGGAGGGGGAGGGGGCGGAGGCGGAGGGAGCTCGGGCGGAGGCGGCGGGGGAGGCTGGTAAGCGGCCCCCGCGCTCCCTCATAGAATCGTCTCCGTGAAGGACCCGATCGCGATCGTCGGCGCGGGCCTGGCCGGCTCGGAGTGCGCCTGGCAGCTGGCTCTGCGGGGCCACCGCGTGCGCCTCTACGAGATGCGGCCGAAGGTCGCGACCTCCGCGCACCAGACGGATCGCTGCGCGGAGCTGGTGTGCTCCAACTCCTTCCGGTCGGACAACCCCCGGAACGCCGTCGGGCTGTTGAAGCGCGAGATGGAGGCCCTCGACTCGCTCGTCATCCGCTCGGCGCGCGCAGCGGCAGTACCGGCGGGCGACGCCCTGGCGATGGACCGCGGCGTCTTCGCGAACCTCGTGACCGAGGCGATCGCCTCGCGCCCCGAGATCACGCTCGTGCGCGAGGAGGTCCGGGAGATCCCGCGGGAGGGCTTCGTCGTGCTCGCGACCGGCCCCCTGACCTCCCCCGCGCTCGACGGCGCGATCGGGGGGCTCCTCGGCACCGAGGACCTCTACTTCTACGACTCGATGGCGCCGATCGTCGAAGCCTCCTCGCTCGACTTCTCGAGGATGTACGCCCTCTCGCGCTACGGCAAGGGAGACGGCGCGGACTATTGGAACTGCCCGCTTTCGCGGGGGCAGTACGAGAGCTTTCTCGACGCGCTGCTCTCGGGGGAAACGGTGCCGGTCAAGGACTTCGAGAAGGGGATCTACTTCGAGGGCTGCCTCCCCATCGAGGTCATGGCCGAGCGGGGCCGCGAGACGCTCCGCCACGGGCCGATGAAGCCGATGGGCCTTCCCGACCCGCGCACGGGCAGGATCCCGTGGGCCGTCGTGCAGCTGCGCCAGGACGATCTGGCCAAGGAGCACTACAACCTCGTCGGCTTCCAGACGAAGCTCAAGATTCCCGAGCAGCAGCGAGTCTTCCGCATGGTCCCCGGCCTCGAGAACGCCGCCTTCGTGCGCTACGGGATGCTCCACCGCAACACCTACATCCACGCGCCGGCGCACCTGGACAGGTTGTGGCGGATGCGGCGCGAGCCGCGGATCTTCTTCGCGGGACAGATCACGGGAGTCGAGGGCTACGTCGAGAGCGCGGCGACGGGGCTGGCCGTGGGGCTCACGTTGGCGCAGCTTCTCGAGGGCCGCGATCCCGTTCCCGTCCCGTATTCGACGGCGATCGGGTCGCTCGCGCGGCACTGCTCGGAGCGCCCCGCCAAGGAGAAATTCGAGCCGATGAACGTGACCTTCGGCCTCATCGAGGACAGCTCGCACTCGCCCGTGCACGACAAGCAGATCCGGCGCCAGCAGATGGTCGATCGGGCTCTGGCGGCGATCGGCGACTGGAGAGCCGGCATCCTGCCGCGTCCGGTGGAGGCCGCCCGAGCCCCATGCTGACCTGGGAGGAGATCGAGAAGGCCGGCAAGCGCCTCGCGGGAGTCGCGCACCGCACGCCCGTGCTCCACTCGCGGCAGTTCGACGCGGCTGCAGGAACCACGGTCTTCTTCAAGGCCGAGAACCTCCAGCGCGGCGGCGCCTTCAAGTTCCGCGGGGCGTACAACAAGATGAAGGCGGAGACCGAGCGCCAGAAGGTCTCCGCCGTCGTCGCGTTTTCCTCGGGCAACCACGCCCAGGCCGTGGCGCTGGTCTCGCGCCTGCTCGGCATCCACGCCACCGTCGTGATGCCGACAGACGCGCCGCAGGCCAAGATCGACGCGACGCGCGGCTATGGCGCGGAGGTCGTTCTCTACGACCGCGCGACGCAGAGCCGGGACGACCTGGCCGAGGAGATCTGCCGCGAGCGGGGCGCCGTCCTCGTTCCCCCCTTCGACGACGAGCTCGTCATGGCGGGCCAGGCGACGAGCGCGGTGGAGCTGCTCGAGGAGGTTCCGGATTTAGACGCCCTGGTCGTGTGCGTCTCGGGCGGCGGCTTGATCGCGGGATGGGCGACGGCGGCCCGCCACCTGCGGCAAGGAATCGAGATCTACGGCGTCGAGCCGGAGACGGCGGACGACACGAAGCGCTCGCTCGAAGCCGGAAAGCGCGTCGAGGTGTCGGAGAACCCCACGATCGCCGACGGCCTGCGCGTCGCCTCTCCCGGCAAGCTGACGTTTCCGATCGTGCAGGCGAACGTGAAAGAGATCCTCCTCGTCTCCGACGCGGAGCTCATCGAGACGCTGACGTGGATGCTCGAGCGCATGAAGGTCCTGGTCGAGCCCTCGGGAGTCGCGGGGGCCGCCGCCGTGCGCCACAAGAAGGCGGACTTTTCCGGCAAACGCGTCGGCGTCGTGCTGTCGGGGGGCAACATCGATCTGGCGAAGCTGGCCGAGTACGTCGTGTCGGGTGCCCGTTGAGGCGAGGGGCCGTTCTCGTCACCGCGCTCGTGGCGGCGGCGCCCCTCTACGCCCACGACTTCTGGATCGAGCCGTCGAGCTTCCGGCCCGCGGTCGGATCGACCGTCTCGGCGAGGCTTTTCGTCGGGCAGAAGTTCCGCGGCGACCCCGTGCCCCGCAATCCGGCCCTGATCGAGAAGTTCGTCCTCGTCACGGACGCGGGAGAGACGCCCGTGGAAGGCCGGTTGGGCGACGATCCGGCGGGCCGCGCGCGCGTCGTGGCGCCGGGCATCGCGGTGATCGGCTACCGGAGCCGCGACTCGTTCCTCTCCCAGGAGGCGGACAAGTTCGAGGACTACCTGCACGAGGAGGGGTTGGAGCGCATCCTCGAGCTGCGGGCCCGGCGCGGCGAGAGCGCGAAGCCGTCGCGGGAGGTCTTCTCGCGGTGCGCGAAAGCGCTGGTCTCGAGCGGCGGCGGCTCGGCCGGGTACGACCGGAACCTCGGCTTGACGCTGGAGCTTCTCCCGGAGAAAAACCCGTACCTCCTCCGGGTCGGGCAGGAGCTCCCGATCCGCCTCCTGTACGAACAGAAGCCGCTTTCGGGCGCGCTCGTCGTCGCGCTGCCCTACGACGCGCCCGACGCGAAGCTCTCGCAGCGCACGGACCGGAAGGGCCGCGTCCGCCTGCGTCTGCCGGCGAGCGGCCGCTGGCTGGTCAAGGCCGTGCACATGGTTCCGGCGAGCGACGCGGCTCGAGCCGACTGGCAGAGCCTTTGGGCTTCGTTAACCTTTGAAATACCGGGGGCGGATCCGGTAGGAAAGGCACCGTGAAGAAGGGTCTCGTTCTGCTGATCGTGCTGGCCGCGGGACCGGGCTGCCGGGGCAAGTCCGAGCTGCCCGCCAACGCCCCCGAGCGGCCCGCCCTGACTGCCGGCGCCTCGGCGAGCGCCTCCGCGAAGCGTTACGCGCTGAAAGGCGTCGTCGTGGCCGTCGTCGCCTCGAAGCCGGAGATCGTCGTGCGGCACGAGGAGATCCGGGGCTACATGGCCGCGATGACCATGCCCTTTCCCGTGCGGGACGACCCGAAGGTCGTTGCGCTCCTGAGGCCCGGGGATCGGATCGAAGCAACCCTCGTCGTGGACGGAGACGTCTACTTTCTGGAGCGGATCCTGACGAAGGGCTTCGTCCCGACACCGACTCCCGTTCCCGGCGCGTCGGTCCGGCCCGAGCCGAACAAGGGCGTCGCGGTCGGCGACACGGTGCCGGATTTCACGCTGACCGATCAGACGGGCCGGGCCGTGCGCCTCTCGCAGTTTCGCGGGGAGCCCGTTGCGGTCACGTTCGTCTACACGCGGTGCCCCATCGCGACGGCCTGCCCGATGACGTTGACCAAGTTCGCGAAGATCAACGCGGGCCTCGGGGGAAAAAAGGCCGACCGGCTTCTCGCCGTGACCGTCGATCCGGAGAACGACACGGTCCCCGTGCTCAGGGACTTCGCGTCGAAGATCGGGGCCGACCCGAAACGCTGGAAGTTCCTGACGGGCGATCCGGCCGCAGTCGCGCGCGTGGCCGAGACCTTCGGCGTCCTTTACTATCCGGACCGCGGCCAGATCGTGCATTCCCAGGCCGTGGCGGTGGTCGGCCCCGACGGAAAACTCGAGACGATCTACTTCGGCGAGCAGTGGGAACCCGAAGCGGTGCTCCAGGACCTTCAGAAAGCGAGGAAAGGATGAAGACGACGCGACTTCTCGCGGGCCTCGTGTTCGGGGCGATCGGCGGCCTCGGCCTGACGCTGTATGCCACGGAGCCGCATCCCTCGGAGCTCTTCCAGGAGTACTGCGCCAAGTGCCACGGCGACGACGGAAAAGCGCAGACGCCGCGCGGCAAGCAGCTTTCGGCGAGGGACTTCACCGACGCCGAGTGGCAGGCGGGCGAGAAGGACGAGGAGCTCATCGAGGCCGTGACGGAAGGCAAGGACGACATGCCGCCCTGGGGAAAGAAGCTGACCCGGGAGCAGATCGAGAGCCTGGTCAAGCACGACGTGCGGGG
>JBBDKM010000013.1:178404-182108 GCA_040879385.1 Thermoanaerobaculia bacterium | reverse complement strand
GCGAAGCTCGGGCAGAAAGCCGGCGGCCCGGCCACCGTCCAGGGCTGGCTCTACAACAAGCGCTCGTCCGGAAAGATCCAGTTCCTGATCGTCCGGGACGGCACGGGCTACGTGCAGGTCGTCGTGCCGAAGGCGGAGGCGGCGGCGGAGGTCTGGGAGGCCGCCGAGAAGGCGACCCAGGAATGCTCCCTGTCCGTGACGGGGACGGTGCGGGAGGAGAAACGGGCGCCGGGCGGCTTCGAGATGACGGCGTCCGCGGTCGAGATCCTGGGTGCCTCGCCCGACTATCCCATCAGCCCCAAGGAGCACGGCGTCGACTTCCTGATGGGGCTGCGGCACCTCTGGATGCGCTCGTCCCAGCAGCACGCGGTCCTGCGCGTGCGCTCGGAGCTGGAGCAGGGGATCGCGGACTTCTTCTATGAGCGCGAGTTCGTGCGCGTCGACTCGCCGATCCTGACGGGGTCGTCGGTCGAGAGCACCTCCACCCTCTTCGAGACGGACTACTTCGGCGACAAGGCGTACCTTTCCCAGTCCGGGCAGCTCTATCTCGAGCCAGCGGCGGCGGCCTTCGGCAAGGTCTACTGCTTCGGGCCGACGTTTCGAGCCGAGAAGTCCAAGACGCGCCGGCACCTGACCGAGTTCTGGATGGTCGAGCCGGAGGTCGCGTTCCTGCAGTTCGAGGGCCTCTGCGAGCTGGCAGAGGATTTCATCGTGTACCTCGTCGAGCGCGCGCTGAATCGCTCCCGGGAGGATCTGAAGCGCCTCGAGCGCGACACCTCCAAGCTCGAGCGCGTCCGGAAGCCCTTCCCCCGGATCACGTACCGCGAGGCCATCGCGAAGCTTCAGGAGAAGGGCTTCCCGGTCTCCTTCGGCGACGACCTGGGAGCGGACGAGGAGACCGCGCTCTGCGCGGACCTCGACCGGCCCCTCATCGTGTCGCGCTTTCCGACTGCCATCAAGTCGTTCTACATGCAGCCGGACCCGCAGGACCCGGAGGTCGTGCTGGGCCTGGACATGCTGGCCCCGGAGGGTTACGGGGAGATCATCGGAGGCTCGGAGCGCATCCACGACCTCGCCCTTTTGGAGAAGCGGCTGGAAGAGCACGAGCTGCCCCGCGAGGCCTACGAGTGGTACCTCGACGTGCGGCGGTATGGGACCTTCCCGCACGCCGGGTTCGGCATGGGCCTCGAGCGCCTGGTGGCCTGGGTCTGCGGGATCCACCATCTGCGCGAAGCGATCCCGTATCCGCGGACATTGAAGCGGATCTATCCGTGAGTCAGGCGCCTCCGTCCGTCGGTGTCGTTTCGCTGGGGTGCCCGAAGAACCTGGTGGACACCGAGGTGATGCTGGGTCACCTTCAGCAGGCCGGGCACGCCATCGTCCCGGACGCGGAGGCGCGCGTGGTGCTCGTCAACACGTGCGGGTTCATCGACCGGGCGAAGGAAGAGTCCATCGAGACGATCCTCGAGCAGGTCGAGCGCAAGAAGAAGGGCGAGATCGACCGCGTGGTCGTCGCGGGCTGCATGGTCCAGAAATACGGGGGGGAGCTCGCGGCCGAAATGCCCGAAGTCGACGCGTTCGTGGGCTTGGACGAGCTCGAGAACGCGCCGGCCGCCGCCTCAGGCCTCCCGACGCTGCCGCGTTTCACCGAGAAACCGCTGGCGACGCGGCTCTACGACGAGCGGGCGCCGCGGGTGCTGTCGCGGCGGCGCGGCTACGCCTATCTGAAGGTCGGCGAGGGTTGCGACAACCCCTGCACGTTCTGCACGATCCCGCAGATGCGAGGCGACCAGCGCAGCCGCACCGTCGAATCGCTCCTGGTGGAGGCGCAAGCCCTGGAGGCGCAGGGGGTCTCCGAGCTCGTCCTCATCTCCCAGGACACGACGCGCTACGGGAAGGATCTCGGCGCCAAGCGGGACGGCCTGGCCCGCCTGGTCGAGGCGCTGCTCGCGGGCACGACGTTTCCATGGATCCGTTTCCTGTACGCCTATCCGAAGACCCTGGACGATTCGGTGCTGGAGCTCATGGCCCGGGAGCCGCGGTTCGTTCCGTACGTCGACATCCCGCTGCAGCACGTGTCGCGGTCGATCCTCGCGGCCATGCGCCGCGGCGGGGACCCGGCGTCGTATCGGCGCCTGCTCGGGCGCATGCGGGAGGTCGTGCCCGGGATCGCGGTCCGCACGACCTTCATCGTGGGTTTTCCGGGGGAGGGAGAGGCCGAGTTTCGCGAGCTCTGCGAGTTCGTCCGCGACGCCCAACTCGACAACATCGGCGCCTTCACGTACTCGCCCGAGCCGGGCTCCGGGTCGGAGCCGCTCGGCGACCCGGTCCCTCCCGAGGAGAAGGAGCGGCGCCGCGACTTCCTGCTCTCGCTGCAGCAGCCGATCGCCCGCGGCAAGCTCCGGGGCCTGCGAGGCCGGACCGTGGAGGCGATCGTCGAGGGCCCCGCGGAAGAGCACGAGTATCTCCTCGAGGGCCGCCTGCGGTCTCAGGCCCCCGAGATCGACGGCCGCCTCCTCATCACCGACGCGGGCGGCCGGACCCTGTTCCCCGGGCAGATCGTGAAGGTGCGGGTGGAGAAGACGTTCGATTACGACGTCACGGGGGTGGTGACGGGATGAAGTCGACGGTTGACAGTCGGCAGTCGACGGTCCGGGAGCCGGGCTGTCAGCCGCCCGCTGCCAACTGTCAACTGTGAACTGTCGACTCTCCCCATGCACGTCCTCCGCGATCCCCTCCGCGCGACCGACCTGCCCCGGGGCGGTGTCGGGACAATCGGCAACTTCGACGGCGTCCACCTCGGGCATCGCAAGATCCTCGAGACCGTCGTCGCCCGAGCGCGGGAGGTCGGCCGTCCGTCGTTCGCGATCACGTTCGAGCCGCACCCGATGGCCATCCTGCGCCCGGACCGCGCGCCCCGCCGCATCCAGACGCTGCGCCAGAAGGAGGAGGCGATCGAGGCGATCGGGATCGACGCGCTCCTCGTCATCCCCTTCACGCGCGACTTCTCGCTGACCGAGCCGGAGGACTTCGTGCGGACCCTGCTCGCGGGCCGGCTCAAAGCCGCGGAGCTCTCCATCGGGGCCCACTTCGCATTCGGCCGCGGCAAGCGCGGAGACCTCGCGCTGCTGTCGCGACTCGGGGCGGAGTGCGGCTTCGCGGCATCCGCGGTCGAGGAAGTCGTCTACGCCGGCGAGCCGGTCTCGTCGACGCGGATCCGCCGCGCGCTCGAGCGGGGCGAGATCCGGGAGGCCAACGCGATGCTCGGCCGCGAATACGCGCTCGAGGGGATCGTCTCGCGCGGGGACCGCCTCGGGCACCGGATCGGGGTCCCGACGATCAACCTCGAGTCGGAGAACGAGCTGCCTCCCGCCGACGGTGTCTACGTGACCGAGATCGAGATCCGCTCTTTCGGCCGCCGATTCCCGAGCGTCACCAACATCGGGCGGCGCCCGACGCTCTACGAGGACTACACGACGACGATCGAGACCTACGTCCTGGACTTCTCCGCCGACGTCTACGGCGACCGTGTCCGCCTCTTTTTTCTCGAGCGCCTGCGCGAGGAGCGCAAGTTCCCCTCGGTCATGGACCTGAAGGCGCAGATCCAGCGGGACGTCCAGGACGCGCGCGCATTCTTCCAGCGGTCAGGCGGCGGCCGCGCGCCGGAACACTAGGCGCGCCGCCGCGACCACGAGCAGCATCGC
>JBBDKM010000013.1:175216-178304 GCA_040879385.1 Thermoanaerobaculia bacterium | reverse complement strand
GGTTCTACGAGAATCAAGGGGATCTTTTTGGAGCTGATCAGGTTGATGATCTCCAGCGTGTGGGCTGGGGACGGCGGTATCCCAGGCAGGGGTTCGACGTATCCGACCGCCACGAGACGGAAGAACTTAAGGAAGTTCGGCCAGGATTTGTGGTAGGTCACGACTTCGGTGCCGGCGTAGGGTGCCATCTTTGTCGCCCACTCCTTTTCTTTTTCCGTCAGCTTCGACTCGAAGGTGGTCAGATTCTTCTCGTAGATAGGTTTACCGGCCGGGTCGAGTCGTGAGAGCTTCGCAGCGATCGCGCGGGCGATGGCGCGCCCGTTCTCGGGATCGAGCCAATAGTGCGGGTTTCCGAAAGGGTGAACATCTCCCATCGCCCGTGTGACCTGCTGGGGTTTCTCCAGGATTTCCGCGTTGCTCGAGGCGTCCAGGTAGCCCTCTGGGTTCAGTAATTTCGGGTTTCGGGCTTGTTGGAGCAGGGCAGGAAGCCATCCGACTTCGAGCTCGAGCCCCACGGCGATCAGGAGGTCCGCACGACGAAGATCGAGCAAATAGGATGGCTTGGGATCGACGAAGTGTGGATCCTGGTACCCCTTGGCGATCGACCGGACCGCGATGCGGTCGCCACCGATTTCCGAGGCGATGGAGGCGAGATCCGCGGTCGTCGTCACGACCCGCAAGGTCGAGGCCAAGCCGGGCGCGGACATCACGAACGGCGCCAGGAGAATCGCGAGAAGGAGTCGTCGTCTCATGGTTTTACTCCGGTCAGAAGGGGTGAGCCCCGTGGGGCCCGATGTTGAAGGTGAGCTTGAGGAAAGCGGCCAGATCGTTTCGCCCGTCCCGCCGAACGAGCCGTCCTTGCGCCGAAAGCGCCGAGAACTCGGATGGCCAGAACGTCAGGTACACAAGGCCACCCTTTTCATTCGGGGTTTGGACGTAGTCGCCACGGAGTCCCGTCCGCCAGCGCCGGGAAAATTGGTACTCCGCGTAAGAAAAGGCCCCCCAGGCATGGTTCGGGCCGCCGCTTTCCGATCGGCGCGTGTAGTAGACCTCGGTTTGCCATATGAAAGACCGGTAGATTGCACGCCGCGGATCCTTCCAGCGGATCGTGGAGTCAAATGCGAAGACATCACTGGAGAGCTTGCCCTGCGGGTCGTGGACGCCGTGGGCCCAGCTCAATCCGAAGACGCCGTTTGTTCTCTCGGAAAAGTCGGCATAGGTCGACGTCCGTAAGAGGTAGCCGAGATCCCCCCGGCGACCACCCGAGAGAATCCCGCCATCGAGCGTCTCTTCACCGAAGAGAGGCGCCTCCTCCCAGTTCGTCGTCACCTCAGCATCCAAATTTGCGTAGAAGGGCGTCGGTAGCAAGTAGCTTGCGGAGAGGCCCACGGCCGAGAGACCCTCCTCGCCAAAAAAGCGCTCCGCGGCGAGCGGCCGGTCGGCAAACGGAGTCTCCGGAGGATGGATCCGGTTGAACTTTCCCAGGTTGGAACGGAACTTCCCCGCCTTTAAGCTGAGAGAACCGGGCAAAGTCAGCCACGTGACGTATGCCTCCTCCACATCGACTCCCTCGCGGGAAAAGGCAATAAAGATGTCTGCGCGTGCATACGGGTCGATCGCCGACTGGATCCCGAGCTCCGCTTCGGTCAACTCGAACGCGCGAGGAGGAAGGGTCGGGTCGTTTCCGGCGACACCAATGATGTTTCCGACCAGGCTGATGTTGGGATTGAGGATGTTCGACGCCTGCAGCGGGGGCGAGCCTTCGAGGACCGGGCCTTTTGGCGGAGAGGCCGGCTCGGGCGCCGGGACCGGTGTGACCTCGGGAGCCGGCGTCGGTGTCGGCGAGGGCGATTCCTGGCCGAGCCCCGCGGCCGCGGCGCTGAGCCAGACGGCGGCGGCGAGACAGGTTCGGATGTTCAAGAGACCTCCTGCGATCACTCGGTTCCCGGTCAGGAGGGGCGCCACGAGGCGCCTCCTCCGCGACGGCTACGAGCGGGAGGGAGGAGAGCGGCCGGAGAGGTCGCGTCCGGCGAGGCGATCGGAGAGGGCCGGGGCGTCCTCGCGGGTGGCCGGCCTCGAGACCGCAGGGGCGAGAGCGAATACGCCGAACGGCCGAATCACGGCGGCGCCGTGCGCCAGGCAGGCGGGGCACGCATGCGGAGCGGCCTGGACGGCGACTCGGGAGATCTCCGGACCGTCCGGCGCCTCCGCGGCGCGCAGAGGCTGCTCCGGGTGGAGGCCGAAAGCGCCGGCCACGGCAATAAAGCTCGCCAGACACAGCGCCAGCCGCGCGGGGGAGGAAGTCCTGAGGCGTCGGAACATCTCGTCTTTTAAGACCCCCGGCCGGCCATTCTATTCCCGGACGGAGGGACTCCCCGGGCCTGCGTAGAATGCGCGGGTGAAATCCGAGTCCCCCGCGCGGCCGGTCCGCCCCGCCACCTCCGGCGGACCGGACACCGAGACCCTCCACCGCCGCATGCGATGGCTCCTCGGGCTGACCTTCCTGCACGTCTTCGGCGAGGGCGGCCTCGCCCTTTACGAGGCCGTGCGCACGGGCAGCCTGGCGCTCCTCGCGTTCGGGATCGAGAGCGTGATCGAAGGGGGGGCCGCGTTCCTCGCCGTGCGCCACCTGCGCCACCTGGCCGACGAGGAGGAGGACCACGCGCGGCGCGACCAGATGCTGGCTCGCTGGATCGGCGTCTCGTTCCTGCTCCTGGCGACCTACACCGCCGTGCGGGGCATCCTCGAGCTCGTCGGAGGGACGCACGCCAAGGAGAGCGTCCTCGGCCTGCTGCTGACGGTCTTCGCGACCTTCGGGATGCCGTTCGTCGGCTACTTCAAATGGAAGACGAGCCGCCGGCTGGGCAGCAAGGGTCTTGCAGCAGAGGCCAAGGAATCGATCGCCTGTTCGGTCGGTTCGGCGCTGACGATGGTGGCGATGATCGCCGGACTTCTGTCCGCGCCGGGCTGGGTGGATCCCGCTCTGTCGCTGCTGATGGTCCCGTGGTTCCTGCGCGAGGGCCTGACGCACGTGCGGGGGAGGGTGCACGCGCACGTGCACTAGGATGATTGCGAGTCATGAGTCGTC
>JBBDKM010000013.1:14314-175116 GCA_040879385.1 Thermoanaerobaculia bacterium | reverse complement strand
CCATGTCCAACGCCAATGTGACCCAGGTCTCCGACGCCAGCTTCGACGGGGACATCCTGAAGAGCACCGTACCGGTCCTCGTCGACTTCTGGGCGCCCTGGTGCGGCCCGTGCCGGTCGGTGGCCCCGATCGTGGACGAGCTCGCCACGGAGTACGTGGGCAGGATCAAGGTGGCCAAGATCAACGTCGACGAGTCGACGGAGGTCGCGATGCGCTACCAGATCACGTCAATCCCGACGTTCCTCCTGTTCAAGGACGGCCAGGTGGCCGACCGGGCCCTGGGCGCGCTGCCCAGGAGCGAGTTCGTGAAGCTGATCGACCGGAACCTGTAAGGCGCCCGTCGGCGCACGACCGAGGGCCCCCTGATCCGGGCCCTCGTTCTTTTTCTGGGTCAGCCAATCGCGGCGGCCCCTTCCACGGCGGCAGCCCTGACGCTGTACGGGAAGCTCCAGGACCTCGGTGTAATCTCTCGGCCGGGCGGGCCGTCGATCTGGCGGAGGGAGCGCGTCTGGAACAACCCGACGCGGCTGCGGGTTGGACGGAGCGAGATGAAGAAGACGTGGATCTGGGCCGCCCTGGTCGTGGCCATCGGCGTGGGCGCGTTTCTGCTGCTCGGCAGCCGGAAGAAGGCCGGGCCGAAGTACCGCACGGCGGTGGTGGACCAGGGCGACGTGACCCAGACGGTCACCGCGACCGGGACGCTCTCGGCCGTGACGACCGTCAAGGTCGGCAGCGTGGTCTCGGGAATCGTGGCAGCGCTTCATGCCGACTTCAACAAGCAGGTCAAGAAGGGCGACCTCCTGGCCGAGCTCGATCCGGTGCCGTTCCAGGCGCGGGTCGCCCAGACCCAGGCGGCGCTCGAGAAAGCCCGGGTCGAAGTGCGCAACGCAGAGATCGGGCTGCGCCGGCAGAAGGCGCTCGAGGCCGAGGGGCTGGCGCCGCAGGCGGACCTCGACCAGGCGCAGGCCGACTTCGACTCCGCGACGGCCTCCGTCAACCAGGCGCAGGCCACCCTCGAGCAGGCGCAGACGGATCTGAGGAACAGCCGGATCGAGGCGCCGATCGACGGGGTCGTCGTGGACCGCCAGTACGACGTGGGCCAGAGCGTCGCGGCGTCGTTCACGGCGCCCACGCTCTTCACGATCGCGCAGGACCTCACGAAAATGCAGGTCTCGGCCGACGTGTCGGAATCGGATATCGGCCAGTGCAAGGGCGGTCAGGCCGTCCGGTTCACGGTGGACGCGTATCCCGACCAGATTTTCCGCGGGACGATCTCGCAGATCCGGTTGAACGCGACCGTCAACCAGAACGTCGTCACGTATCCGGTGATCATCGAAGTGCCGAACCCCGACCTCGCGCTGCGCCCCAATATGACGGCCAACGTGACGATCGACGTGGCGACGGTCGAGGACGTGCTCCGGGTTCCCAATTCCGCGCTACGGTTCCGCCCGGAGGAGAAAGAGGAGGCGGCCTCGCCGGAGGAGCGCGCCGCCCGGACCGCTCGCGACAGCGGCCCCGGGGCCGCCGCGCGCCAGCTCGACCGCATGGGGGGCGCGGCCCGTCCTAACCGCGGCGGTCAGAGGATTTACAGGATCGCGGCCTCCGGCCTCAGAGAGCCCAGGCCCGTCGAAATCCGCACCGGGATCTCCGACGGCCGCTTCACCCAGGTCGTCTCCGGGGAGGTTCAGGCCGGCGAGACGGTGGTCGTCGGGCTCGTGACCGCGAAAGCCGAGAGCGGGCCTGGCATGGGGAGCGGCCGCGGTAGCCCGGGAGGCGGGCGGAGGTTCTAGGTGGACGTCATCCGGATCGAGGACCTCGTCCGCGTCTACCAGATGGGCGAGGTCGAGGTCCGAGCTCTCGACGGCGTCTCGCTCTCGGTCGGGCCGGGGGAGTTCGTGGCCGTCATGGGGCCCTCCGGCTCCGGCAAGAGCACCCTCATGAACATCGTGGGTTGTCTGGACCGGCCCACGTCGGGTCGATACTTCCTCGACGGCGTGGATGTCTCGGGGCTCGACCGGGACGAGCGGGCCGAGATCCGCAACGGGAGAATCGGATTCGTGTTCCAGTCCTTCAACCTGCTCGCGCGCACCTCGGCGCTCGAGAATGTGGAGCTGCCGCTCATTTACTCTTCGAACGGGAACAGCGCGCGCGGCCGCGAGGCGAAGGCTCGGGAGTGCCTGGCCTTAGTTGGGCTGGCCGGGCGCGAGGAGCACCAGCCGAGCCAGCTCTCCGGCGGAGAGCAGCAGCGCGTCGCCATCGCGCGCGCCCTGGTGAACGACCCGAAGCTGATCCTCGCCGACGAGCCGACCGGCAACCTCGATACCCGCACCTCGGAGGAGGTCATGGGCGTCTTCCAGAAGCTGAACGACGAGGGCAAGACGATCGTGCTCATCACACACGAGGCCGACATCGCCGCGCACGCGAAGCGCATCGTCGGCTTCCGCGACGGGAAGCTGGTCGAGGACCGGAAGGTCGAGCACCGCCGGGGGGGTGGAGTGGAAGGGGTAGCGCGATGTTGAAATTCCTAACGATCCTGAAGGTCGGCATGAAGGCGATCGCGCGAAACAAGATGCGCTCGGCCTTGACGGCCCTCGGCATCATCATCGGGGTTGCCTGCGTGATCGCGATGATCGGCGTGGGGCAGGGCTCCCAGGCGGCGATCCAGTCGCAGATCTCGGCGCTCGGCGCTAACTTCCTCATGGTCTTTCCGGGGATCGCGACCCAGTCCGGGGCCCGGATCTTCACCGGGGAATCGACGCTGACGGAGGACGACGTGGCCGCCGTCAAGGCCGAGTGCCCGGCCGTCGCCTACGTCTCGCCGTCCTCCCGCACCGGCGGGCAGGTTGTCGGCGGGAACCTCAACTGGGGCACGCAAGTCCAGGGTGTGGGGGTCGAGTGGCCGTTCGTCCGGTCCTGGAATGTCCAGAAGGGGGCGTTCTTCGACGAGTCCGAGGTGCGAGCGGCGGCCAAGGTGTGCCTGCTCGGCAACACCGTTGCCGAAGCCCTTTTCGCCGGGCAGGACCCGGTCGGGCAGACGGTCCGGATCAAGAACTTCCCGTTCCGGGTCATCGGCGTGCTCGAGGCCAAGGGCGGAAGCGTCCATGGGCAGGACCAGGACGATGTCGTCGTCGCACCCTTCACGACGGTCATGCGGCTGCTGAAGGGGCGGACCAGGATCGACATGTTCATGGCCTCGGCCGTCTCACGGGGCGCGGTCGAGGAAGCGCAGAAGGAGATCGAGGCGCTCCTCCGGCAGAGGCACCGCATCGCGCCGGGGCAGGACTCGGACTTCATGATCCGCTCGCAGCAGGAGATCGCCCAGACGGCGGATCAGACGTCCAAGACGCTCTCGCTCCTGCTCGCTTCCGCGGCGTCGATCTCGCTGCTCGTGGGGGGGATCGGGATCATGAACATCATGCTCGTCTCCGTCACCGAGCGTACGCGCGAGATCGGAATCCGCATGGCGATCGGGGCGAAGGGACGGGACATCCTCACCCAGTTCCTGGTCGAAGCGCTGACCCTGTCGATCGCCGGCGGCGCGATCGGGGTCACGCTCGGGATCGCGGCTTCGCGGCTGCTCGCCTGGAAGGCCCAGTGGCCGATCGTGCTCTCGCCGGCGGCGGTGGGCCTGGCATTCGGTTTCTCGGCCGCCATCGGAGTCTTCTTCGGCTTCTACCCGGCCCGCAAGGCGTCGCGGCTGGATCCGATCGAGGCCCTGCGCTACGAGTGACTGTTAAAATCCCCCAGTGCCCGGGCTCCCGTTCGAGAGCTTTTGGCGGCGCCTCGACCCGCGCCGGAGCGTAGGCGCGCGCCTGCTGCTGGCGTTCTCGCTGGCGTTTCTCCTGCCCGCGAGCGTTTTCGTCTTCCTCATCCAGCGGCGGCTGACGGCTCTCCAGGACGCCTCGATCGCCCAGGTCGCGGGCCTGCGCGTTTCGGAGGCGGCGATGCGCGTGGCGCAGGACGCGAGCTTTCGTGCGGAATGGATTGAGCGCCGGGCGCGGGTGGCCGAAGAGGCTGCCTGGGCGCTGGCGGCGGCCGCCCGGGCCGCGCTGGAGGAATCCGCCGCGCCAACGGACGCGCCGCCGGAGGGCCTGCTCCCGGCCCTCGATGCGCACGGGCACGTGTGGACACCGTTTCCCGAGCGGGACTCCGTCGCTCTCGTCTCCTCGCGGCGGCCGGACAGGGACGCGGCGCTGCGGGACCTGGCGCGCACGCGAGCGCTCGCGCCGCTCATGTCCGAGCTGCGGCGCCGCAGGCCTAGCGTCCGGTCCGTCGGACTCTGGACGGCCTCCGGGGTGATGCGGCAGTCGCCCTGGATCGAAATCCACCAGGCCAATCGCGACTCCGGGGGCGAGCTCGAGCGGTTCGTGTTCAACCGCGTGGCGCGCTTTCCGGAGGCGCCACCGGCGGCCGGGGACGTCGCGGTCTGGGTCGACGCGCACGCCGGGCCGTCGACTTCGCCGGACGCGCGCTTTGCCAACCTCTTCGTTCCCGTGCGCGGCGCGGGTGGCCGCCTCCTCGGGGCCGTCGCGCTGGAAATCGACGCCCGTCGGTACGTGGCCGAGGCGCTCGAGCCCTGGCAGCCCGCCGGCGACTTCTGGTTCGCGACGGACGCCGACGGCCACGCCGTGCTGATGACGCCGCGGGCGGGTGCGGTGCTCGGGTGGAGCGGCGAGGCCGGCACGACGCTCTCGGAGGCGCCCTCGCCCGAGCTCAAGCTTCTCGCGGTGCGCGGGCGCGGCGCGCCGCGATCGAGCGAGGAGTATCTGGTCGACGGCCAGCGCCTGCGCATCGCTTCGGCGCGGGTGGAGCCGACCGGTTGGGTGTTCTATGAGGGCCTCTCGCGCGAGGCGATCGAGACCGTGCGCGGCGAGGGGCTGCGGACTTTTCCCCCCACCTCCTTCTCCAACCTCAAGCGCGAGGTCTTCGTTCTCTTCGTGCTGCTCCTCCCGGCCGTGCTGGTCGCCATCGGGATCGCGTCCCGGCGCATCTCGGCTCCGGTCGAGGAGCTCGTGCGCGCCGCCGAGGAGATCGGGCGGGGGCGGACGGTCGAGGTCGCCGGCCAGGATTCCCCGGACGAGATCGGCCGACTCGCCCTGGCCCTCGACACCATGGGCAAGCGCGTGGCGCGCCGGGTCGAAACCCTGCGCCGGCTGCACCAGTTCTCGCGCTCGGCATACCGAATGACCGATCTGCACGAGGTCGTGGCCCGGTCGACCCAGGCGATCGCGGGCTTCACCAACGCCGAGCGCGTCTGGTTCTACCTCTACGACCGCAACACGAACCGGCTCGAAGCCGTGCTCCCGGCGTGGAACCTGACCGAAGACATGGCCTCGCGGATGAAGGTCTCCGTGGAGGCACGGTCGATCGCCGGGATGGTGTTCCGCACCGGCGAGCCGTACTGCTCCAACGGGCTGGATCTCGATCCGTACGCCAACCGGGAGCTGCAGAAGACCGTCGGCGCGGAGAACGCCGTGTTCGCGCCCCTGAAGACGGAGGAGGAAACCCTCGGCGTCGCGGTGGCGATCAACCGGGCGGAGGGGTTCGGCCAGGAGGAGATCGACGCGATGACGTCCTTCGCGGACCTGGCGTCGCTCCTGCTGCGCAACGCCCGCCTCTACACCACGCTCGCCGGCACGGTGGACGAGCTCCGGCGGGCGAGCCGCCTGAAGGACCACTTCCTGCAGAACGTGAATCACGAGCTGCGCACGCCGCTGACGGCGATCGTGGGATGGACGGACCTCTTCGCAGAGCAGACCGTCGACGAGAAGACGCTGCAGCGCGGGCTGCGGCAGATCCGCCAGTCGGCGCGAGTCCTCCTCGCCCTGATCGACGACCTGCTGGACCTCGCGCGCCTCGACCGTGGCGCGCTCACACTCGACCGCAAGCCCGTCTCGCTGCCGGAGGTGATCCAGCGTTCGCTCGAGACGGTGCGCATGATGGCGGAGGCGCGCGGCGTCGCGCTGATCCTCGCGCCCCTTCCGGAGCCGATGCCGCCGGTGCAGGCCGACGGCCTGCGGCTCCAGCAGATCCTCTGGAACCTGCTCGCCAACGCGATTCAGTTCACCCCCCAGCACGGGCGGGTCGTCGTGCGCGTGGACCGCGAACCGGAGCGCTACCTCGTGAGCGTGGAGGACGACGGCATCGGCATCCCCGAGAGCGAGCTGCCCCACGTGTTCGAGCGCTTCCGGCAGGTGGACGGCTCGGCCACGCGCGGCCACGCGGGAATGGGAATCGGCCTCGCGCTCGCGCGCTCGCTCGTGGAGCTGCACGGCGGAGCCATCTGGGCCTCGAGTGTCGTCGAGCAGGGAAGCCGGTTCACCTTCGGTCTGCCGATCCGGGGTGCCGAGCGGCGCGCGACCGACTCGGAGGCGGCGCCGGCGGCGGGCCCGGTGGAGCGGGGGGTGTGAGGCGCTACGCCGAGGCGGCGGGTAGCCCCGTCCCCTTGAGGAGATCGTGGACGACCTTCGCGGTTTCCTCTTTGCCCGGCACGCACAGGTTCGGGTCCCTCTCCTTGCCCGACGCGAGCGCGGCCGCGTAGCCTTCGCAGTCGTAGCCGCAGGCCGTGCAATCCGTCTGCGCCATCGCGGCGTAGAGCTTGAGAGCCAGGTCGCCACCCGTCGCCATCTCCATGCGCTTCAACAGGGGAATCGTCTCGTCGTGGAATGCGGGTGCTTCCTTCGTCGGCTTGGCGGCGGCCACGACCTCGTCCTCCTCGCGGCCGGTCTCGATCCACTCGCCGTAGGACAGGCAGTTGGGGCAGATGAAGCCGTAGTCCCACCCCTGAGGCAGAAAAACGGCCGGAGTCCGGTAGACGAACAGCGGTTCGAAATCCTGGGGGCAGGCCGGAGACTCGCGCTCCTGGGCGTCCTGGGCCATCGTCTTCAGATGGGGCCGCGAGAACTCGATCTGCTTTGGCTTCTGGGCGAAGCGGAACATCTCGCCCTTCGGGCACACCATCACGACCTGCGGCTTGTAGACGCGGTCGACGAAGAAGGTGCGCATGGGGACCTCGTGCGAGGGGCAAACCGAGGGGGCGTCCTGCCAGAAGGCGGCGACGAGCCTGGACTGATCCGGGAGCGTCAACCTCATGGACGCCGATTATAGCGGTCGAGGCCGGCCGAGGAAAAACGCGAGGGTCAGAGAGCCGCAAACGGGTTGAGCCGCTTCTCGTCTTCGATGGTCGTGCCCGGGCCGTGGCCGCAGACGACCGGGACGTCGCCCGGAAGCGCGAAGAGCTTCTCGCGGATCGAGGCGAGGATCGTCTCCGTGTCGCCTCCCCACAGGTCGGTCCGGCCGATCGACCGGCGAAACAGCGTGTCGCCCGAAAAGAGGACGGGGCGGTCCCCCTGGAGCTCGAAGCAGGTCGAGCCGGGGGTGTGCCCGGGCGTGTGGATCGCCCGCAACACGTAGCGCCCGAAGCGGATCGTGTCCTCGTCGGAGAGCGACGCGTCGGGCGGCAACGGCGCCTCGGCGCGCAGCCCGAAGAAGGCCGCCTGTTCCGGCAGCGCGTCGTAGAGCGGAAGGTCCGCGGCATGAAGGCGGATGGGAGCGCCGGTCGCCTCCTTGACCGCCCGCGAGCCCGTGATGTGGTCCAGGTGCGCGTGCGTGTGGAGGAGGGCGACCGGCCGCGCCTTCATCGCCGCGAGCACTTTGAGGATCCGGTCCGGCTCGTCGCCCGGGTCGATGACGACGGCTTCGCCGGAGGTCTCGTCCGCCAGGATGGTGCAGTTGCACTGCAGCGGCCCGACCGGAAACGTCTCGACTATTGGCGCGCTCAAGGATTCACCGCCACGACCGTGTCCACGTCGTGCCGTTCCCGCCGGGAGGGGTTCGCCCAGACCGGCTCCGGCCAGGAGAGCGGGAGCTGCACGGCCCACTCCTGGTTGTCGGGCCGGCGATATTCGGAAGCGAAGAGCTTGCGCCGGCTCCGCGGCGTGAAGATCTCCCAGCGGATGTAGCCGAAATCGGCCGTGTCGCCGTGCAGGCAGAAAGCCGGGATCTTCTCTCCGGCCTCGATCGGCGCCTCGCCCACGGTCAGCGGCGAGAAGCCGTTGGCCCGCAGGCGCTCCTCGAACTCGGCGGCAACCAGGCGCCCCCGGTGCCGCAGGCTGTGCCGCCCCCGGGCGACTCCGCGGCCGAGGATCAGGTCGTCGAGGGCGTCGGCGAGCTCCGGGTCCATTCGCCCTGGATCTTAGCCCGCAACGTTACCGACCCTCGCGCTAGACTCGCCGGGCTTTGGACCTCCCCAGCCTCGCGATCCGCCTCTCGCTGGCACTGTGGGTCGGCGGCACACTCGTGGTTGCGCTCGCGGCTCCGGTGATCTTCCGCCAGATCCCGTCGCGCGACCTGGCCGGAAGCGTCTTCGGCGAGATCCTGCGGCGCTTCGAGGCCGTCAAGCAGGTGTTGTCCCTGATCCTCGTGCTCGGAGTCTTCGTCAACCTCGAACGGGGCGGTGGGCTCGCCGGACGCTCGGTCGCCGCCGCGATCGCGATCTTCCTCTCGATCGCCACCAACGTCTACCTCGCGATGGTCCTCCGGCCCCGCCTCAAGTACTTCCAGATGAAAGTGGCCTCGTTCGACACGGCGGCCCCGGAGGATCCCTGGAAGGCGAGATTCGACCGGCTGCACCGCCGCGCGGCCCGCATCCTGGTCTTCGGGTGGATCGCCGCGGCGGCCGGCCTGCTGCTCTGGCCCTGAGAGCTCAGCCGTTGACCCGCGCGACGACGTCGATCTCGACCGCCGCGCCCTTGGGGAGCTCGGCCACGGCGACGGTCGAACGGGCGGGACGGTGGCTTCCGAAACGTCGCGCGTACACGGCGTTCATCGCGGCGAAGTCGGACATCCGCAACAGGTAGACGGTCGTCTTCACGACGTCGTCTAAGGAAACGCCCGCGGCCTTCAAGACCGCCTCGAGGTTGTCGAAGACCCGCTCGACTCCCGTTTCGATGCCGCCCGACACGAGCGCTCCGGTCGCGGGATCGAGCGGAATCTGCCCCGACGTGAACACGAAACCGCCTTCGGATACCGCCTGGGAGTACGGGCCGATGGCCTGGGGGGCGCCTTCCGTCGCGATCGACTTCATCTTTTTCCCGTCCCTTCGCCGCGCCTGTGCGGCGGAAACCAAGACCTGTGCGCGCTTTTGGTCCTCGCGCTCCGTTTTCCGCGCTAGAATATCGGTACCGCGGAACAACACGATGTCCGTCGAGCGAATCCAGCTTCTTCACGAAGACTACATTCGCCTTACCGAGAGGTTCAAGGCGCTGTGGACCTTTCACCAGTTCCTGCGGGGAGTTCAGAAGACCTTTTTCTCCTCGGAGCCGGGCTACACGCTCGACTTCGGCAAGCTCTACGATGACGTCCGGGCGGTCGCGGGCGCCATCGACACCACCTCGCCGGAGAAGGTCGCGCCGCGGATCCGCGAGCTCGCCGACCGACTCGACGCCTTCTCGAAGAAGCTTCGGGAGGCCGACCGGCTCATCTCGCCCTCCTACGTGCGCCGCTTCTTCGAGAAGGTACAGCCTCAGGACGAGAAGATCGCGTTTCACCTGCTGCGCTTCTACTTCTCGCAGCCCGACGTCGACGAGGACGTGATCGACAAGGTCGATTTCCTGGCCACCGTCGTCGCGGCCGGCCAGTCGACCGAGGAGCCGGCCCGCCCGCGTCCGGACATGCGGAAGTTCTTCGAGTCGGCCACGGCGACCTCCGTCTGGCCGAGGCTCGACGCGACCACCGCGCCGGCCATCGTGCGGGCGTTCGACGATCTCGCAGCCGACATGACGCGTGCGCAGGAGTTCGAGGACCTGGTCACGGCGCGCCTCCTGAACAACGTGCGGACGCTGAAGCGCCGCGTGGCGAGCGGCCTCGCCAATCCCGAGGTGCTCGCGGCGGTTGCCACCTGCAACCTCCGCACGCGCTCGGTGTTTCATCGGCTCTACGAGCGCGAGGAGCGGCGGCTGGAGGAGGCAACCGAGCGCATCGGCGACCTCGAGAAGGAGCTGACGCGTGGCGGCCTCGAGGTTCCGACGGCCGAGGAGTTCAAGAACTTCCACGAGTCGCGCATGCGCTACGAGCGGCAGACGCGGGAGAACAACGTGAAGGCGCATCAGGTCGTGGAGCTCAAGGAGGCGATCGGCCAGGTCCTCGGGCGTTTCGAGCTGTCCGGGCTCGCGGCGGAAGACATCGACGAGGTGTTGGAGCTCGTCGAGGAAGTGGAGTCGGAATCGACCGACGAGTCGTTCTGGAAGCCCCTGATCGACCGCGTTCTGGCGGCCGTGGAGCTCTACGACGACGGGACCGGCCCGCTGCGGACCGACATCGCCGGCCTCGACACGCTGCGGCTCGAGCCCTGGGAGCTGAAGGCCGCGCGCCACGCAGTGGCCGCGCAGGGGCAGGCGCCGGCCGAGCGCGACCGGACGCTGTTGCGAGCCGTCGCTCTGCGCCGAAAGGCGGAAGAGGAGACCGAGACGCTGCGCGCGGGAGCCCCGCTGAACTCTCCGGCGGAAACCCTGCGGGCCGCGCGGGCTACGCTCGGCCGGGTACCGGCGCTCGACACCGCGCTCTCGAGCGTGATCGACGAGTCCGAGGCCGTCAGCTCCTCCGAAGAGATCCGCTCCTGGACCCGGACGCGCTTCCGTCTCCTGCGGGCAACCGCCGACCTCTGGCTCATGCAGGACTCTCCAAGGAGCGATCGGCGCGAGACCCGGGGCTGACCCTCTCCCGACTCCCTTCTGCCGACTCCCGACTCATATACTCCCGTCGATGAGCGGACCGGGAGATCCGACGAGCCCGGAGGCCGGCGCGGAGTCCGAGAGCGACCTGCTGCGAAACCGGCGCGAGAACTGGAAGCGCGTCCGGGATCTCGGGTATCCGCTCTGGCCGGCCAGGTTCCCGATCACCGAAACGGCCTCGGAGATCGTAGAGCGCCATCGCGGCGAGTCGGCCGAGGCGCTGGAGGCGCGGAAGATCCCGGTAACGACGGCCGGGCGGGTGCTCGCGCTGCGGACCGCGGGCAAAGCCGGGTTCCTCGACCTCTCCGACGGGCGCTCCCGTCTCCAGGTGTACCTGCGGCGCGACGCGGTCGGCGACTCCGCCTTCCAGCTCTACGAGTCCCTCGACCTCGGCGACTGGCTGGGTGTCGAGGGCGAGGTCTTCAAGACCCGCACGGGAGAGCTGTCGGTCAAGGCCCGGACCCTGACCTTCCTCGCCAAGTCCTTTCGTCCGCTGCCGGAAAAGTGGCATGGCCTGAAGGACGTCGAGCGCCGGTATCGCCAGCGCTACCTGGACCTGGCGGTCAATCCCGAGTCTCGTGAGGTCTTCGAGCGGCGGGCGGCGATCGTCCGGTTCCTCCGGCGTTTTCTCGACGCGCGCGGGTACCTGGAGGTCGAGACCCCGATGATGCAGCCCCTCGCGGGCGGCGCGGTGGCTCGACCCTTCGTGACCCACCACAACACGCTCGACATGGACCTGTATCTCCGGATCGCGCCCGAGCTCTACCTGAAGCGGCTGGTCGTCGGCGGCATGCCGAAGGTCTACGAGATCAACCGGAACTTCCGCAACGAGGGGATCTCGACCCAGCACAACCCCGAGTTCACGATGCTGGAGTTCTACCAGGCGTACGCGCAGGGGGAGGACCTCATGCGGCTCTCCGAGGAGATGCTCTCGGGCCTCGCTCGCGAGGTCGCGGGAGGCCCGAGGACGCCGTGGGGGGAG
This sequence comes from Thermoanaerobaculia bacterium, assembly GCA_040879385.1. Taxonomy (GTDB): domain Bacteria; phylum Acidobacteriota; class Thermoanaerobaculia; order UBA5066; family Gp7-AA6; genus DAHUXD01. Next base: position 163,404 of record JBBDKM010000013.1, on the reverse strand, counting down.
GACGTCATCGACTGGACGCCGCCCTTCCGTCGCCTGACGATGCGCGAAGCGGTGGTGGAGTTTTCGCTCGGCGACGCTCGCGGCGAGATCGCGGTGGAGGATCTCGCCTCGGAGGAGAAGCTGACCGCGGCGGCCGCCCGCTTCGGGGTCGAGAAGCCGGAGCGGTTTCGCGGCAGGAAGGGCAAACTTCTGGCGGAGCTCTTCGAGGCGGTCGCCGAGGCGAAGCTCGTGCAGCCGACCTTCCTCCACGAGTTCCCGACCGAGATCTCGCCCCTCTCGCGCCAGAAGCCGGAGGACCCCGAGTGGGCCGACCGCTTCGAGCTGTACGCCGGCGGCATGGAGATCGCCAACGGCTTCTCCGAGTTGAACGACCCCGCCGAGCAGTCCGCCCGCTTCCGGCGCCAGGCCGAGGAGCGGGCCCGGGGGGACATGGAGGCGGCTCCCTACGACGAGGACTACGTGGAGGCGCTCGAGCACGGTATGCCGCCGACGGCGGGCGAGGGGATCGGCATCGACCGCCTCGCGATGCTCCTGACGGACCGGCATTCGATCCGGGACGTCATCCTGTTTCCGTTGCTCCGGCCGGAGCGCAAGCGTGAAGCGTGAACCGTAGGCGCAAGTCCCTTGTAGGTTTCCGTCGGCGCGCGGCTGAGGGCTTACGGCTCACGACCCTTCGCTCATGAGATTCGAGACGTTCGTTGCGCTGCGTTACCTCGCCGCCTCGCGGAGCCGGGCGCACGTGGCGCTGATCGCGGCGATCTCGATCGTTGGGCTCGCGGTCGGGGTGGCCGCCCTGGTCGTCTCGCTCGCGCTCCTGTCGGGCTTTCAGGACCGGATCCGGCAGCAGATGATGGACCGGAGCGCGCACCTGCGAGTCTCGCCGGCGCGCGGAGCGCTCCTCCCCGACGCGGAGCGGGTTGCCCGGGTCCTCCGCGGGCTCCCGGGAGCGGTGGAGGCCAGCCCCGCAATCGAGGGCCGGGCCTGGGCCTCCGACGAGGCGGGCGCCGCGCTCGTGCCGGTGCGCTACCGTAACGGGCCGCTGCCGGCGGCCGACGCCGCGGCGGAGCCTCCGGCGCGGATCGCCGGGACGCTCGCGGCGCGGCTGCGTACGGGATCCGGCGATCGCGTCCGCCTCACGTCCTCGCGCTTCCGGCTCTCGCCGATCGGGCCGATTCCCGTGACCGTGCTGCTGAAGGTCGAAGACGTGCGGCGCACCGGCGTCCTCGAGAAGGCGGCCGAGATCGAGGTTTCCGAGGAGACGGCCCGGTTGCTCTCGGGGACCACGGTCGGCGCCGGCGCGTACGAGGCGCGGCTGAAGGCTCCGCTCGAGGTCGACGCCTCCGCGAGAGCCGTCCGCGCCGCCCTGGGGCCGGGCTACCGGATCCAGACCTGGCGGGAGCTCAACGCCCCGCTCGCCTTCGCGCTGCTTCTCGAGAAGGTCGTCATCTTCGTGACGGTGGCGCTCGTCATCGTCGTGGCGGCGCTGAACATCGTGTCGAACATCGCGCTGACGGTCGTCGAGAAGAGACGGGACCTCGGCGTCCTCACCGCCCTGGGGGCGACTCCGGGCGCGCTCCAGCGCGTCTATTTGACGCTCGGCGGCGTGATCGGTGCGCTCGGGACGGCAGCCGGCGTCCTCGTCGGCGCCGGACTCTCGGTTGCGGCCGACCGATTCCGCCTCGTCCCGCTCCCGTCCGACGTCTACCTTCTGACGCACGTGCCGTTCGCCGTCCACCCGGGCGAGGTCGCCTTCGTCGCTGCCTTCGCCCTCGTGACGGCCCTGGCGGCCGCCGTGCTGCCGGCGCGCGCCGCCGCGCGCCTGGCGCCGGGCGAAGCGATACGGCTGTCGCGATGAGAAGTCGACGGTTGACAGTCCACAGTCAACAGTTGGAGCCCGATCTCCTGTCGACTGTCGACTGCCGACTGTCGACTCGTTGAGCCATGCTCGCCGTCAGAGCCGAAAACCTCTCCAAGACCTACACCGGCGAAGGCGCGCCGGTCACGGTCTTTTCGAACCTCACCTTCGAGCTGCCATCGGGAGCGTTCGCGGCGGTCATGGGACCCTCGGGGGTCGGGAAGTCGACGCTGCTTCACTTGATCGGCGGAATCGACCGGCCGGACTCCGGGCGCGTCGAGGTGTTCGGCCGGGCGCTCGAGGAGATGCCGCCGCGGGAGAGGGCCCGCTTTCGCAACGAGAGGATCGGCTTCGTGTTCCAGTTTCACCACCTGCTGCCCGAGTTCACCGCCGAGGAGAACGTCGCCTTCCCCGAGCGCATCGCCGGCGTCCCGGCCAGAGAGGCCCTGCGCAGCGCAGCGCAGCTTCTCGAGCGCGTCGGGCTCGGCGATCGTCGCGCGCACGGGGCCCGAGCCCTGTCGGGAGGGGAGCAGCAGCGCGTGGCGCTCGCCCGCGCTCTCGCGCGCAACCCGGGCCTGCTTCTCGCCGACGAGCCGACCGGCAATCTCGACGCCGCCGCGTCGGCGGCCGTGTTCGACCTGCTCCGCGAGCTGCACGCCGAGCGGGGAATGACCACGATTCTGGTCACGCACAACCCCGATCTCGCGAAGCGCTGTGATAGACTTTTCCTGATGTCCCGGGAAGGAATCTCTCCGTCGCCCGGTTTGCCAGAGCGAGGATGACTCCGGAGATCCACGCTCCATGGCTGCAAACAGTTTGACCCCGATCGCGACCGACCGCGCCGCCCATGTTTGAGAAGTACAACGAGAAGGCGCGCCGGGCGCTCTTCTTCGCGCGCTACGAGGCCTCCAAGCTCGGCTCCAAGGTGATCGAGTCGGAGCACCTCCTCCTCGGGATCCTTCGGGAAGGCGAGGACATCATCAAGGAGATCTTCACCCGCTTCAACGTGAAGCCGGAGGACGTTCGCCGGGAGATCGAAGGGGATCGGATCTTCGTGGAGCGCATCTCTTCCACGGCCGAGCTGCCGCTCTCGGAGGAGTCCAAGAAGATCCTCGCGTATGCCTCACACGAGGCCGAGTCGATGATGCACCCCTACGTCGGGACCGAGCACCTCCTGATCGGTCTCCTCCGGGTCGACGGCTGTGTCGCGGGCCGGCTCCTGACGGCGCGCGGGTTCAACCTCTACGGCGTCCGCGAGGAGACGATCTCGCTCATCAAGGAGCGGGAGGTCTCGAAGCAGAAAAAGGAGCTTCCGTTCCTGGCCGAGTACAGCCGCGACCTGACGCAGCTGGCCGGCACCGGCACCTTCGACCCGCTCATCGGCCGGGACAAAGAGGTCGAGCGGATCATCCAGATTCTCTCGCGCCGCACCAAGAACAACCCGATCCTGATCGGCGAGCCGGGCGTGGGCAAGACGGCGATCGTCGAGGGCCTCGGCACCCGCATCGTCGAGGGCGCCGTGCCGATCTTCCTCGCCCAGAAGAAAATCCTCGCGCTCGACCTGTCGCTCATCGTGGCGGGGACGAAGTACCGCGGGCAGTTCGAGGAGCGGCTGAAGGGGATCATCCGCGAGCTGCGCGAGAACCCGGATCTCATCATCTTCATCGACGAGATCCACTCGCTGATCGGCGCGGGCTCGGCGGAGGGGTCGCTGGACGCCGCGAACATCCTGAAGCCCGCGCTCTCGCGCGGCGAGGTCTCCTGCATCGGCGCCACGACGCTGAAGGAGTACCGCAAGTACGTCGAAAAGGACCGCAGCCTCCTGCGCCGCTTCCAGGCGATCCACGTGACGGCCCCGTCGGAGAACGAGACCTTCCAGATCCTCGAGGGCGTCAAGGACCGATACGAGCAGTTCCACAAAGTCCGCTATTCCGCCGAGGCCATCAAGACGGCGGTCTACCAGTCCAACCGCTACATCACCGACCGCTTCTTCCCGGACAAGGCGATCGACATCCTCGACGAGGCGGGCGCCAAGGTGAAATTGAAGCGCGTGGCGGACACGCAGAACCTGCGCAAGCTCGAGCTCGAGATCCGGCAGATCGTCAAGGAGATGAAGAAGGCGATCTCCGACAAGGACTTCGAGAAGGCCGTGTTCCTCCGGGAGCGGGAGATCGAGCTGAAGGAGGAGATCGAGCGCGCCAAGACCCAGTCCGCCGAGCGCAGCGACGCCACCCAGGAGGTCACGCGCCGCGACATCGAAGAGATCATCTCCTCCTGGACGGGGATCCCGGTGGCCTCGCTCGAGATGGAGGAGGCCGAGAAGCTGCTCCACATGGAGGACGCGCTGCGCCTCCGCATCGTCGGCCAGGAGGTCGCGATCATCGCCGTGTCCAAGGCGATCCGGCGCTCGCGCCTGGGCGTGAACAATCCCAACCGTCCGATGGGCTCCTTCATCTTCCTGGGGCCCTCCGGCGTCGGGAAGACGGAGGTCGCGCGGCGTCTGGCCGAGTTCCTCTTTGAGAACCAGCGGTCGCTGGTGCGCTTCGACATGTCCGAATACATGGAGAAGCACGCGGTCTCCAGGCTCATCGGCTCGCCTCCGGGCTACGTCGGCCACGAGGAGGGCGGGCAGTTGACGGAGCGGATCCGGCGCAACCCGTACAGCGTCATCCTCTTCGACGAGATCGAGAAGGCCCACCCGGACATCGCCAATCTCCTCCTGCAGATCCTGGAGGACGGCATTCTGACGGACGCCTACGGCAACGTCGTGGACTTCAAGAACACCCTCATCATCATGACGTCCAACATCGGGACCAAGCACCTCGTCAACCGAACCCGCGTCGGCTTCGGCGGCTCGCGGGAAGCGCAGAGCAACAAGGAGATCGAGGACCTGGTCTTGAAGGAGCTCCGGCGGGACTTCTCGCCCGAGTTCATCAACCGCATCGACGACATCATCGTCTTCCACCCTCTCGGGCAAGTCGAGCTCGCCAGGATCTGCCGCCTCCTGATCGACGACGTGAACACGACGATAGCCTCCAAGGGCCCGGTCATCGACGTGGATGACGCCGCAGTCGAGTGGCTGCTGGCCCAGAACGGGGACGACCCGAACATGGGCGCCCGTCCGCTGCGGCGCGCGATCCAGAAGCACGTCGAGGACCCGGTGTCCGAGCTGCTGATCGCGGCCCGCGAGGAGCGGTTGGAGGTGATCGAGGTTCGCGTCGGGCCCGAAGGGCTGCGTGTCACGGCGCGCGAGATCGAGCCGATCCCCCAGGGGCACTGAGCCGTTGCGCAGAGGGTCCTTCGGGACCGCGGTTCTCGCCGCGGTGACGCTCTCCTTTGGAACGGTAACCGGGCAGGAGCCCGGGCCGACGCCCGTACCGACCCCGCCGCCGGCCCCGGCGGCCGTCGAGGCGGCGCCCGGGACGCCTTTGACCGGCGAGACCATCGTCGGAATTCGAGTCGTGGGCTACCAGACCGTGTCGCCGGACACCATCGCCCACTACCTGGGGGTCAAGGTCGGGGAGCCGTACGACCCGGAGACGATCCGAGCGAACTTCCACAAGCTCTGGGACGTCGGCCTGCTCGAGAACGTGCGGATCGAGGCGGAGCGGGCCGGGGCCGGCGTGACCCTGGTGGTCACGATCGAGGAGCGGCCGATCATCAAGGAAGTCGAGTTCAAGGGCAACAAGAAGCTGTCCACGTCGCAGATCAAGGACGTCTTGAAGGAGAACAAGATCGAGGTCCGGGCGGGGGCGCCGCTCTCGCTCCGGGACATCGCCCGGGAGCGCTCCGCGATCGCGGAGATGTACGTGGCGCAGGGGTTCCGCAGCGCGACGGTGGACTACCGGATCGAGGATCTGTCGAAGACCGAGAAGAAGGTCGTCTTCGTGATCGACGAGGGGGACAAGGTCAAGATCGAGTCGATCATGTTCACGGGAAACACCGCGGTCTCGGCGCAGACGCTGCGCAACGCGATGAAAAAGACGAAGGTGGCGACCTTCTGGCGGATCCTGTCGGATAACACGGTGTACAGCCAAGCCAACTACGAGGCGGATGTGGAGGGCATCAAGGCCGTGTACCAGGCCCGCGGGTACAAGAACGTGGTGGTCAAGGACCCCACGCTCGACGTCTACGTGGTGGATCCGAAGAAGGAGCCGAAGAAGATCAAGCGGCGGGTCAGGATCACGCTCCCGATCGTGGAGGGCGACAAGTTCTACACGAACGAGATCCACATCACGGCGGTCCAGCAGAACGGACAGCCGACGGAGACCGGCGTGCCGACGGTGTTCCCGATCGAGGTCCTGAAGAAGCAGTTCTGGGAGCTGCCCCCGGGCTCGGTGCTGAACCGCGACCGGCTCGTCGAGGCGCTCTCGTCGATGGAGGCGAAGTACAAGTCGCGGGGGTTCATCTACTGGTTCGCGGATCCCCAGTTCAAGGAAATCGGCGACCACAAGGTGGATCTCGACCTGAGGATCTTCGAAGGGGAGAAGTTCTACCTGGGGCGCCTGGAGGTGCAGGGGAACACGCAGACGCGGGACAAGGTGATCCGGCGGGAGTTCGCGCTGAACGAGGGCGAGGTGCTGGACATGGAGGCGGTCAAGAAGAGCGTCACCAAGATCCAGCAGCTCGGGTACTTCAAGATGACGGAGGAGCCCCAGTTCGGCGTGCGGCCGGAAGAGAAGAAGGTCGATATCGTCATCAAGGGGCAGGAGACCTCGCGCAACGAGATTCAGTTCGGCGCCGGGTATTCCGGTTTCGACGGGTTCTTCGGGCAGTTCTCCTTCCAGACCCGCAACTTCCTGGGCCGCGGCGAGATCATCGGCGCCTCGGCCCAGCTCGGCAAGGTCTCCAACTACTTCGACCTTTCCTACACCGTGCCCTGGTTCATGGACCGCAACCAGTCGGTCGGGTTGTCCCTCTTCCGCCGGCGCGTCAACTACCTCTCGATCGACGAGAGCCGGCAGGGAGGTTCGGCGTTCTACGGGAAGGGGATCGGTCTCTTCGACTCACTCTCGATGCTCTACGCGTACGAGGACATCAAGGCGAGCTTCCCCGTGAGGAGCGCCCCGGTCCCGCCGGGCCAGCCGGCGCCTCCGCAGAAGTTCACCGAGACGACGGGGACGACCTCGTCGCTGACGCCGGCCTACCGGTACGACAGCCGCAACGACCCGTTCGACCCGACCCGCGGCTTCCGCCTCTTCGCCTCCGTCCAGTACGCGCCGAGCTACCTCGGGAGCAGCGCGGCCTTCCTGAAGCCGGGCCTCGGTTCGACGATCTACATTCCGTCGCGCTTCCCGCGCCGGGCGCTCCTCGGCCTGAACTTCGAGGCCGGCTACGTCAAGGGGCTCTCGGGCGACTCGATCCCGATCTTCGAACGCTTCCAGCTGGGCGGCGAGCAGAGCCTGCGCGGTTTCCGGGTCGGCGCCGTGGTGCCCCTGCACAAGGACACCAACCAGGTCTTCACGGATGAGTTCGGCCGGATCCTCGGCGGCAACAAGTTCTTCGTCCTGAACATCGAATACCAGTTCCTGCAGGTGGGGCCCGCGAAGCTCCTCGCCTTCGTGGACCTCGGGAACAACTACCACGAGTCCCAGAACTTCGACATCACCCGCGTGCGCTCCTCGGCAGGCGCGGAGCTCCGGATCTTCCTGCCCATCTTCCAGGCGCCCCTGCGGTTCATCTATTCGTTCAACCTGCACCCGATCCAGCCCATCGACCAGTTCGGGTTCCCGGTCGACTTCCTCACGGAGCGAAAGTCCGGGTTCGACTTCTCGATCGGGCGGACGTTCTGAGGGGTCTTCCGGCCCGGAATGCCCCAAAACTCCGGCCTGTTGTGTCCACCGGCTTATTTGCTACACTTCCGCGCTTTCGTGAAGAAGGAGTTGGAATGAAACGCTTTGTCTTGACGGTGGTGGCTTGCCTGGTCGCGGCCCCCGCCTGGGCTCAGGGGGGGACCGCGACCGCTCCGGCGACCGCCCAGTCGATCCGGATCGGCGTGATAAACGTCGAGCGTCTGGTACAGGAATCGGCTCTCGGCAAGGAGGCGTTCGGCCGGGTCAAGAAGTTGAACGAGGTGAAGAAAGAAGAGGGCGAGAAGCTGTCCAAGGAGCTTCGCGACATGGAGCAGAAGCTCGCCGATCAGGGCAGCGCGATGGCCGACGACAAGCGGGAGGCGCTCCAGAAGTCGTACCAGGAGAGGGCGATCGCCTTCAAGCGCTTCCAGGACGACGCCAACCGGGAGCTCGAGGCGGCTCAAAAGAAGGAGCTCGGAGAGCTGGAGCGGCGCGTCTTCCCGGTGATCAACCAGGTGGGCAAGGACAAGGGCTTCACGCTGATCTTCAACAAGTTCCAGTCCGGTCTTGTCTACGCGGACGAGGCGGTCGACGTGACCGACGACGTCCTCAAGGTCTTCAACACGACCGTCGCCATGCCGGCGGCTTCCAAGACGCCCGACGCGGCCGCCAAGCCGGCTGCTCCCGCTCAGGCCCCGGCCCCGGCTCCTACAAAGAAGCCGTAGCGCCGGGTCGCAAGGCAGGACACCGTGGCCCGCTCGAAAACCCTCAACCGCGGGAAGGGTAGGCCCGGGCGTCCCGCCTCTACTTCCCGGTCTTTCGGGCTCGGGGACGTCGCCGCCGCCGTCGAAGGCGTGGCGCGCGGTGGCAAGGGCCTCCGGCTGACGGGTGTCGCGACGCTCGAGGCGGCCGGCCCCGGCGACCTCTCGTGGGCCGCCGGCGAGCGCCATGCCGCGGCGGCGGCTTCGAGCCGGGCGGGCGCCCTGCTCGTCCCGGACGTGGACCTCGCGGGCGGCAAGCCCTGTGTCGTCGTGGCCGCGCCGCAGCTCGCGCTGGCGCGCTGGCTGGAAGCCTGGCGCCCCTCTGCGCGCCCGTCGCCGGGCGTCGCGCGCGGCGCCTTCGTGCACAAGACGGCGCGGCTTTTCAAAGGCGTGTCGGTCGCGGCGGGGGCGACGGTCTCGGCGCGCGCCTCGATCGGGGCGCGATCGGTGATCCTGGCGGGGGCCTTCGTCGGCGAGGAGGCCGAGCTTGGCGAGGACTGTCTGCTCCATCCCAATGCGGTCGTCCTCGCGCGCTGCCGGCTGGGCGCGCGCTGCATCCTGCAGGCGGGCGCCGTGGTCGGCTCGGACGGATTCGGCTACATCTGGGACGGAAGCGGCCACCGGAAGATCCCGCAGGTCGGGACCGTCCGGCTCGGCGACGACGTCGAGGTCGGAGCCAACTCCGCGATCGATCGGGGGACCCTCGGGGAAACCGTGGTCGGGAGCGGCACGAAGATCGACAACCTCGTTCAGGTGGGCCACAACGTCAGCGTGGGCGACCACTCGATCCTCTGCGGACAGGCCGGTATCGGCGGGTCCTCGAAGCTCGGCCGGGGAGTGACGCTGGCCGGGCAGGTCGGGGTCTCCGACCACGCGACGATCGGCGACGGCGCGGTCCTGACGGGTCAGGCGGGGATCGCGCGGCAGGGGCGGGTACCGGCCGGCGCGGTATTGTCGGGTATGCCGGCGCTGCCTCACCGCGAGTTCCTCCGAAGGGCGGCCCTGCTCGGCCGGCTCGAGGCGGCCCTCGCAAGGCTCGCCGCACTGGAGAAGAGGATCGGGGAGCCGGGTTAGGAGGGCGCGTGGAGATCCGCATCGACGAGATCCTGAAGATCCTTCCGCATCGTTATCCCTTCCTGCTCGTGGACCGGATCCTGGAGCTCGAAGCCGGCAAGCGCGTGGTGGGGATCAAGAACGTCACCTACAACGAGGAGTTCTTCCAGGGGCACTTCCCCGGCAATCCGGTCATGCCCGGCGTGCTGGTGCTCGAGGCGATGGCGCAGGTGGCGGGCATCGCGCTTCTGGGGGTCGTGCCGGACCGGGAGAAGAAGCTGCTCTATCTTTCGGGCGTCGACCGCTGCAAGTTCCGCCGGCCGGTCTTCCCGGGCGACCAGCTTCGCATCGAGGCGGAGATCACGTCCCTGAAGACCCGGGTCTGCAAGTGCCGGGCGACGGCTTCGGTGGACGGCGTCGTCTGCACGGAGGCCGAGCTGCTCTCGGTCCTGGTGGACCGGCCGTGAGCGCGGTCGTTCATAGAACGGCGGTCGTCTCACCCGGCGCCGAGCTCGGCGAGGGCGTTTCGATCGGCGCCTACGCGGTCATCGGAGACGGCGTCGTTCTCGGCGCGCGGACGGCGGTGGGCGACCACGCCTCGCTTCAGGGCCCCGCGGTCTTCGGGGAAGACAACCGCATCTTCCCGCACGCCGCGCTGGGCTTCGATCCACAGGACCTGAAGTACCGGGGGGAGCCCACGCGTCTGACGGTCGGCGCGCGCAACGTGTTTCGCGAGTTCACGACCGTGCACCGGGGCACGGGGACCGGCGAGACCTGGATCGGCGACGACAATTACTTCATGAACTACACGCACGTCGGGCACGACAACAAGATCGGCTCGCGGGTGGTGATGGCCAACTACGCCGTGCTCGCCGGCCACGTGGAGATCGGGCACCACGCGATCATCGGGGCCTTCAACGCCATCCACCAGTTCTGCCGGATCGGCCCGTACGCCTTCCTCGGCGCCTACACCGGCTGCCGGCAGGACGCGCTGCCGTTCTGCCGCACCGACGGCCTGGACGCGAAGACGTACGGCCTGAACACGATCGGCCTGAAACGCAACGGCTTCTCGGACGAGCGCATCGAGGCGCTCCAGAAGGCGTATCGTCTGCTCGTCAAGTCGAAGCTGAACACCAGCCAGGCCCTCGAGCGGATCGCCCAGGAGCTGCCGGGCCAACCCGACGTGGAGGAGCTGGTCCTGTTCATCAAGACGAGCGAGCGAGGCTTCATCAAGTGAGCGGCCCGCATCCGGCGTTGGCGCCGGTGCGGCTGGCGGTGGTCGGCGTGGGGCATCTCGGGCGCCACCACGCGCGCGTGGCCGCGGAGCTTCCGGGCGTGGAGCTGGTCGGGATCTACGACCACCACGACGGGCGCGCCGAGGAGGTCGCGCGCGAGCGAGGCCTCCGGGTCCTCTCGGGCCCCGAGGAAGTCGCCGAGCGGGCGGACGCGGTGGTCGTGGCGACGCCCACGAGCTCGCACGCGGAGCTGGCGGGCTTCTTCCTGGAACGGGGATGCGACGTCCTCGTGGAAAAGCCGATCACGGCCGAAGGTCGGGACGCGGACGCGCTGGTCGCGCGGGCGCGCGAGCTCCGGCGCGTGCTCCAGGTCGGCCACGTCGAGCGCTACAACCCCGCCGTGGAGGCCGTCCTCGATCGCGTCAAAGACCCGACCTTCATCGAGGGCCACCGCCTCGGGATCTTCTCTCCGCGCAGCCTCGACGTGGACGTCGTGCTCGACCTCATGATCCACGACCTGCAGATCGTCATCGCGCTCGTGCGCCGGCCGGTGCGCGAGATCCGCGCCTCGGGGATGCCGGTGCTCACGCCGCGCCTCGACATCGCCAACGCCCGCATCGCTTTCGAGGGGGGATGCGTCGCAAACCTGACGGCCTCCCGCGTCTCCTCGGAACGGATGCGCAAGCTCCGGGTGTTCGGGCGGTCGCTGTACTGCTCGATCGACATGCACGCCCGCACGGTCGGCGCCTACCGGCTCTCGCAGAACGGCGGGAAGGCCGAGATCGTGCCGGTGGACGTGCCCGTCGAGCCGGGCGATCCCCTCGCCCGCGAGCTGGCCGATTTCGCCGGCGCGGTGCGCGAGCGGCGAGACCCGGTCGTGTCGGGCGAGGACGGGCGCGACGCGCTCCACCTGGCCGAGCGGGTCCTCGCGGCGATCGCCGAGCACCGCCGGGACGCCGGAGAGGGCGGGTGAGCGGGAGGGGCAGAGTCGGCCTCGTCGGAGGCAGCGGGGTCTACGACCTCTCCGCGGTCGCCGATCTGGCCGAAGAGCGGCTCTCCACCCCGTTCGGCGCGCCGTCGGACTCTTACTTCTGCGGCACGCTCGACGGAGTGCCCGTGGCTTTCCTGTCGCGGCACGGGAGAGGCCACCGCCTCTCGCCGACGGAGATTAACTATCGGGCGAACATCTGCGGCTTCAAGATGCTCGGCTGCGATGCGCTGCTCTCGGCGTCGGCCTGCGGCAGCCTCCGGGAGGAGCTCCCTCCCCGCCAGGCGGTCATCCCGGACCAGTTCATCGACCGGACCCGGCACCGGGCGGACACGTTCTTCTCCGACGGCGTCGTGGCGCACGCGGGGCTGGCCGACCCGGTCTGCCCGGCGCTTGCGGTTGTTCTCGAGGAGGCCGCCGGAAGGGCCGGCCTTGCCGTGCGCCGGGGCGGGACCTACGTCTGCATGGAAGGCCCCCAGTTCTCGACGCGCGCAGAGTCGCGTCTGTACCGCTCGTGGGGAGCGGACATCATCGGCATGACGAACCTGACCGAGGCGCGGCTCGCGCGGGAGGCCGAGATCTGCTACGCGAGCCTCGCCCTGGTGACGGACTACGACTGCTGGCGGGAGGCGACCGAGAACGTCTCGGTCGACGCGATCCTGGCGATCCTCGGCGAGAATGCGGCGGCGGCTCGCCGCAGCCTCGCGGGCGCCGTCGCGCGCGTGGAGCCGGGCCGGAGCTGCGCCTGCCGCGACGCGATGCGGTTCGGGATCATCACCAGCCGCGAGGCGATCCAGGAGGAGGCGAAGGACCGATTGAGGCCGGTGATCGGCAGGTACCTGTGAGGAAGGACGGCCGCATCGTCGTCACCGGCTCGGTCGCCTTCGACTACCTGATGACGTTCCCCGGGAGGTTTACCGAGCACCTGATCCCGGACCGCATGTCCCGACTCTCAGTCTCGTTCCTGGTCGACGAGATGCGCCGGGTGCCGGGTGGGTGCGGGCCCAACATCGCCTACGGCCTGGCGCTCCTCGGCGAACGTCCGGCCCTGCTCGCGACCGCCGGCGACGACGCGGCGGCCTACCGGGACCGGCTGGGCCGCGAGGGCATCGACGTGACGGGCCTGCGCCTGGAGCCGGACCTTTTCACGGCGTCTTTCTTCGTCTCCACGGATCTCGACCAGAATCAGCTCGCCTCGTTCTACACGGGCGCGATGGCGCGGGCCCACGAGCTGTCGATCCGCTCGCTCGATCCTTCGACGGTGGCGTTCGTCGTCATCTCGCCCAACGACCCGCCGGCGATGGCGAGTTACGCCGAGGAGTGTCGCCGCTTCGAGATCCCGTTCCTGTACGACCCCAGCCAGCAGGTGACGCGGCTCTCAGGCCCGGAAATGCGCGAGGGGTTCCGCGGCGCCGCCATCCTGATCATGAACGACTACGAGTTCGGTATCCTGACCCACAAAACCGGGCTGACGCGGGAGCAGATGGAGGAGCAGGTCCCCGTCCTGATCGTCACGCACGGTCCCGACGGCTCGACGATCCATGCTTCAGACGGCGGGGGAGGCCGGATTGCCCACGAGATCCCTCCGGCCCGGGTCGAGAGGGAAGCGGTCGACCCCACCGGGGTCGGCGACATGTACCGGGCCGGGCTCCTGCGCGGTCTCCGGGTCGGCGCGCCGTGGCCCGTGGCCGGCAGAATCGGCAGCGTCGCCGCCGTCTTCGGCCTCGAGGCGCTCGGCCCCCAGCCCCCGCGTTACACGAAGGCCGAGTTCGTGGAGCGCTTCCGCCGCAGCTTCGGGGACGCGCCCGAGCTGGCCCTTCTCTTCGGTTAGCCGGCCTCCCGCGCGCGAATCTCCGGGAACCTGCTAGACTTTCTCTTTCCAACGAGGGCCGATCCTTGAGCATGCGTGGGCCGCGCCGTGTCGCGGTGTCTTTTTCGCCGAAACAGTACGAGGGCAGCCTCGACGCGGAGGGGCTCCGGTTCGGCGTCGTCTGCGCGCGCTGGAACCCGACCGTGACCGACGCCATGCTGGCGGCGACGCTCGAGACCCTGCGCCGCCGCGGAGCCCGCGCCGCCGACGTCAGCGTCGCGCGGGTGCCGGGCGCCTTCGAGGTGCCCGCCGGGGTCCGAGCGCTGCTCGACACGGGCAAGCCCCACGCGATGATCGCGCTCGCGGCGATCGTCCGCGGCGAGACGACCCACCACGAGGTTCTCGGGCACTCGGTGGCCTCGGCGTTGGCGGCGCTCTCCGCCGAGACGGGCATGCCGATCGGCTTCGGCGTGCTGACCTGCGACACGATGGCGCAGGCGCGCGGCCGGACCGACAGGGGCATCGAGGCCGCCGAGGCCGCGATCGAAATGGCGAACCTGCGCCGCCATCTTCGGAAGAGCTGATGGGCGCGCGGCGAAAGGCCCGGGAGCTCGCCCTGCAGATGCTCTACGAGCACGACGTCTCCGGGACGGAGCCGCAGGAGATGTTCCTGCGCTCCGACGACCTGCAGAAGGCCCCCGAAGGCATCCGGGACTTCACAGAGCGCCTGGTCTCGGGAACGCTGCTCCACCGCGAGGACCTCGACGCGATCATCACCCGGCAGGCCGAGCACTGGAGGCTGGCCCGGATGCCCGTCGTGGACCGGAACATCCTGCGGCTGGCGCTCTTCGAGCTGTTGCACGAACCGGAGACGCCGCGGCCCGTCGTGATCGACGAAGCGCTCGAGATCGCCAAGCGTTTTTCCACCCCCAAGTCTTCGCAGTTCATCAACGGAATCCTCGACGGGGTCCTCAAGTCGGGGCGCTCCGAGGTCACTGGAGCATGAGAAGGCGAACGGCCGCGGCGCTCGCCGCCGCGTTTCTGGCCGCCGCCGCCGCGGGCGCCGACGAGATCGCCGTGTACCGGGCCTCCGGCTCCGATGCGGGTCTCTTCGACCAGTACGACAACGACGGCTACTCGCTGGCCGTGGCGCCGGGCCGGGACGGAAACCTGGAGCTGCGCGTTCGCGTCAGCGGCGGGCCGCTCGAGAGCCGCGCGCCTTTCCCGACGGAGGCCGCGCGGGACGGGGCCCTCCCGCCCTCCGCCGAGCGCGACGCTTTCGCGCGCGCTCTCGCGGGCGATGCCGCGACACAGGCGGCGGCGGTCGAGCGGATCCTGGCGGGCGTCGCCTCCGCGATCCGCTACGACGCGGACCGGACCCGGCGCCAGGACCCCGGATCGGTCTTCGCGACGCGGAGAGCGCACTGCGTCGGCTACTCGGAGCTGGCGGTCGACCTGCTGCGCCGGGCGGGCATCGCGGCGCGCACCGTGCAGGGCATTTTGCGCATGAAGCCCCTCGCCGAGGGCTGGGACGCCCGGATCGGCGGCGTCTACCACCGGTGGATCGAGATCTACTACCCGGACCGCGGCTTCGTGTTCTCGGACCCCTCGTCCTCGATCAACAGCGTCGACGCCCGCTACGTCCCGTTCGGCAAGCGCGCGCTCGAGCGACCGCGGGGTCTCACGCTCACGCGGCTCGAGTCGTCCGGGAGTCTCGACTATCCGGTGCTGCGCCTGCCCGACGCGACGTTGCGGGTCCGGCCGGCGGGACGTTTCTAGCCCCGACTTCCAAGCCCCGACTCCCTTCGGCTATATTGCCCCTCCATGTCCGGGAAGTACGTTGCCTCCGAGATCGAAGGCAAGTGGCAGAAGCGCTGGGCCGACGCGCAGGTCGCGTTCGTCGACACCGCCGTGCCAGGCAACGAGTTCTACATGCTCAACATGTACCCGTACCCGTCCGGCAGCCGCCTGCACGTGGGCCACGGGCGCAACTATATCCTGGGCGACGCCCTCTACCGCCGGGAGCGCATGTCCGGGCGCAAGGCCTTCAACCCCATGGGTTGGGACGCCTTCGGCCTGCCCGCCGAGAATGCCGCGATTCAGAGCGGGGTCCATCCGCGCGAGTACACCATGGGCAACATCGCCCGCATGAAGGAGCAGCTCTTCGCTTTGGGCTGCCTGTACGACTGGTCCAAGGAGCTCGCCTCCTGCGATCCCGCGTACTACCGCTGGAACCAGTGGCTGTTCCTCCGGATGTGGGAGAGGAGCCTGGCCTATCGGAAGACTGCGCCGGTCAACTGGTGCCCCGGCTGCCGGACCGTGCTCGCCAACGAGCAGGTCGTCGACGGGAGATGCGAGCGCTCGGGCGACGCGGTCGAGATCCGGGACCTCACGCAGTGGTTCTTCCGGGTCACCGATTACGCCGACCGCCTTCTCGAGGGCCTCGACCACCTGCCGCACTGGTCCGAGCGGGTCAAGACGATGCAGCGCAACTGGATCGGGCGGTCGGAAGGCGCGGAGATCTTCTTTCGCGTGGACGGGCTCATCGAGCCGATCACGGTCTTCACCACCCGGCCGGACACGCTCTACGGCGCGACGTTCCTGGCACTCGCCCCCGAGCATCCGGCCGTGGCCCTGCTCGCCACCCGGTCGGGGCGCGGCCGGGAGATCGAAGAGTTCGTGGAGCGCGTGCGCCGGGAGTCGCGGCTCGAGCGCGAGGCCGAAGGCGGCGAGAAGGAAGGACTCGATACCGGAGCCCTGGCGCTCAACCCGGCGACGGGTCGGGCGATGCCCGTCTGGCTGGCCAACTTCGTCCTCCCCGAGTACGGCACGGGCGCGATCATGGGGGTGCCCGCACACGACCAGCGGGACTTCGAGTTCGCCCGCAAGTACGGCCTGTCGATAGAGCCCGTCTACCGCACGGAAGTGGCCGAGATCGACCCCGCGGCCATGACGGAAGCGCGGCCGCACGACGGGTACCTGTACCGCTCGGGAAGCTGGGACGGCACCCCGAACGGGCCCGAGGCCGTGCGCGTCGCCATCCGCTGGCTGGAGGAGAAGGGGTTCGGGAAGGGCAAGATGGGCTATCGCCTGCGCGACTGGCTGATCTCGCGCCAGCGGTACTGGGGCACGCCGATCCCGGCAATCCACTGCCCGGTCTGCGGTGTCGTGCCCGTGCCCGACGCCGACCTGCCCGTGCGTCTGCCCGAGGACGTCGATTTCCGCGGCGTGGAGGGCAATCCGCTCGAGAGGTCCGAGGCCTTCGTGAACACCCGATGCCCGAAGTGCGGCGGCGCCGCGCGGCGCGAGACCGACACGATGGACACCTTCGTCGACTCTTCCTGGTACTACTTCCGGTTTCTGAATCCGCGGGACGCGGAGAGGATGGTCGACACCGCGCGGGTCAAACGGTGGCTCCCGGTGGACCAGTACATCGGCGGCATCGAGCACGCGATCCTGCACCTGCTCTACGCGCGGTTCATCTGCCGGGTGCTCCGGGACATGGACCTGGTGCACCTCGAGGAGCCCTTCGAGCGGCTCTTCAACCAGGGCATGATCACGCGTCTGAACCCGGCGACGGGCAAGACGGAAAAAATGTCGAAGAGCCGCGGGAACACGGTGTCGCCGGACGAGCTCATCGCGCGGTTCGGGGCGGACACGGTGCGGCTCGCCACCCTCTTCATCGGCCCTCCCGAAAAGGAATCCGAGTGGTCGGAGGAAGGGGTCGCGGGCGCCTTCCGGTTCCTGAATCGCGTCCACGAGCTCTGCCTCCGACTCCAGGAGCTTCCGGCCGGCCCGGACGCGCCAGCGGACACGCCGCTGCGGCGCCTGACCCACCGGACCATCGCGCGCGTGACCCAGGACGCCTCGGAGTTCCACTTCCACACGGCCGTGGCGGCGCTCATGGAGTATCAGCGCGGAATCGGCGAGGCGCTGGACTCCGGCTCCGAGGCTCCCGCGGCCCTTCGCGAGGCCGCGAGGACGCTGGTGAAGCTGCTGCACCCCATCGCGCCGCACCTGACCGAGGAATGGTGGCAGCGCTTCGGCGAAACGGGATTCCTGGTGGAAGCGGTCTGGCCGGTCGCCGACCCGGCGCTCGCCACCTCGCCCGACGTGACGCTGGTCGTCCAGGTCAATGGCAAGGTGCGGGGGAGACTCTCGGTGGCGCGAGGCGCCTCGGAGTCGGAAGCGATGGCCCTCGCCCGCGCGGATGAGCGGATCGCGGCCTGGATGGACGGCAGGGAGCTCACCCGCACCGTCTTCGTCCCGGATCGCCTCCTGAACCTGGTGGTGCGGTGAGGAGAACGCCGGCGGCGGGAACCCTGGCGCTCCTGCTGTCGGCGATCCAGGCGGCCGGGTGCGGCTACGCGCTCGTCGGACAGGCCTCGTCGCTGCCGGAGTCCATACGGGTCGTCCAGTTCACGACGCTCGAGAACCTCACACCCCGGGTTGGGCTCGAGCAGCGATTCTCAGGCGAGATCGCGCGGGAGCTGGCGTCGCGCGGGCGTTTCCAGGTGCAGTCCGGGGCCGAAGGCGCCGATGCGGTTCTCTCGGGCGCCGTCACGGGCTTTCACCTCTTTCCCGTCGCCTTCGACTCCCAGGGACGGGCGACGGACTACCAGGTGCAGGTCACCGCGCGGGTGGCTTTGAAGACGCTGCCCGACGGCAAGGCGATCTGGGAAAACCCGGCCTTCACCTTCCGCGACAACTATCAGTTCTCCTCGAGCGCCGCGTCCTACGTCGACCGGGAGAACGAGGCCATCGACCGGGTCGCGGGGCGGTTCGCGCAGAGCCTGGTGACGAGCCTGCTCGAGGGGTTCTAGGGAAGTCGGAGGAGTGGGGAGTCGGGAATCGGGAGGAGTCGGGAGTCCGGAGGTGTCCCGGGCTCGTTTCTGGGGACTCCCGCTACCTTGTCTTCTTCGCAAGCCTCGACTTGTAACGCGCCGCGGCGTTGCGGTGGACGACGCCTTTCGCGCGTGCGCGATCGATCTCCGAATGAGTCTGCGGCAGGGCGTCCTTCTTGCTCTTCGCGTCCACCTGCGCGTACTTCTTGACGGCGCTGCGCAGGCGCGAGACCCGCGCCTTGTTCCGGGCCCGTTTCTTGGTGGAGGTGAGAACGCGTTTCTTTGCGGACTTGATGTTGGCCATAGGACTGCTGATCACTCCTGTATTGTTTCTCGAATGAGGCCGTGAGCCCTGATCCTGAAGCCGGTTATTTCGCTTCGACCCCGATCGACTTGAGCCTCGCGCGCGCGAGTCGGGCTTCTTCGGAGGTCGGGAACTCGTGGACGACGTACTGGAGCTGGACGACCCCCTCGGCCTTCCGGCCGAGCTCGAGCATCGCGTAGCCCTTCTTCAGGAGCGCCGCGGCGGCCTTGTCGCTGGCGGGCCACTGCTTGAGGAGCGTCTCAAAGTCGGCGATCGACTCCGCGTACTTTTTCTGCGCGAAGTGCGACTCGCCGATCCAGTACTGCGCGTTGTCGGAGAGGTCGGTCGATGGAAAGCTCGCCAGGTAGTCCTCGAAGCCCTGGACGGCGAGCGCGTAACGCCCCTTCGTGTAGTCGCCGTAGGCGGTGTCGTACAGATCGGCTGGGGAGGGTCCGCCCGCGGCCGGCCGCGCGGTCCCGCCGTTGCCGGGGGAGGGCGCCGAGGCCGGAGGCAGGACGCCGCCCGCGGGGGCGCTGCGCAGGCGCGCGAGGTCTCCCTGCGTCTCGGCGATCTGCTGGGAGAGCTGGGAGAGGCGCCGGTTCGTGTCCTCGAGCTTGGCCTCGAGCTGCTCCATCTTCGTCGTCAGCTCGCCCAGCTTGATCGCGGTGTCGGCGTTCGACTTGAGGAGCTGCTGCGTCTGCGTCGCGACGTTCTGGTTGAGCTTCTCGACCTCTTCCTTGCTCGAAGACTTGCGCTCGAGAGCCTGGATCTGCTTCTGGATGTCGCCCATCTGGCGGTGAAGGCCCTCGATGTCGTCGGCCGACACGCAGGCGACGCCCACGAGGAGCGTCGCCGCGAGGAGGCCCGCGAGGCCGAAGCGCCGCGAAGGGGTCAATCTACTTGGCCGTGATCACGAGATGGCCGCGCCGATTCTGCTGCCAGCAGCTCTCGCTCGACTCGGTGCAGAAGGGGCGCTCCTTGCCGTACGAGACGGTCCGCAGGCGCGTCCCGTCGACCCCGAGCGAGGCCAGGTACTCGCGGGCCGCATTGGCGCGGCGGTCGCCGAGCGCGAGGTTGTAGGCCGCCGTGCCGCGCTCGTCGCAGTGCCCTTCGATCAGGACCTGCACCGTGCGGTACTTCTTGAGCCACTCCGCGTCGGTTGCCAGCGCGGAGCGCGCGTCCTCGCGCAGGTCGGACTGGTCGTAGTCGAAGAACGCGTCGGAGAGGTAGCCCTTCTTGTTGAGAGACGCGAGGTCCTGCGAGAGGACTTCGGCTTCGACGTCCGTGCGGGGGGCGGTCGACCCCGGCGGCGGAACCTGTGTCTCTCCTGCCGGGGGAATGGAGGTCACCGGGGGGCGTGCGTCCGCGGTCGTCGTCGGAGCCTTCTTCTTGCAGCCGGCGGCGAGCACCATGACAGAGACGGTTGCGAGAGCGAGCATCGTGACGGTGGTTGATTTTCTAAGCATTCGATACTCCTTAGTCGGCGGAGCGGGGCGCGCTGAACCGGATGGCACCGCCCGGAAACTCAATATAGCAAAGAGCTTGCAAAAACCCCAGTCTAAAGCGCTACGAGATTTCAGGGAACCCACGCGGGGGCGGTGTGGTTGCCCCCGCGAGTGAGCTGCCTCTTGTTCTTTCCGTCGGCGTCCATCGTGTAGACCTGTGTCGAGCCTCCGCGGCGGGAGGAGTAGACGATCTTCTCGCCGTCCGGCGACCAGGAGGGGTGTCCGTTGGACCCCTCCGAGGTGACCTGGACCGTCTGTCCGGTGCCGAAGTCCATCACGCAGATGTTGAAGTCCCCTTCGTTCCGGCACGCGAAGGCGATGCGCGCCCCGTCGGGAGACCAGGCGCCCTCGTCGTTCCAGTTGCCGGCGAAGGTTACCCGGCGCGAGCCGGTGCCTTCGGCGTCCATGACGTAGATCTGCGGGTTCCCGGTCAGGTCGGACGTGTAGAGGATCTGCCGGCCGGTCGGGGACCAGGCGGGCGAAGCCTCGAGGGCGCGGCTCACCGTCAAGCGCAGGAGCGAGCCTCCGGCCAGGCCGATCGTGTAGATGTCGACGTTGCCTTTGGCGGATCCGGCCAACGCGATCCGCGACCCGTCCGGCGAAAGGGATGGCGAGGCGTTCAGCTCGACGCCCGTCGACACCTCGCGCTTGTCGCTCCCGTCGAGGTTCATCGTCCAGATCTGGGGGAAAAGGCGGACGTACGACGTGTACGCGACTTTTCCCGCGGACCCGCTCGGGTGGATCGTGATCGACTTGTGGGCGGTCAGCGTGCGCATGTTGCGCCCGTCGAAGTCCATTGCGGCGATCTCCTTGGTCCCGCCCTGCTCGACGGCGAAGAGGATCGTGGACAGGAAAGCGCCGACCCTGCCGGTGAAGTACTTGACGAGGTCGTTGGCCAGCGTGTGGGCGATCCGCTCGACGTAGGACGCCCCTCCCGAGTACCGCCGGCCCAGGATGAGCTTGCGGGACTTCAGGTCCCACACCCGGGCATCGACCGAGACCCGGTCGCCGGCAACCTCGCCGCGGGTGTCCACGAGGACCTCGGCGCCCGTGCCGAGCCAGCGGTCCGCCGCCTCCGGCGTGGTCGGGTCCCGGTATCCCGACGGATACAGGGCCGGCTCGGCGACGGCGAAAGCCCCCGCGTACTCGAGGTCCGACCGGAGAGTCGCCGTGAACGGGTCCGCGACCTTCGCCTGCAGCGCCGCGGTCCCGGGGGCCAGAAGCGGGGGCACCGCCACGGCGAGACGCCGCTGGCCGCCTCCCCGGATCGTGATCTGGATGTCGTCGGCGGGCGCCGGGGTCGGGACCGGCGCCTGGGCGGCCAGAGGGATGCTCGTCAGCCCGAGGAGCGCGCCGAGGAGCAAAGAGAGTCGTCGCATGGTGTGGCTCCGGAGGGTCACTCGAAGACGACCTGGATGCCCAGGTGCGGGCCCGCGTACTCCGCGGGCAGCGGGGGAAGGGGCGAGGACGCCATGACGGCGCGCAGCGCCGCGCGGTCCACGTAGGCCAGGCCGCTGGAAGTCACGATCCGGGCGTCGGTGATCGTCCCGTCGCGCTCGATCTGAAAATGCACGACCGGATTCGACTGCACGGACTGTGCCGGCTTGAACCAGTTCACGCTGATGATCATGACCATGCGATCCAGGTACACGGGGTACTTGAAGTCGGCCTGATCGAGCTTGAGGCTGCCGATGCCGGCGCTGCCGCCGGCCCCGGGGGCCGCCCCGCTCGTCGACCCGCCGGACTCCTCGCCGGCCGAGGGCAGGATGACGGCGGGTGTGGACGCGCGGCCGGGGCGACTGACGGGAGGCGGTGTTGGTTTCTTGTCTTCCTTGGAGGGCAGCAGGACGGCCTTCTTGGACGGAGGCGGCGCCTCCTCGGCAGGCTTTTCGATCTTCGGCTTCTCCGCGGCTGCCGGTGCGGGAGGCGCCGGAGCGACGCGAACCTCCCGGGCCCGCAGCGAGCCCGCCGGCAGCAGGCGGACCGCGACGGCGCGCGGGGCCGCGAAGCGCATGGGCTTCGCGAAGGCCGAGACGAGCAGGCCCCCGCCGACGGCCGCGTGCAGGAGAAAGGCGAGCGCGGTCGCCGGAGCCCAGGGAATCCGATCTTCCCGGCGTTCCGCAAGGATGGTGCCGACCGCGTCCATCAGCCGGGGAGGGAAACAGGCGCGGTCACTTTCGGGTCGACCCCGAGGTGTCCGTGATCATTCCGAGGCTCTCGACCCCCATGCGGTTCAAGAGGTCGAGCGTCTCGATCACGGTCCCGTAGGAAAGGCCGCGGTCCGCCTTCAGCAGCACGGCCCGTTCCCTGCGCCCCCGCAGGATGGCCCGGAGACGGTCCCGGAGGAGCCCCCGCGCCACCGGGGTCTCGTTGATGTAGTACAGGCCGTCGCGCGAGATCGAGAGCACGATCGGATCTTCCAGCATCGACTCCAGGTTGGTCGTCGCGGTCTTCGGCAGCTTGACCGAGATACCCTGGTGGAGCATCGGCGCCGTGACCATGAAGATGATCAGCAGCACGAGCATCACGTCGACCAGCGGCGTGACGTTGATGTCCGCGAGGTGGTCGAATTCGTCCTTGGACTGGCGTTGGAAGGCCATGCGATCTCAAGCGTCTCGAGTGTGAGACACCGCTCGCCTACGTGAAGTTCCGTTCGGCAAGGTTGATGAACTCCAGGGAGAAGTCTTCCATGCCTCCGCGCTGCTCGCGGATCTTGCCCATGAAGTAGTTGTAGAAGATCATCGCGGGAATCGCGGCCGCGAGGCCCGCCGCGGTGTTGACGAGGGCTTCCGAAATGCCGGGCGCGACCGCGGCGATCGAGGTCGACCCCGTCAACCCGATCGCGCGGAAGGACTGCATGATGCCCCAGACGGTCCCGAAGAGGCCGATGAAGGGGCAGGCCGACGCGGTGGTGGCGAGGAAGGTCATGGAGCGCGTCAGGCGGGACATCTCGACGCCGATCGCCCGCTCGAGCGCGCGCTCGATGCCCGAGATGTTCTTGATGAGCAGCTTGCCTCCCTGGCCGCCTCCCGTTGTCGGCGCGTCGTCGGCACGGTTGGCCTTGACCTGGGCGTCCAGCTCCGCGTAACCGGCCTTGAAGAGGGTCGTCAGGGGGGTGTCGGCGAGGTCCCCGGCGAAGGTGTTGACCTCCGAGAACCTCTTGGACTTGCGGAAGAAAGTCACGAACTTTTCGGACTGGCGCGAGATGCGGCGCAGGCGGAGGAACTTTCCGAAAATGATCACCCAGGAGACGAACGAGAAGAGCAGGAGGACGCCGAGGACGACCTTGGCAGTGGTCCCGGTTTCCCAAAAGAACGAGAGGATCGAGGTCTGTCCGGGGAGGTTTTCGGAGGTGACAGGTTGAAAAGCGGTCGCCATCATCGGTTTTGACCGTAACATAGGGGTAACCAAGGGGTCAAAGGGAATGGAGCTACAGCCTGGAGGCGTTTTCGCCATCGTGAGGCGAGATGCGCGCCGTATGTTCTTCGCCGCAACGATTTGCGCGTTGACGGCGGCCGCGGCGACGGGCGCGCCGACGGACATCCTCCCCGCAGGCGAGCTCTCGCCCGGAATGAAGGGCTACGGCCTCTCGGATCTCGGTGACGGGAAGGGAGTCCAGCGTTTTGAGGTCGAGATCGTCGGCCTCCTCAAGAGCTACGCGCCCAAGCAGGACCTGATCCTGGCGCGCATCGAGGGGGCCGCCCTGGACCGGACCGGCATCATCGCGGGCATGAGCGGCAGCCCGATCTACGTCGACGGAAAGCTCATCGGCGCGCTCGCGTACGGGTGGCCCTTCTCCCGCGAGCCGATCTGCGGCATCACGCCGATCCAGAGCATGCTCGACATCCGAAAGGCGCCGGCCGGCCCGCCCGTTCCCCTCGGCGGCGCCTCGGCGCGGACGGCCACGCTGCTCGACGCCTTCGGCCAGGGCCGCTTTGAGAAGGCCTTCGAGACCCTGCTTGCGGGATTGCGCGCCGAGCCCGCGAGCGCGGGGCTGTCGCCGCTGCCCCTCCCCGTTTCGCTCTCGGGGACTCTGGCGGGGGGCAAGCTCTTCGGGCGGATGGCCGAGTCGGCCGGCTGGCTCGTAACGCCCTCGGGAGCCTCGGGCGGCGGCCCGGCGAGTGCGGGTGCCGGCGCCGCGCCCGGCGGGCGCCTGGAGCCGGGCTCGGCTGTTGCGGCCGTGCTGCTCTCGGGCGACATGGTCCTCTCGGCGACGGGCACGGTCACGTGGGTCGACGGCAACTCGATCCTGGCGTTCGGCCACCCCTTCCTCTCGATGGGCCCCGTCGACATGCCGATGGCGCAGGCCGACGTGCTGACGGTGCTCCCCTCGCTTTACCGCTCCTTCAAGTTCTCGACGACGGGGCCGATGCTCGGCACCGTGTCGCAGGACCGGTCCACAGGCATCCTCGGCAGCTTCGGGACGCCGCCGCGCATGGTGCCGGTCACGATCCGGATGACCTCCGACGACGTCGCAACCCAGACCTTCCGCTTCGAGGTCGCGCACAACTCGATGCTGACGCCGATCCTCCTCGCGGTCGCGGTCGACAACGTCCTGACGACCCTCGAGAAGCGGGCGGGCGAGCGCACCATCGTGTGGAAATCCGCCATCGAGACTCCCGAGCGCACCGTCCGGTGGGACTCGGTGTTCTCGGGCCTGGCGGCGCGCGAGGAAGCGGTCGGATCGATGGCGCTCCTCACGAATTACCTGATGGCGAACGAATTCCGGGATCTGTCCATCCAGGGCGTCGAGGTCGAGATCAACCACTCCGACCGGCTCCAGAGCGCGCGGATCGTGCACGTGGAGGCGCAGAAGGAGCGGGTGCGGCCGGGAGACTCCATTCCGATCTGGGTGAACCTGGAAGACTTTCGGGGAGGACCGCGGCGCGTCGTGATGACGGCGAAGGTCCCCGCCGACGCTCCGCCGGGGCCTCTGACGCTCTTCGTCGGCGACGGGAACGCCGCGACGGCGTACGACCTGGCGCTCTATCCGCCCGACCCCCACTCGCTCGACCAGGTCCTCGACTTCCTGGCGCGCGTCCGCCCGCCCAACACGCTGAACCTTCTGGCCTACCGCTCGGCGCCGGGCGCGGTCGTCAACGGTACGCCCCTCGCCGCGCTGCCTCCGACCCGCGCGGCGCTGCTGCGGGACCGCGGACCGGGCGACGGCACGCCCGACCTGGCGTACCTGCGCCTGCAATCCGAATCAGTCGAGCAGCCCGTGCCCGTGTCCGGCTCGGCTCGCCTGAATCTCGAAGTGCTCCCGAGGATCTGGTGAAGCCCCGGTTGACCCTGCTCCTGGTCCTCGGCGTCGCCCTGTTCTCTGCGGCCGTCGAGCTCGACGCTGCGGCGGTCAAGATCTGGGTCTGCGATTCCGCGGCCGACTTCTCGGCGGGCGAGTCCCGCGGCATCTCGGTGACGGCCGACGGGACGCTCCTTCCCGGCCGATCTCTTTCCAAGGTGGACGGCGTGACCGAAGCGGTGCTGTTCGCCGCGGCCCCGGGCCGCTCAGGCGAGGTCTACGTCGGCACGGGCGACGCGGGAAAGATCTTCCGAGTCACCTCCAGCGGCAAGGTCGAGATCTTCGCGACCCTCGCGGAGCAGGAAGTCACGGCCCTGCGCATGGGCCCGGACGGCGCGCTCTACGCGGGAGCCTCGCCGGGCGGAAAGGTCTATCGCATCGAGAACGGGAAACCCGCGCTCTACTACGACACGAAGGCGGAGTACGTCTGGGCCCTGTCTTTCGCGGGCAAGGGCCTCTATGTGGGCACCGGCCTTCCGGGCGAGATCCATCGCGTCGGCGCCGCAGGAACGGGCGAGCGCATCCATGCGACACCCGATGCGCATGTGCGCACGCTCTTCGCCGACAAGAGAGGCCGCGTCTGGGCCGGCACGTCCGGGTCGGGCCTGGTCCTGCGCGTCGAGAAGGACGGCCGGGTCAGGACGGTGTACGACTCGGGAAAGCCCGAAGTGACGGCGATCGCCGCGGACCGCGCGGGACGGATCTGGGCGGCGGCGGGCAACGCCGACCTGTCCTCCTCCGGAAACGAACCGATCCTGGTTCCCTCCGCGACGGTCGCGGCGAAAGCCACGCGGGCCGGCGGCGGACCGACCGAGGAGGAGGAGCGCGGCAAGCCCGAGGTCACGGTGACGGTCTCGACGCCGCGCCTGGCGCCGGCGCGCGGCTCCTCGCGCGGCGGGTACTCGGCCGAAATCGTTCTCTTCGAAGAAGGCGAGCCGCCCCGGGCCGTCTGGACCGGCGCCGAGGAAGTGGTCTTCGACCTCGCCGAGGATCCGGACGGCAGCGGCGTCGTCGCCGCGACGGGGCCCAAGGGCAAGCTGTACGCCGTGACTCCGGACTCCTCGTCGCTGGTGCGCACGTTCGACGAGAAGCAGGTCACGTTCCTGGCGGGAGACGACGTCGGCACCAACGCCTCGAGCGCGCTCTACCGGCGCCGCGCGGGAGCCGCCGGGGGCGAGTACGTTTCACCGGTGAAGGACACGGGCCGGACGAGCCGTTTCGGCGCCTTCCGCTGGGAGGGCGAGGCCGCCGCCGGCGCGAAAATCGGGTTCGCCTTCCGCTCGGGCGAGTCGGCGACGCCCGACGCGACGTGGAGCCCCTGGTCGGGCTGGCAGGAAGGAAGCGAAGGGCTGCGCATCGAGGCGCCCGAAGGACGTTTCCTCCAGTGGAGGTTGCGCATGGGGCCCGACGCCGCACGCGGGGAGGTGCGCCGCACGGAGGCCGCCTACCGGAACCGGAATGCGGCGCCCCTCGTCGAGAGCCTGCAGGCCCTGGAGCCCGCCGAGGTGCTGGCGCGTTCGGGGTCGGGCGGCTCCAACGTGTTCGAAGCTTCCACCCCGGACGAGAAAGGGATCTTCACGGGACTCGAGGAATCCAAGTCGGAAGGCTCGCCCCGCAAGCTCTTCCGGAAGGGCTTCCGCACGCTGCAGTGGAAGGCGAGCGATCCCGACGGCGACGCGCTCGCGTACGACCTGGAGTTTCGGCCGGTCGGCCGCGACACGTGGATCGCGCTCCGGAAGGACCTGCGGGACATGTCGTATTCCTTCGACGCGACCTCGCTGCCGGACGGCGACTACGTCTTCCGGGTCTCCGCCACGGACGTCGACGGCAATCCCGGCGAGGCCAAGACGACCTCGCGCGAGTCGGCTCCGGTCCGCGTCGACAACACGCCGCCGGAGATCCGCGAGGTCTCCCGATCGGCGGGCGTCCTGCAGCTGGAGGTTTCGGACGCGGCATCGCCCCTGACGGAGGCCGAGTACAGCGTGGACGCCAGGAAGTGGACCCGCGTCGAGCCCGCCGACGGCCTCTCGGATTCCCCCACGGAGAGCTACGTCCTCCGGCTCCCGGCCGAGGCGCGCGGGGGTTACCTGCTGATCCGCGTAACGGACGCGTCGCGCAACGTCGCGTCCGCTTCCTCCACCGCGCCCTGACGCCAAGTTTCGACCTTCGAGCTCCCGGTTCCGCGGCATAATCGCAGGCAAATGAGACGCGCGCGCGCGGCCTTTGCCCTGTTGCTCGGGTTGGCCGCGTGCCGCGGGCGCGAGCAGCCATCCGCGCCGCCGGGCGCCGCGCCGACCCCCGCGCCGCCGGCGCTCGGCTTCCTCGACGAGACGCGCGAGGGGACGCCGGTCGAGGGGGGCGAGCTGCGGCGGCGGTTGAACGGCGAGCCCACGACCTTGAACGCGATCCTTCAGACGAGCGGACCGGAGGCGCAGGTGCTGCAGTACGTGGTGCGCAACCTCTTCGACTTCGACGCGCAGTTGAACCTGGTTCCGGGCCTTGCCGAGGGATACGACGTCTCGCCCGACGGGCTCGCCTACACGATCCGGCTCCGCCCCGGCGCGATCTGGGAGGACGGGCGCCCGGTGACCGCGGGCGACGCCGTCTTCACGATCCGGAAGCTGGCGGATCCGTCGGTGCCGGCCCCGGTCTTCAAGCCCCTCTTCGAAGACATGGAAACGGTCGAAGCTCTCGACCCCCGCCGGTTCCGCGTGCGCTTTCGCGAACCGTACGCGTTTCGCGCGATGGCGTTCGCGCTGCCGCTTCTTCCCGAGCACCGCTTCGCCGGGAAGGATTTCCTGCGCGCGAAGGACAACCGCGCGCCGCTCGCCAACGGGCCCTACCGCGTCGTCTCCTGGAAGGCGCAGGAATCCGTCACCCTCGAGCGCAACCCCCGCAACTGGGGACCCGCGGGGCACTTCGAGCGCGTCGTCTTCCGCATTCTCCCGGACAACACGACCGCCTACCGGCTCCTGGCGGCCCAGGAGCTGGACGAAAACCAGATCGACGCGGGGCTCAAGGCGCGGGGAGAAGTCGATCCGGCGTTTCTATCCTGCTGCCGCGTGGTGGAGTCTTACAGCCTCGACTGGATCTACGTCGCGCTGAACAACCGCTTGCCCCTGTTCGCCGACCCGCGCGTGCGCCGCGCCCTCACGATGCTCTCGGATCGCGCCTCCATCGTGCGCAACCTCTACCGGGGCTCCGCGCGGATCATCTCGGGCCCGTGGGCGCCCGACTCGCCGGCCTACGACGCGAGCCTCACGCCCCTGCCGTTCGATCCGCGCGAAGCAGCGAAGCTGCTCGGGGAGGCCGGCTGGCGGGACACCAACGGGAACGGCACGATCGATCGGGACGGCCGCGAGTTCGCGTTCGAGATCCTCGTGTCCACGGGCTCGGAGGTCGGCCGGCAGATCGACGAAATGCTGGCGGCCGAGCTGTCCCGGGTGGGCGTCGACGCCCGGGTCCGCGCCCTGGAGTGGGCGGCGTTCGTCGCTCTCGTGGACGCCGGCGACTTCGACGCGGCGTCGCTCGGCTGGTCGACGGTCGACCCGAACCCGGACCCCTACTTCTACTGGCACTCCTCCCAGTGCGCGCCGAAGGGGCTCAACTCCGTCTGCTACCGCAATCCCGAGGCCGACCGGCTGATGGACGAGGCCCGGCGCGAGATGGATTCCGGGCGCCGCGCGGACCTGTTCCACCGCCTCCACCGCCTTTTCCGCGACGATGCGCCCGTGCTCTTTCTCGTGAACTCGACGCAGAAGTTCGCCTTCTCGAACCGGGTGCGGGGGCTCACGACCTCTCCGCTGGGGCTCTATGGAATCTGGCCGGGTCCGCTCGGCTGGTGGGTAGCCCCGGAGGCCGCCCGGAGGCCCGCGGCGTGATCCGGTACGCGGTGCGGCGCCTGCTGCTCGCGATTCCGACGCTCTTTGGGATCGCGGTGGTGGTCTTCCTGCTGGTCCATCTGGCGCCCGGAAGCCCTATTCACGGGGGCCCCGACTCGGTCCGCCGCGCGACGGGGCGCGCCGCCGAAGAAATGCGGCGCCTCTACGGGCTCGACCGCCCCCTGGCCGAACGCTTTGGTCTCTGGATCTCGCGCGCGGCGCGGCTGGACATGGGGGAGTCCTTCGTGGACCATCGGCCCGTTCGAGAGCGCATCCGCGAGGCGCTCCCGCACACGCTCGTCTTAAACGGTCTCGCGCTGGCGCTCGCCCTGGGGATCGCCATTCCCCTCGGCGTGATCGCTGGAGGAAACCCGGAAGGCGTGTTCGATCGGACGTCGGGCGCCGTCCTGTTCGCGCTCTATTCCATGCCGACCTTCTGGGCCGCCCTCCTGCTCCAGACGGTGTTCGCGGTGCAGTGGCGGTGGCTTCCCCTGTACGGGGTCTCCTCCGACGCCTCCCCGGCGGGCGTGGCCGGCCTTGTCGACCGCGCCGCGCACCTGGCGCTGCCGGTCACGTGCCTGACCTACGGAACGCTCGCCTTCGTCGCGCGCCTCGTGCGCGCCGGGGTGACCGAGGCGTGGATGAGCGACTATGTCCTGGCCGCGCGCGCGCGGGGCGCCTCGCGGCGGCAGGCGCTCTGGCGGCACGCCTTCCCGAATGCGCTGCTTCCGCTGATCACGCTCTTCGGGCTGCTCATGCCGGCCCTGTTGTCGGGGAGCGTCATCGTCGAGCAGATCTTCGCGTGGCCGGGCCTGGGGCGCCTCTATTTCAATTCGATCCTCTCCCGCGACTATCCTGTGATCCTCGCGCTGTCGCTCTTGTCGGCGGTTGCCACTCTGGCGGCGACGCTCGCCGCCGACATCGCTAGCGCCGCGGCGGACCCGCGCGTTCGCGACGGCGCGGCGCCGTGAGCTTTTCGCGGCTGCCCGCGACCGGCCGCGTCGCGCTGGCCGTCGTCGTCTTCCTCTGGGCCGTGGCGGCGTGCTCGCCGTGGTTCTCGGAGCGCGCCAGCGCGATCCGCCTCGACGAGCGCCTGCGGCCGCCCTCCGGCGCCCACCCCTTCGGCACCGACGACCTGGGCCGGGACCTGCTGGCGCGGGTCGTCACGGCGACGCCGATCTCGCTCGCCATCGGGCTGGTGGCGGCCGCGGTGTCGCTCGCCGTGGGCTTCACGGTCGGGGGCGCGGCCGGCTGGGCGGGAGGCGCCGTGGACCTCGCGCTCTCGCGGCTGATCGAGGTGGTGCTGTGCTTCCCGGTGCTCTTCCTGTTGCTGGCGCTGGCGGCCCTCCTTCCCCCGTCTCCGCTGACCGTGATCCTGGCGATCGGGCTGACCGCGTGGCCGGGCGACGCCCGCTACGCGCGGGCCGAGATCTTGAAGATTCGCGAGCTCGACTACGCGCGGGCCGCGCGGGCTTCCGGCGCCTCGACGCCACGCATCCTCGTTCGCCACCTTCTGCCCAACGCGCTGCCGCCGCTAATCGTCTCGGCGGCGTTCGGAGTGGGGTGGGCCATCCTGGCGGAGGCGTCGCTGTCGTTTCTGGGAGTCGGGCTTCCGTCTCCGGCGGTTTCCTGGGGCGGCATCCTGGCGGCCGCGCCCGCCTACATCGAGGAGGCGTGGTGGATCGCGCTGTTCCCCGGCCTCGCCCTCTTCCTCACGGTGTCCGCCTATAATCTGTTGGCCGAAGGGCTCCGGGCCGCCACGACCGCAGCGGGGAGGAACGCATGACGGAGCGCATCGCCGTCTATCCCGGCTCTTTCGATCCCCTGACCAACGGCCACCTCGACATCCTGGCGCGCGCGCTGCGGCTCGCCGATCGCGTGATCGTCGCGATCCTCGAACAGGACCAGAAGACGCCCCTCTTCTCGGTGGAGGACCGGATGGGCATGATCCGAGAGATCGTCGGCGGGGATCCTTCGATCTCGGTCGTGTCCTTCACGGGTCTCCTCGTGGAGTTCGCCTCGCGCTCCGGAGCCACGATCATCGTACGGGGCCTGCGCGCCGTGTCGGACTACGAGTACGAGCTCCAGATGGCCCTCATGAACCGCCGGCTGGCGCCCGCGATCGAGACGGTGTTCCTGATGGCCAAGGAGGAGTACTCGTACGTGTCGAGCCGCCTCGTCAGGGAACTGGCGCGCCTCGGCGGAGACGTGACGGGCCTGGTGCCGAACCTGGTGCGCCAGCGTCTGGCCGACCGGTTCTGACGTTGAGCGCCGTCGAAACGGAGCTGCGGGTCCGCTACTCCGAAACCGACCAGATGGGCAACGTGTACCACGCGCACTACCTCGTCTGGTTCGAGATCGGGCGCACGGACTGGTGCCGCGCCGCTGGCGCTCCCTACGCGGAGATGGAAAAGGCGGGGCTCTTCATCCCCGTCACGCGGGTCGAGGCGAGCTTCCGGCGCCGCTCGAGCTACGACGACCCGATCACGGTCGTTACCCGCATGGCCGAGCTCTCGAGCCGCGGCTGCGGCTTCGCGTACGAGGTGCGCAATCCCGGCGGCCAGCTTCTCGCCGACGGCTCGACCCGCCACATCTTCACCGACACGGCCGGCAAGCCCCGCCGCGCCGAGGGCGCCCTCGTCGCGACCCTCGAGCGATTCCGCGCCGCCGGCGCCTGATTCCGCGGGCTCGGGGCAACCTTTCGGGGCTCGCTCGTGTTCCAGGTCTGCGAGGGCGCCCCGTCAACCCCCCGAAGGAGGCTCGATGATCGCTCGGCTCTGGCACGGCGCCGTTCCGGCCGATCGGTCGGACGCGTATCTGCGATACCTGGAGAAAACCGGAGTTCCCGGCTCCCGGGCGACGCCGGGAAACCGCGGCGTCTACGTTCTTCGCCGCGCGGAGGGCGAGGCCGCCCACTTTCTCTCCGTCTCCCTCTGGGAGTCGCTGGACGCGATCCGCGCGTTCGCCGGAGCCGACGTCGAGAAAGCGCGTTACTACCCGGAGGATCTGGACGACCTGCTGGAGCTCGAGCCGGCCGTCACACACTACGAAGTCGTCGCGAGACCCTGACTGCGGGTCGAGAGCCGCCGCGCCTTGCCGAAAAGTGAAAAACGCGATAAGTGTCCGGGTTCGTGAAGGTGTTCGTCACCGGCGCCACCGGCTCCATCGGCCGCCCCGTCGCTCTGGCGCTCCGGCGAGCGGGCCACGAGGTTCTCGGCCTTGCGCGGAGCCCCGAGAAAGCGCGTGCGCTCGCGGTCGAGGAGATCCAGCCGGTCCTCGGGACGCTCGAGGAGCCGGAGACCCTCTTCCAGGCCGCCACGGCGTGCGAGGTCATCGTCCACGCGGCCGCCGACGCGGGGCCCGGGATGTTCACTCTCGACCGCGGGGCGCTCGAGATGCTGCTTGGCGCCGCAGGCGTCGGGCCCCGGCCGAAGACTTTGATCTACACGAGCGGAACTTGGATCTACGGCGACACCTCCGGCCGGAGGGTCGATGAAACCGCGCCGTTGAACCCGCCCCGGTACGCGTCGGACCGCGTCCGCCACGAGCGGATGGTGCTGGAGTCGAGCGGGGTCAGCGGTCTCGTGCTCCGGCCCGGCTGCGTCTACGGACGTCAGGGGAGTCTGACCTCGATTTGGTTCGAGGGGGCCGCGAAGGGGGCGCTCGAGATCGTCGGCGACGGCACGGCTCGCTGGGCTCTCGTCCATCAGAACGATCTGGCCGATGCCTACGTGCGCGCCGTCGAGAGCGGCCTCTCGGGGGAGATCTTCAACGTGGCGGAATCCGAATCGCCGAGCGTGAGCGAGATGGTGCGCGCCGTGGCGCGCGCGACGGGCTATACGGGCGGGATCCGGAGCCTGACCGTGCAGGAGGCCGTCGTGCGTTTCGGGGCTTTCGCCGAGTGCCTCGCCTACGACCAGCAGCTCGACTCCGGAAAGGCCGAGCGGCTTCTGGGATGGCGGCCGCGGCACCGAGGTTTCGTCGAGGAAGTGGCGACGTACTTCGAAGCTTGGAAAGCGGCCTCGAGTTAGCGCGGGCGCCAGGCCCGCCTACGAGCGCCAGCCGTATCTTCCGATCGTCCACAGGATCTTCCATCCGGCCTTGAGCGTCCCCGGCACCGTCCCCGTGATCTTCGAGACGCCCACGCGCCTGCGGTAGGAGACCGGCACCTCGGCCACGCGCAGGCCCTTGCGCAGCGCTTTGACCTGCATCTCGCAAGTCCAGCCGAAGTTCGTGTCCCTCATGCCCAGGCGGCGGTAGGCGGCCCAGCGGATCGCCCGAAACGGCCCGAGGTCGGTGTAGCGGTGCCCGTAGAGAAGGCGGATCAGCAGGCATGCGAGCGCGTTGCCGAAGCGGGCCTGGGGCAGGAGCGCGCCCGGTTCCCGAGACCCGAGCATGCGCGAGCCGATGACGAGCTCGGCGCCGGCCTCGATCTCTCGAAGGAGCCGCGGCAGCTCGTCCGGGTGGTCCGAGAAGTCTCCGTCGAGAAACACCAGCACATCGGGGGGGCGCGCCGCGAGGGCCTCGACGCCGGCGAGGCAAGCGCTCCCGTAGCCCCGCCGCGACTCGCGTACCAGGCGGACCGGGAGGTCGCGGGCGATCGCGTCGGTGCCGTCCGTCGAGCCGTTGTCCACCACGACGATTTCGTCGACGAGCGCCTTCGGGATCGCCTCCACGACGAGCGGAAGGGAGGCGCGCTCATTGAAGACCGGAATGATGACCGCGGCGCGCGGTCTCGCGACCGGGTCGCTCACGGCAGGGGCCTGGCCGGGAGGCGTCTTGCGAGCACGGTCGTGGCGAGGCCGGCGGCGATCAGGAGCCCCGCCCCGGCGGTCTTCAACGTCAGCGTCTCGCCGAGAACGGCGATGGCGAGCACCGTGGAGATCAGGGGCTGCAGGAACACATAGAACGCGACGTGCGAGGCGTGCGTCCGCGCCAGTGCCCAGGAGTTCAGCAAATAGGGAATCACGGTGCACAGAAGAATCACCGCCGCCAGGCAGGCCCACGCAAGCGGCGGGACGCGCGCATGCTCGAAACGGAGCAGGTCGGGAAGCGCGACGAGCACGATGAGGATGGCGCCGTATCGAAAGACCGCCGCCGTGAACGTCGCCACGCGGTAGTGGGCGAGGAGGGGGCGGGAGAGGACCAGGTAGAGCGAGTACGAGATGCAGTTGGCCAGCAGAAGCAGATCGCCGCGGAAGAAATCGCTCGACCAGTCGAATCGCTGAGTGTTGAGCAACGCGAGCGCTCCGGCCCCCGCCAGCGCGATGCCCGCCGCCGCGCGCACGTGAATCCGCTCCCGGCCCAGAACCGCGGCGGCGGCGAGCGTGAACACCGGGATCGTCGCCGTGAGGATCGTCGTGTTGATCGCCGTCGTCAGGAAGAGCCCGAAGATGAAGAGCACCTGGTTGAACGAGACGCCCAGAAGGCCGTAGAGGAACACCTTCTTCCGGTCGGGCGGGCGGATCTCCTCGCCGCCGTGCACCCGGGCAATGACCTCGAGCAGCAGAGCGGCCGCCGTCACGCGAAACGCGGCGAAGACGAGCGGAGGGATCGAGGACAGGGCGAGCTTTCCGAAGATGGGGAAGAGGGCGAACCCGATCTGCGCGCCCGCGAGCGCCAGGTGGACCTCCCAGGGTCGGCTCGCCGGGTGCTCGGTCACGCGAAGGGAATCGGGGCCACGACCGCCGTGCGCGCGTCCCCGGAGATGGAGAGCCTTGCGCCCTCCGGGACGTCGCGAAAGGCGAGCCCGAGGCCGATCTCCCCGAAACGCGGTGACAGGACGGAGCTGGTGACGCGGCCGAGCTCGAGCGCTGGCTTGTCCGGATCGGGGAAGACCGTTCCCGGGGGCACCGCCCCGCCGGGAAAGCGGAAGCCGACGAGGCGGCGGTTGACGCGGCCGTACGTGCGGAGCCGGGCGACGACCTCCTGCCCGACGTAGCACCCCTTGGTCGGAGACACGCTGTTCTGGAGGCCCACTTCGTCGGGCAGATTCGAGCCGTCGGCGTCCCGGCCGAGCCGGGGCCGTCCGGCCTCAACGCGGAGGACTTCCGCGGCCTTCTCCCCGACGGGGAGCGACCCCGCCTCCTCCAGACGGGTTTCGAGCTCGGCTCGCGCGGCCGCGGGCACCAGGAGCTCGCCCGAGAACTCTCCCTGCGGGGGCAGTCGGAGAGCCTCCACCGGGAGCTTCATCCGCCGCGCCTCGGGGCCGTACAGGCCCAAGACGGCGCGCTCTTGCGAGGCGTCCCGGACCTCCACCTTCTGGAATGCGGCATACCGGGAGAGGTGCGCGAGCACTGCGGGCGCCGCCTCGCGCGCCACGAGGAGAAGGATCCGGTCGGCCTCTCCCACGAGCCGGCCGAAGAAGAGGAGCTTGCCCCTGGGCGTCAGGCCGGCGGCCGGCCGGGATTCCCCGATGCCGAGGTTGCGGACGTCCTGCGTGAGCTGACCCTGGAGAAACGCCTCGCGGTCCGGGCCCGCGATCGCGAGCGTCGAGAGCGGACGCCAGCGGTGCGCGAGGCGGCCCCGGGCGGCGGCGTAGTCGCGCGGAGCGTCCGCGGGAGCGTCGGCCGGGCTACTTGGGAACGATCTCTGCACGCAGCCGCACCTTCGGGGCGTCCGCGGCTTCGACGGTCCGCATGCGCGTGGAGACCTTCACGTTCTCTGCCTCGTGGGCGCTCACGCTCGGGGTGCGGTCGCCCGCCTTGATGACTTGGCCGCTCTTGTCGAGCACCTCGACGGAGAGATGCACCTCGTACTTCGCGGAGCTGCGATTGTCGATGAAGAACTCCCACCCGATGTTCGACTTGTCGTTGGGGTCCTCCCGCCGCGCCTTGTCGACCTCGAAGTCGGCGGGATAGTCGACGACCTTTACGCTCTTGATCACGCACTTCTGATAGGACCAGTCGAGCGACACCTCGCCGCCGCGAGGGAACGGGATCGTCTTGTCGAACTTGTTGTCCTCGGCTCGGAGCGTGGCCCCCGCCGCCAGGAACAAGGAGAGAACCAGAAGCCTGTTGCGCATACTTTCACCTCGCTGGATGGCGGCGGAAAGCTTATCGTGTTCGACGTCATTTCGGAATGATGTCGGCGCGCAGGCGGACCCTCGGGGCGTCGGCCGCGTCGATCGTCCGCAGGCGCCCGGAAACCCGGACCTCGTCGGACTCGAAGGCGTCGAGGCTGGCGCTCCGGTCGTCCGCCTTGAGGAGCTTGCCGTCCTCGTCCAGCACTTCCACCCACAGCTTGACCTTGATCTTGGAGGGGCCGCGGTTGTCGATCGAGAACTCCCACCACAGCCAGGACTTGTCGTCGGGGTCCAGGTGGCGGGCCTTTTCGATGTCCTCCCGGTCGGGGTAGTTGCGGACCTGGACGCTCCGGATCGTGCACTTCTCGTAGGTCCAGTCGAGCCGGGCGTCGCCGTCGCGGGGGAAGGGAATCGTCTTCTGGAAGCGGCCGTCCTCCCCGAAAAGGCTCGCCGAGGCCAGAAAGCCGCCGATCGCGACAAAGAGCCGTTTGCCCATGTTCACCTCGAGCTTTTGGGGCGGGAGCGTATCATTGGCCCCCCATGTCCGACCTTGAGCCGCCGGCCGACCAGCACGTCATTGACATCTTCATGATGTCGCTCAAGTGCGGGAACTGCGACACGTACCAGACGATCGTCAAGTTTCGCAAGTTTCCCGAGAAGAACGTCTATACCTACCAATGCGACAACGAGATCTGCGATCCCAACGTCACGCGGACGATCGTCGAGGTGCCCCGGCACCTCGACAACTCCACCCGGCGCGCCGAGGAGCTGCCCTACTACGAGCGGGAGACCCCGGAGGAGCCCTCGGATTGAGTCCGGCGGGCCCGGATGGCGTTGGGCGGGAATCGCTTAGAATAGGGGCTTCGTGACCCTGCAAACGGCCAGGCAGGAAGAGAAGGGCATCGCCCCGGACCTCCTGCAGCGCCTGCGGAAACGCCTCGCCGACTCCCCCGCCCTGGGGTGGCTGCGCCCGAGCCTGGAGGAGCTCGCGCTGGACTCCTGCGTGCTTCGGTTGCCCTATCGGCCGGAGCTGACCAACGGTTCGGGGACGGTCCACGGCGGCGTGCTCGCGACGCTCGCCGATACGGCAGTCGCTTTCGCCCTGGCCACCAACTTCGATGGAAAAATGGGATTCGCGACCACGGATCTGACGATCCACTTCCTGCGCCGGGCCCGGACCGAAGTCCTGGCGCGGGCGCGGATCCTCAAGAAAGGAGCGCGCGTGAACGTGGGGGAGGTCCAGATCGTGGACGAGACCGGGCGGGAAGTCGCCCGGGTCCTCGCGACCTTCGTTCTGACGACCTCGTCTTTCGACTACGCGCCGGAAAGGAAACCATGATGGATGATACGGTTCCGTTGCCCGCGGCCGAGGCCGCCGAGACGGACAGGAAACCCTCGCGCCGCCGCCGGGGCGGCACCCGCCGGCACAAGGCCTTCCCCGCTCCCGCCGAGGAGGCGCCGGTGCTGGTGCCGGCGCCCGTGGCTGCCGCGCCGGTCAGCGTGCCGATGAGCGTGAGCTCCGCGCCGCCCGCGCGCACCTCCGTCGAGCAGCGGCTCTCGCTCTTCATCGACTTCGAAAACATCGCCCTCGGCGTGCGGGACGCGCAGTACAAGAAGTTCGACATCCACCTGGTCCTCCAGCGGCTCATCGAGAAGGGGAGGATCGTGTTCAAGAAGGCGTACGCCGACTGGACGCGATACTCGGAGTACAAACGGGAGTTTCACGAGGCCGCGATCGAGCTCATCGACATCCCCCAGCGGAACTACTCCGCCAAGAATTCGGCCGACATCCGCATGGTCGTGGACGCCATGGACCTCGTCGCCTCCAAGGGGCACATCACGACCTTCGTGATCTGCTCGGGCGACTCCGACTTCTCGCCGCTGGTCTCCAAGCTGAAGGAGAACGACAAGAGCGTGATCGGGGTGGGAGTGAAGAACTCGACGTCGAACCTGCTGATCGCCAACTGCGACGAGTTCATCTTCTACGAGGACCTCGTACGGGAGACGCACGCCCTGCCTTCGATCGACAACCTGCCGAAGAAGAAGCAGGACGTGTTCCGCCTCTTCCTCGACTCGGTCCAGGCCCTGAGCCGCGAGAACTACGACGTGATCTGGGGCTCGATGATCAAGCAGACCATGCAGCGCAAGCAGCCGAACTTCAACGAGTCGTACTATGGCTACAAGTCGTTCTCGGAGCTCCTGCAGGACGCCGAGCGCCACGGGCTGCTGACGATGAAGAAGGACGCCAAGAGCGGGGGATACGTGGTCTCGGCCTGAGGGCCCGTCCTCTGCCTACCGCTGCCTCGTCAACACGATTCGATCGGTCGTCCCGCCCGGCTCCGAGATGGTCGCCGGGACCTGGAGGCCGACGAAGTCGGCGGCCCCGGAAAGGTCCCACACGACGTTGCGGAAGCCGCGCAGGGCGCTGTCCGGTCCGGGGTGGATGACTTTGGAGAGCACATCCGTGCCGCGGCCGGAGGCGTACGGGCGCGCGAGGTAGAGATAGGAGAGGAATCCACTCGCGTTCAGGCCCGCCTGCACGAGGTAGTCGGGCTCGATCGACTCGACGAGGAGGTAGCTCGTTTCGGAGGGGTTGCGCTGCTGGCCTTCCAGGGCGCGCCAGACGCGGTCGCGGTGCGGGACCCACGCGGCGAACGGGATGAAATCGACGGAGAGAGAGGCGCGCGGCGTGGCGGCGAGCGCCTCGGCGGCTTCCCGCACCCGTCGCTGGCCGTCGGGGACCGTGAGGTAGCCCGCGGCGGCGCCGCCCCGTCCCGGATCGGTGAGCGTGACGCCGGCGGCCACGATGTTGCCGGAGCGGTCGGTCTCGAGGAACACCTCGCGCAGCGCCGGCCGGGAGGGAGGCCCGGCAATCGTCGTCGCCGTCCTGGCCTGCCAGCGCCCCGTCAGGTCGAGAGCCCAGGGCTCCGGAGTCGGGGCGGCCGCGGCGGCCTCTTCCGGGGCCGCGACGGAGGAACGCGAGCTCCAGAGGACGACGCCGCTGACGACGAGAAGGGCCAGGGCTCCGAGCAGATACAGGTACGGACGCGGCAGGGCCGACGCGGCGGGGCCTGGCAAGGCCGCGTGGCCGGAAGCTCCCGGCGTTGCCTCGCGCTCTGTCCGCTCGAGGCGCTTGTGGCACTTGAGGCACTCGGCCGCCGGAATCTGGGTGAAGCCGCAGTGCGGACAGGTGACCCAGGCCATTTGGGTCAATGGTAGCAGGTCGGAAGAGCCGCCTCAGATCTCGCGGAAGAAGAAGCGATCCAGCACGGCCATGCGCTCGGCGATCTGTTTCGGATCGGGGTCCATCAGCCAGAGAGCCGCGTGAATGGACGAGGCGAGCGAGTTGCCGTCCTGAGGCGTGAAGCAGAAGCCGATGATCTCGTTGTCGCCCTTGACCACCACGGTGGGAGCCGAGATCACCGCCTGCGACAGGATGCGTCCGTAATACCCATGGTCGCGGCCGAAGGAGAAAATCTGGTTGGCGGATCGCCGCTCGGTCACGGCGATCCGCCAGTTGGCCCGCAGGCGCGCCAGGACTTTCTCCCTCGACGTCGGCGCGGAGACTTCCATGTCGAACCAGAGGGAGTGCATGTACTGCGTGTTCAGCTTCATCGCCGAGGAGAAGATCGGGGGCTTCCAGCCCAGGGTGGAGAGCAGCGCCGAGGCGTCGCGGGCGTGGTGCGTCCCGAACACGGGGTCGTCGTGCTTTCCGGCCGAAGGGGCGGGGGCGAAGCCCGAGTCCTGCGAAACGTCGTTCGCCCGGCGCATGCAGACGAACCGGCCCTTCGTCAGGATCCGCCCGCCCGATTCGTCGGTGCCGAGCGTCGTGATCAGGCAGGCGATGTTGTGCGTGTTGCAGGAGACGATCTGGAGGAAACGGTCCTCACCCGGGACGAGGGCCTCGTCGTTGATCCCCATCGCGTACATCTTTCCGAAACCGAACTCGCTGCCCTGCGCCAGGAAGCCCTTGGGCCCCGAGATCTTTTCGTAGACCTTCTTGTTCTCGTTCCCAGCAGGAGTGCAGTCGATGACGACCGTCGCCCGCTCCAGGGCCGTCTGGGCGTCGAAAGCCACCTTGTGGCCGATCGCCTCGAAGTCCGCGGCCTTGTCGGAATCGACCGCCAGCTTGGCCCCGCGCGCGACTAAGTGATTGACCTTCGCCCTCTCGGTCGTCATCGGGGTGCGTTTGTGAAACGTGACCTCGTCGATACCGAGGTACTTGCCGAAATCGGCGAACAGGCCGATGAGGGGCTCTCCGATCGTGCCCGTGCCGACGACATGGACGATTTTCTTCATCGGGTTCTCCTGTTTCTTCCCTCGTTCCGGAGGACGGCGCGGTCGGACGGCCGGAAGGATACGATGAGACGGGCGTTTCGCCAACTCGGAGGCCGTCTGTCAGGCTCGCTTCGCTCTGTCGTGTTTCCCGGCCCCGCAGGCCGGCTCGAAGGCCTCTGGAAGGACGCGGCCGGGTCGCGACGCGGATCGGCCGTCGTCGCGCACCCTCACCCGCTCCACGGCGGCACGATGCACAGCAAGGTCGTGTACCGGGCCGCCCAGGCGCTGACGGGCTCCGGCTACGCCACGCTGCGCTTCAACTTTCGGGGCGTGGGTCTTTCGGAAGGACGCTACGGCGGGGGGCGGGGCGAGGTCGAGGATTATCGCGCCGCTCTCGACGAGGCGGAGCGAGCGGAAGGCCTCCCGATCGTCGCCGCCGGCTTCTCGTTCGGGGCGGCCTCGGCGCTCGAGGCCATCGCGGGGGACTCGCGGATCCAGGCCTGCATCGCCCTCGGTCTCCCCATGGCGACGGAGTCGGGGCGGATGGTTCCCCGGCCCGCCGTTCCGGCGCTGTACGTGGTGGGCGAGAAGGACACGTTCGGCCCGCCCGTAGAGCTCGAGCGTTTTCTCGGCGGGACGGGCCGGATGGTGGTCGTGCCCGGGGCCGATCACTTCTTCGAGGGGGCGCTCGACACGCTCGGCGGGATCCTCGCGGAGTTTCTGGTGGACCTTCGGCGCGGCGACCGGCAGAGCGAGGCCTCCTGACCGCGGCACCGGCCCCGCTCTCGGAAAATGCGCGCCGGGACCTCTTGAGGCTCGCGCGGGAGACCCTCGAAGGGTATTTCCGGGGGGATCCGCCGCCGCGCCTCGGCTCCGACCGCGCCGAGACCTTCGGCGAGCCCCGCGGCCTCTTCGTGACGCTGCGCGCCGCCGGGAAACTCCGGGGATGCATCGGCACGCTGGCGCCCGAGGGGGACCTCACGCGCATGATCTCGCAATACGTGCTGCGGGCGGCTTTCGAGGACCCGCGCTTCCCGCCTCTTTCCGCGGGCGAGCTTTCGGAGTGCGAGATCGAGATCTCGGTGTTGACCGCGCCGCAGCGGATCGAGGGGT
Source organism: Thermoanaerobaculia bacterium (assembly GCA_040879385.1). GTDB lineage: Bacteria > Acidobacteriota > Thermoanaerobaculia > UBA5066 > Gp7-AA6 > DAHUXD01. Next base: position 121,659 of record JBBDKM010000013.1, on the reverse strand, counting down.
TCGAAGAGATCCAGACCGGGCGCGACGGCCTGATCCTGGAGATGCGCGGACGGCGCGCCCTGTTGCTGCCCCAGGTGGCGGTCGAGCGGGCCTTCGGCCCGGAGCGCTTCCTCTTCGAGCTCGCGCGCAAGGCCGGACTGCGGGGCGAAGCCTGGCGGGATCCCGAGGCGCGTCTCTGGGCATTTCAGGCCGAGGCGTTCGCCGAATTGCCGCGGAGCGAAGGCGAGTAGAGCAGCAGCGCGGCGGCCACCGCCGCGTTCAGGGAGTCGACCGGAGGCTTCATCGGAATCGTGAGCTTGCGGTCGAGATACCGGTAGGCCCCCGCCGGAAGCCCCGTCCCCTCGGCTCCCAGCACGAGGACGGAGCGCGGAGACAGCGGCGCTTCCAGGGCGTTCTCGCCCCCGGCGGCGACTGCGCCGCAGACCGGACGGCCCGCTGCCTTCGCGTCGGCGGCGAAGGGCTCGAAGGAGACGCGGCCGGAGACCGGAATCCTCAGCACGCTGCCCGCGCTGGCGCGGACGGCGCGGGGGTGGAAGAAGTCGGCGGTGCCGGGCGCGGCGACCACGCCCGCTCCGCCGGCGGCCTCCGCGACGCGGACGATGGCGCCGAGGTTTCCCGGGTCCTGGATCCCGAAGGCGAAGATCACGGGCCCGGGCCGGCCCAGGATCTCGGCCACGGGGACGTCGCGGCGGCGCGCCACCGCGAGCAGGTGCTGCGGCGTACGCGAATCCGCGAGACGCTCCAGGACGGCGCGGGAGACCAGGCGCGGATGCGCCGCGGTCGCGGCGGCCAGGCGCCCGGGCCGGATGCTCGCGTCGTGCAGGAGGTGGTCGAGGGAAATCCCCGCGGCGACGGCGTCGAGAATCGCCTTCTCGCCCTCGAGCAGCAGGTGCGTGCGCTCCTCCAGGCTGCGAGCGATTTCCCGGATCAGGGGATTGGAGGGAGACTCGATCGACGGCATCCCTCGCCATGCTATAACCGCGCGCCATGAAGTGGCTTCGCGACGAGAAGCTTCTGGCGGCCGCCTCGGAGCACGCGCCTCCCGGATCGATGTGGTCCGCGCTCTGGACCTTCCCGGCGATGATCGGGGCCGCCTTCGTCGTCGCGTGGGGCGCCGAGGCTGCCGAGTTCCTGATCTCGCAGGGGCTCGCGCTGGCGATGCTCGCCCTGATCCAGACGATGCCGGAGTTCGCGGTCGAGGCCGTGATCGCCTGGAAGGCGGGCAAGGACCCGGACATGGTCCACCTGGCGATCGCGAACTTCACGGGCAGCTTGCGGCTGTTGACGGGCTTCGGCTGGCCCATGATCTACGCCGTCGCGGCGTTCTACTCCCGCAAGAGGCGGGGCCGGAAGCTCGGGGAGATCGCCCTTCACCAGGACCACGCCGTGGAGGTCGTCGGGCTGCTGCCGCCCCTCGCGTACTTCGTCGTCGTCTGGGCCAAGGCGAGCCTCGGCCTGGTCGATGCGGCCGTGCTGACGGCGACGTACGTCGCCTACCTCGCGGTTCTGCTCCGGCTCCCACCGCGGGAGGAGACCGACGAAGAGGAGAGGGAAGTTCCGGCGGTCTCTCGCTGGGCCCTCTCGTTCTCCGGGTGGAAGCGCTGGGCGGCGGTCCTCGGCCTCTTCGCGGTCGGCGGGGCGATCATCTTCGCCGTCGCCGAGCCGTTCCTCAACTCCATGCTCTCGGTCGCGGTCAGCCTCGGCATCTCGCAGTTCGTCTTCATCCAGTGGGTGGCGCCGTTCATCTCGGAGTTTCCCGAGAAGACGTCCGCCTTCGCCTGGGCCCGCCGGGTCACGCGCGCTCCGGTCGCCCTGATGAACATGGTCTCGTCCAACATCAACCAGTGGGGCGTGCTGTCGGGCCTGCTGGCCGTCATCTACTGCTGGAGCCGCGGAGACACCTCGCCGCTTCCCTTCGACGAATTCCAGCGGCTGGAGATCCTGTTGACGATCCTCCAGGCGTTCCTGGGCTGGATCTTCCTGGCCTCGATGAGCTTCCAGTGGTACGAGGCCGTCGGCCTCTTCGCCCTCTGGCTGCTGCAGTTCGCGGTGCCCCCGCTCCGGCACGAGATGCTCTGGGTCTATGGAGCCTGGATCGCGATCGAGCTCTTCTTAGTCGCTATCGGCCGCAAGAAGATCCTGGCGTTTCGGGAGTTCGCGCTCGCGTGGAAGCGGCAGCGGTGAAGGGCCTGCGCCTGTCGCGGCGCATCGCGGCGCTCGCGCCTTCTTCCACGACGGCGGCGAGCAAGAAGGTCAAGGCCCTGGCGGCCATGGGCGTCGACGTCGTCGACTTCTCGATCGGCGAGCCGGACTTCGCCACGCCCGAGTTCGTCGGCCGCGCCGGCGTGCGGGCGATCGAGACGGGGCGAACCAAGTACACCGACGTCGCGGGCGAACCCGCTCTGCGCGACGCCATCGCGGCCAAGTACTTCCGGGAGCAGGACGCGCACGTCGAGCGCGAGAATGTCATCGTCACCGCCGGGGCCAAGCAAGCGGTCTTCAACGTCTGCCAGGCCCTGTTCGACGAGGGCGACGACGTGGCCCTGTTTTCCCCGTACTGGGTCTCCTTCCCCGAGATGGTGCGCCTGACCGGGGCGCGCCCCGTCTTCCTGCCGACCGCGCTCGAGTCCGGATGGCACGCCACGGCGGCCGCTCTCGACTCCCGGGCGGCGGGCTCGGTCCGGGGTTTGATCCTCAACTCGCCGAACAACCCCACGGGGGCCGTTGTCGATCCGGCCGAGTTGTTGAGGATCGCCGAATGGTGCGCGGCACGCGGCGCCTGGCTCATCTACGACGAGACCTACGACCGTTTCCTCTACGACGGCCGCGCGCACGCGTCCGCCGCGGCGCTCCAGTCCCGATACGAGCGCATCGTCGTGACCGGCGCGGCCTCGAAGACCTACGCCATGACCGGCTGGCGCCTCGGCTGGGCTCTCGGGCCCCCGGAACTGATCACGGCCATGGCCTCGTACCAGAGCCACACGACCTCCAACGCCTCCTCCATCTCCCAGGCCGCCGCCCTCGCGGCCCTGACGGACCTCGACAGCTCGCGGGCGTCCGTCGCGGACATGCTCTCCCACTACGAAGCCCGCCGGGAGGTCATGGTGGAGGGACTCGCGGGGGTGCCGGGCGTGCGCTGCGGGATGCCGGAGGGTGCCTTCTACGCGTTTGCGGATGTCTCGGCCCTGTACGCGCGAAAGGGCGCGGCCGGATCCGCGGCGTTCTGCGAGAAGCTCCTTTCGGAAGTCCACGTCGCCGCGGTCCCCGGCGACGCGTTCGGCAACGACGCCTGCGTGCGATTCTCCTTCGCCAGTCGGAGCGAGCGCATCCGCGAGGGGATCAAGCGCATCGCGGCCTGGGCCGCGGCCTAAGGGGTCAGGTCTTCATTCTTCGGGATTTCAGCCGCTCTGGTGCTGCCAGCGGGGCATGGTCGAGAAATCCGAAGAATGAAGACCTGACCCCATCCAGAAACCCGATGTAGGAGCCCCAGCATGCGACGCGGACGACCGAGCGGAGCCACAGGACGCCGAACTACCGTGCCGTCCCGGTTCATCGTCGGTGCGACGGACAGGTCGTTCTTAAACGCGTTGAGGTAGAGGTGGAATCGCAGCTCGGACACCGTGTCGCCGGAGGGGTTCCGCCACACGAGGCGCTCCCTGCCGTCGAGCAACTTGCCTACGGGATCGAGCGCCACCTCGATCCGATACGCGACGACAGGAGGAGAGGACGAGGCCTGCGCCGAGAGCGGGGCGCCGGCGAGGCCGACGCAAAAAGCGGCGCACAGCACTGCGCCGGCCCGGTCTCGAAGGATTCCCATTAAATCGCGGAATGCTGTGTCCCGCGGGACCGCGGAGTCAATAGAATTCAAGGCTCGCCATGCCGATCGCGTTCCTGACGGGCGCCACGGGTTTCGTCGGCGGCCACGTCGCTCGCGCGCTCGTGGCCGAGGGTTGGACCGTTCGTATCCTGGCGAGAGACCCCGCGCGCGCGCGCGGCGGGCTCCTGGAGGGGCTTCCCGTTGAAGTGAGCGCCGGGAGCCTCTCTTCCGGCGCCGGCGGGCTCGAGTCTGCCGTGGCCGGAGCGGACGCCGTCGTGCACGTGGCAGGGCTGGTCAAGGCGCGCACGCTGGAGGAGTATCGCGAGGTCAACGTCCGCGGGACCGAGCGCCTGCTATCCGCTGCGGGAAAGACGGCGCCGGGAGCGCTGTTCCTGCTCGTCTCCAGCCAGGCCGCCGCCGGGCCCTCCTGCGAGGGCCGGGCGGTGTCCGACGGCGACGAGGCCCGTCCGATCTCCTGGTACGGGCGCTCCAAGCGCGAAGCCGAGGAAGCGGTCGCCCGGCTCTGGAAGGGGGACTGGTTCGTGCTGCGGCCCGGCGTCATCTACGGCCCCTACGACCGGGGCCTCTTCGTCTACTTCCGGATGGCCGCGGCGGGATGGATCCCGGTGCCGGCCGGGGCGACCCGGGTCCAGCTCATCGGGGCCGAGCGCGCGGCGCTCGCCGTCGCCCGCGCGGCCTCCCGGCGCGATCTGGCGGGGCGCATCGCCTTCCTCTCGGATCCCGAGCCCGTGACCGTCGGGGACCTGGCGGCCAGGATCGCGAGCCTGCCGCGCCGGAAGGCCCGGCTGATCCGGATTCCCGACGGCCTAGTGCGCGCCCTCGGCGCGGCCGAGTCCGCCGTCGAGCGGCTCACTGGCCGCTCGCGGCCGTTCAATGCCGACAAGGCGAAGGAGATCCTGGCGGGCGACTGGATCTGCGACGGCGCGGCCACGGGCCGGCTACTGGGCTTGCCGGACCCGGTTCCGCTGGACGAGGGCCTCAAGGCCGTCTGGGACTGGTATCGGCGGGCCGGGTGGCTCCCGGGCGCGGCTTTGTAAAATTTGCTAAGATCCGCCCGCGGTTTACCAATCCGTGAGTGGGGGGAGCATGAGCAAGAGCGCCCGGGCGGCCAGGGTGGAGACGGCGGGGACCGCTCCGGTCTTCGAGAAATGCTATCGCTACGAGGACGCCGCGCGCGTCCGGCAGACGGGGTACTACTCGTTCTTCCGCGTCCTCGAATCCGCCCAGGACCCGGAGGTCGTCATCGAAGGCCGGCGCCTGGTGATGATGGGCTCCAACAACTACCTGGGCCTGACCAACGACCCGCGCGTCAAGGAAGCCGCGATCGAGGCGATCCGGCGGTATGGATCCGGGTGCGCGGGCAGCCGCTTCTTGAACGGGACGCTCGACCTTCACGTGCGCCTCGAGCAGCGCCTGGCCGAGTTCATGCGGCAGGAGGCGGCGGTCACCTTCTCGACCGGGTTCCAGGTCAATCTGGGCGCGATCTCGTGCCTCGTCGGCAAGGGCGACACCGTCTATCTCGACAAGCAGGACCATGCGTGCATCATCGACGGCGCGCGGTTGTCCTTCGGCAACGTCAAGAGGTTCAAGCACAACGACCCGGCGGACCTGCGCCGCCAGATGCGCAACGACAGTGAGGCGAAGGGCCGCCTCGTCGTCATCGACGGGGTCTTCTCGATGGAAGGCGACATCGCCCCGCTGCCCGATATCCTCTCCGTGGCCCGGGAGTTCGCCTCGGGAGTCATGGTCGACGACGCCCACGGCATCGGCGTCCTCGGCAAGACCGGCCGCGGGACGGCCGAGCACTTCGGCCTCGAGCACGACGTGGACCTCATCATGGGCACCTTTTCCAAGTCGATGGCCTCGGTGGGAGGGTTCATCGCCGGTAACGCCACCGTGATCGACTACATCAAGCACCGGGCGCGCACGCTCATCTTCTCCGCGGCGCCGCCGCCGGCTTCGGCCGCCGCCGCCCTGGCCACCGTCGAGATCATGGACCGGGAGCCGCAGCGGCGCGAGCGGCTCTGGGAGAACACCCGCTTCTTCGCCGACGGCCTGCGTTCGCTCGGGTTCGACACGGGCGACTCGCGCACGCCGGTCGTGCCCGTCGTCGTGGGAGAGGACCTGACCGCCCTCCGGATGGTTCACCGCCTCCAGGAAGAGGGCATCTTCGTCAACTGCGTCCTGTCGCCGGCGACCCCTCCGGGCCGGGCCCTGATCCGGACCTCGCTCATGGCGACCCACAACCAGGAACAGCTCGTCCGCGCCCTCGAGGCGTTCGAAAAGGTCGGCCGCGAAGTCGGTCTGGTGGGAGCGGGCCGAGTCTGACCCCGCCGGGGAGGCCGGAGGCGCGGTGAGCGGGGCGGGGCCAGTCGTGATCGACCGGATCGGGCGCGGGAAGCGCGACCTCTCGCGTTTCTTCGACGTCGCGGACCGCATCTACACAAACGATCCCCACCGGGTCGCCCCTCTGCGGGCGGACCTGGCAACCGTCTTCCAGGACGAGAATCCGTTCTTCCGGCACGGGGAGATGCAGCTCTTCGTCGCGCGCCGCGGAGGCCGCGACGTCGGTCGGGTCACGGGCATCCTCGACCGGAACCACAACGCCTTTCACGCGGAGAAGGTCGTGTTCTTCGGCTTCTTCGAGTCGGAGGACGATCGGGAGACCGCGGGCCGGCTTCTGGAGGCGGCGGCCGTCTGGGGGCGCGAGCGGAAGATGACGGTCATGCGCGGGCCGACAAACCCGACCCTCAACGACGAGGCGGGGCTCCTCGTGGACGGCTTCGGCTCACCGCCCGTCCTGATGATGACCTACAACCCGCGGTACTACGGTCCGCTGCTCGAAGCGCATGGCCTCCAGAAGACCCGCGACCTGCTCGCGTACTGGTTTCCCCTCGAGGAGAAGCCTCTCGCGCGGCTGTCGCGCGTTGCCGACCGCTTCCGCAAGCGCGAGACGGGGATCGTCGTGCGCAACGTCCGGAAGAGCAGCCTCGGGCGGGACCTCGGGAAGATCCGCGAGGTCTACAACGAGGCGTGGGAGAAGAACTGGGGCTTCGTCCCGATGACGGCGGACGAGATGGATTTCATGGCCAAACGCCTCCAGCCGCTCCTCGTCCCCGAGCTCCTCTGGCTCGCCGAGGCGCCGAGGCCGGACGGGACGCTCGAGCCCGTCGCCTTCATGCTCGTCCTGCCGGACTACAACGCCGCCCTCGCCCCCCTGAAGGGTCGCCTGCTGCCCTTCGGCTGGCTGAGGTTTCTGCTGGAGCGCCGGAAGATCCGGACCGTCCGGGTCGTGACGCTCGGCATCAAGAAGCCCTACCGCTTGAGCGGCGTCCAATCGATCATGATGGCCGATTCGCTCCGCTTCCTCCTCGAGAAGGGCTACACCGGGGCCGAGGTGTCCTGGCTGCTCGAGGACAACGAGCTCGTCATCGGCGCGGTGAAGCTGTGGGGGGGCAGGCTGTACAAGACATATCGGATCTACGAAAAGAGCCTGTAGTTAACCATCTTGTCGTACAGCCGGTCCCCGATCGGCACGGCCACGAACGCCAGCGCCACCCCGGCGATCACGTCGACGACGTAGTGGTAGCGGCAATAGACCGTCGAGAGGACGAGCCCGGTTCCGATCGGCAGCAGGATCCAGAACACGTCGCGCGCGCGTTTCCACGCGACGATCAAGACCGCCACCGCGATCATCGTGTGGCCGGAGGGGAAAACGTCCAGCTTCGTCTTCTCCAGGCTGTTGATGCCGTCGGCGATCGTGCGGGAAACGGGGCTCGTCAACAGGGACACCGTGTACTCCCCGGCCTGCGCGAATCGCGGACCGAGCGCCGGGATCGCGAAGTATCCGGCGTACGAGACGTAGTAGCACACCATCAGCGCGAAGATGAATTTCCGGGCCGCCGCGCGGTCGCGCCCCCAGAGGATCAACCCGAGCGTCAGGGCGAAGAAGTAGTAGGTCGTGTAGAACACGGAGAACGTGTCGCTCAGCCAGGGGCGCACGAGCCGCTGCATCCAGACCGTCACGTCCACGCCGAAGAGCGCGCGGTCGGCGGCGATGAGCAGGTCGTCCCGCGCGCCGCCCCGCGAAGCCTCGATCAGAGGCTCGAGCGTATTGAACAGGATCGGCAGGAACGCGGCCGGATAGAAATCCACGAGGAGTTGGAGGGGGACGGGCAGGCGGTCCTGCCGCCGCGCCAGCGCGGTCATCATGAGCAGGACCGCGGCGAGTCCGGCGTAGCCGAGGAGCATCGCCCCGGGGGCGGCGAGGCGTCCCCAGAGAAGCGCCGCGAGGATGGAGAGCACGGCCAGCGCCGCGAAGTGGATCGCCTCGGTTGGCCGGATGCGCACGCGCACTTATAACCCGGCTCGATCCGGGAGGGACGGCCGGGGGTGCGGTAGACTGCACCCCGCGATGCGCACGCGGGCGTTGCTTGCGGCTTCTTTTCTGTCAGCGGCGGCCGCCCTCGCATCCAGGTCTTCGCCGCTCGTCGTCGTGGCGCGCATCGACACGGGAATCCACCCCGCCTCCGCGAGCTACCTGAAGAAAGTGCTGGCGGAGGCGCAGATGCAGAACGCCGCCCTCGTCGTGCTGACCCTGTCGACGCCGGGCGGGCTCCTCGCCTCCACGCGGGAGATGAGCTCGGCGATCCTGCTCTCGAAAGTCCCGGTCGTGACGTTCGTGTCGCCTTCCGGGGCACAGGCGGCCTCGGCGGGCTTTTTCCTCCTCCTCTCGGGAGACGTGGCGGCCATGGCCCCCGGCACGAATACCGGAGCGGCGCACCCGGTCGGCGGCGAAGGGCAGGACCTTCCGAAGAAGCTCGGGGAGAAGGCCGAGCAGGACGCCCGCGCCTTCGTCCGGACGCTGGCGAAGCAGCGCGGCCGCAACGTGGAGAAGGCCGAGGCCGCCGTGTCGAAGAGCGCGTCGTACACCGAAGCCGAGGCCCGGGAAGGCGGACTCGTGGAGATCGTGGCCCGCGACGTTCCCGATCTCGTCGCCCAGCTGGACGGCCGCAAGATCTCCCGGGTCGGGGGAGGGGAGTCGACGCTCGCGCTGAAGGGCTTCCGGCTCGAGGAGCGCCCGATGGGGGAGATGGAGAAGATCCTCGGGGTCGTCTCGCATCCCAACGTCGCCTATATCCTCTTCCTGCTCGGGCTCGTGGGCCTCTACTTCGAGTTGTCGACCCCCGGAGCGATCCTTCCGGGTGTGGTGGGCGGGATCTCCCTCCTGCTGGCGCTCTACGCGTTCTCGGTCCTCCCGGTGAATCTCGCGGGCCTCGGCCTGATCCTCTTCGCGATCCTCCTCTTCGTGGCCGAGATCAAGGTCGTCAGCCACGGCCTGCTGTCTCTGGGAGGCGCGGTCGCGCTCGTCGCGGGTTCGCTGCTGCTCTTTTCCGGCAAGGGCGGCACCGGCGGCTATCGGGTCGACCTCGGCATCATCGTGCCGGGGCTCGCGCTGACGCTCGCGATCGTGGGGCTGCTGACCTGGAAGACGGTGCAGATCCGCCTGGCGCCGGCGCGCACCGGCCCGGAGGCGATGATCGGGGCGGAGGCGCGCGTGGTGGACGGTTTCGTGCCGCCGCGCGGCTCGGGCCGCGTGCAGGTCCAGGGCGAGTACTGGGAGGCGATCGGGCCGCCCGGCCTCTCGCCGGGTGAGCCGGTGAGAATCGCCCGGGTCGAGGGGATGACTCTTTACGTCGAACGGAGGAACGGATGAGCAACGTCATTTCGATGCCGGGGCTTCTGGTCGCGGGGTTCATTCTCCTGATCTTCGTTTTCAAGTGGATCAACGTCCTGAACGAGTACGAGCGGGCGGTCACGTTCTGGCTCGGCCGGCTGGGCAAGCGCCCCAAGGGCCCGGGCCTCGTGCTCATCTTCTGGCCCTTCGAGCGGATGGTGCGGATGTCGCTGCGCACGGTCGTGCACGACGTGCCGTCACAGGACATCATCACGAAGGACAACGTCTCGGTGAAGGTGAACGCCGTCGTCTATTTCCGGGTCGTCGAGCCGGAAAAGGCGGTCGTGCAGGTCGAGAACTATCTGTACGCGACTTCGCAGCTGGCGCAGACGACGCTGCGCAGCGTCCTGGGGCAGGCCCTCCTCGACGAGCTGCTCTCCGAGCGCGAGAAGCTGAACCTGGACCTCCAGAAGGTCATCGACGAGCACACCCAGCCCTGGGGAATCAAGGTCTCCATGGTGGAGGTCAAGCAGGTCGACCTGCCGCCCGAGATGCAGCGCGCCATGGCCAAGCAGGCCGAGGCCGAGCGCGAGAAGCGGGCGAAGATCATTCACGCGGAAGGCGAGTTCCAGGCCGCCACGCAGCTTTCCAGGGCGGCCGAGATCATCGGCCAACAGCCGGCCACGCTCCAGCTGCGCTATCTGCAGACTCTGACCGAGATCGCGAATGAGAAGAACTCGACGATCGTGTTTCCCCTGCCGATCGATTTGATCTCGGCATTCCTGAACCGGGGCAAATGAAGCCGCCGAAAACGGGCTGACAGCGCCTCGCCGGACCGCTACACTGGCCCCGTGGAAGGGCCACGCACGCACTACCAGGTCTCGCTGACCGCGCGGCAGGCCGTCGGCCTGTTCGTCGGGCTCCTGGCGGCGCTCGGAGTGGCTTACTTTTTCGGGCTGAAGACCGGCCTGGCGGGGCGTGACACCGTCCGAGAAGCTCCGCTTCCCGCCGGGGATTCGCCCGTGCCCGAGCAGTTGCAGCTGCCCCCGATCGAGACGGCCGTCCCGACGGCCTCAGCCTCCCTGGGATCCCGAACGGAATTGGCGGGGGGAGCCCTGGCGGCGACTCCGCCTCCGGCTGAGGCACCGGCGCCCTCGACACTCGAGCCCTTTGACGACGGGTCCTCCTCCTACGAGGCCTCGCCCCTGGCCGAGGCTTCTCCCGGAAAAGCTTCCGCGCCTCCCCAGGCCAGGGTCCGGCCGGCCCCCCCGGCGTCTTTCTCCGGAAAGTTCTGGGTGCAGGTGGCGTCGCTCGCCTCGCGCGAGGAGGCGGGCGCGCTGAGCAGCCGGCTCTCCCGGCGCGGCTTTCCCAGCCAGCTGCTGACGGCCGCCGACCCCCGAGGCAAGGGCAGGCTCTACCGGGTGCGCGTCGGCCCCTACGCGTCCGAGGCGGAGGCCGGGCGCGTCGCCGACCGGCTCGTCCGGCAGGAGAAGCTCAAAGGCCCCTGGGTCGTCCCGGACGGTAAATGACCGCGACGCCTGCGCCTTTCGCCCCCGCGTGGATCCGGGAACGCAAGCTCCGGCTCTCCGACCTCCATGCCGTCAAGAGTCTCATGCGGGCGCACTCGCTCCGCACCGTGTGCGAAGAGGCGCGGTGCCCCAACCGTGGCGAGTGCTTCGCCCGCGGAACGGCCACCTTCCTGCTTCTGGGCGACGTCTGCACGCGGGCCTGCGGCTTCTGCGACATCGCGAACGGAAAGCCCCTGCCCGTCGACCCGCTGGAGCCCTCCCGTGTCCGGGCGGCGGTCCGCGAGATGGGGCTGCAATTCGTCGTGCTGACCTCGGTGGATCGCGACGACCTGCCGGACGGCGGCGCCGCGCACTTTTCGGAGACGATCCGGGCCGTGCGGTCGCTCGACCCTCGCCCCGGCATCGAAGTCCTCACGCCGGACTTCCGGGGGAATCTCGACGCCCTCGCCGTCGTGATCGCCGCCTCACCCGACGTCTTCAACCACAACGTGGAGACGGTGCCCCGGCTCTACACCCGGGTCCGGCGCGGCGCGCACCTGGACCGGTCGCTCGGCCTGCTGGTGGAGGCCAGGCGCCTCGACCCGTCGCTCACGACCAAGTCGGGCTTCATGCTCGGCCTGGGGGAGCGCGAGCCGGAGGTTCTCGCGCTGCTCGAGCGGCTGCGGGAGGCGGCCGTCGACATCGTGACGATCGGGCAGTATCTGCAGCCGTCGCGGGAGAACCTCCCGGTCGTCGAGTACGTCGCGCCCGAGGTCTTCGTCCGATACCGCGAGGCCGGCGAGGCGCTCGGCTTCCGGCACGTCTTCAGCGGGCCGTTCGTGCGGTCTTCGTACCGTGCCGAGGAAGCGCTCTCCGCCGCGGGCGGCGCGTGAGACCCCGCGCGCGAGACCTCCGACGCCCCGCGTGAGGCCGGGAAAGCGGGGCGGCCGCGCGCTCTACCCGGGGATCGTCTCGGGTCTTCTCTTCGCGCTCGCCTTTCCGCCCTTCGAGCTGGTCCTCCTGCTGCCGCTGGCGCTCGTGCCGTGGCTCGTGGCGCTGGAGCGCGAGGAGAGCCGGGGAAGGGCCCTTCTGTCCGGCGCGCTCTTCGGCCTGGCGTACTGGTGCGCCTCGATCCCGTGGATCGTGTACGTCGTGACGCATTACGGGGGCCAGAGCGGCGTCATGGGCGTGGTGTGCCTCGCGATCCTGGCGCTGATCCTGGCCCAATGGCCCGCGGCCGTGGCCTGGGGCCTCGTCGCGTGCGGGCCGCCGGGGTCGATGCGGCGGCTCGCCGTCTTTCCGCTCCTGTGGGCCGCCTCCGAGCACGCGCGCTCCTTCGTCTACGGGGGGTTCCCGTGGAACCTGACCGGGCACGCGCTGTACCGGCACCCGGTCTGGCTGCAGACCGCGTCCTTCTGGGGCGTCTATGGGGTGGGAGCCCTCGTCGCGGCCGTCTCCGCGCTGCTCGCTGCCGGGATCGCGGCGCGCCGCGTGCGTCCGATGGGGGGAGCGGCGCTCGTGGCCCTCGCGACCGGAGCATGGGGAGCCGTCCGTCTCGCCTCGGCGCCGCTGCCGGGGCCGGACCTGTCGGTCGCCCTGCTCCAGCCGAACCTGACCGAGGAGATGCGCTCGACCGCGCCGGGGGCGGCGGCGGCGTACGGAGCCGTGCGCGCGCAGGCGCGCGAGGCGGCCGCCCGGTGGCCGGCGCTGATCGTGTTCCCCGAGTCGGCTCTGCCGATCTACTGGAACCGGAGCGAACGGCTGCGGCAGGACCTCGCCTCGATCGCGCACGGCGGACCCTCGATTCTCTTCAACGACGTCGAGGAGGCAGCCGACGGCCGCTACTACAACGTCGCCCGGCTGCTGACGCGCGGAGGTCTCGCCGGGGCGCCCTACCGCAAGGTCCACCTCGTGCCGTTCGGCGAGTACGTCCCGCTCCCGAGACTCTTCTTCTTCGTGCGCCAGATCTCCGACGACATCGGCGAGTTCTCGGCGGCCGCCGAGCCTGCGGTCATCCGCTCCGGGTCCCTCGCCCTCGGAGTCGGGGTCTGCTACGAGATCCTCTACCCCTCGCTGTCCCGGCGAGAGACGGCCGACGGCGCGAACCTTCTCTCGACGATCTCGAACGATTCCTGGTACGGGCGCGCGGGCGCCCAGTCACAACATTTCGCCGGGGCGGTGCTCCGCGCGGTCGAGAACGAGCGCTTCCTGGTCCGCGCGGCCATCACCGGCCTCTCGGGCATCGTGGATGCGCGCGGCCGCATCTTCGCGGAGTCGGGGGCCAACGAGCGGACGATCTTGTACGGCGACGTGCGCCTGCTCGAGGGTCGCACGGCCTGGAACCGCTGGGGGTACTGGATCCCGCGTGCGGCCGACCTCGGCGCCGCTGCCGTGCTACTCTTCGCGCTGGCTCGGCTCGTGCGTCAGCGCCGTGCTGAAAGTTGAAAGCTGAGAGCGGACTGGCTGAGAGCTTCCTCCATGACCGAACCCGACGATCTCCTGTCTTCCCTCGGGGCCGCCTCGGAGCGTCTTGCGGCGCTTCGCGGCTATCTTTGATCTCGACGCCGCGCGGAGCGCGCTCGAAGGCCTGAGAGAGAAAGCCGCGGCGCCGGACTTCTGGTCCCGCCCGGCGCAAGCGCAGGAGATCCTCCGCCAGACGCGGGGCCTGGAGAAGAAGCTCCAGACCGTCGCGTGCCTGGACGAGCTGAAGGGGGAGCTCGAGACCTTCGCCGAGCTCCTCCGGGAGGGAGAGCCCGCGGAGAGAGAAGCGCGAGAGTCCCTCGGCGCCGCGGGCGCCTTCGCCGACGCGCTCGAGCTTTCGGTCAAGATGGGAGCTCCAGAGGACGAGAAGAACGCGTGGTTCTCCATCCACGCCGGCGCCGGGGGAACCGAGTCGCAGGACTGGGCCGAGATGCTGCTCCGGATGTACATGCGCTTCGCGGAGTCGAGGGGCTGGAAGGCGGAGCTGATCGACCGCCAGGACGGCGAAGAGGCGGGATTGAAGAGCGCGACGCTGCACGTCGTTGGCGACCACGCCTACGGATACCTGAAAGGGGAAATGGGCGTCCATCGTCTCGTCCGCATCTCGCCTTTCGACGCCGCAGAGCGCCGCCACACCTCGTTCGCGTCGGTCTATGTCGCCCCGGAGATCGACGAGGACATCGCGATCGAGGTCGCCGACAAGGACCTCCGGGTGGATACCTATCGCTCCAGCGGCGCCGGCGGCCAGCACGTCAACGTCACGGACTCGGCCGTCCGGCTCACGCACCTCCCGACCGGGATCGTCGTCACCTGCCAGAACGAGCGCAGCCAGGGTCGCAACCGCGAGACGGCGATGCGGGTTCTCAAGGCGCGCCTCTACCAGAAGGCGCTCGACGAGCGGCGGGCCGAGGAGGAGCGACGCGTCGGCGAGAAGAAGTCGATCGAGTGGGGCAGCCAGATCCGCTCGTACGTCCTGCACCCGTATCGCATGGTCAAGGACCACCGGACCGGTCACGAGACCGGCGACACCGACCGCGTGCTCGACGGGGACCTGACGCCGTTCGTCGAGGCCTTTCTGCGATCCGCCGCCGACGCCAGCCGCTCCCGTGCCTCGTAGGCCGTCCGACTCCGTCTCGGCCGTTCCGGCGATGGAGGAGGTGCGGGCGCGGCTCGAGAGGCGCGAGCGCGTTCCCGCGGCCGACCCGCCGGAGAGACAGCGGCGGGCCGCGGTCCTCGTGCCGCTCTACGAGCGCGAGGGCTCGCTCTGGGTCGTCCTCACGCGCCGCACCGAGACCGTCGAGCACCACCGCGGCCAGATCTCCTTTCCGGGCGGCGCGGAGGAAGAAAACGACGGGACGCCGCTCGAAACCGCTCTGCGCGAGACCGAGGAGGAGATCGGCATCGCTCGCGGCGACGTCCGGGTCCTCGGCCCTCTGACGCCGCTGACGACCGTGACCGATTTCTACGTCGAGCCTTTCGTGGGGGCGATCCCCTACCCCTACGTGTTTCGCCCCGCCGAGGCCGAAATCGCCGAGGTCGTGGAAGTCCCCGTGGCCGCGCTACTCGATCCGGAGGCGCTCGAGCGCCGCCCGCTCCCGGGCCGCGACGAGCCAGTCCTCTTCTTCCACCACGGGCCCCACGTCATCTGGGGCGCCACGGCGAGGATGCTGAAAGAGCTGCTGGATGCGCTGCGGTGAGTCGACAGTTGACCGTCAACGACCGGACTTATGACGCGGCCTTCTCCAGCGCCGCGAGCTCCCCGGCGCGGGCCAGGTTCGCTTTCGCGGCGTCGAAGCTCGCGTCGAGGGCGATCGCCTTCTGGAAGGCCTCCGCGGCGCCCGCGTAGTTGCCGCGCCGCGTGCGGACGACCCCGAGGTTGTTCCAGAGGGCCGGGGACTTCGTGTTGTTCTCGATCGCCTTCGACAGCGCGGTCTCTGCCTCCGGCAGTTTTCCGGCGCCGGCCAGGACGGCGGACAGCGCCGTCGCGGCCTCCTCGCTCAGGGGATCGAGCGTGAGCGCCGTGGAGAAGGCGGTTGCCGCCTCCGCCGGCTTCTGCTGCTCGACGCGGACGCGCCCGAGCGCCGTCCACACGGCCGTCTCGTTGGGCGCCAGGCGGGCCGCCTCGGAGAGCTCGCGCTCGCTCTCCTTCCACATCCCCTTCTTGCGAAACGCCCGCCCCAGGTTCTCGTGGTAGGTCGCGCTCGAGGCATCCAGGCGGACGGCCTCGATCAGCGCTTCGAGCGCGCGGTCGAGCTCGTCGGAACGGAAGAGGAAGACGCCGAAGTCGTTGCGGGCCTCGGCCGATGCCGGGTCGATCTCGATCGCGCGGCCGAAGGCGATGCGCGCCGCGCTCTTGTCGCCGAGCTCACTCATCGAGCGCCCCAGGCCGCGTGCGGGCGCGACGATCTTCGGCCCGAGCTCCAGCGCCCGGCGGTAGTGACTCGCCGCCGTGTTCCATTTCTTCTGGCGTTCGGCCACCACGCCCATCCCATACTCGGCCCGGGCGTTGCTCGACTCGAGCACGATCGCGGCCGTGAACTCCCGTTCGGCCTCGGCATCCTGACCGGCCAGCAGAGCGGCGTCGCCGAGCATGCGGTGAGCGTCGGCATTGCGGGGATCGGCCTCCGAGGCCTGGCGGGCGAAGGACGCCGCGGCGCTCGCGTCGCCTTCCGCCATCGCCTTCTCCGCGCTCTCGAGGAGGGGAGCGGCCGCGGGGGCCAGCGGCGCTCCCTCCGCCGTCTCACCCCCGGCCGGCATGCCGATCGGCGTCGAGCTCACGATGCCTTTTTCGATGTCGGCGGCGCGCTTGCGGGCGGCGTCGGCCTCCGCGGCGCGGCCGAGGCGGTCGTTGGCCTCGGCCTGGATGCGGAAGACCTCGGGGTCGTTGGAGCCGGCGGCCCGCTTGAGATCGTAGAGCGCTTCCTCGGCCTTTCCGTCGGCGAGCTTGGCGCGGGCCGAACGCTTCAGCTCCTCGACGTCGATGGGAGGCACGTTGGCGCCGCCGATCTCGGCGCGCACGACCGCGGCGAGATTGGCGAAGTCGGGGCTGTAGAAGTCCGGAATCACCTGGAGATCGGGGCGGCCGGTCACGGCGGAGCGCAGCTGTTCCCTGGCGCTCTTCGAGTTGCCCGCGATGTAGTACGACCACGCGCTCTGGAGGTGCAGATCCGCCTGGCGGTCGGGGGTGAGCCCTTCGCCCTCGGCCGCTTTCGCGTACCGGTCCCCGGCTTCTTTGAAGCGCCCGGAGTCGAAGGCGCGCTTGGCGTCGGCTTCGAGACGAGACGCGTCCTGGGCCAGGGCCGCGGCGGCCAGGATCAGCCCGAAGGAGAGCACCAGGGCTCGTTTCACGGCGTACCTCCAGCTCCTGCCCCCGCCGGCACGGGCGGCGGTGGGCTCCATGTTTTCAGGGCCCCCTCCGGGACCTCGAGCTTCTCGGTGACTGGGTTGGCTCCCTCGCGCGACAGCGTCACGCTGTAGGAGCCGGGCGGCAGCCTCAGGCGCGCGGCATCGGGCAGCGTCCCCTTGTATTTGCCGTCCAGGAGGACGCGGGCTCCGGCCCAGCCGCGCGCGTCGATGACGAGCGTCGAGACGGGGAACTGGTAGTGCAGGCGAGTCTCCGACTTCGCGCCCACGCGGAGGGTCTTCTCGTGCGGAGGGAAGCCTTTCGCCTCGAAGCGGATGCGGTGCTCGCCCTCCTCGAGAGAAAGTGTGCGGGCCGGAATCGAGGGGCCGATCTCCTTGCCGTCGATCGACAGCGTCGCGACCGGCACCGAGGAGAACTGGACCTTGAACCGGGCCGGGGCGGCGGGCTTCTCGGACGCGGAGGCGGCCGCGACGGAAGGCGCCGCGGTCGGCGCGGGAGCCGGCTCTCCCCGCCCGAGGCTCGGCTCCGGAAATTCGAGTGCCGGCGTCGGCGCGGCCGCCGCGGGGGGCGGGACGGGTTTCGGCGCGGCCGGCGCGGGAGAACGATGGAGCACGAGATAGGCCCCGACGCCGGCGGCGATGACCGCGAGGAGCGACCCGAAGACGATCATGCGCGTTCGGCTCACGCCCGTGTCGATCTCGGTCGTGCGCCGGGGGCCGGCGGGCGGCTCTTCGGACCCTTCTGCGGCGGGATCGCGGAAGTTGACGAGCTCGAGGTTAGGCCGCTCGACCGCGGCGAACGACGCCGACGCGGGGGTCGCCTCCGAAGGCGCGGGGGCGCGCGCCAGGGCGCCGGACGGCGGGGTGATGGCGATCGGGGATACGCCGCTCGCCGGAGTCGCGAGCGTCGTGTCCATGTCATCCGACTGCGGCCGGATCGTGCGCACGGTCTGGGCGAGGGCCGACGCCCCGGCGTGCCCGCCGGACTCTCCGGAGAGCTCGCGATAGACGGCCTGCAGATCCTTGCGGAAGGCCTCCATCGTCGGGTACCGCTCTGCGGGCAACTTGGCCATGGCGCCCTGGACCGCGGCGGCTAGGGCGGGAGGAACGTCCTGCGCGAACGTCTCGATCGGCTCGGGGACGTCGTTCAGGATCTTGTAGAGGACGGTGGACAGGTGCTCGCCGCGGAAGGGCTTCCGATAGGTCAGCAGCTCGTACGCCAGCACGCCCATCGCGAAGATGTCCGTGCGGCGGTCGATCGCCTCGCCGCGGATCTGCTCGGGCGCGAGGTACGCCGAGGTGCCGAGCGTGATTCCGGTCTGCGTCAGGTTGGACTCGGTCTGCATCGACTTGGCGATTCCAAAGTCCATGACCTTGATCGTCCCGTCTTCGAGAACCCGGATGTTGGCGGGCTTGACGTCGCGGTGGACGATGCTCGCGTTGTGCGCGTAGCCGAGCCCGTCGGCGATCGCCATGAGGATCTCGAGCTTGCGGGTCACCGGAATGGGCTCGCCGCGCTTGATGACCCTGTCGAGGTCCTCGCCGGTCAGGAATTCCTGGACGATGTAGGGGATCCCGTTCTCGACGCCGAAATCGTAGATCGTCGTGATGTTGCGATGGTGAAGGTTGCCCGCGAGCTCGGCCTCACGAAAGAATCGGTGCTTGATCTCCTCGTCGTTGACCTGGCAGGTCTTGATCGCGACGGTGCGCTTGATGAACGGGTCCCGGCCCCGGTAGACGGCCCCGAAGCCGCCCACACCGATCTGCTCGGAGACCTCGTACTTTCCGATCTTGTTGAGCATTCCTGCCGCTCGGAACAACCTGCTAAGTGTAAACGAACGCGGCGGCCGCGGAAACCTTTCGCCCGCCCGAGGCTTCCGGTGGGTAGACTCGAGGCCGTGAGCCGGTGGTTTCTGGCGGCGCTCGCGGGGGCGGAGATGCTGTGCGTCGCCGGGTGCCGGCGCCTCGAGCCGCGCGAGCTCGATCCGGTCCGCGCCATCCGCGCCCGGGCGGAGCCTCAATTTCGAGCGCCGGCGAACGGCCGGCTGTCGAGCGCACAGATCGACCTCTATGTGAAGGTCCGGCGCGCCGCGGGCCGCGGCTCGGAGGCGGAGGCGGCCCGCGTCCTTGGAGTCGACCCGGCGGAGTTCGCGTGGGCCCGGGCCCGGATCGCCGAGGCGCTCGGGGCCTCCGAGGGGCGCCGGGTCGCCGACGCGGCGCTCGAGTCCACTGCGCGGGGCCTCGCGGCGTTGCGCGCGGCGCGCCGCGCCGCGCCGGATGCGCGGACGGCCTCGCGGCTCGACGTCGAGATCGCGGCTCTCGAGCGGGAGCGCGCGTCGCTGCGCAGGAAGCCGGCCGACGCTCCGCCGATCGCGTCGGCGAATGCCCGTCTGGCGGAAGCGCGGCGCGCCGAGATCGAGTCCCTCGAGCCGTGACGGCGATCGAGGAATTTCTCAGGGTCGAGATCGAGGCGGGTTCGTTTCCGGGCGCCGCGGCGGCCGTCGGTTCCGCCGAGGGGATTCTCGAGCACGCGGTCGCGGGGAGGGCTGCGGTCGAGCCGCAGGAGCGTGCGGTCGGGGCGGAGACCCTGTTCGATCTGGCCAGCCTGACCAAGCCTCTTTGCGTCGGCGCTCTCGTCGCGGCCGCGGGCCGCGGCCTGCCTCTCGACGCGACGCCCGGCCGCTTTCTCCCGGAGTGGAAGAAGACGCGCTTCGAGGGAATCACGCTCGAGCGGCTGCTGACCCACACCTCGGGGCTCGCGGCGTGGTTTCCCCTCTACGCCCGCGGAGAAGGCGCCTCGGCCTATCGGAAGACCCTGCCGGAGCTCGAGCCCGAGGCGGCGCCCGACACGCGGGTGATCTACAGCGACCTGAATTTCCTGCTGTTGACCGGCGTGCTCGAGACGTTCTTCGGGGCGCCGCTCGACCGGCTGTTCCAGGACCTCGTCGCCGCTCCCGCCGGTTCCGGGGCGCGCTTCCTGCCCGCGACCGGCGCCGCGGCGGCGGCCACGGAGAAAGGCGACCGCTTCGAGCGCGCCATGACGGAGGCGCGGGGACTGACCTACGCCCGCTTTCGCGACGGCGTCGTCTGCGGGCAAGTCCACGACGGAAACGCGTTCCGGCGGGGCGGAGTTTCCGGAAACGCCGGCCTCTTCGCCACGGCGCGCGATGTCTGGGCGCTGGCGCGGCACTGGCTCGAACCCGGCCGGGCCGCCTTCGGCGCCGATCGGACGCCGGAGCTCTCGGAGGCGCGGGGGCTGGCGTGGCAGGGCCATCGCGGGGCCGCGTCGGCGATCCCCGAGATGTCGCCCCGAAGCTTCGGCCACACGGGGTTCACCGGGACGTCGATCTGGATCGATCCGGACGCCGAGCGCATCGCCGTTCTTCTGACCAACCGGATTCACCCGGAGGTGCGGGAGATCCCGTTCAACGAGGTGCGCCAGCGGTTTCTCCGCGCGGTCCACGCCGGGTTTTCCTGAGGTAGACTCGCGGCCCCATGGCTTCGGACACGGAAATCGTGATCCTCGAAGGGGCCCGGACTCCGATGACGGAGTACAACGGCGCGTTCTCCGAGGTCTCGGCGATCGATCTGGGCGTCCACGCTTCGCGGGAGGCCCTCCGTCGCGCGGGCGTCGAGCCCGCGGAGATCGACCACGCGATCTTCGGCAACGCCCTGCAGACCTCGGGCGACGCGATCTACGGCGCCCGGCACGTGGCGTTGAAGGCCGGCGTCCCGAAGGAGGTCCCGGCCCTGACGGTCAACCGCCTCTGCGGCTCCGGCTTCGAGTCGATCGTGCAGGCCGCCCACCGCATCCGCCTCGGAGAAGCGACGACGGTGCTCGCCGGGGGGATGGAGAACTTGTCGCAGGCGCCGCACGTGATCCGGGGAGCGCGGCGGGGCCTGAGGCTCGGCCAGGGCCAGCTCGAGGATTCGCTGATGGTCGCCCTGCTCGACTCGTACTGCGGCCTGTCCATGGCACAGACCTCCGACCGCGTCGCGGCCAAGTACGGCATCTCGCGCGCGGAACAGGACGCCTACGCCCTCTCGTCGCAAAAACGCGCCGCGGAGGCCTGGGCCGCCTGCCGCCTCTCCGAAGAGGTCGTCCCCGTGGAGGTCAAGGCGGGGCGCAAGACCGTGCGGGTCGAGAAGGACGATCACCTGCGCCCCGACTCGACGCTCGAGGGCCTCGCGGCGCTGGCGCCCTCGTTCGGAAAGGACGGGTCGGTCACCGCGGGCAATGCGTCGGGGATCGTGGACGGCGCGGCGGCCGTGATCGTCACGTCCGCCGACCACGCCCGGGCCAAAGGCAGAAAGCCGCTCGGCCGCCTCGTGTCCTGGGCCGTCGTCGGCGTGGAGCCGGAGTTGATGGGTCTCGGCCCTGCTCCCGCCGCGCGCGCAGCGATCGCCCGGGCGGGCCTGCGCCAGGAAGACATCGGTCTCTGGGAGATCAACGAGGCGTTCGCGGGTCAGATTCTGGGCGTGGTGCGCGAGCTCGGTCTGGACCTGGCGACGCTGAACGTCAACGGGGGAGCGATCGCGCTCGGCCACCCGCTGGCCGCGACGGGCACGCGCTGCACGCTGACGCTGCTCAAGGAGATGCGCCGCCGCGGCACGCGTTACGGGCTGGCGGGGGCCTGCATCGGCGGGGGCCAGGGCATCGCCGTGGTCGTCGAGTCGGCGGCCTGATCGCCGCGCATCGAGACATGGTGAGAGTGAGACGAGCTCTCCTGCGATTCCGCGCCGTATGCCTGGCGGCGCTTCGCCTGCCTTCCCGGCACCTGATCTCCTGACCATGAACTGGACCGAGCGCATTCTCGATTTCCCGGTGCGGGCGGCGGCCGTGGACGATTTCCTGCGCGACGTGCGCGCGAAGGGAACGGGGGACTTGAACGCCGTGCTGACGACTTTCAACGAGAGCGGCCTTTGCCGCGAAGCCCTCGCGTTCTGGACCGCGCAGGGCTGGATCGTGGTGGCGCCCAACTCGCCGCTGCTAGCCCTGACCGGCCCGGCGTTCGACCGGAAGATGTCGCTCCGGGCCTTCTGCGGGGAGCTCGAAGAAGCCGAGGCCGCACAAGAGGAGTCGAGAGACCATGACGATTCGTAGGGTGGGCGTCCTGGGGGCCGGCTTGATGGGCTCGGGCATTGCGGAGGTGTGCGCGAAGGCGGGTTACGACACGGTCGTCCGAGAGGTGACCGAGGAGCTCGTCGAAAAGGGCATCTCCCGCATCGAGAAGTCGCTCGGCAAGGCCGTCGAGAAGGGCAAGCTCGCCGCGGCCGACCGGGATGCCGCGTGGAAGCGCGTCTCGTCCACGGTCCGGCTCGAGGACCTGGCCGACTGCGACCTCGTCATCGAGGCAATCGTCGAGAACCTCGATGCCAAGAAGGAAACCTATCGCGCGCTCGACGCGGCCTGCAAAACGGCGACGATCTTCTGCTCCAACACGTCTTCCCTGACGATCACGGAGATGTCGGCCGCGACCTCGCGGCCGGATCGGTTTGCCGGACTCCACTTCTTCAATCCCGTCCCGGTCATGAAGCTCGTCGAGGTCGTGCGCACGATCGCCACCTCGGAGGAAACCGCGGAGACCGTGGTCGCGTTCGCGAGATCGCTCGGCAAGGAGCCCATCCGCACGCAGGACAACTCCGGCTTCATCGTCAACCGCCTCCTCGTTCCGTACCTGCTCGACGCCGTGCGAGCTCTCGAGGAGGGGGTCGGCACGAAGGAGGACATCGACAAGGGCATGGAGCTCGGCTGCGGCCATCCGATGGGGCCGCTGAAGCTGCTCGACTTCGTGGGGCTCGACACCACGTACGCGATCGCGCAGATCATGTACGACGAGTATCGGGAGAAGCGCTTCGCCCCGCCGCCGCTGCTCAAGCGCATGGTGCTTGCGGGACGCTACGGGAAGAAGTCCGGCCGCGGCTTCTACGAGTACGGAGAGTAAAGTGAGCGATCTCGTTCGCGTCGAGACTGCCGAGGGGATCCGGACTCTGACCGTCCATCGGCCCGAGAAGCTGAACGCGCTGAACGGAGACGTCATGGCCGCCCTCGACGGCGCGCTCGAAGAGGCGCGGACCGACCGCGGCGTCAACGTCGTCATCGTGACGGGCGCGGGCGAGAAAGCGTTCATCGCGGGGGCCGACATCGGCGAGCTCTCGAAGCTCACACCGGTCGAAGGCCGGGAGCACGCCCTGCGCGGGCAGGCGGTCCTCGCGAAGCTCGAGACGCTCGGGAAGCCCGTGATTGCCGCCGTCAACGGATATGCGCTGGGCGGCGGCTGTGAGCTGGCGCTCGCCTGCACGATCCGGATCGCCTCCGAGAACGCCCGATTCGGCCAGCCGGAGGTCAAGCTCGGCATCCTTCCCGGGTACGGCGGGTCGCAGCGCCTCGCCCGGCTCGTGGGCAAGGGTCGCGCGATGCAGCTCTGCCTCACGGCCGAGCAGATCGACGCCGCGGAGGCCTATCGGATCGGCCTCGTCAACCGCGTGGTGCCGGCGGGGCAGGCCCTCGCCGCCTCGCGAGACATGGCGAAGGCGATCCTCTCGAACGGTCCCGTGGCCTGCCGCTACGTCCTCGAGGCGATCCACCGAGGGTTGGAGATGCCGCTCCACGAAGGGCTCGTGCTCGAGGCCGCGCTCTTCGGCCTGTGTGCGGCGACGGAAGACATGAAGGAAGGCATGAACGCGTTTCTCGAGAAGCGGCCCGCAGGATTCACGGGCCGTTGATCCGGTTCGGGAGAAGAATATGGGTCCGGATCTCGTCAGCGCGTGCATCTACTGCGCGGGGATGCTCCTGGGCATGGACCTGTCCCCGCGAATGGGCCTCTCCACGGACATCGGCTTCTCCTACGCGACGCTGGCCCGGCGGTACGACGTCTCGGCCGACCGCGTCGACGCCTCCGACGTCACACCCAAGTTCATCCTGATCGGGATCGGCAACGCCCGGGGCGCGCGGGAGGGTCTCGGCGCCGGGACCCCGGAGTTCGAGTGGCGCGCGCGCGTGGCGTTCGCGCCCTCGCACGACGAGCAGGAGATCAAGGCGTCTCCGGAACTCGAACGGATCAACACGGACGGCACCGGGCGGTACGAGAATTTTGCGCTGGTGCTCCGGTTCCCTCTCGGCGCGCGCGATTCCGTCGAGATCGCCGCGAACCGCCGCAATCACAGCGCGACGGATCTCATCAACATCGGCGGAGAGAACCTGGAGTTCAGCGAGGAGCGCACGCTGAGCGCCGAGCGGATCGACATCGCCGCCGGCTGGCGGCACCGCTGGAAAGGCCTCGAGGCGGAAGTCGCCCTGCGCTGGGTCAAGCCCAACGGGTCCAACAACACCGCCCGAGTGTTCCACCGGGCCTCGGGGGCCCTGCTCGGAGGCGAGCTGGAAGTCCGTTGGCACTTGGGCGGCTGGACGGCGCTGGCGCACGGGGAGCGCATGAGCGGATCGCTCGACGTCCACCGCGAGAGCTTTCCCGCCTTTGACGACCGGGACGCCTCGCTCGACGCGTCGCTGGAGGCGTATCGACTGGGGGTCGGTTACTCCTGGCCGCGCACCGACCTGATGCTGACGGCGACCTACGACCGCCAGCACCTTCCGTTCGTGGCCCTCTCCGTGCTCGGGACCGAGACCGTTGCCTTCGACTCGGGCTTCGATCCGGACTCGATCGTCAAGCAGGTGTTCTGGGACCTGGCCTTTCGGTACGCGGTGACGCCCGCGATCCGCGCGCGGGTGTCGATCCGCATGGCCTGGGGCGACGAGACGGTCCGGCTGACCGACTCGGCGGGGGTCCTTCCCGGACAGACCCTGGACGTCGCGCGGCGCGGCATTTTCGGTGGCGGCCTCTCGGGCCCCCTGGGCGCGCCCGAGCCCACGCTCTTCATCGGCGCCGACTTCTCGGTCGGCGCGGCGGCCCCGTAGGCCGACGCGTAGAGTGCTAAACTTTCCGCGGAAAAGGACGCCCTTGCACCCGCCGGACTCCGACCTGATCTACGACTGGAACCGCGCCGGCGGCATGGCGTACCCCGCCCGCGGATCCGTCGAGCTCGACGACGAGACCCTGCGCGACGGTCTGCAGTCTCCCTCCGTCAAGAGCCCCTCGATCGACCAGAAGATCCGGATCCTCCACCTGATGGAGGCGCTCGGGATCGACTCGGCCGACATCGGCCTGCCGGGCGCCGGCCCGCACGTCGTCGAAACGGTGACGCGCCTCGCCCAGGAGATCGTGCGGGGCAAGCTGAAGATCCGCCCCAATTGCGCTGCCCGCACGGTCGCGGCCGACATCGTCCCCATCATCGAGATCTCTCAGAAGGTCGGCATCTCGATCGAGGTGTCCTGCTTCATCGGTTCCTCGCCCATCCGCCAGTACGCGGAGGACTGGGACTTCGACCGGATGCTCCAGCTCTCCGAGGATGCCGTGTCCCTGGCCGTGCGCGAAGGCCTTCCGGTCATGTACGTCACCGAAGACACGACGCGCGCGAATCCGGACCACATCCGCCGGATGTACACGGCGGCCATGCGGGCGGGGGCCGGCCGCGTCTGCGTGTGCGACACGGTGGGCCACGCGACGCCCAACGGCGTGCGCAACCTGGTGACGTTCGTCTCGGCGCTCGCCACCGAGATCAACCCCGAGGTGAAGGTCGACTGGCACGGCCACCAGGACCGCGGGCTCGGCGTCACCAACGCGCTGTGGGCGCTGGAGGCGGGGGCCCATCGCGTCCACGCGTGCGCCCTCGGCATCGGGGAGCGCGTCGGCAACACGCCCATGGACCAGCTGCTGGTCAACCTGCAGCTGCTCGGCTGGATCGACCGGGACCTGACCGCCCTGAACGCCTACTGCGCCGCGGTGTCCGAAGCGACCGGCGTGCGGATCCCCGACAACTACCCGATCGTCGGGAAGGACGCCTTTCGGACCGGCACGGGGGTCCACGCGGCCGCGATCATCAAGGCCCGCAAGAAGGGCGACGAGTGGCTCTCTGACCGGGTCTACTCCGGAGTGCCCGCGAGCATGGTCGGCCGGCACCAGGTCATCGAGGTGGGTCCGATGAGCGGCCTCTCCAACGTGCAGTGCTGGCTGGAGACCCGCGGCCTCGAGGCGCGCCCGGAGCTCGTCGACGCGATCTTCCGCTCTGCCAAGGAGAGCGACCACGTGCTCCTCGACGAGGAGATCCTCGAGGTCGTGCACCGGTTTGCACCGGCGGCGGCCAGTCATCTGTAGAGGCCGGTCGACGCGGTCAAGACGAGCGCAGGGAGCGGTCCGCGGCGGCAGCGGGAGCCAGATGCCTCGCCGGGAAGCACAGGCGAGACCGAGCGTGAAAGGGGCGGCCGCGAGCCGGGGGACGCGCTTCCTCGAGCGCGAGCTGCCGACCTACCTCGATCATCTCGCCGTGGAGCGCGGCCTGTCGGGCGCCAGCGTGGCGGCGTACCGGAGCGACCTCGCGGGTTTCGGCCGGTTTCTCTCGGAGCGGCGGCTCGAGGCTTCGAAGGCGGGGCGCAGCGACATGGCCCGGTATCTCGCGAGCCTGCGCGCGCGGGGTCTGTCGTCGCGCTCGGCATCTCGAGCCCTCTCGGCCGTCCGCGGGTTCTACGGATTCGCGGCCGCCCATCTGGGCTTTACCGAGGATCCGACCTCCGACGTCCAGAACCCCAGGATCGGCCTCGCGCTTCCGAAGAGTCTGAGCGAGGGCGAGGTCGAGACCCTCCTCGAGACGCCCGACACCCGTACTCCCCTCGGTCTGCGCGACCGGGCGATGCTGGAGCTCCTCTATGCGTCGGGGCTGCGGGTATCGGAGATCGTGGGCCTCCCCGGGGACGCGCTGGATCTGGAGACCGGGATTCTGCGCGTGACGGGGAAAGGGGGCAGGCAGCGGCTCGTCCCGTTCGGGAAGTCGGCCGCCCGCTGGCTGGCGCGGTATCTCGAGGCCGGCCGGCCGCCGCTCGACACGCGGCGCTCGCCGCATCTGTTCCTCTCCGTCCGAGGCGCCGCCATGACGCGGCAGCGGTTCTGGCAGCTCATCGAGGGGTACGGCCGGGCGGCCGGGATCCGGCGCCGGCTGACGCCGCACGCGCTGCGCCACTCCTTCGCGACCCACCTGCTCGAGCACGGCGCGGACCTGCGGGCCCTCCAGATGATGCTCGGCCACGCCGACATTTCGACCACCCAGATCTACACCCAGGTCTCCCGGTCCCGCCTGCGGCGGGTCTACGACGCCCATCACCCCCGCGCGCGGCGCCCCGGCCGTGCGAAAATGACCCGGTGAGCACTCCCTTCCCGGAATGTCCCGGCCGCCGGGCGGGTTTCCCGTTCGGAATGCCCCGCCTTGCCTCCCTGGCCGTCGCGCTCGTGTGCCTCGTTGCGACGGCCGCCGCCGCTCGGGCGGAGCTCATCGTCTTCGAGGACGGCCGGATCGTGAAGGCCGCCGGCTACCGCCTGTTCGCGGAGGAGCTCGAGGTCGACCTTCCGGGGGGCGGGAGCTACCGCGTCGCCCTTTCGCGGGTTGAACGCATCGTGGACGACGAGGTCCTGGTGGACACCGTGGTCGTCGAGGACAAAACGCTCCGGCCGGGCGCGCCTTTCGACCTCTCCTACCGACCCGAACGCAAGCCGCTCTTCGGAACGGCCTTCGACGAGCTGATCGCGCGGGAGGCGAAGGCGCACGACATCGACGCCTCGTTGGTCTCGGCCCTCATCCGCGCCGAATCCAACTATCAGCCACGCGCCATTTCGCGCAAGGGTGCGCGCGGACTCATGCAGCTGATGCCGGCCACGGCCAAACGGCTCTCGGTGAGCCGGTCGTTCGACCCGGCCTCCAACGTCCGGGGGGGAGTGCGCTACCTGCGCGAACTCGTGGATCGCTTCGGCCACCGCCCCGATCTCGTGCTCGCGGCGTACAACGCGGGTGAGGGGGCGGTCGAGACCTACGGCGGCGTTCCGCCGTATCGCGAGACCGTCGCCTACGTCGGCCGCATCCTCGGGTGGTGGCAGCCGGCCCAGGCGGCCGCGGCGCCGGAGACCGCCGCCCCCCAGTCGGTTGCCGGGGCCCGGTAGGTCCTAGCTCGCCGGCCCGATCGTCGTCACGTCGATCGTGTCGCCCTCGATACGTCCCTCGACGCGGACCTTCCGGCCCGCGAAGGGGGCCGGGGCTTCCTGGTTTGGATGCCATGACGCGCGCCCGGGGTACCCCCGTCATCGGGGCCGTGGGGTCGGGCGGAGCGCCGGGACGGCGGAGCCGCCGACCCTTCTCGCGGCCGCGATCGCCGCGTCGAGCTTCTGCGAGAGCCTCTGGATCTGGAGACGTGCGGTTTCGAGTCCACCCTCGAGGGCGGCCTCCCGGATGGCCGGGAGCGTCTCGGCGCGGTAGGAGGACAGCGGCGCGTAGATCAGGTGCCGGAACCAGGGCCGCCCCGGCAATCCCGCGCCGTCGAGCAGAGAGCGCTCGAGCGAGAGGAGCCAGGCGTTCGACTCCCGCAGAAAGAGGAGCCCGCTCTGGCCCGCGCGCACGCGGGAGTCGATCGACTTCTGGGCGGCGCCCGCGGCGGCGCTCCAGGCCCGGGCGCGCTCGGCCAGCCGCCTCAGATCGGCCTCGAGCGGGAAGCCCGCCGGGGAGGCGGCGAGCTCTTCGGCGTAGCGCGCGATCTCCCGCCCGTACGCCGCGGCGTCGAACGGGAGCGCGTCGGCGTTGGCGAACCGAAGGGCCAGGAGCCCCGCGTAGCGCGCCATGGCCGCGTGGTACAGGAACCCCGGATCGCCCTGCTTCGCCATCCACTCGTAGGTGTCGTACACGGAGTGGTAGACGCCGTAGGGGCCGTCGAAGAGCAGGTCCGTCGAGGCGATTCCGAGGCGATTGAAGAACACGGTGTAGTCCGAGCCGCTTCCCAGGATCGCCACGGGGAGCTCCTCGCGCGTCCCGGTCGCGGTCGCGTAGCTCTGGACGCCGATGAAGCCGGCGTTCTCGCGCCACGAGTCGGCCACGCTCTTGCCGCGCGCGCCCGGATCGGGAACGTCCCGCGCCGCCTCGCGGATCGCTGCAAAGAGGAGCGGCGAGGCGGACGGCGAGAAATGGCGGCCGTGGGTCGCCTCGTCCACGTTGATGCAGACGACGGCGTTCTGCCTGAGGTCCTTCTCGTGCTGCTCACCCCACTCGGTCGAGCCGGTCAGCGTGTATTCCTCGGCGTCCCAGGAGGCGATCACGATCGTGCGGCGCGGCCTCCAGCCCTGTCTCGCCAGCGCGCCGAGCGCCCGCCCGAGGGACAGCATCGCGGCCGTGCCCGACGAGGGGTCGACGGCGCCGTAGACCCACGCGTCGTAGTGGTTCGACAGCAGGATCTTGCGCTCGGGCTCGTCGCGGCCGGGCAGTGTCGCGATGACGTTGCGGATCGTGCGCTTCTCCCGGCTATTCGCGATCTTCAGATGCAGGCGCACCGGGCCGGGTCCCACGCGGTACGTCTCGGGAAGCGCCAGTCCCTGCCAGGAGGACTCGGGCACGGCCGGCCCGCGAAGGCGCCGGATGATCTCGGCCGCATCCCGCGCGGACAGAGGCATCATCGGCATCTTCGGCAGGATCTCGGATTCCGCGATGGGGATCCGGCGCGCGTCCGGCGTCGAAGCCCATCCCGGCGTCAGCGGATCGCCCGGCACGAGGAAGTCGTAGACGTTGGCGCCACGCTGGAAGTGCCCTGGCGGGCCCCAGGGCCCTTCGGGATAGACCGGTCCCTGGAACCAGCCGTCGTCGATGGGATCCGAATAGACCAGGACCGCGAGCACGCCGCGCTTCTCGGCCTCCAGCGACTTGCCCCCGCGATATCCGCCGAAGTAGCGCGCGAGCGCGATCTTCCCGCGCACGTCGACACCCATGCGGGCGAGCCGCTCGTAGTCCTCGGCGCTGCCGCGGTTGACGTAGACGACCTCGCCGACGACCTCGGCCGAAGGGGCATAGGCGTTCCAGGGCAAGGCGGCCTCGGGGATCGCCGTGTCCGGATCCGAGGCGATGGGCGGCTCGCCGCGCCCGAGCGGCACGTTCGGCTCGCCGACGATCTCGATCTTCGCGCTCTGCGGGTAGGAGAGAAGCACCTCGTAGGCCGGCGTCGAGACCTCGAAACCGGCCTTGCGGTACTCGGCCGCGAGGAACTCGGCCACGCGCTCGTTGCCCGGCGTTCCGGCCAGATGCGGCGTCCGGGTCAGCTCCCGCAGGATCTCGCCGCACTCCTCGGGCTTGGGCAGGGCGAGGAAGCGCTTTTCGTATTCCCGCTGCCAGGTGTTCCTCTCCGGCGTGAACCCGGAAAGAAGCGGCTCGGGGGGAGACGGCGGGGCGGCGGAGACGAGGAGGAGCGAGAAGAGGAGAATCGGTTTCATCGTGCGGCCTCCCTGGAGCGTCGCCGCATCCAGAAGTAGACGGGCAGCCCGAGCAGAAGAATCCCGAGGCAGGCCAGAGTTTCGACGGGCTGCTCGCGGATGATGTTCGCGGCAAGGAGGATCGAGCTCGCCACGAAGAGCAGGGGCACGACGGGGTATCCCCAGCAGCGATAGGGCCGCGGGAGATCCGGCTGGCGGCGGCGGAATAGGAGAAGAGCGATCCCCGTCGCGGCGTACGCGAGGATCACGGCGAAGGTCGCGTAGGTGAAGAGCTCCTCGTAGCCGCCCGAGAGGCAGAGGAGGGACATCCAGACCGCCTGCACGACGAGCGCGAAGGAGGGAGTCCGAAAGCGCGAGTGGACGCGGGCGAAGGCCGCCGGAAAGAGGCCGTCCTTGGAAAGGGCATAGACGATGCGCGGGCCCGGCACGATCCCGGCGGAGAGGCAGCCGAGGGCGGCGGCCGTGATGGCGAGGGAGATCACGTACGCGGCGCCGGGGCCGAAGAGCCGAGTTGCCGCGACCGTGGCGGGTTGCGCGACCCGGGCCATCTTGTCCGGCGGGATCGCCTTCAGGAACGCCGCGTTGACGCCGACGTAGAGCAGCGTGATCAGCCCCGTTCCCAAGAGCAGCGCGATCGGCAGGTTGCGCCGGGGGTTGGCGACCTCCCCGGCGGCGGCCACGATCTCGTTCCAGCCGTAGTAGGTCCAGAACACGGCCACCATCGCCGTGCCGAACGCGGCGGCCGTGATCGGAACGGCGGGAGAAGTCGCGGCTGCCGCGGCGGCTGGCGCAGGCACGAGCGTCCCCCCCACTGCGATCCACAACAGCGCGAGCAGGATCATCGACGTGAAGAGGCCCTGGATCCGCGCGCCCTCCTTGACGCCCACGTAGTGCGTCGCCGTGAGGACCAGGACGGCCGCAACCGCCACGAGCTGGCCCGCCGTGATCGAAGCCGGGCCCAGCGTGAAGAGCACGCGGCTGATCGACAGGCCGGGGAAGAAGACCGAGAAATACTCGGCAAACCCGACGGCCACGGCGGCGTCGGCGCCGGCGAGGATCACCCAGTACGCGACCCAGGCGTAGAGGAATGCCGGCAACTCCCCGAAGGCGTCGCGGATGTACACGTACATGCCGCCCGACTTCGGGATCATGGCCCCCATCTCGGCGTACACGAACCCGCCCGCGATCGAGAGAAGCCCGCCGACGATCCAGACCGCGAGGATCCAGCGGCTGTCGGGCAGCGCCTTCGCGATGGAGGTCGGCGTCAGGAAGATGCCGCCGCCGACCACGAGACCGAGCACGAGGAGCGACGTGTCCCACAGGTTGAGCCCGCGGGCGAGCTCGCCCGCGGCGGGGGCCGCACGGGCGGCGCTCACGCGGCGGCCGGAAGACGCAGGATGCGGCGCGCCTGTTCGATCGACGCGGGCTCGCGCCCCACCTCGCGGGCGATGCGGACGACGCGCTCGACGAAGCGGGCGTTGGAGTCCGCCAGCTCGCCCTTGCGGTAGTAGATGTTGTCCTCGAAGCCGACGCGCACGTGGCCTCCCATGGCGATCGCCATCGTGGCCATCGCGGTCTGGCGCCGCCCGATGCCGGCCACCGTCCAGGTCGAGCCCGCCGGGATCGAGCGCGCGAAGTGCATCAGGTTCTCCGGCGTGGCGGCGGCCGCCCCCGGCACGCCCAGCACGAAATCGAAGTGGGCGGGGGGCGTCAGCAACCCCCTGGCGAAGAGCACGTCGGCCGTCGCGAGCATGCCGTCATCGAAGATCTCGAGCTCGGGCGTGATGCCGTAGGTCTTCAGCCGGTCGAGGATCGTCCGGATCGTGGGCAGGGAGTTCTCGAAGATGTCCTCGCCGAAGTTGCAGGTGCCGAGCGTCAGCGTGGCCATGTCGGGCTTCAGCACCAAAGCCTCGATGCGCTCTTCCACCCCCATGCCGACGGCCCCGCCCGTCGAGAACTGCTGGAGAATCGGGGACCGGGCGCGGATCGCGGCCGAGTACGCGCGAAAGGTCTCGAGATCCTGGGTGGGGGTGCCGTCGGGCCTGCGCCCGTGGACGTGGCCGATGGTAGCTCCGGCGTCGCAGGCGCGGCGGTACTCCTCGCCGACCTCGTCGGGCAGGAGCGGCAGGTGGGGCTGCTGCTCGCGCATGATCTCCGCTCCCACGCCCGCCACGGTGATGAGAAGCTCGTCGCTCAGGGCCGCCTCCGCTGCTTTTCGAGGGGCACGACGCACGTGCCCGTGGCGCGGGCCACGACCTCGGGCGTGTCGAGGAGCCGGGCCGACGACCCGTCTTGCGGCGTGATGACCTTGCGGGCTTCGAAGCGCATCTCCCGGGAGGTCTTGCCGACGCGCGTGATCTCGGCCTCGATCTCCAGATAGTCGCCGCCGTGGACCGGGGCGAGGAAATCGACCGAGGAATACGCCCGGAAGAGACCTTCGTCGCCGTCGTGGCGGATCAAGAGCTCCGTGGCCGCGTCGCCGAAGAGCTTCAACACGAAGGCGCCATCCACCAGGCCGCCGCCGTAGTGCGCCTGCTCCGCGCCGACCCGCAGGCGCAGGGTCACGCGCTCGCTCATCGCTTCCCGCCCACAAGACCCTGCCGACGCGACATCTCCTCCAGGAGGAAGGCCGCGACCCGCGAGGCCGTCGTGCCCGGCCCGAACCCGGCGTCGTAGCCGAGCTCCTTGGCGAGGGCGTGGTCGACGCGGGCCCCGCCGGCGATCAGCACGACGCGGTCGCGCACGCGTTCGGCCTCGAGCATGTCGACGAGGTCGGTCAGGTGGCGAATGTGGATCTCGTTCTGCGTGACCGTGGCGGACACGAGGACGGCGTCGGCCGGAGCCTCCCGGACTTTCCGCGCGACTTCGGCCACGGGGACCTGCGCCCCGAGGTTGCGGGCGTCGAACCCGTGATACCGCTCCAGGCCGTAGTCGCCGGCGAAGCCTTTCATGTTGAAGATCGCGTCGAGGCCCACCGTGTGGGCGTCGGACTCTAGGGCGCAGCCGAGCACGACGAGCCGCCGCCCGAACCGGCGGGCGATCTCGGCGTCGATCTCCTCGCGGTCCAGGGCGGCCACCGGAGTCTCCTCGGCCGTGATCGCCCCGACATCGATGTCGTGCGTCGCGCGGCCGTAGACGATGAAATAGGTGAAGTCGGGGGCGATCGCCTCCGCCAGCGTGACGTATGGCTCCCGGATCCCCATCCGGGCCACGTACCGCTTGGCCGCCTCCGTGGCAATGGCGGATTTCGCGATCGGGAGCGTGAAGGAGATCTGCACGGCGCCGTCGTTCTTCTTGTCGCCGTACGGCCGGATGCTCCTGGCCGCGCTCATGCGTGCGCCCCGGCGGGTGTCCGGCTCCAGGCCTCCAGAAACGGGTTGGCGTACGCCGGATCGCGGGCGACGACGCCGTCGAAGCCCCGGCCCCCGTCGTGGGGGCGGCGCGTGTCGGCGAAGACCCCCGCGGCCAGCGCGGCGAAGAGGCCTTGCGCGGCCACGCGCTCGAGGATCTTCTCGGCCCCGCCCAGCACTTCGTGCGCCCGCCGCACGATGCGGCCGTTCGGCCGGAAGGTCATCTCGTCGCCGAGATGCCGCGCGTTCCGGCGGATGGTCCGCGCCTGGTCGATCGCGAGCCAGCGGTCGTGGAGGAAGGGCGTGTGGAGGGCTTCCGTCAGCATGCCGAGCAAGTGGATCGACTGGCCGGTGGCGACCGAGGTCAGAACGAAGAGGGCGTTCTGCTGATAGCCGCGAAAGACGTTGCCGGTCATGTGCTTGGTCGGCGGCATGTATTTCAGGGGCGCGTCCGGGAAGATCTCCCGCGCGGCCTGTGCCTGCGCGATCTCGTACAGGAGGCCGTCCTCGAGCTCGGGGTCGATCTCGAAGGCGTGCCCGAGGCCGATCTGCCAGTCCTTGAGCCCCGCGTCCTTGGCCAGCCGTTCGTTGATGAACTGCGAGGCCAGCACCGCGGGCGCCTGCTCGACGGCGTCGGCGGTCGTCAGGTAGTTGTCCTCTCCGGTGTTGATCACGACACCGGCCGCCGCGTTGATGCGGCGCGAGAACCTCTGGTCGATCAGGGTGCGCACGGGATTGATGTCGCGGAAGATGATGCCGTACAGGGCGTCGTTCAACATCATGTCCAGCCGCTCGAAAGCTCCCATGGCCGCGATCTCGGGCATGCACAGCCCCGAGCAGTAGTTCACCAGCCGCACGTAACGGCCGAGCTCGGGCTCGATCGCGTCGAGCGCCACGCGCATGAGCCGGAAGTTCTCCTGGGTCGCGAAGGTGCCGCCGAACCCGGCCGTCGTGGCGCCGAACGGAACGTGGTCGAGCAGCGACTGCGCCGTGGAGCGGATCACCGCGATGCACTGGGCGCCGGCGCGCGCAGCCGCCTGCGCCTGGACGACGTCCTCGTGGATGTTGCCGGTGGCGACGATCGCGTAGAGCAGCGGAAGCTCGTCGGGCGGGTGGGCGCCGAGGCGGCGTTCGCGCTCCGCGCGGCGAGAGCGGATCCGCGCGAGGCCCTCCTCGACGCGGGGCGCAATCGCCTCGCGCCACCGCGGATGCTCGGCGAGGCCGGCGGCTCCGGCCGGATCCGCCAGGGCGAGCGCGGCTTCGGAGACCCCGGGCGCTCCTCGGGCCAGAGCGCTGCCCATCCACACTGCGGCGCCCCGCGACAGGCGGCCGGCGGCCGACAGCGACTCCACGACCCGGTTGGGGAGCGGAACCTCCTCCGCGTCCACACCGTCGACCCCGAGCAGACGCAGGACGGTCCGCTCCGTCGCGACCGTCGTGAAGCGCTCGGTTTCGCTCGAAACGCCATCGGCCACCCGACGCGCCATGCGCCGGCACCGTTCGATCTGGTCCGGAGAGAGGCCCAGCTGGGAGGCCATTCGGGCTGAAAGTATAGCGGGCGGAGGTCTGCGCCCTTACGGTGACTGGAGGTCAGCCACGAGGTCGAAGAGCGGGACATCCGGGAACACGGATCGGAGCGCATCGTAGAAGCGCTGCGCGGCGACCGGGGGCCGGCCAGGCGCGGTCGGGTTTGCGGTCACCGCGAGGAGCCGCGCCGGGCGGCGCACGGCCAGCGTGACCCCCAGCTGCGCCAGACGCCGCCGCTCGGCAGGAGAAAGGAAAATGCACGTGAAGTCTTCGGCGACGAGGACTTCGTTCGGGCGGGGCGGGGCTCTCCGCAGGGCCTCGCCACTCAAGGCTCCGGGGAAGACGCGCTCTGCGGCGCCAGCCGGCGGCGCGAGAAGCCGGATGAGCTCCGCCGCCGCGCCCGCCGCCGCCAGGACGGCGTCCAGGGACCCCGCGGCCGCCATGCCGACCGCGAGCACGATCCCGTCGGCGACGCGGGCGCACGCGAAGGCCCGGCGCCCCACCGCGCCGTCGAGCAGCAGCATCTCGGCGCCGGCGACTTCCAGCGCGGCCGCGGTCCTCGCCATCTGCGAGGCCGTGCTCGGCCCGATGATCTCCATCTCGCCTTCTCCCTCCGCGCGCCGGAGCTGGACCGGGCCGAACCGTGTCGCGAAGGGGAGCGTGGCCACCTCGGTCGTCGGGAAAGAAGCCGACTCGTACGTCGAGGCCGCCGACGCGATGAACTGCCCCGGCCAGAGGCGAAAGCGCGGCTTCGGCTCGCCCGTGATCGCGTCGAACTCCTCGCCGTCGCGGCCCGCCGACGTCGTCCCGGCCGCGATGCCGGCGAGGTGAAGCTGCTCGAGGACCCCGACGAGAGCCGTCGTCTTCCCGACGTTCTTCGCCAACCCGAGAAACGCGGCCCGCCGGGTGCCCGAAAGGCGAATCGTCTCCGCCAGCGCCGCGGCGGCCGCCGTCATCGGCCGGGTTTTCCGGCGAGCGAAGCGAAGGCGTGGCGCAGCGAGGCATGGCGGCGCAGAAGCGCGAGGGCGGTCTGGTCGTGGCCGGGGACGTAGCCGTTCCCGATCAGGAGGGTGGTCGGCCGCGCCAGACCCTCCGCTCCGAGCGCAGCGGCCGAGAACGACGTCGCCATGCCGAAGAAGAGCACGGCCCCGTCGTCCCGCGCGCAAAGAACGCTGGCCGTTTCGGTGCCCGAGGCATTGGCCACGTTGACGACGAGGTCGCAGAGGCGGCCGGACGTGGCCGTTTCGATCGCGGAGAGCATCGCGACGGGGTCGCGGGCGTCGATCGAGAAGACCGCGTCGGCCAGGGCGAGGCCCCGCGCCCTCTCGGACGCGGAGGCGGAGGGCTCGACGGCCAGGACGCGCCCCTCCGGCCCGACGGCCTCTCGGGCCGCCGCCAGGCACAGGAGACCCGCCTTCCCCGTGCCGATGACGAGGACCGTCTGGCCGGCACGCGCGTCGCGCAGAACGGTCGCCGGTGCGCCCGCCACGTCGAAGGCGGCCAGGGCGACTTCCTCCGGGAAATCCTCGGGCAGCCGCGCGTAGAGCGTGCGCGCGAAGAGGATGGCGGTTCCCGAGACGTCCACCCGCTCCGTTTCGACGTGGACCTCGCCGATCGACTCGAGGTGCAGGGGAGTCAGGGTCAGGGACACGAGCGACGCGATGCGCTCGCCGCGGGACAGCGCCCCCGCCGCCGGATGCCTCGGGCCGACCTCGGCGACCTCACCGAGCAGCATGCCGCCGGAGCCCGTGACCGGGTTCTGCATCTTCCCGCGCTCGCGCACGATGCGCCCGATCTGATCGGCCAGCGCTTCGCCCGTCGACACCTCGGCCTCGCGCAGCTGCCGGAACGAAGCCGAATCGATCGAAAGCGCGCGCACCGAGACCGCGACCTCGTTCTCGAGGGCGCGGGGTGTCGCGTCGAGCCGGCGGGCGACCTGGGGCAGGACGCCCGCCGGATCGAGCGAGCGGTGGAGCCCGAAAGGATGCGGCCCGGCCACGTCGGCGATCAGGGGAGCAGCGCCACGATCCGCAGCGGCCCGCCCGAGCCGCCGGCGATCTTCATGGGGAGCGCGACGATCCAGGCTCCCCATTCGGGCAGCTCGTCGAGATGGGCGATGTTTTCGAGGCCGGGCACGTTCGCGCCGTTGGCGATCCGGTGGACGAGAAAGTCCTGCGAAGGTCCGTAGTCGATCGAGGCGGTGTCGACGCCGAGGGCCCCGACCTTCCGCTCTCGCACCAGGTACTCCGCGGCCTCCTTGCCGTAAGACGGGAAGTGGAGCTTCGACGCGTCGCCGGGCGTGTCGTCGCCCAGGTAGGCCTTCCGGTCGGGCCAGCGAGCGCTCCAGCCCGTCTCGAGCAGCACGATCGCGCCGGCAGGGATCGGCCCGTGGCGCTTCTCCCAGTCGCGGACGTCCCCCGTCGTGAGGCGGTAGTCGGCGTCCTCCGCCGCCTTTGCGCGGACGTCGAGCACGACGGCCGGCGCGATGAGCTCCCGCACGGGGATCCGGTCCGCCGTCCGCCCGTCCTTCGCGAAGTGAAACGGCGCGTCCAGATGCGTGCCGCCGTGCTCGGGCGTGCAGAGCGCGTTGGAGGAGTAGAACCAGCCGCCCGGAGTCTGGCCGGCGGCGAGCGGCCGGAGCTCGAAGGCGGAGGGGGACGTGGGCCAGTAAATCGTGGACGCGTCGAACGGGTGCGTCAGGTCGACGACCCGGGCCGTGGCGAGATCGGGCGCCGGGCGCGCCCGTCCGCAGGCCGCGGCGGCCGCGACGAAAAGGCCCGCTCCGAGAGCTGCGAGTCGTCGACGCATCGGAGGCGATGTTTTCACGGTTCCGCGGAGAGGTCGAGCGGCGACGGCCGCGGCCGGTTGGCAAGAGAGTTGCTCCCTGAGGAGAGTGACCGTGGAAGGCGCGTCAACCCGGCCCGCCTTCGGTCGTCCATTCCAGAGGAGTGCAGCATGAAACGAGGACTCCGATACGCATTTCTCATCGCGGCGCCGCTTCTCGCGCTGACGGCGTGTCCGCCGCCGCCTCCCTCCGCCGTGTACGTGCGGGTCGCGCCTCCACCTCCGGAGGTCGAGTTCGTGCAGGGGTCGCCCGGACCGAACTTCGTCTGGGTCCGCGGCTACCACCGCTTCGACGGAGGCGCGTACATCTGGGTGCCGGGCGCCTGGAAGCAGCCGCCGCGCCCGCGCGCGGTGTGGAAGGCGGGCCACTGGAAGAAGAGCCGGCACGGATGGCACTGGGTGGAGGGCCGCTGGCGATGACGCGGCCTCACCACGCGATCAGTCCGTCCTTCGCCTGCTTCTTCAGAAACGTCTCGACGCGGGCCGGCGTGGTTTCCCCGTAGTACCACCAGCCCGCGGCGAGCGCCTCGGCGCAGACGCGCCGCGCGATCTCCGCGGCGCTGCGTTTGCCGTCGATCGCGTTCATCGTGGCGTCGGCCATCAGGGGGGAGAGGGTTTCGGGCTCCTCGGCCGGGGCGGGCGTTTTCCCCCGCGCACCCGCCTTGCCCTTGGATGTCTTGCGGGCGGCCTCCTCACGCTCCCTCTCGTCGCTTCGGGCCCGGAGCTCTTCAGCGCGCTTCTCGGCGACCCGTTTTCTCAACGCCATCCAGTCGTGCAGGGTCGACACCGGAAAACGCGGCGTCCGGGCGGCAAGAAGCGCGAGGGCCGGATCCGGGCCCGACGGCGGCTTCGCGCTCCCGCTGGCCGCGCCGTACGCCCGGTCGAGCTCGCCGTGGAGATTCCGGCCGATCGCGGCGAGCGAGGCGGCCTCCCCCGCGAGGAAGCTCTCGGCGGAGTCGCCTGCGGTGATCGGGCCGACCGCCCGGGACGACTCGACCGCCGCGATCTCGGTTTCGAGGGCGACGGCGAGGAGATCCGAGGCCGCGCGATAGCGCTCCTCCGGGGTGCCCTTCCCCGAGCGCAGCCAGGTGAGGGCCGTGGCGAGGTTTCCCGCGAGACGTTCGACTCCGCGGGCCGCGACAAACGCGGCGAGCGGCTCGACGCTCTCGGCGTCCGCGGTGGCGAGCCACCAGGCCGCCGAGGCGACGATGAAGGCGTTGCGCTTCAGCTGCGTCGGGTCGATCTGCCAGAGGTCGTCCACGCTCGAGTGGATGTACTCGTCGGGCCAGTTCGTCAGAGACGTGCCCGGCACGCCGACCCAGACGTCGTCGAAGACGAGGTGGTCGGTGTTGTCGAAGTACGGGACAGCCCTCGCGTGGAAGGGCTCCCGTGTCCCGAGGCGCGAGAAGATCGGCTTCGTGAACGGGTCCCCGGGCGGGATCGCGTTGGCCTGCCACGCGGGCAGAAACCCGTTGTTGCCGTCGACCACCATGTCGAGGATGCTCTCCTGGACGTCGTTCAGGTACGACGGGCGCGACCAGGGGGTGCGCGCCATGTACTGCACGCGGCCTCCGACCGACTGCTTCGCGCCCACCATGTCCTGGTTGAGATTGGCGAGCATCGTCTTTTCAGCGCCGGGGTGATCCGCGAAGTAGCGGTACTCCGAGTAGATCTCGTCGCACCACCAGAAGCGGATGCCGCGGCGGGGGCGGGGGAGCTTGCCCTCGGCGATCAGGCGCGTGAACGCCCGCCCGATCTCGAGGATGCTGGCGACCCCGGACTGGTCGTCGTTGGCGGAAAACTTCTCCTCCTGGAGGTGAGCGGTCAGCACGATCTCCGGAAGCGACGGATCGGTTCCCGGAATCCGGGCCTCGACCATCGCCGTTTTCCTCTCGGGGGCCACAGAGGACTCGACAACAACACGCAGCCGGAGCGGCGCGCCGGAGAGGCCCGACTCCCCGACGAACGTCCGGCGCGTGGTGTCGCCCCGGAGCCGGTCGGAGAGCGCCTTCCCCTGGCGCGAGGAGAGGACGAACGCCCAGGTCGTCTTCTCGCCTCCCGGCCCGTCCTTCTCCGGCACGCTCAGCCAGGCAACCTGGTCGGCCGAATCGGCCAGGGGATTCAGGCGCGAGGAAGCCCAGGAGAGGATCCCCGCGGCCCTGCGCTTCCAGACGGCCTGGTACATCACGGCGGAGACCGGGCCGTACGCGAGCACGATCTTGCCCCGCACGTTTTTGCCCGTGTAGTCGGCGGCGCGGTCGCCGGCGCCCACGTCGACGAGCTCCGCCGTCACGTCGGCCGGGCGCGAGTTGTCGGCGATGGAGGTGGCGACCTCTGCGTACCTGCCCAGGCGCGTCTCGCGGGCGCTGGAGCCCTCGCCCTCGATGAGCGTGGCCTCGGCCCGATGGCAGGTCCACCCGGCCGATTCGGCGACCTGGTCGATCCAGCGCACGTCCTGAAGGCCGACGGCTCTGGCGCGCTCCTCGACATATCGCGCGACGGCGAAGAAACCTTCGGATGCGGACGGCTTGTGCCACTGCGTCGTGATCCGGAGGGTCTCGAAGGCGAGATCGCCGGAAAGCTCGTTGACGAGGATCCGCTCGATCTTCTCGTCCAGGAAAGGCGAGATCTGCGCCGGCATCCACGCGGACAGAAGGCATCCCAGAACCGACAGGGCGGTCTTTCGCATGTTCACTCCGTGTTTTCTGGGGCGGACTCTACCTCAGCGCCGCCGGCGGTCTCCTCCCGGGCCGATGCTCAGCCGAGCGTCAGGATGAGCAGCGTGCAGTCGTCGTCCGGCTCCAGCTCCCCGCAGTGCGCGCGCACGGCCGCGAGCAACGCGTCGCGCAGGGCGGCGGCCCCGGCCGCCGTGTGGGCGCGAAGCACGGCCTCGAGGCGCTCGAAGCCGAACGGCTCGTCGTGCGCATCCACGGCCTCGACGAGCCCGTCGGTCAGGAAGACGAGACGATCTCCCGCGGCGAAGGCGTACTCCCGCGACGGAAACTGGCGTTCGGCGAAGAGGCCGAGCGGAAAGGAGGGGAGGGACAGCGATTCGATCCGGCCTCCGGAGATCCGATACGGCGCGAGCTGTCCGGCGTTGGTCAGGACGCCCCGCCGGCTCCCGGGGTCATAGGAGAGCAACGCGAGCGTCATGTAATGCCTCGGGTCCGTGGAGCGGTGAATCAGATCGTTCAGGCGCGTGAGGAGCTCCCCGTCGCGATGTCCCGCTTCGAGCAGCGTCGAGAGCGCGGCCTTGACCATCGCGACGAGCAGGCCGGTCGGCAGGCCGTGCCCGGCGACGTCCCCGAGGGCCACGGCCGTCCGCCCGTCCGGCAGGCCGATGTAGTCGTAATAGTCCCCGCCGATCTCGGCGACCGGCCTGAAGTACACGAGGGCCGACATCCCCGGCAGTTGGGCCTCCGGAGGCGGCAGCAGCTTGTGCTGGATCGTCTGCGCCATCGCGATCTCGCCCTCGAGGCGCTCCTTGCGGGCCGTTTCGGCGAGGAGGCCCTGCATCGAGGCCGCCATGCCGTCGAAGGATCGGGCCAGATCTCCGATCTGGTCGCGCGACCGCGAGTGGACGCGGACCGAGAAGTCGCCCCGGGCCATGG
This sequence comes from Thermoanaerobaculia bacterium, assembly GCA_040879385.1. Classification (GTDB taxonomy): domain Bacteria; phylum Acidobacteriota; class Thermoanaerobaculia; order UBA5066; family Gp7-AA6; genus DAHUXD01. The sequence goes on along the minus strand of JBBDKM010000013.1, from coordinate 80,114 downwards.
CCTGCGTGGCGCGGGTGAGCCGGTTGACGTTGCGGGCGATCGAGCCGGCCAGAAAAAAGGCGATCGCCAGCGCCGCGAGGTACACGACGGAGAGCGTCCCGGCGATCGCGAGGAACGCGACCAGGAAGATGCCCCGGATCTCGTCCACGCCCTGAAAGAAGAGCTGATCGAAGAGGACCCGGGACGAGGTCGTCGCTTCGAGCACCGCCACGTTGCTCCCGGTCTCCGCGTTCTCGCCAACGGCGTTGCCTACGGTCTCGAGGTACACGGCGTGGATCCAGTCCCCGCGCCACAGACCCGGGCCCGGCTTCGCCGCTCCCCGGGGCCGCACGGGCGCCGACCCGTTTCCGGCCGTGTCGACCTGGATTCCGGGGGCTTTTGTCCCGCGAGTCGTCGAAATCTCAAGCCCTTTCTCGTTCGCCGTGGCTGCCTCGATCCCGAGGCTCACCTCGTAACCGGTGCGGTCGGCCAGCTCCTGGAGCCAGGGGGCAGCCGGATCGGAGAGGTCGAGCAGGGCAGCGCGGCTTTCCGAGCGGGGCACGGCCAGCCAGACCCTGCCCCCGGAAGCCAGAAAACCCGGCCGCGCGAGTCCTTCGACCCAGGCCGCCTTGTCGCCTGCCTCGAGCCACGGCACGCCGGAAGCCGCGACGAGGCCCCGGGGATCCACGCGAACCTCCGGCAGGTCTTTTCGCTCGACCGCGGCTTTCTCGCCGACGGCAGTGATCTCGCGGCGCAGCCGGTTGGCGATGAACTGGTTGGCGACGATGTAGGAGCCGAGGAAAAGGAGTGTGGCGAGGAGGGGAATCGGCAGGATCCCGATGAGGAAGTAGGAGAAGGCGAGCCGGAGCGTCGTCTTGCGGATGATCGCCCGGAACGCGACGGCGCCTGCGCGAAAGAGGAGGACGAGACCGGCCGCGCTGGCGAGGAGCCGGGCGAAGGCGCCAAAGCAGCCGCTTTCGGGAAGCGTGCGCTCGAACAGGACGGTCGACGCAAGGCCCACGGCGAAAAGGGCGAGCCAGATCCGCGTCGATTTTCGAAGCTGCACGGCGCCGGTATTCTAACCAGGGGCGCCTTGATCCGCAGATCGGCTACAATCGGTCGGGACGTGAGGTTCCTCCGGCAAGCCGCGCTCCTGCTCCCCTCGGCCTTCCTCCTCAACGTCCTGATGTTCCTGCTGACTCACGGGCGCAAGGACTCGGGTTTCGGGACCTACCCCTTTTTCCAGGAATGGGTCGGCGAGGCCGCGGTGGCGGCGCCCGAGATGAGATTCCTCCAGCAGGCCCTGGTCTTCTTCGTACCGGCGTACCTGGCGACGCTCCTCTTCATCTTGACCGTGGCCCTAGCCGAGCGCGTGCTCTTCGGCCCGCTGTCGAAACGCCGCGCCTCGGGGTACGGGCGGGCCTTCGCGGCGAGTTACCCCGCGCTCCTGCTCGTCGCGAGCGCCGCGCTCATGTGGTTCGGGGAGAAGGCGGCTCTGCGCCAGGCGCCGGGGACGCTGATCGCGCCCCTTCTGGCGGCGGCCGCGCCGTTCGCGGCGGCGGCGGCGGCCGTCCTGCCCGCCGCGGTCCTGGCAGGACCCCTGGCGCTCCTGGCCAGGGTCAGCTCCCCATGAGCGGGCCGGGCCGCTCCGTCGTCATCCTCGACTTCGGCGGCCAGTACACCCAGCTGATCGCGCGGCGTATCCGCGAGGCCCGGGTCTTCTCCGTCGTCCTGCCGCCTTCGGCTTCGGCCGAGGAGATCCGCCGCTCGAACCCCGCCGGAATCATCCTTTCGGGCGGCCCGCAGAGCGTCTATTCGAAGGGCGCGCCCCTGCCGGCGTCCGATCCGACGGCCCTGGGCGTTCCGGTCCTCGGGCTCTGCTACGGCATGCAATGGATGGCCCTCGCGGCCGGCGGCCAGGTTGCCAACGCCGAAGGCCGCGAGTTCGGCCGAGCGACCGCTCGGCTGGCGGTGGATGCCGCGCTCTTCGCGGGCCTCGAGCCCGAGCAGACGGTCTGGATGAGCCACGGCGACTCCGTCACCGTGCCGCCGCCGGGCTTCCGCGTCATCGCCTCGACCGCGTCGACACCGATCGCCGCCTTCGAGAATCCCGAGAAAGGCGTGTACGGGTTGCAGTTTCACCCGGAAGTCCGGCACACCGTCCACGGCACGGAAGTTCTCGAGAACTTCCTCTTTCGGATCTGCAAGGTGCGGCCCGACTGGACGATGGCCGGGTTCCGGCAGGAGAAGGTCGACGCGATCCGCCGCCAGGCCCCGTCAGGCTCGGTGATCTGCGCGCTGTCGGGCGGCGTGGACTCGTCGGTGACGGCGATTCTCCTGCGCGAGGCTCTGGGCGACCGCGTGTTTCCGATCCTCGTCGACCACGGCCTCCTGCGCACGCACGAGCGGCAGCAGGTCGTCGACGCCTTCGGCGGCCTCGGGATCCGCGTCCACGCGGTGGACGCCGCGAATCTCTTTCTGTCCCGTCTGGCGGGCGTGACCGACCCCGAGGAGAAGCGCAAGATCATCGGCCGCACCTTCATCGAGGTCTTCGAGAAGGAAGCCCGCAGCATTCCCGATGCCCGCTACCTCGCGCAGGGAACGCTCTACCCGGACGTCATCGAGTCGGTGTCGATCAAGGGCCCCTCGGCGGTGATCAAGACGCATCACAACGTGGGCGGGCTGCCCGAGCGCCTGGGGTTCGAGCTGATCGAACCCGTGCGCGAGCTTTTCAAGGACGAGGTTCGGAAGCTCGGAGCCGAGCTCGGACTCCCGCGGGAGTTTCTCGCGCGGCATCCGTTCCCGGGACCGGGCCTCGCGGTCCGCATCCTCGGCGAGGTCACGCCGGAGAAGGTGGCGATCCTGCAGAAGGCCGACGAGATCGTGCTCGAGGAGATCCGCCGCGCCGGGCTTTACGACGCGATCTCCCAGGCCTTCGCGGTGCTCCTTCCCGTCCGTTCCGTCGGGGTCATGGGGGACGGGCGGACGCACGACTTCGTGCTCGCCGTGCGGGCGGTGCAGACGACCGACTTCATGACCGCCGACTGGTTCCGGATGCCGCACGAAGTACTCGACGCGATCGCGAGTCGCGTGGTCGGATCTGTGCGCGGCATCAATCGCGTCGTCTACGACATCACTTCGAAGCCGCCGGCCACGATCGAGTGGGAGTGACGCGCCGCGCAGCGGCGAAGGACCCCCGACTAATCCCGGCGCACGTCGATAGCCGCGGCGCTCGCCTTTCCGCGCCGGCTCCGCCAGAGCCCGAAGATCGCGGTCAGGAGCGCCAGCACGAGCTCATCGACGAAGGGCAGGATGTCGGGCACGACGAGGTCCGCCACCGTCACCGTCGCCAGGAGAACGAAGAGCACGGGAAAACGGAGGTTGAGGCGGGCGAGCAGTCGGGCGAGCATGGTCGGAATCGAGCGGCGACCCTAAGGCGCGAGCCGGGGGTTGTCGAGCGAATCGAGGCACCGACCCAGGGCGGCGAGGCCCCGCCACGGCCGCGCCGGCGCGGGGGAGCCGGCTGCCGGCGGTGTCGGAACTTGCGCCGTCAGCAGCGCGGAAGCGCAGATCGCGGCCGCGAAAAGGGAATACGGCTTCATGCTGCCTTCCTCCGAAGCGTCGGCGAGAGCCTATCGCTTTCGCGCGTCCGCGCGCCGCTCCCCGCGGGTGTCAATGAGAATAGAATCGATTTCCGATGCCCGGCGACTTCGTCCACCTTCACCTCCACAGCCAGTACTCCCTTCTCGACGGCGCCAACAAGCTTCCGGAGCTGACCCGACGGGTCGCGGAGCTCGGGATGTCCGCCGTGGCGGTCACCGACCACGGGAACATGTTCGGCGCGTTCCACTTCTTTCACGAGGCGATGCAGCAGGGGGTCCGGCCCATCATCGGCGTGGAGGCCTACATCGCGCCCGGGGACCGCACGAACCGGGAAGCGCAGGCCGCGAGCGCGTCGGGAGAGGGGTACGCGTACCACCTGACGCTGCTCGCGGCGACTGACAAGGGCTACCGCAACCTCGTCCGGCTCGTCTCCGAAGCCTACCTGACTGGCTTCTATCACCGGCCCCGGATGGACAAGGTCCTCCTGCGCGAGCACGCCGAGGGCCTGATCGGGCTCTCCGGCTGCCTGAAAGGCGAGGTCGCGGGCGCTCTCTCGCGCGGCAACTTCGCGGGAGCCAGGCGGGCGTTCCTCGAGTACGAGGAGATCTTCGGCAAGGGCAACTTCTACGTCGAGATCATGGACCACGGCTTGCCGCAGCAGATCGCGATCGTGCCCGACCTGCTCCGCTTGGCGAGCGAGACGGGCGCGCCGGTCGTGGCCACCAACGACAGCCACTACCTGCGCCGCGACGACGCTTTCCCGCACGAGGTGCTGCTGTGCATCGGGATGGGCAAGACCCTCGAGGACGAGCGCCGGATGCGTTTCTACAACGACGAGTTCTACGTCAAGGATGCGGACGAGATGAAAGCGCGCTTCCGCTCTTGGAGCCTCGAGGCGGTCTCGAACACCGTCGCCGTCGCCGAGCGGTGCGCCGTGTCCTTCGACACGGACGGCCTGCACCTGCCGACCTTCACGGCGCCGGACGGGCGGCCTCCGGCCGACTACTTCCGCGACCTCGCCCGCGAGGGGCTCGACCGGCGTCTGTCCGAGCTCGCGGCCGAGGGGACGCGGCGGCGAACGCAAATTCCCGACGCGAAATACAGAGAGCGCCTCGAGTACGAGATCGGCGTCATCGAGAAGATGGGGTTCCCGTCCTACTTCCTGATCGTCTCGGACTTCATCCGCTATGCGCGCGAGAAGGGGATCGCCGTCGGGCCGGGGAGAGGCAGCGCCGCCGGCTCGATCGTCTCCTGGGCCCTGCGGATCACGGAGATCGACCCGCTCGAGTACGACCTCCTGTTCGAGCGGTTCCTGAATCCCGAGCGCATCTCGATGCCGGACATCGATATCGACTTCTGCCAGGCGCGCCGCGGCGAAGTCATCGAGTACGTGACGAAGAAGTACGGGCGCGAGAACGTGGCCCAGATCGTGACCTTCTCGCAGCTGAAACCGAAGCTCGCGGTGCGGGACGTTGCCCGCGTCCTCTCCCTCCCGGTCTCGCTGGGCGACCGCATCGCCAAGCTCGTGCCCGACGGTCCGGACGTGAACTTCGAGCGGGCCTTCCGCGAGTCGCCCGGTCTGAAGGAGGCCATGGCGGCGGACGAGTCGATCGCGAAAGTCGTCCGAATCGCCGAGCGGCTCGAGGGGCTCTCTCGCCACGCCGGCATCCACGCCGCCGGCGTCGTGATCGCGCCCCGGCCGATCATCGAGTTCCTGCCGCTCTACCGGACGAACAAAGACGAGATCACGACGCAGTTCGACATGAACGCGGTCGAGAAGATGGGCCTGCTGAAGATCGACTTCCTGGGGCTCATCACGCTCGACATCCTCCAGGCGGCCGAGGCCGCCGTCCGGGAGCGCCTGGGCGTCACGCTCGACATGGACCACCTCCCACTCGACGACGAGCCCACGTACGAGCTCTTTCGATCGGGGAAAACCGCCTGTGTCTTCCAGTTCGACTCGGGAGGCATGCGGGACCTGCTGCGCCGGGCCAAGCCGCGGGTCTTCGCGGACCTGGCGGCCTTGAACGCCCTCTACCGGCCGGGCGCGCTCGACGCAGGCACGGTCGAGGATTACGTGCGGCGGCGCGTCGGCACGAGCAAGGTGACCTATCCGCTGCCCGAGCTCGAGCCGATCCTGGCGGAGACCCTCGGCATCCTGGTGTACCAGGAGCAGGTCATGCGCATCGCGCAGGTGGTGGCGGGCTACTCGCTCGCCGAAGCCGACCTGCTGCGCAAGGCGATCGGCAAGAAGAAGCGGGAGATCATGCTCGCCGAAGGCGAGAAGTTCATCCGCCGGTGCGTCGAGCACGGCACGCCGAAGAAGAAGGCGCAGGAGCTCTGGGCGCTCATCGAGCCCTTCGCGCGGTACGGTTTCAACAAGTCGCACGCGGTCGCCTATGCCCTGGTGGCGTACAAGACCGCGTATCTCAAGGCGCACTACCCGGTCGACTTCTTCGCGGCCAACCTGTCGGCCGAGATCGGCTCCACCGACGGCATCGTGAAGGTGCTGGGCGACTGCCAGGAGTCGTCCATTCCGGTGCTCCCGCCCGACATCAACGAGTCGGGGCGGAGCTTCGCGGCCGTGGGCGGGTCGATCCGGTTCGGCCTGGCCGCGATCAAGGGCGTGGGCGAGGCCGCGGCCCAGTCGATCCTCGAGGAGCGCGCGAAGAGGCCCTTCGCCTCGTTCACGGATTTCGCGCTGCTTCTCGACTCGCGGCTCGTGAACAAACGCACGCTCGACGCGCTGATCGCCGCCGGCGCCTTCGACTCGCTCGGGAAAAACCGCGCGACCCTGGCGGCCGCCTCCGAGCGCGTGCTCGCGCGCGCGGCCCGGGCGCGGGAGGACACCGAGCTCGGCCAGTCCGACCTCTTCGGCGGCGGGTCGGCCGAGTCCGAGGGCCCTCCCGCCGACGGGTTCCCGGATCAGCCCGAATGGCCGCTCGACGAGAAGCTCAAGGGCGAGAAGGACACGCTCGGCTTTTACGTCACGGGCCATCCGCTGACCCGCTTCACGGAGGAGATCGAGAGGTTCGCCGAGTCGCGGATCGCCGACCTCGGGAGCCGCGTGGAGCAGTCCGTCCGGATCGCCGGCGTGCTCGTGAGCCTGAAGAAACAGAAGATCAAGAAAGGGATCAACGAAGGCAAGACGATGCTGAAGGCAGTCCTCGAGGACACCAGCGGCTCGATTCCCGTGGCCGTTTTCGCGAGCCTCTACGAGAAAGTCCAGGGCTGGTTGCGGGACGATCTGCCGGTGCTGGCGACCGCGACCGTTCGCGAGTCCGGCGGCGCGCTCGAGCTGACGGTCCAGGAGGTCACGCCTCTCGAAGGGATCCGGGAGCGGCGGGCCCGCGAGCTCGCGATCCGCGTGAACCTGGCGTATGCCGACGAGAGCCTTCTCGCCCGCCTCCAGGAGCGGCTGCGCCTGCATCCCGGCACGACTCCCGTCTCGATCCGCCTCGTCCGTCCCGGAGAGTTCGAGGCGACCCTGAAAGCCGCCGATTCCATGCGGATCGCGCCCTCGGCGCAGTTGACGAGCGAGATCCAGGCCCTGGCGGGGGAGGGCTCGGTCGAGTACGTCTTCTAAGAGCGCGCTTGCGCTTCTCGACTCGCTGCCGCGGCGGCTGCTTCCGGCCGTATCGGCGGCGCGCGCTCTGGCGAGTCGGCGCGGGGAACGCCTGTATCTGGTGGGCGGCGTCGTGCGCGACCTCCTCCTCGGCCGCCCGATTCGAGACGTCGATCTCGTCGTCGCGGACGACGCGATCCGCTTCGCGGCACGCCTGGCCGAGGAGCTCCGCGCCGAGACCGAAGCCCACCGCCGTTTCGGGACGGCGACCCTGTTCCTTCCCGGAGGCGGCCGGCTGGACCTGGCCGGCGCACGGCGGGAGGCCTACCCGCGCCCGGGCGCCCTGCCGGAGGTCTTTCCCGCGGCGTCGATCGAGGAGGATCTCGCCCGGCGCGACTTCACCGTCAATGCGATGGCGCTCGAGCTCGCGCCGGGGCGGCGCCTCGTGGACCCGCACGGAGGGCGCGCCGACCTCGCCAAGAAACGCATCCGCTTCCTCCATCCCCGTTCGCCCGCCGACGACCCCACACGGGCGTTTCGCGCAGTTCGCTACGCGACCCGGCTCGACTTCCGCATCGCGCCCGAGGCGCGGCGCTCGATCGCGTCCGCGGTTGCCGGGGGCGCCGTGGATGCCGTGTCGGGCGACCGTCTCCGGCGGGAGCTGGCGCTGATTCTGGCGGAGCCGGAGCCGGGGCGCGGCGTCGGGAGCCTCGGGCGGCTCGGTCTCGACGCCGCGATCCACCCGGCGCTCTCCGACCCCCGCGCGGGGGCCCGCGTGGCCGCCGCCGCGAGGGTCGCCGCGGAGGGCGCGGGCTGGCTCTGTTACTTTCTCGCCTGGATGGGACCGACGCGCAAAGGGCCGCTGCAGGGCATCGCGGACCGCCTGGCTTTCGCGGGCCGGGACCGGAAGCGCCTGCTCGCCTGGCCGGACACCCGCGCGGCCCTGGCGCCCGGGCTCTCCGCGCTCGCGCCCTCGGAGCTCTCGCGCCGCCTGCGCGGCCGCTGCCTCGAAGAGGTCGTGGCGGCCGCCGCGGAGCTTCCCGCCCGGGACCGCGGCGCGCTCCTGCGGGGGTTCGCGGCTTCCGGCGGCGTGCGGCTTTCCGTCCGCGGCAGCGACCTCGTCGCCGCCGGAGTTCCCCCCGGGCCGCGCATCGGCTGCGCGCTCGCCGGCACGCTCGCCGCACGCGAGGACGGCCGGATCTCCGAGGCGGAAGAGCTCGATTTCGCGGTTGGGCTGGCGCGCGAGGAGCGGGGAGATCCGCGGTGACACCCGTTCTCGTTCTCGCTTGCGCGCTCGCCGCGTCTCCCACGTTGACGCCGGAGCCGCCCCGAGGACCGACCTTCTGCGCGGAGTGGATCCGGCAATCGGGCGAGGGCTACGACCGGCTGACGCTCTTTCGAAACGGCGTCCTCGTCTGGAAAACCAGCCGGGAGGGACGGGACGAGGTCAAGCGCGAGACGCTCGAGAGCGCGGAGCGCGACTTCTACTGCACGTTCTTCGCGCGCGACGAGTTCTGGAGCCTCGCGGGCGATCTTCGCACGGGTCTGGCCGGCAAACTCGCCTCGAGCTCGAGCGTCACGCTGGCGCGCCCCGACGGGGGCCGCAAGACGATCCGTTTCGACGACTTCTCGAGCGGCACGGCCGAATCCTCGTCGCTGCGCTCGTCGCTCGAGGGTCTGCGCGGGATCTTCCTCTCATCCCTGGCGCCCCCGTCGCGCTTTGCTCCCGCGCAGCTTCCGCCCGGCACGCTGCTCAAGCGATTCGACGGCGCCATGTTCCGCGTCAACCGCCTCGAGTCCGACACCGGCTTCGTCGAGATCGTCGGCGTCACGGAACCGTACACGCAGTTCGTGAAGATCGAGGAGCTGCGCTATCGGTTCTTTCCTCCCTCTGCCCGGCCGTGACGGCGCGCGCCTCCGGATCGGGCTCCGTGCGGATCCTGGCCGGCCGGTGGAAGGGCCGGGCCCTCCAGGTCCCGGCCCGGGCTCGCCCCACCTCGGGCCGCGCGCGCGGGGCGCTCTTCGATCTGCTCGGCGAACGTGTCGCCGGGGCGCGCGTGCTCGACCTCTTCGCCGGCTCGGGCGCCGTGGGTCTCGAGGCCGTCTCGCGTGGCGCCCGGTCGGCTGTCCTCGTCGAGCCGGACGGGGCCGCGATCGCGCGGAGCCTGGCACGTCTCTCGCCGGCGCCGCAGGAAGTGGTCCTGATCGCGCGCAAAGCGGAGACGGCGATCCGCGCGCTCGACCGGAATGCGGAGCGCTTCGACCTCATCTTCGCCGACCCGCCCTACGCCGGAGAGCTCCGCACGGCGACCCTCCGGGCCGCCGCCCGGCTGCTCGCGCCCGGAGGAGTTCTGGCGCTGCAGCAGGATGCGCGGCGCGGCGCCCCGGACGTGCAGGACCTCGTTCTTCTGGAACTACGCGCCTACGGGCGTAACGTCTTCTATTTCTTCGCGATGCGTTGACGCCTTCGCTCGGGAGATGCTAGGCTTCGCGATCCTGACGCGGCCCCCTGAACCTGCTTAAGGAGTCGATTCCATGCTGCAAAACGGCAGGCATTTCTTTACCTCCGAGTCGGTCACCGAAGGGCACCCCGACAAGATCGCCGACCAGATCTCCGACGCCGTCCTCGACGCGGTGCTCCGCGACGACCCGATGGGCCGCGTGGCCTGCGAGACGCTCGTCACGACGGGGATCGCGTTCATCGCGGGGGAGATCTCGACCAAGACCTACGTCGACCTCCCGTCGATCGTCCGCCAGACGATCAAGGAGATCGGGTACACGCGCGCCAAGTTCGGCTTCGACTACGAGACCTGCGCGGTCGTCTCGTCGATCGACCCCCAGTCGTCCGACATCGCTCAGGGCGTGGACACGGGCGGTGCGGGCGACCAGGGCATGATGTTCGGCTACGCGGTGCGGGAGACCGAGGAGCTGATGCCCCTGCCGCTCACGCTCGCGCACCGGCTCGTGCAGCGCCTCTCCGAGGCGCGCCGGAAGGGGGAGCTCGACTTCCTGCGCCCCGACGGCAAGTCGCAGGTGACCGTGGAGTACGAAGGCACCCGGGCCCTGCGGGTCGAGACCGTCGTGGTCTCGACTCAGCACGCCGAGGCCATCAAGCACGCGGCCCTCAAGGAGGCGATCATCGAGGAGGTCGTCCGGCCCGTCATCCCGGCGGCCCTTCTGACTCCGACCACGAAGTTCCACATCAATCCGACCGGCCGCTTCGTCATCGGAGGTCCCCAGGGCGACACGGGCCTGACCGGCCGCAAGATCATCGTCGACACTTACGGCGGGAGCGCTCCACACGGCGGCGGGGCCTTCTCGGGCAAGGACCCGACGAAAGTGGACCGGTCGGCCGCCTACATGGCGCGCTACATCGCCAAGAACATCGTCGCGGCGGGCATGGCCGAGCGGGCCCTCATCCAGTTGGCCTACGCCATCGGCGTCGCGGATCCCGTCTCGGTGCACGTCGAAACGTTCGGAACGGGCAAGCTTCCCGAATCCCGCATCGTCGGCCTCATCCGCGAGCACTTCTCGCTGACGCCCAAGGGGATCATCGAGACGCTGAACCTGCGGCGTCCGATCTACAAGGCGACCGCAGCGTTCGGCCACTTCGGCCGCCGGCTCCCCGAGTTCACCTGGGAGCAGACGGACCGGGCCGAGGCCCTGGCGCGCGCGGCAGGCGTCGAAGTCGCGACGCCGGTGGGAGGTTAGACATGTCCACGTTGGTGTCTTCGAGTGTGAAGAGCGACGTCAAGGACCTCGGCCTGGCGTCCCGCGGCAAGGCCCGCATCGAGTGGGCGGACGCGAGCATGCCCGTCCTGCGGGAGATCCGCGAGCGTTTCGCGAAGGAAAAGCCCCTGAAGGGGGTGCGCCTGTCGGCCTGCCTCCACGTCACGAGCGAGACCGCGAACCTGGCCCGCGCGCTGACGGCGGGAGGAGCAGACCTCGTTCTCTGCGCGTCCAATCCGCTCTCGACGCAGGACGAGGTGGCGGCTTCCCTCGTCGCCGACTACGGCGTGTCCGTCTACGCCATCAAAGGGGAGGACCACGCGTCCTACTACGACCACATCCGCGCGGCGCTGGCCCACCGTCCCAACGTCACGATGGACGACGGCGCGGACCTGGTCTCCTCGCTGCTGTTCCTGGCCCTTGGGCGGGACGCCGAGGTCGACCCGGTCATCCGGGAGTGGGCGCGGGGCCTGCCGGCGGGGGAGCGCCAGGCGCTCTTCGACGGCATCATCGGGGGGACCGAGGAGACCACGACGGGGGTGATCCGGTTGAAGGCGATGGAGAAGGCCGGCGTCCTCAAGTTCCCGGTCGTCGCCGTCAACGAGGCGAAGACCAAGCACTTCTTCGACAACCGGTACGGCACGGGGCAGTCGACGATGGACGGGATCATCCGCGCGACGAACCTGCTCATGGCCGGCCTGAACGTCGTCATCGCGGGCTACGGCTGGTGCGGCCGAGGTATCGCGATGCGAGCCCGCGGCCTGGGGGCGCAGGTGATCGTCACGGAGCTCGACCCGACCAAGGCCATCGAGGCGGCGCTCGACGGATACCGGGTGATGACGATGGCCGAGGCCTCGCCGGTGGGCGACGTCTTCGTGACCGTCACCGGAAACAAGGGCGTGCTCCGGGAAGAGCACTTCCGGACCATGAAGGACGGCGCGGTCGTCTGCAACTCCGGGCACTTCAACGTCGAGATCGACATTCCGGCGCTCGAGAAGATGTCGGGAGAGCGCCGGCCGATCCGGGAGTTCGTCGAGGAATTCCGCCTCCGCGACGGGCGGCGGATTCACCTGCTCGGCGAGGGCCGCCTCATCAACCTCACCGCCGCCGAGGGCCATCCCGCGTCCGTCATGGACATGTCCTTCGCGAACCAGGCACTGGCGGCCGAGTTCCTGGTGCGCAACCACGCCTCGCTCGAGAAGAAGGTGTACACGGTGCCCGAGGACATCGACCGCGAGATCGCCCGGTTGAAGCTCGCCGCGATGGGGATGCGGATCGACACCCCGACGGGCGAGCAGCTCAAGTACATGAGCTCCTGGGAAGAGGGGACGTAGGAAGCCGGGTCGTTTTCGCCGGAAGCCTTCCCCCGATCGCCGTCCGCGCTCCTCGCCCCGCAAGCTCTCCGCCTTTCGGCGGGCCTCACGTGCGCAGGCGCAGGAGAAACCACCAGCCGGCCAGGCCGAAGAGGACGTTCGGCGACCAGGCGGCCAGGGCCGGCGGCAGCGCGCCGACCTCGCCGAGCTTGGTCATAAAGGCGGCGGCAATGAGGGCGAGGATGCCGAGCACGAGCCCGACGCCGACTCCCGCCAGAGCGCCCCGGCGGCCGACCCGGAAGGCGAAGGGAACGGCGAGCAGCGCCATGATCGGCAAGAGCGCGGGCTGGGCCAGCTTGGCTTGCAGCGCCGTCTCCAGGCTCGCCGTCGGGTAGCCGCCCGCGGCCAGCCGTCGGGTCAGCCGCTCGAGCTCGCGAAAGCGCATCTCCTCGGGCCTTCGCCGGGCGGCGGTGACGGCTTTGGGCGGATCGCCCGCGATCGGCTCCTCCCGGAAGGCCCGGTAGGAGGCCTGGGCCTCGCCCTCGAAGGTCCGCTCCCAGCCGTCCCGGAGCCGCCAGCGCGCGCCGTCCCAGACCGCCTCGCGGGCGGTCGTGCGTTCAACGAGCTGGAACTCGGCGTCCCGCTCGAAGACCGCGACCGACAGCAGGGAGTTGCGCTCGGGATCGCTCTCCTCCCGGAACCAGATGCGGCCGTCCCGGGCCAGATACCAGTTGCGCTCGGCGGCGGTGCGAATGCCGTAGTCCGATGGGCGGCCGTAGATCAGGTTGCGGTAGCGGGCCTGCTTCTGCTCGGCGATGGGCAGCACGTACTCGCCCATCAGGAAGGCGCCGACGGCGAAGAGACAGGACAGGACGAGCACGGGGGCCGCGAGGCGGGCGAGCGAGACGCCCGAGGCCTTGAACGCCGTGTCCTCGTTGTTCTTCGAGAACATGCCGAGCCCGACCAGGGTCGCCAGCAGAACGGCGAAGGGGGAGATCTGGAGCAGGATCGACACCAGGAAGAACCGGTAGTAGCCAAGGAGCACCCCGGCGGAGGGACGGTGGCGGGCGACCTCGTCCAGCTTGTCGGCGTAGTCCACAACGGCCGCCAGGAGGAGGGCCGAAGAGAGCACGAGGGCGAGCGCGACGAGAAAGCGGGCCAGGACATAGCGGTCGGCGAGCGGGATCATCCGCACGCGCGACGGCGTCGCGGCCGTGCCCGCCACGCGCACCGAGCTCCGCGCCGGGGAGGGGGCGGCGTCCTGCGGCAGGACAGCCAGGGGAGCGGCGGGAACGCGTCCTCCGGGCTTCCAGAGAATGGCCACCGCGCCGAGGAGGAGCAGCAGCGCGTTGGGCAGCCAGATCGCCAGCGCCGCGTGGATCCTGCCTTCCTGCGCCCAGGTCTCGCCGCTCGAGAGCAGGAGGTAATAGACCAGCAGGATCAAGAGCGAGAGCGCGAAGCTGCCGCCGCGCCCGCCGCGGCGCAGGCGGCGGCCGAGGGGAACTCCAACGAAGACGAAGGCAACGCAGGCGAAGGGGATGGCGAACTTCTTGTGGATCTCGACCCAGGCCAGCCTCCGGTCGGGATCCGCGGCGGGGAGGCGGTGGGCGGCCCGCCACAGCTCGGGCAGCGTCTGGGACCGCAGGCCCCGCTGGATGAGGACCCGCGTGCCCGGACGGTTGAAGCTTTCGCCCGCGAGCAGCAGCCGCTGGGAGGAGTTACGCGTCGAGCGGTAGCGCGTCGGATCCTCTGGGTCGACTTCGTGGACCGTGGACTCGACGAGGTCGAGCCAAAGCCGGTCGCCTTCGAGGGCGAGGCCGCCGCGCCGGGCCACGATGACGCGGTTGGGCGGATCGTCCTCGTCGCCGAGCTTCAGGAAGACGCCCTCGAACGAGCGGCCGTCAGGAGCGACCCGGTCGAAGAAGAACATGATCCCGGGGCGGGGCTCCCGGAAGGTGCGCGGGGTGACCACGTTGACGATCGAGGTCGCCGCCACGCGGGCCATGGACGTCTGCAGCGCTTCGTTGGCGGGCGGGAGGACCAGGTTGTACAGGACGAGGACCGCTGCCGAGGCCACGCCCGCGGCGGCGAACAGCGGCCGGTAAAGCGAGGAGGGTCCCACACCGCAGGCACCGAGGGCCGTCAGCTCCGAGTCGCCGCCGAGCCGCCCGAGACCGATCAGGACCCCGAGGAGGAAGGCCATCGGAAGGGTCAGGACCGCGATCCACGGCAGGGACAGGAGGACCAGCAGCCCGACCTCCCGGAAGGGCGCGCTGCGCCGGACCGCGAAGTCCGCCAGGAGCAGGATCGTGCGGATCAGGAGGATGAACGTGTAGGCGGCGAACCCGAGAAGAAAGGGCGGCCAGATCTCGCGAAGAATCGACCGGGAGATCAGGCGCATCAGGGTGGATAGTGCAGAGGGGACGGCAGGATGTAAAGCCAGCCATGGGCGGGTCTGATACGCAACTTTACATAATATATCTTATCGGACGCTACAGCCGCCGCCTACTTCTTCTTCGTGATCTCGATCTGGCCCGACTCGAGCTGCTTGAGAACCTGTTTGAGAGCGCCGATCAGCTCGTCGCGGTTGACGCGCGACCTTGCGAACGAGATGTCGAGGCGGTACGGAGCGTCCTTGGGCCGGTAGACGAAGTGGAACTCCTTCGCCTTGCCGGGGGCGCCGGTCTTCTTCTGCCGGCGCAGGTCGTCGCGCGTCGAGCCGCTCGCGACGAGCGCGATCGCCTCCTCCATCCTCCGCCGGTCCCCGAGTCGAGCGATCTCCAGGAGCACCGAGCGCGCGTCGATGTCGGCGCGCCGACATACCTCGCGCAGGTCCTCCGGGATCTCGAGGAGCGACATCGCCTCGGTGATCGAGACGCGCGACTTCCCGACCGTCTCGGCAATCTGCTGCTGCTTGTACCCGTGGCGGTCGGCGAGCGAGGAGTACCCCATGGCCTCTTCGAAGGGATGGAGGTCGCGCCGGTGGAGGTTCTCGATCAGCGCGATCTCCATCACCTCGTTGTCGGGCACGTCGAGCTCGATGCACGGGATCTCGGCCAGGCCCGCCTCGAGTGCGGCGCGGAACCGCCTCTCCCCTGCGATGATGCGGAAGCGCCCGTCGGGAAGGGGCCGCACGAGGATCGGCTCGAGGACGCCCTTCGACTCGATCGACATCCGCAGCTCCTCGAGGTCGCCGACGCTCCGGCGCGGCTGGTCGGGGTTGGTCTCGATCTCGTCGATCGGGATGAGCCGCCCCAGCGCCGCGCCGAAACGCTCCGAGAGCGAGTCGACGAAGTGGGCATCGTGACGCATGTGGGACTCCGTGGGCAAGCCGCGGCGCTTAGACACGGGAAAGCACCTCCTCGGAAAGGGAGTAGTACTCGGCTGCGCCGCTCGAGCGCGGCGCGAAGGTAAAGATGGACTCCTGGTGGGCGGGGCTCTCCTCGAGGCGCACGCTCTTGGAGATCGTGGTCTTGAAGACCTTGTCGCCGAAGACGCTGGCGATCTGGTTGGAGACGTCCTTGCCGAGCACCGTGCGCTTGTCGTGGAGAGTGATGACGACCCCCAGGATGCGCAGGTTCGGATTGGGGCGCGCCTTGATCTTGTCGATCGTCTCGAGCAGGTCGTCGGTGCCCTCCAGGGCGAAGTACGAGGACTGGATAGGGATGAGGATGTGGCTCGAGGCGACCATCGCGTTGACCGTGATCATTCCCAAAGTCGGCGGGGTGTCGATCAGGATCGCGTCGTAGGTGCGCCGGACCCCCTCGATCTTGTCCCGGAGGCGGAAGTGGCCGTCGAGCTCCCCGAGCAGCTTGGCCTCGATCTTGGCCAGAGCGATGCGGGCCGGGGCCAGGTCCAGGTGCTCGAGACCCGAGGGCCGGATGATGTCCTGGAGCGTCACCTCCGGGTCCGTCAGCACGTCGAACATGGATTTTTCGACCGAGCGGCGGTCGAGGTAGGACATGGTGCTGTTGGCTTGCGGGTCGAGGTCGACGAGGAGGGTCTTCATCCCCTTCTGGGCCAGCGCCGCCGCGAGGTTGATGGCGGTGGTGGTCTTCCCGACTCCGCCCTTCTGATTCGTAATCGAGATGATCACGAATCGGAGTATAGCCGTCAGCCCCCGGCTTTCAGCTCTCGGCTTGCCGGGCAACGGGCCGCGTCTACATCCGGTACTTGCCGAGCTCGTCCGGGCTCGCCTCTTCGAGCCATTTGCGGAGGCGATCCGGATCCTGTTCCGAGCCCTCGGCGCGGAGGCTCCGGCTCTTCTCGAGAACCTCCTCCTCGACGTAGATCTCGGCGTGCGAGCGCAGGGCCAGGGCGATGGCGTCGCTCGGCCGGCTGTCGACCGAGAGGGCCGAGTCGCCCCGGGTGAGGTGAATGCGCGCGAAGAAGGTGTTCTCCCGGAGGTCGTTGATGACGACGCGGTCGACGCGGGCGTCGAGCTCGGTCAGGAGGTTCTTCAGGAGATCGTGCGTCATGGGACGCGGTGTCGAGACCTTTTCCATCTCGAGGGCGATGGCATTGGCCTCGAAAATGCCGACCCAGATCGGGAGGAACAGGCCCTTCTCGAGGTCGCGCAGGATCACGACCGGCATGTTCGAGACCGGATCCATCAGCAGGCCTTTAATCTCCATCTTGACCATGGAACGCCTTTCCCCTCTACGCCGCCGTCACCCGGCCGAGGAGAGAATTGGGAAGGCCCCGTGTCACGCGGGCGCGGATGTAACGCCCCGGCGAAAGGTCTCCGATCTCCTCCTCGATGTGCAGGATGCGGTTGCAGGGAGTCCGGCCGGTCGCCTGGCCGCGCCGGTTGCGGCCCTCGAGGAGCACCTCGAACTCCCGGCCCACGAGCTCCTCGTTGACCTCCCGCTGGATCGCCGTCTGCAGGTCCAGAAGACGCGTCAGCCGCACGGCGACGACGGCGTCGGGCACTTCCGAGTCGGCGCCCCAGCGGGCCGAGGCCGTGCCGGGACGGGGCGAGTAGCGGAAGCCGAAGAGGCTGCCGAACCGGACCGCGCGAATGAGCGCGAGGGTCTCCTCGAAATCACTCTCGGTCTCACCCGGGAAGCCCACGATGAAGTCCGAGGAGATTGCGATCCCCGGAACCCGGGCGCGGATCCGGCTGACCGTCTCCCGATACTCGGCCGCGCCATAGCGCCGCTTCATCCGCGAGAGGATCCGGTCGGAGCCCGACTGCGCCGGAAGGTGCAGGTACGGGGCGAGTGTCGAGATCTCCGCGAGCGCGTCCACGAGGTCCGCGTCCATGAAGCGCGGGTGCGAGGTCAGGAACCGCAGCCTCCGGATCCCCTCGACGCCGGAGACGCGGCGCAGAAGCTCGCCCAACCCGAACCCTTCGGCGGGCTCCCGGTAGGCGTTGACCGTCTGGCCGAGGAGCGTCACCTCCGTGGACCCCCGGGAGGCCAGGTACCGGACCTCCTCGACGATCTCAGCCGAGGCGCGGCTCCTCTCGCTCCCCCGGGTAAAGGGCACGATGCAGAAGGTGCAGTACTGGTCACACCCCTCGATGACGGTGGCATAGGCCTGGAAGGGGGACTCGCGCGAGATCTTCCGGAACTGGTAAACGGGGCTCTCCTCCGGGAGCTCGAGCCGCATGGCCTGCCGCCGGTCGCGGCGGGCTGCCTCGACGAGCTCGCCAATCGACTCGACCTGGCCGGTGCCGGCGACGAAGTCGACCCAGGGAGCCCGCTCGAGGATCTCGGAGCCGGAAACCTGCGCGACGCACCCCGTCACCCCGACCACCAGGTCGGGGTCCCGCTGCCTGCGGCGGGCGAGAACGCCGAGTTCGCTGAAGACTTTGGCCTCGGCCTTCTCGCGCACGGCGCACGTATTCAGGAGGACGACCGAAGGCTCCTCGCCGTCGGCGGCCCGACGGAGGCCGAGCTCCTCGAGCTGGCCCGCCATGCGCTGGCCGTCGAGGACGTTCATCTGGCAGCCCCAGGTCTCGACCCGGAAGCTTGCGGGTAAGACGGGCAGGGCGCTGCCCGACCCCGCCGGCGGCGTTTGTGTGTGCGCGCTCATTCGCGGATCCAACCGGGCTCCCCGCCCGCCAGCCGCGCCTTCTCCGGCAGATCGGCCAGGTCCTTCTCGGCCGCGGAGAGCGCGCGCTTGGAGTCCTCGAGCTCTCGGAGCGTGCGATCCCAGGCCGGCTTGATGACCCGGTCGCGATACTGGCCGTCGTCCCACGCGTAGAAGTCGTTCTCGAGCTTTTTGCCGGCGGCGTCGAGCTCGGCCACCCGCCCGCGGGCGTCCTCGACGCGTTGGCGGGTCGCGCGGGCCGTCTCGCGCCATTCTGCCTCGGTCCCCTCGGGTGTGCTCGGGACGGAGGGATCCTCCGGGGATACGGGTCGAGTCCCCTGCGAAGGCGCCGCGGACGGCGAGGGTGAGGGGAAGATCCTGGGAGGCGCGACCCTGCTGGTGGAGACTCTCCCCTTCTCGGGGTTCGTGACGAGCGACTTGTTGTCGATCGTCACGGCCCCCTTCTCGGGGCTCTGCCCCCGCGCATCCTGCACCGCGCGCACCACGTCGGCCAGGCTCTGCCCGCCCCCGGACGCGGGGGGCGGCGGGGTCTGGCGCGGGCGCCCGAACCCGCCGGAGAGCTTCGGCCGCGGCGTCGGGGTCGCAGTGGGCTCGCTGCCCGCGAGGATGCTCGACGCGAGCAGCCCCGCAACGGCCCAAATCCAAAATCCGAAATCCAAAGACCGAAATCCCGTCATGGCTCCTTCGTCCCCTCCCGGCCGTAGGCGTCCTCGAGCCGGACGACGTCGTCGAGCTCGGGCGAGGACACCTCGACGAGCACGCACGGGCGCTCCGCCCGCATCCGGTGCTTGACGCCGGGCCTGATGCGAAACGCCTCTCCGGGCTGGAGCGTGCGTTCCTGCATAGCGCCGTCGACCTCCACGAGAAGCCTGACCTCCCCTTCCAGAACGAAGAGCGTTTCGTCCTTCCTCTCATGGTACTGCAGCGAGAGGCTGCCCCCAGGCGAGAGGTGCAGGATCTTTCCCGCGTACCGATCGGTCTCGGCGAAGACGACCTCACGGCCCCAGGGCTTCGGCACGGTTCTCACGATGCGCCTCCAAAGATGTGCTCCACCTCGGACGCCTCGGCCGCGTCGAGAGCGCGCGCGGCGAGGCTCGCCGCCCGGGAGGAGTCGATCGCCGACAGGCTCTCCTTGACGCCGGGAATCGCCACAGGCGTGACCGAGAGGTCCCTGATCCCCAGGCCCACCAGAGCGGCCGCGCCGAGCGGGTCGGCCGCGAGCTCCCCGCAGACGGCCACCGGCCGGCCGGCGGCGGCGCCCGTATCGACGACGAACTTGATCATCCTCAGGATCGCTGGATGGAGCGGGCGGAAGAGCGACGAGACGTCGGGGTTCGCGCGGTCGACCGCCAGGCCGTACTGGGTCAGATCGTTGGTGCCGATCGAGAAAAAGTCGGCCTCCTCCGCCAGCCGGTCGGCGAGGAGGGCGGCAGAGGGCACCTCGATCATCACTCCGAGGGGGAGCGATTTCGCGAGCCCGGAACGTTGGACGGCGCGCTCCAGCGCCCGGCGGGCAGCCTGGAGCTCGGAGCGGGACGTAACCATGGGCAGGAGGATCTTCAGCTCTCCCCGCCGCGCCGCCAGGCAGAGCGCCAGGAGCTGCTGGTCGAAGAGCTTCGGATGGGCCAGGCAGTAACGCAGGCCGCGCAGTCCGAGAGCCGGGTTCTCCCCGGGAGCCGGCCCGATCCCCTTCTCTCCTCCGAGGTCGTACGTGCGTACGATGACCGGGTGAGGCGCCGCCGCCTCGAGCAGGGTCTCGTAGGCCTCGCGCTGCTCCTCGATCCCGGGCGACCTCGGAAGGGCCCTCAGGTACAGGAACTCGGAGCGAAAGAGGCCCACGCCCTCCGCGTGGAACCGCTCGAGCGCCGGGATCTCCTCGGGCAGCTCCAGGTTGGCTCGCACCGAGATGCGGAGCCCGTCGCGCGTCGCGGCGGCCTTCGCGGTGCGGCCCCGGAGTCTGCGGCTCTTCTCGCGCTCCTCGCCGACGCGCTCGAGGCTGCGGCGCAGCCGCTCCTTGGAGGGGTGCGTGTCGACCGTGCCGCGGTCCCCGTCCACGACGATCGGGCGGTCCGGCGAGACCTCGTCGCAGAGGCCGGGGATGCCGACGACGGCCGGGAGCCCGAAAGAGCGGGCGATGATCGAGGCGTGCGAGGTCGGCCCGCCCCGCTCGAGCGCGAGTGCCCGGACCCGGCGCGGGTCCAGGCGCGCCGCGTCGGCCGGGGACAGCTCGTCGGCCACGAGGATCGAGCCGCGCGGGAGCTCCGCGGGCACGGGGCGATCACCTCCGGACAGGTGTCCGCTGATCTCGCGGGCGACGTCCGCGATGTCGGCCTCGCGCTCCCGCATGGCGGAGGAGTCCGCGGCCGCCAGCCGCGCCGAGAGCTCGCGGGTCACTTCCGCCAGGGCCCACTCGGCGTTGACGCGGTCGCGCCGGATGCGCTCGGCGATCGCCCCGAGGAAGGTCTCGTCGCTCGCGATCAGCCCGTGGGCCTCCAGGATCGCGGCGAGCTCCGAGCCCATGTCGCCCTTGCTCTCTCGGGAGTGGCGGGCGAAATCCTCGGCCGCGCGCGCCGCCGAGCGCCGCAGCCGGCGCTCCTCCTTTTCGAGGTCCTCGGGCGGCACGGCGCGCCGGAAGGCCGGCAGCCCGCCGAAGCGGATGATGACGGCGCGGCCGACGGCCACACCCGGCGAGACGGAGAGACCCTGGAACATGGCAGCCGGGCCCGGCCGTTCTACTCTTCCTCGTCGAAGCTGCGGGCGATGAGGCCCTCGACGGCAGCGAAGGCGTCGGCCTCGTCCTCGCCCGTGACGGCGAGCGTGATGCGGGTTCCCTGGGATGCGGCCAACAGGAGGATGCCGAGGATACTCTTGCCGTCCACCTCTTCCGCGCTCTTGCGGATCTTGACCTCAGACTTGAAGCGGCTGGCGGTCTGGACGAACTTGGCGGCCGCGCGCGCATGGAGGCCGAGCCGATTGCGAATGGCGAGCTCGCGTTCGATCACGGTTCCCGGTTCTCCGCCACGGCCGCCGGCGCTCCCTCCTCGGCGAGCAGGTCAGAGGCCACATAGATCGAGCGCTGGCCGCGGTCCTTGGCCACGTGGGCGACTTCGGTGACCGAGCGGCGGCTCCTCTGCAGCGAGGCGCACTTCAGGACCATCGGGAGGTTGACCCCGGTCACGATCTCGACGCGGTCCTTGCTCAGGAAGGGCAGCGTCAGGTTGGTCGGGGTCCCTCCGAACATGTCGGTGAGGATCACGACGCCGTCGCCCTCCTCGGCCTGCGCGAGGCCCTTGCGGATGTTTTCCCGGGCGTCCTCACCCGTCTCGCTCCACTCGAGAGCCACGGCCACGATCCGTTCCAGTCCCGGCTGGATGGTGATGGCGGCGGCGCGCAACTCCTCGGCGAGCCTGCCGTGAGTCACCAGCAGAATTCCAATCATCGGAGGGCGGCATTATCTCATTCGCGGGTCGCGTCGCGGTGCGACACGCGAACGGGATACCCCTTCTCCTTCAGCAGGCCGGCCAGCTGCTCGGCGATGTACACGGAGCGATGCTTGCCGCCGGTGCAGCCGATGCCAATCGACAGGTAGCTCTTGTGCTCGGCTTCGAAGCGCGGCAGCAGGTAGTCGAGAAACTGCACGAGACGGTCGAGAAAGGCGCGAGTCTCCGGGTCCTGTTCGATGTAGGCCGCCACGGCCGCGTCCATGCCGGTCTTGCCCTTGAGCTCGGACACGAAGTGCGGATTGGCCAGAAAGCGCACGTCGAAGAGCAGATCCACGTCGTGGGGCGTGCCGAACTTGTAGCCGAACGAGGTCGCGGAGATGACCATCCCCGGGCTCTCGGGGTCTCCGACGAAAGTCTTCTGCATGAACGAACGCAACTCGTGCACCGTCATGGCGGAGGTGTCCACCACGACGTCGGCCACGGCGCGGACGTTCTCGAGCATGGCCCGCTCACGTCGCAGCGCCTCCAGAAGCGAGGACTTTCCGGCCAGCGGGTGCGGCCGCCGCGTCTCGGAGAAGCGCCGGATCAGCGACTCTTCCGAGGCGTCGAGGAACAGCAGACGCGTCCCCGCGACGCGGGCGCGCAGGCGCGCCAGGACCTCGGGGAACCGCGGCGCGAAGTCCGGGTTGCGGACGTCGAGGATGATGCCGACCCGCTTCTGGCTCGAAACCTGCGCGATGAGCGGCTCGAGCAGCTCGAGAGGCAGGTTGTCGACGCAGAAGTAGCCCATGTCCTCCAGGCAGTTGTTCACATAGCTCTTCCCGGATCCGGACAGCCCGGTAACGACCACGAGGCTCTCGGGGACCGCGTCGGAGGCCGGCGGCGCCGGGGCAGTGCTCACCGCGCGGCGCCCTCCGCCTGCGCGTTGCGCGCGATTTCCTCGTCGACCCGGCGGGCGAACTCCTTGGCGGCGTCGTAGCCCTGAGACTTCAGAAGCTCGTTGCGTGCGGCGATCTCGATGAGCAGGGCAAGGTTGCGGCCGGAGGCGACCGGCAGGCGCAGGAGCGGCCGCTCGCGCTCGAGGATCGTGTACGACTCCCCGTCCAAGCCCAACCGGTCGTACTTCTTGACGGGGTCCCAGCGCTGGAGCTCGATGACGAGCTCGATCGACTTGGAGGCGCGGACGGCCGAAACACCGAAGAGGTGCTTGATGTTGATGATGCCGATCCCGCGCAACTCCATGTGGTAGCGGATCATCTCCGCGGCGCGGCCCACCAGGGCGTCGTTGGGATAGCGGCGGATCTCGACCGCGTCGTCGGCGACGAGCCGGTGGCCGCGGTGCACGAGGTCGAGCGCGCACTCGCTCTTGCCGATCCCGGACTCGCCGAGCAGCAGCAGGCCCATGCCGTACACGTCGACGAGGACCCCATGGAGTGTCGTGGTCGGGGCGAGCTCGTCCTCGAGAACGCGGGTGATCGACTGGATCACCACCGAGGTCGTGCGGTCGGAAACGAGAAGCGGGATCTTGCGCAGCCGGCACTCGCGGACGATGTCGTCCGGGGGGGTCTGGCCCTTGGTGATCACGAAGGCCGCCACGGGCAGGGCGCAGATCGACGCGATGCGCTCGCTGCGCACGCCCTCGGGCATGGTGTCGAGGTAGTTGAGCTCGCTCTCCCCCAGGATCTGGATGCGCCCGGGCTTGATATACGGCAGAAACCCGGCCAGCGCGAGCCCGGGCCGTTGGATGCGTCCCCAGGAGATCGCGCGCGCGAAACCGGACTCTCCCGCGACCACGCGCATCTCGAGGTCTTCGAGCGAGGACGACCGCAGGATCTCGGCCGTGAGGGAAGGGCTCCTGGTCGGGGGCTTCTCTCTGCTCATGAGGTGACCGGAAGCGTGGCCTCCGCCTCGCGCACGGCGTCCTGGAGACTCTCCTGCGAATCCGCCCCGCGCAGGGCCTCCGCGACCCCGGGGGTGCGGAGGAGGCGCGAGATCCGCGCCAGCGCCTGGAGGTGAGCCGCGGCGGCGTGAGCCGGGGAGACGACGACAAAGAGGAGTCTGACCGGGACGCCGTCGGCGGCGCCGAAGTCAACGGGCGCGGCGGTGGTGGCGACGGCCACGAGCACGTCGGAAAGGTCCGCGAGCTTGCAATGTGGAATCGCGATCCCGCCGCCGAGCCCCGTGCAGCCGAGCCTCTCGCGCTCGATCAGCCGAGCGAAGAGCGCGGCGGGGTCGGGCACGAGACCGCGCGAGCCGACCCGGTCCGCGAGCTCGCGGAGGATTTCCTCGCGCGCGGAGCCCGGGAGGCCGGAAAAGACGAGGCGGGAATCCACGAGCCTGTCCTGCCGCACTCCCGCTCCGCCTTCGGCCGCCTCCCCGCTCCCGATCAGCATTCCGGCACGATGAGACCGAAGTCGCCGTCGCCGCGGAGGTAGAGCACGGACACCCGGTCGTTGGCGGCGTCTCGAAACACGAAGACTTCCTGACCCGAGGCTTCCATGACGATCGTCGCTTCCTCCACCCCCATCGGCTTGACGGCCGCGGGGTGGTCGCGCACCACGCGCGCGCCGGCCGGCGCGGGAGGAGCCGCCGCGACGGCCAGGGGCTCGGTCCGCCAGCCTTTCGGGAGGAACCGGGCCCAGCCCCGGTGCTTGCGATCCCGCTGCCTCTCGGTGTCCCGCTTGGCCTGCGCGTCGATCTTCTCGAAGGCGAGCGCGACGGCGGCGCGCGGGTCCGCGGTCTCCTCCTGGGCCTTCCAACGGCGCCTCCGGTGGATCGCGATGATCTCGGCACCGAACCGGTGCTTCTCGTGCGAGAGCACCACGCGGACATCGGCCGGGCCTCCCAGGTGGCGCTCCAGACGATGCGTGCGCTCCTCCGCGAGCTCCTTCAACGACGTGCTGACCTCGACGTTGCGTCCCGTGCATTCGACGGCCATGCGGACCTCCTAAAAGCTCTGCTTTCTCTGGGAGGAAGAGGGGATTCGAAGCTCCTCGCGGTACTTGGCGACCGTGCGGCGGGCGATCTGGATTCCCTCGGCGCGCAGCTTCTGCATGATGCGCGCGTCCGAGTGGGGCCGCCGGGCGTCCTCGTCCTGCACGATGCGCGCGATCTTGTTCTTGATCGAGAGGGACGAGACGTCGTCTCCGCTGGAGGAGTCGATGCCGCTGTGGAAGAAGTACTTCATGGGGAGAAGGCCGCGCGGCGTGTGGATGTACTTGTTCGAGACGACGCGCGAGACGGTCGACTCGTGCATGCCGATGTCGTTGGCCACGTCGCGCAGCACGAGGGGCCGCAGGTGCTCGATCCCGTGGTCGAGGAAGGCCCGCTGATGCCGGACGATCGAATCGGCAACCTTGTAGATCGTGCGCTGGCGCTGGTCGAGGCTCTTGATCAGCCAGATGGCCGAACGCATCTTGTCCTTGAGGTAGTTGGCGGCCTCCGCGCCGATGGCGCCGTTGCCGCCGCGCAGCAGCTTGCGGTACGCCGAGGAGATGCGGAGCTTCGGCAGACCGTCCTCGGAAAGCTGGATGACGTAGTCGTCGCCGATCTTGCGCACGAAGACGTCGGGCTCGACGTAGATCGTGCGCTCGCTCGAGTACTTGCGGCCGGGCTTGGGCTCCAGGTTCTTGATGATCTCGACGGCCGCCTGAATCTCCGAGAGCCCGACGTTGAGCGTCTTGGCGAGCGGGGCGAACTGCCGGTTGAGGAACTCGGGCCAGTGGTCCCGGATGATCGTCTCGATGAGGGCGTTCTCGATGCCGAGCGACCGGAGCTGCAGCAAGAGGCAGTCGGGCAGGTCGAACGCGCCCACGCCGGCGGGGTCGAAGGAGCGGACCAGGGCGATCGCGGCCTCGACGTCGGCGTCGTTCTCGAAGTGCGCCTCTCGGATCTCCTCCCGCGAGACGCGCAGGTAGCCGTCCTCGTCGATGTTGCCGGCCAGGTAGGCGGCGATCTCGCGCACGTCCGGGCCGGCCTCGCACATGGAGAGCTGCCAGTTCAGGTGCTCCGGCAGGCCTTCGGGGCGCGTCAGGATGTTCTCGAGCGAGAACTCCTCGGGCTCTTCCTGGTACTGGCGGGGGTTGTAGGCGGAGTCGAGGTAGTCCTCGAAGTACGAGTTGAAGTCGATCTCCTCGAAGGAGTCGCGCTCCTTCTCGGCGGCGGGCGTCGTCGGCGCCGGGCTCCCCGCGTCCTCGGCGTCGCGGGCCGCGTCGGAACGCTCGACCTCGGTCGACTCCTCCTGCTCCTCGAGGATCGGGTTCTCCACCATCTCCTGGGTCAGGACTTCCTGGAGCTCGAGCCGGGACATCTGCAGCAGCTTGATCGCCTGCTGCAGCGAGGGCGTCATGACGAGACGCTGCGACAGTCTCAGGTTGAGCTTTTGTTCGAGAGCCATGGCGTTGGCGGCTCAGTGGAGCCGAAAACCCTCTCCCAGATAGATCTTTCGGACTGCGGCGTCGCTCGAGAGTGTAATGGGTGTGCCCGAGCGAAGGATCTCTCCCCCGTGAATTATATAAGCCCGGTCCACGATGGACAAAGTCTCGCGGACATTGTGGTCCGTGATCAGCACCCCGATGCCGGAAGAGGCCAGCCGACGGACGATCTGCTGGATGTCCAGCACGGCGATCGGATCGATCCCCGCGAAGGGCTCGTCGAGCAGGAGGAAGTACGGGGACAGGACCAGGCTGCGCGCGATCTCGACCCGGCGCCGCTCGCCGCCCGACAGCGTGTAGGCGCGGTGGCGGCGCAGTTCCATCAGGCCGAACTCCGCCAGGAGCGCATCGCACCTGGCCCCGCGCTCTGCCGGCGGGAGCTCCAGGGTCTCGAGGATGGCCAGGAGGTTCTCTTCCACCGTCATCTTTCGGAACACGGAGGGCTCCTGCGGTAGGTAGGAAATACCCGCCCGAGCCCGGCGGTACATGGGAAGGTCGGTCAGGTCCCGGTCGCCGAGGCGCACGACTCCCGCGTCCGGCGGCACGAGTCCCACCACGATCGAGAAGGTGGTCGTCTTGCCGGCGCCGTTGGGGCCGAGAAGGCCGACGATCTCGCCCGCGGCGACCTCGAGCGAGACCTCGCGCACGACCGCCCGGCCGCCGTAGGCCTTGACGAGGCCTTCGGCCATGAGGACCGGCCGGTCTCCGGATCTCGAAGCGATCTCGCTCAATCTTTTCGTGTCCGGTGAATGGTTTCCGTCTTGCCGCCCTCGGGGGCGGTGATCTCGACGCTACGCCCGCGATCGAGGATCGTCAAGACAGCGCCCGCCACCTGATTACCGCCGGCGTCGATGACCCGCGCGGGAGAGCCCCACAGCACGGTTTTCCCGGTCTTCGGGTAGTCCAGCGCCTTCTCCGCCTGCCCCGACCTCCCGACCGTCCGGTCCGTCATGCGCACGTCGCCCGAGATCTCGACCGACTCGACCTCGCCGTCCTTGTCGAGCCAGGCCGTCGACTCCGCACCCTGCGCCCGCCAGCCTCCCCGCACCACGGTCACGCCGCCTTCGAACCGCGCGCTCCGGTCGGCGTCGCGGTACAGGAGCCGTTTGGCGGAGACGATCGAAGCCGCGCGCGCCCCCGGATCGCCCGCCTTTTCCCGGTCCAACACCGGCGTCAGAACAGCGCGGACGTTCTGCGTCGCCGTAACGGTTTTCTCGGCATCGGAGATCGCGATCTCGTCGGCGAAGAGGGACGAGGTGTCCTGCCAGAGCGAAGCCGCGCCGGACAGCGTGGCCGCGCCGCGGGCGTCGTCTAGGAGGATCCGGTCCGCCTTGCCGTACACCGGGCGCTTCGAATCTCCGACGAAGGTCACGGTCCGGGACTTCCTGCGGGCGTCGGGGCTGAAGACCGCGCGCGCGTGGCCCTCTGCGCGGACCCGCTTCTCCTCGCGGAGGATCTCGATGCGATCGGCCGAGAGGCGCGAGGTGCCACTCTCCACCCGCGCGGACCGACCCGCGCCGGCTGTCAGGAGCCAGCGCTTTCCGGAGTCGAGCTCCTCGGCGCGAGCCGCCTCGGCTCGATACCCGTCGGCTTCGACGCGCACCGCGCCCTCGAGCGTCGCGTTCCTCTCCGCGCCGTCCCCGGCCAGATGCACGCTCGCCCGCTCGGCCCCCGCCCGGCTGTCGTCCGATTCGATCCGCACTCCCCCCTGCGCCCGAGCGCCCGAGGCGCGCCCTTTCTCGAAGACGAGCTCGATCCGGGGCGCCGTGATCCGGCGCTTCGGTCCCCAGAGAAGCGCCGGGGAGCCGGCCAGGGCGAAGGACCGGGCCTTCCCCGCGGCGTCGAATTGGAGCATCCCCTCCTCGCCCGTGTACTGCCGCTCGAGCTTCTCGGCTCCGACGCCGGAGGCCGCGCCCTCGGCCGAGAGAATGCCGCGCACGTTTCCCGTGGCGCGCGCCCACTCCGGGCGTCCGGCGCCGGCGCTCGCCATCTGGACGACGAGACGGTCCGAACCGAACCGGTCGCCCGTTCGCGATTGCCCGTCGACGGCCGTGAGCTCGAGCACACCCTCGTCGCGGCGGTAGAGCCCCTCGCGTGCCGTGAGGCGAGAGAGGCCGGCGCTGTCCTCCCCGGTGCCCGAGCCCTCGACGGGACCGGCGAAGCGGACGACCCGCTCTCGGACTTCGTAGCGCGCGGAGGGGGCCGTCAGGTCGATCGAGCCGCGGGTGAACCGGACCCGGCCGGGCGCTTCCAGAGCGCGCGTGGCCGGATGGAAGACGACGGTCTCCGTCCGCGCCAGCGAGCCGTCGGCGTCGGTCCAGCGCACGTTGCCCTCCAGCCGGGACCGGCGCGTGCGCTCGTCGTAGTCGGCGCGGTCGGAGTGCACCGTCACGGGCTCGCCCTCCTCGGGGTAGACCGTCAGAGTCACGTTCTCCCCGGCGTACAGGTGGGGCGCCAGCCCCGCCGCCGGCCCGTAGCCAACGGTGCGGTCCGCCTGGATCCGCAGCAGCGGCTTGCCCGCGATCGACTCGGTGAAGTCGAAGCCGTCCAGAAGCGTCGTGGCCTGCCCAGAGTCGTCGCCCGAGGGCGCGGCGGGCGGCGCGTTCTCCTTGCCCGCCGCCGGCTTGCGGCTGGGGCGGAAGGAGACGGCGAGAACCGCGAGGAACACGACGCCCGTCCCGAGCACGGCGAGCTCCAGCCGGCGCCGCTTCACGGCAGACTCCCGGGAGGCCGCGCGGCGAGGATCTCGACCCGGTTCCCCCAGCCCTTGCGGCCGGGCTCCAGCCGGACGAGAAGGTCCATCGGGGCCCGGGTCGCGGCCAGGCCGGCGAGCAACGAAGGATCGTGCAGGACTCCGCGGCACGGATCGAGGTAAGCGCGCGCGCCGCCAGCCGTCTCCACTCCACGGCGCAGGAGGAGCCGGGCCAGCAGAGCCGAGACGCCGGCCGCGCGGGCCAATCGGGAGACGGCGGCGGGGTCCGCGCGCCGGCGGCGCGGACGCGGCGCGTTCACGGAGCGCCGGCGGTTTCGAACTGGCCGAGCGTGCGGAACCGGCGGTAACGGCGCTCGCGGCGCTCCTCGCCGGTCAAGTTCGCGACCTCCGAGAGATGCCGGTCGACCGCCTCCCCCACCGCGGCGCAGGCTCCCGCGGGATCCGCATGAGCCCCGCCGGGCGGCTCCGGCACGATCTCGTCGATGACATGGAAGCCAAGCAGGTCCTGCGCCGTCAGCTTCAGAGCCTCGGCTGCTTCCTTCTTTCGCGCGGCGTCCTTCCAGAGGATGGCGGCGCAACCCTCCGGCGAGATGACCGAGTAGATGGAGTGCTCGAGCATCAGGACGCGGTCGCCGATCCCGAGCGCCAGAGCCCCTCCCGATCCTCCCTCCCCCGTGACGGTCACCACGATCGGCACGTGAAAGCGTGCCATCTCGCGCAGGTTCACCGCGATGGCCTCGGCCTGGCCGCGCTCCTCGGCGTCGATCCCTGGATAGGCCCCCGCCGTGTCGATGAAGGAGAGGATCGGGCGGCCGAACTTCTCGGCCAGCTCCATGACGCGCAGCGCCTTGCGGAAGCCGTCGGGGCGCGGCATGCCGAAGTTGCGGCGGATCTTTTCCTTCGTGTCTCGCCCCTTCTGGTGCCCGACGACCGCGACCGGGCGGCCGCGGAACTCGGCGAATCCCGCGATGACGGCCGCGTCGTCGCTGTACTTGCGGTCCCCGTGCAGTTCGACGAAGTCGGTCATGAGAGCCTGGACGTAGTCGAGCGGGTAGGGTCGCGCCGGGTGCCGCGCCACGAGGGTCTGCTGCCAGGGCGTCAGGGAGGCGTAGATCTCGCGCGACACGCGGTCGAGCTTCTCGCGCAGCTTCTCGATCTCGCGCCGGTGCGCGGCGTCGTCGGGCAACGCCGAGAGCTCCTCGATGCGCCGCCGCAGGCGCTGCATCGGCTCCTCGAATTGGCCGTCGTCGGAATTCACGGGGCAATTGTACCGGTCGGACGAGGGCTCACATCAGATCCTGCGGATCCACGTCCACGGCCGCCTGGACCCCCGAGGGCGGGCGCTCGGGCATGGCGGCCTCGAGGGCGGCGAGGATCGCGCGCCGGTCGGCGGCCCGCAGGAGGATCTGGAAGCGCCAGCGTCCCTGCAGGCGCTCGAGCGGCGCCGGTGCGGGGCCGGAGATCCGGAGCGATTCGGAGCTTGCCTGCAGGGTCTTCCCGAGCTCGGCGGCCGTCGCTTGCGCCCGGTCGCGGTCGGGCGAGGAAACGAGAATCGCGGCGAGCTCTGAGAAGGGCGGGTAGAAGAACGCCCGGCGAAACTCCAGCTCGGCGGCCGCGAACCCCGCGACGTCGTGCTCGGCCGCGCGGCGGATCGCCGGGTGGTTGGGGTGAAAGGTCTGCACGTGCACGGTTCCGGGCGAGTCCCCGCGGCCCGCACGGCCCGAGACCTGGGCGAGGAGCTGGAAGGTCTTCTCGGCCGAGCGGAAATCCGGGAAGTTCAGGAGCGTGTCCGCCGAAAGCACCCCGATCGCCGTCACGTTCGGGAAGTCGTGCCCCTTGGCGACCATCTGCGTGCCGATGAGGCACGAGACGCGTCCGGACGTCATGTCCTCGACGACGGCCGCCGCCCCCCGGCGCCGGGCCGTGTCGCGGTCGAGGACGGCATGGGCGACGCCCGGGAAGACCTCGCCGAACCGCTCGGCGACCCGCTCGGTCCCTGCGCCGATCGCCTCGAGCACCGAGCCGCCGCATTCGGGACAGCGGGCCGGCCGCGGCGCGCGCTCGCCGCAGTAGTGGCAGACGAGAAGGTTGCCGCGGTTGTGCACCGTCCGCGTGACGCTGCAGCGCGTGCAGCGGAAGTCGTTCCCGCAGTCGCGGCACAACAGAAAAGGCGCGAAGCCGCGGCGGGGCTGCAGCAGGATCGCCTGCTCCCCGCGAGCGAACACCTCGGCCAGGCGCGTCAGGAGCGGCCGCGAGAAGAGCGGGATCCCTTTCTCGCTGGCGCGCAAGGGCTCGTGCCGCAGGTCCACGATCTCGACGCGGGGCAGCGGGCGGGAGGCGATCCGCTCGGGCAGCGTCAGGACGGCCAGGCGCCCGCGCTCTCCCGCGTGGTACGCCTCGATCGACGGCGTGGCCGACCCGAACACGAGCGCCGCGCCGTTCTCCTTGGCCCGCAGCGCCACGACCTCGCGAGCGTCGTACCGCGGCGACTCGCGCTGCTTGTACGAGGCGTCGTGCTCCTCATCCACGATGAAGAGCCCCGGGTCCGCGACCGGGGCAAACGCCGCCGAGCGCGGCCCGATGACGGCGCGCGCCTGCCCCGCGCGGACGCGGTCCCAGGCCTCGGCGCGCTCCCGCTCGGAGAGAGCCGAGTGAAGCACAGCCGCTTGTTCCGGAAACTGGCGCTTCAGCTCCCGGGCGAAGACCGGGGTCAGCGCGATCTCGGGCACCAGCCACACGGCGCCGCGACCCGCCGCGAGAGCTTCGCGGATGGAGCGCAGATAGACCTCGGTCTTGCCGCTGCCGGTGACTCCCTGCAACAGCGCCGCGAAGTAGCGCCGGTCGCGGATCGAGGAGGCGATCGCCGCAATGGCGGCGGCCTGCGGCGGCGTGGGAGTGAAAGACGACGCGGCGCCCTCGGCCGCCAGCCTCGGCTCCGACCGCGGCGTCTCTCCGAAGGAGCGCAGCAGGCCGCGCGCCTCGAGCATGCGCAGCACGGCCGGAGACGCGCCGGTCTTCGCGCGGATCTCGTCGCGGGACGCGGGGCGCCCGAGGGCTTCCAGAAAGTCGAGGACCTCGCGGCCCTTGCGGCTGCGGGCAAGGGCCGCGGCCCGCTCGTCTCGAGGCAGAGGCTTGGCCGCGTAGGCGATCTCGGGCCGGGAGGCCCCCCGTTTCGGCGCGGCCACCGCGCGCACCCAGCCCCGTTCCTCGAGGGCGCGCAGCGTCTCGCGGCGCTCGCGGCCCTCTCCGGGCAGGTCCACCACCCGCACGGCCTCTCCTCCGGCCAGGCGATCGAGGATCGCCCTCTCGGCGGGCGGCGCTTCTCTTCCGGCGAGCGCTCCCTTCTCGGTGGCTCGGTAGCGCACGGCGCCGGAGGCGGGAAGGCGGGCCGGAAGCGCGCTCTTGAGGACTTCCCCGATCGAGGCGAAGAAGCGCTCGGCCACGCGCGAGGCCGTGGCCAGAAGCTCCGGCGGGCAGACGGGCTCCGCGTCGAGCACATCGAGGATCTCCCGGACGGCGCCGCCCGGCGGGGCGGCGGGGGCCTCCGCGAGGACCACGCCCGTCAGGACGCGCTCGCCGAACGGCACGCGCACGCGCACACCCGCCGCGGGAAGGGTCCACGTGTCCGGGACGGCGTACGTGAAGCTCCGGCGCGGCGGCAGCGGCAGGGCGACGGCGACGGTGCGGGTCCCGCCGCTCAAGTCCGGGCCGGCGGAGGCGACGCGGGCTCCTCGGGCTCATCCCGGACGTACACGTGGCGCTCCCGCGCGGGGTCCCAGCGGTACCGGCGCGAGACGTCCTCCGCGGTGTCGGGCGTGACGAGGATCGCGTCGCGGTCGATCGAGAGGTCGCCGTCGGCCAGCGAGATGTCGCGCTCGACGAGAGCGCCGGCCCCGAAGGAGCCGTCCTCACGCCCGGAGAACACGACCACCGTGAACCAGGGCGCCTCGGCGTCGGAGTCGCGGCGGACGAAGGCGAGAACGAAGTCGAGGACGCCGTCGTCGTTCGCGTCGCCGCGCACGAAATACGGGTGGTAGACGCCGTAGAGTGCGCGCAGGCCGGTTTCGTCCTCGCCCGGGCGCCGGTCCTCGTCCACCGACGGGCGCAGCTCCGGGTTGGCCTCGAGAAACGCATCGACGGCCGCCGTCTCCGCGCGCCGCAACGGGTACCCCGACGCCTTCGCCCGCACCGGAGGCGGCCGCGTCAAAGCCGGGAGCACGCCGGCGGCCGGCGGCGGAGTCCGAGGCCGGCACGCCGCAATCGGGAGGACGGCGGCGAGAGCCGCGGCCGCGAGAAGCGTATCCGCCGTGCGAGGCGCTGAGCGTGCCGTCATGGTCGGGAGCCGACGCGGCTCCGGCCGCAGATTCTATGGCAGCCGCGTGTGAGAAGATGGCCGCAGTTTCGAGCCGCTTCCATCCGATGAGGAGGTTTGCATGATCAACTGGCCGGGCGATTTCGCGACCAACTTCCAGTTTCTGCTGCGCTGGCTGCACTTCCTGGCGGGCATCACCTGGATCGGAATGCTCTACTTCTTCAACCTCGTCAACGTCCAGTTCCAGAAGGAGCTCGACGCCGCGACGAAAGGCAAGGTCGTCCCCATCCTCATGCCGAAGGCGCTCTGGTGGTTCCGCTGGGGCGCCGTCTTTACGTGGTTCTCCGGCGCCATCTACTACTTCCTGATCCTCGACACGGAGGCGTCCGGGCACATGCCGCTGGTGTATCTCCTGGTCGGCTGGTCGATCGCCTTCGTCGTGCTCGCGGCGCTCTTCCGGGCTTCGGTCGCCGGCGGCCCCCTCAAGGACGGACGCGTGCTCGCCCTCGTGATCGCCATCGTCGTGGCGTTCATCGCCTACGGGACGGCGCTCATGGCCCAGAGCGGGGGTTCCAGCAGCCGCTCCATCTCGATCATCATCGGCGGCGGGCTCGGAACCGTCATGTTCCTGAACGTCTGGATGATCATCTGGCCCCTCCAGAAGAAGATCATCTCGGCGGTCAAAGCGACCGCCGAGACGGGCGCCCCGGCCCCCGCCGATCAGGCGAAATGGGCGCGGCGGGCATTCCTCGCCTCGCGGGCCAACGCCTGGCTCTCGATCCCGATGCTGTTCTTCATGGGCGCAGCGAGTCACTTTCCGATGTTCAGCACGGTTGACAAGGTGCTCGCGCCATAGCGAGCCGGCCCTTCTCTGTTCATACGGGCGGCCCGCGGGCCGTCCGTTTCATTTTTCGGCCAGGAAGTCCCGAACCAGCTTCATGTCCTCCCAGACGTCCTTCTTGCGCTCGGGCGAGCGCAGCAGGAACGCGGGATGGAAGGTCGGCATCACCTTGACGCCGCGCGCTTCGCGCCAGCGCCCGCGCATGCGACCGATCGGCTCGTCGGTCTCGAGCAGCGCCTGAGCGGCGAAGGTCCCGAGCGTCACGATCACCTTCGGCGAGATGAGGCGGATCTGCTCCTCGAGGAACGGCCGGCACGACGCGACTTCGTCCGGCTCCGGATTGCGGTTGTTGGGAGGCCGGCATTTCAAGGCGTTCGCGATGAACACGTCCTCCCGCTTCATCCCGATCGCCTCGATGATCTTGGTGAGGAGCTGGCCGGCCCGTCCGACGAAGGCGAGCCCCTGCTCGTCCTCGTCGCGCCCCGGCGCCTCCCCGACGAACATGAGCTCGGCCTTCGGGCTTCCCTGCCCGACGACGATGTTCGTGCGCGACATCGAGAGCTTGCAGCGGGGACAGCCCGCGAGGAACCTCGCGAGGGCGGGCAGGTCCGGCATGGAGCCCGGAACCAGCGCCGGGGCGGCCGTCGATGCCGCGGGTTCGACGAAGAGGTCCTGGACGCCGAGGTCGCGAAAGAACTCGAGCTCGCCCCGCGGGGGTCCGGCGCCGGACATGCGCGGAGTCTACCGCCGGTACAATGCCGCGCGTCCATGGCACCCTCGTCCGCCTTCGAGAGGGCCGGCGCCCGCTACCGCGACCCCGCGGTCGCCGCCGGCTACGACTCCTGGAGGTACGAGACGGCCCGGGGACGCCGGCGCAATCGACGCGACCTCGCAGCTGTCGGCCGCGCGCTCGACGAGGTCGCGCGGCGGGGCGCTCCGGTCCGGGACGGCCTCGACATCCCCTGCGGCACCGGCCGCCTCGTGCCTCTGCTCGCGGAGCGCGCGATCCGTGCGGCGGAGGCTGACATTTCCCTCGAGATGATGCACGTGGCGCGGCGCAAGTTCGGGCCTGCGCTCGCGCTCTTTCAGTGCAGCGCCGAAGCCATTCCGCATCGCGACGGCGCCGTCGACTGTATCTTCGCGATCCGCTTCCTGTTCCACCTGGACCGCGACG
Source organism: Thermoanaerobaculia bacterium (assembly GCA_040879385.1). Classification (GTDB taxonomy): domain Bacteria; phylum Acidobacteriota; class Thermoanaerobaculia; order UBA5066; family Gp7-AA6; genus DAHUXD01. The sequence goes on along the minus strand of JBBDKM010000013.1, from coordinate 44,952 downwards.
GACGCCGAAGGGTGCTCGCGGAAATGCGACGCGTCTCGCGCCGGTGGCTCATCGTGGATTTTCGCCACCGCTACAACTTCCGCTACCTCGGCTGGCGGGCGCGCCGCGCCCTCGGCCTCCTACCGGAGATGCAGTTCCGTTTCTCGAAGGCGGGCCTGCGGGAAGAGCTCGCGGAGGCGGGACTCCGGCTCGCCGGTATCTACCCGTCGCGCCGCTACCTGGGCTGGTTCTCGGACAAGTGGACCGTGCTCGCCGAAAGGCTCTGAGCCGTTCGAACCGCGACGAAGGCGTCCCAGATCTTCTCGGCCACTTCCCGCTTGCCGCGCCGCGAGACGGTTTCGCGCGCTCCGCCGGGCCCCAGGATCAGCACCTCGTTCTCGGCCGCGACGAACCCGATGTCCCGGCGCCCGACGTCGTTGACGACGATGAGGTCGGCGCCCTTGGCCTCCATCTTCCGCCGCCCGCGGGATTCCAGGTCCTCGGTCTCGGCCGCGAACGCCACGACGGTCTGCGCGCGTTTCAAGGGGCGCAGGCTGGAAAGCAGGTCGCGGCCCGGCTCGAGCCGGAGGGCCTTCTCCCTCTCGTCCCGGTGCAGCCGTTTCGGGCTCGCCTGAGGGATGAAGTCCGCGACGGCCGCGGCCATGACGAGCCCGTCGCATTCGGGGAACTCGCGCACGAGGAGGCCGTGGAGGTCGTCCGCGGTCTCGAAGGAGAGGACCCGGATGCCGGCGGGAGTCGGGAGCTCCACGGGCCCCGCGAGCAGGGTGACCGAGGCCCCCCGATCCCGCGCGGCCTCGGCCAGCGCATAGCCCATCCGTCCGCTCGAGCGATTCGACACGAAGCGGATCGGATCGATCGGCTCGCGCGTGGGGCCGGCCGTCACGAGGATCCGCAGTCCCGCCAGGTCGCGATCGGCCCCCGTCGCGATTCGCCATGCCTCGGCGACGATGGCCTCGGGCCCGGCCATGCGGCCGACGCCTTCGTGACCCGAAGCCAGGAACCCGGTCTCGGGTCCGATGGCGCGGACACCGCGGGCCGACAGAAGCGCCACGTTTCGGCGCACGGCCTCGTGTCCCCACATCGCCGATTCCATCGCGGGCGCGAGCAGGACGGGTCCCCGATGGGCCAGGAAGTACGTGGAGAGGAAGTCGTCCGCGAAGCCGTTGGCGAGTTTGGCGATCGTATGGGCCGTGGCGGGAGCCACCAGCAGCAGGTCGCACGCCTCGGCGAGCGCCACGTGGTCGACCGTCGGGGCGTTGCCCGATCCCCAGACCTCGGTGTGGACCTCGTGCTTCGAGAGGACGGAGAAGGTCAGGGGCGCGACGAACTCGCGCGCGCCCCGGGTCATGGCCACGCGCACGTCGGCGCCGCGCTGCACGAGGCCGCGGACGACTTCGGCCGCCTTGTAAGCGGCGATACTTCCGCTGACGCCGAGAAGGATCCGCGGGGGGCGGTTCATGGACTCGGCTGGGCGCCCGGAGATCAGCGGGCGGCTTCTTCCTCTTCCTCGGCCACGAAGTCCTCGGTCTCGGACTCCTCGCCCGGCGCCTCCAGGATCCCGCCTTCCTCGCCGAAGCCCCACCGCACCTGGTTCTCCTCGAACTCGGCCGCGGCCAGCCGCGTGGGCTTGAGCGGGCGGTCGGTTTCGAGCTTGGGACGCGCGCCGCGCATCAACTGCTCGGCCCGCCGCGCGATGAGCAGCACGAGACGGAACTTGCTGTCTACCCCTTCGGGCATCGTCTGAATCATTTGATTGAACTCCTTCTAACGGAAGTCCTTACGGAGTCGCTCGAGGACCCTCGCCTGTCGCTCGGGCGACAGCCTCGACGCGCGAACTACGGATTCTAACTCACGACCGGCCTGCTCGAGGTCTTCATTCACGATAACGTACTGAGAGGCCTCGGCTTGTGCGATTTCCTTGGCGGCGTTGATGAGGCGTTTTCGAACGGCGTCCTCGCTGTCGAGACCCCGGGCCTTGAGCCGCCGCTCCAGCTCCGCGGCCGAGGAGGGTACGATAAAGATGGAGATCGCTTCGGGGTAGGCGGCGCGAATGTCCCGCGCCCCTTGCACGTCGATGTCCAGCACCACGTCCTCTCCCCCCGCCAGCCACGGGAGCACTTCGGATTTCGCCGTGCCGTAGAAGTTGCCGTGCACCTCGTTGTGCTCCAGGAACTCGCCATGTCGCGCCATGCGTTCGAACTCGGCCGCCGTCACGAAGTGGTACTCGCGGCCGTCGACTTCCCCTCCGCGCTTGGGCCGCGTCGTGTGCGAGACCGAGAACCGGAGCGGCTCGCCCGGCGGGTTCGACATCAGCCGCCGGATCAGAGTCGTTTTCCCCCCGCCGGAGGGAGAGGACACGATGAAGAGGAACCCCCGCGGCGCGCTCATTCGACGTTCTGCACCTGCTCGCGGATCTTCTCGGTCTCGGCCTTCATATCGAGAACCTCGCGCGTGGAGGCGAGGTCCCGGCTCTTGGAGCCGAGGGTGTTCAACTCGCGCAGGATTTCCTGCGTCAGGAAGTCGAGCGTCTTGCCGACCCCGGCGGGCGGGCTGGCCAGGAGCCCGTCGAACTGGTCGAGGTGGCCCTGGAGCCGCTGCAGCTCCTCCGCGACGTCGGCGCGGTCGGCGGCGAGCGCCACTTCCTGCTCGAGGCGCCCGGGGTCGAGGGGAGTGTCCGGGAAGAGCGAGCGAACCCGCGCGGTAATCGTCACCGCGAGGTTGCGGGCGATCTCTTCGCGCCGCCCCTCGAGGGCCGACGCCTTGCGCCGGAGCAGGTCGATCCTAGGAGCCAGGTCCGCGCGGATGGCGGCCCCCTCGGACTCCCGCATGGCGACCAGCGCGCGCGCGGCCTCGGCAGCCAGGTTCTCCACGGCGGCCACCTCGTCGCGCGTGAACGTGGAGGCGGAAGACTCGACGGTGACCGCCTGGGGAACGAGGAGAATGTCTCGGGCCGAGAGTCGGGCGTCGATCGGGAACTTCTCGGCCAGGGCCGCCAGACGCGCGAGCAGGGCCTGGAGAAGGCTCTCGTCGACGTTGACCTCCGTCTGCGCCGGCGTCGTTCGGCGCAGGCGCAGGGCGACCTCGACTTTTCCCCGCTGGAGGTGCTTTCCGAACACCCGCCTCAGCGCCGGCTCCAGGGCCGCTTCGGACTCGCGCGTCTTGACCGAGAGATCCAGGAACCGGCTGTTGACGCTGCGCGCCACGATCTCGCCCGCCCAGTCCTTGCCGACGGAGCCGCTTGCCCGGCCGAAACCGGTCATGCTGCGCACCGTCACGGAACGGCCGGACGGGAGAGCGCGGCGTCGGTCTCGGCGAAGTACTGCATCTCGTGGAGCCTGCGATAGAGGCCCGGCCGAGTCAAGAGCTCGCTGTGCGCACCCTCTTCGACGATCCGGCCGCGGTCGATGACCAGGATCCGGTCGGCCCGCCGCACGGTCGAGAGGCGGTGCGCGATCACCAGGGTCGTCCTCCCCTGCATCAGGTTGGCCAGCGCCCGCGCCACCAGCGCCTCCGACTCGGTGTCGAGCTGCGAGGTCGCCTCGTCGAGAATCAGGATCGGCGCGTCCTTGTAGATCGCCCGGGCGATCGCGAGACGCTGGCGCTGGCCACCCGAGAGGCGTGAGGCCCCCTCTCCGACCGGTGTGTCGTACCCCTGCGGGAGCCGCTCGATGAACTCGTCGGCGCAGGCGGCTCGCGCCGCCGCGCGCACTTTCTCCAGCGGCGGCGCCTTCTCGCCGTAGGCAATGTTCTCCCGCACGCTGGCGTCGAAGAGAATCGTCTCCTGCGTGACGAGGCCGATCTGCCGGCGCAGGGATGCGAGGGTCGCATCGCGCAGGTCCACGCCGTCGAAAGTCACGCGGCCTCCGGTCGGGTCGTACAGGCGCGGAAGCAGGTTGACGAGGGTGGTCTTGCCCGCACCGGAAGGCCCGACGAGTGCCACGGTCTCGCCGCGCCGGATCTCGAGGTCGATGCCGGAGAGCACCGGCACCTCTCCGTAGGAAAAGGACACGCCCCGGTAAGCCAGGGCCGAGGAAAAGGGCACCAGCACGGTCGCTCCGGGCTTCTCCCGGATGTCGTTCTCGGCGTCTACGACCTCGAAGATCCGGCTGGCAGACGCCAGGGCAACCTGGAGGACGATGTTCGTCCGCGTCACGTCCTTCAGCGGTTTGTAGAGCATCATGATCGCCGCGAGGAAGGAGAGAAGGCCGCCCACCGTCATCTGCCCGGCCCGAATCTGTCCCGCCGCGTAGATGACGACGAGGGCCAGGCCCACGCCCGCCAGGATCTCCATGAGCGGCGAGTTCAGGGCCTGGATGCGGATCGACTGGCGGCTGGCGCCGTAGTACCGGCGATTGGCCTCCCGGAAGCGCTCCGCCTCGAAGTCCTCCATGGCGTAGGTCTGGATCAGCCGGTGGCCGCGGAGGGTCTCGCCGAGGATCGCCCCCATCTCGCCGATGCGCTCCCGGGCCGAGAGGCCGGTGCGGCGGAGCTTGCGGAAGTTGGCGACGATCGGCACGACGAGCAGAGGCGCCACGACGAGAACCGCGAACGCCAGCCGGGGGTTCAGCGAGAATACGTACAGGAGAACCAGCACCATCGTGAGGCTTCCCTGGACAAAGTCGGCCAGCCGCGAGCCGAAGGCGGTCTGAATCTGCTCCGCGTCCGAGAGCAGCCGGCTCATCAGGTCTCCCGACGCGCGCTCCGAGGAGAACCGCGTCGACTGGTCCAGCAGAGAGCGGTAGGCGTCCTGCCGCAGGTCTCGGACCATCGCCAGGCCGATCGAGTTGAGGGCGAACTCGGAAAAGTACGCGAACACGTTCTTGACCAGCAGGGCTCCGAGCAGCAGGAGCGGGATGGCGTAGCGGGGGTCGATGCCCGCTGAGACCGCGGTGTCGCGGACCCCGGCGTACGCCTCCTCCAGGGAGCGCAGCAGGGGCGTCATCCGCCCCGGAGCGGAAGCGGCGCCCCCCGTCAGCGCCTCCGAGGCACCCGCGCCGAGGACCTCGTCGATGACCTTTTTCAGGAGGAACAGCAGCGCCACGGTCGCGGCGGAGACGAGCCCCATCGCACAGAGAGCCGCGAGCGCGCGGAGCTTGTAGCGGCCGAAGTAGCGCAAAAGGCGAGGGAGGGGCTTCATCGCGCGAGGAGCCGCGTCGGGGAGCCGGGAGCCGGGAGTCGGGAGGAGCCTTCGAGCACGGAGAGAACGTACCCGGCGGCGCGGGCGCTCGCCCCTGGAGGCCCCAGCGCCTGCGACACGCGGGCGAGACCCGCTCGGGTCGCGTCGAGGCGCGCCGCCGAGGAGAGCAGCCGCTCCCCCGCCCGCGCCAGGTTCTCGGCGGTCAGCGCGCCCTGAACCAGCTCCGGCACGATCTCCTCGCCGGCCACGATGTTCACGAGCGAGATCCACCGCAGCTTCACCAGGGCCTTCCCGATCGCGTAGCTCACGTCCGACGTGCGGTAGACAACGACCATCGGAGCGCCGCACAAGGCCGCTTCCAGGGTCGCCGTCCCGGACGCCACGAAGGCGAGGTCGGCGGAGGCTAGAAGGGGGTGCAAGCCCGTCTCGACGACGCGGATTCCCTTCTCGGCGGCTCCGGCGTAGAGGACGGAGGAAAGACCTGCGGCGCGGACCGCCACGACCTCCAGGTCCAGACGCCCTGCGATCGACGCCGCCGCATCGCGCATCGGGGCCCAATGCCGCTCGAGCTCCGCGCGGCGGCTGCCCGGCAGCAGCACGAGCCGCCGGCGCGTCTTCGGTAGAAGCGCCGACGGCGCAGCGAGCCCCTCCCGGACGTCCTCCACCAGCGGATGGCCCGCGCACACCGCGTCGGCCCCCAGGCGGCGGTAGATGTCGGCCTCGAAGGGGAAGAGCGTGATGATGCGCCGCGCGCGCCCGGCGATGACCCGGGCCCGCCATGGCCGCCAGGCCCAGACCTGCGGGCTGACGTAATAGACGAGCGGCACGCCGTCGCGCTCGAGCCGCCGCGACAGGAGCCCGTGAAAGTCGGGGAAATCGATGAGCACAGCGGCTTCGGGACGGCGGCGCCGGGCCGCGACCCCGAGGGTGCGGAGCGCGCGGCCGAGCGCCGGGAGCTGCGCGACGACCTCGGTGATCCCGACGACCGACAGCGCCTCGGAGGCCACGATGCGGTCGAGGCCTGCCGCTTCCAGGCGCCCCCCTCCCATTCCGAAGGCCGTGAGATCCGGCCGGGCCGCCCGCAGCGCCCGCAGCAGGCGGGCCCCGTACAGGTCGCCGGACGCCTCGCCGGCGGAGATGAGGAGGTTCACGAACTCCTAGGGAAACGGGTACATCAGCCACGCCACCGCGAGACCGCCCAGGACCAGCGAACCGAGCAGGGTGCCGAACAGCTTCCAGCGCTCGCGGCGGCCGTCGCGCCACAGCAGCGCGAAGAACGCCGACACGAGAAGCGCGTAGAGCGACATGCTCAGAAAGTGGTCCACGGGGAAGGTCGCGGCGATCATCGCTTGCGCCCCGTCGCGATGTCCCACGCGTCGAGAACCAGGAGCAGGTTCATCAGCCCCGCCGTCAGGAGGAAGGCGCAGCCGTACTCGTACGTCGTCGACAGGATCGTGCCGCCGGGGTTGTCCGAGAGCAGACGCGCGGCGACGTTCAGAAGACCCGCGCCGTAGACCGCGAAGGTCGCCAGCATCGTCAGGGGCTGGCTCGCCTCGACCGTGTAGAGACGGCCCTGAAACGAAATACCCGCCAGGAACGTGGCCGTCACGATGAGGGCGAACGCCAGCGCGGTTCTCCGGCGCCCGAGGGAGAAGTGGCCGAGCCCCGGGAAGAGCCAGGCGAGCGCCATGGCCATGAAGGGGGACCGCGCCGATCCGCCCCCGCGGCTCTCGGTCACGCTCCGGCCTCCGCAAAAAGGGGCGCCAGCCGCCGCAGCGTCGACACGGGCTCCTCCGGCACGACCCGCACACCGGCGGCGACTGTCATGAAGTTCGTGTCCCCGGCCCAGCGCGGGACGACGTGCACGTGATAGTGGCCGGCCACGCCCGCCCCGGCCGCCGAGCCGAAGTTGATGCCGACGTTCAGTCCGTCGGTCCGGTACTCGGCCACCAGGATCTTCTGCGTGCGCGCGATCGTCGAGATCAGCTCGGAAAGCGTTTCACCGGACGAGTCGGACAGCCAGGCCTCGTGCGCGTAGGGCGCGACCATGACGTGCCCGTTGGTGTAGGGATACCGATTGAGGACCACGAACACCCGCTTTCCCCGGTAGACGACGAGCGAGCCTTCCTCGTCCCCGGAGGCCGCCGCCGCGCAGAAGATGCACTCGCTCTGCTTTTCGGACACGAGATACTCGTAGCGCCAGGGGGCGAAGAGAACGTCCGGCATCGTCCCTACCGGTTGATCAGTTCCTTCAGCTCCTTGCCCGGCTTGAAATACGGGATCTTCTTGGCAGGAACGGAGACCTTGACGCCGGTCTTGGGATTGCGGCCCATCCGCGCCCCCCGTTCCCTCAGCCGGAACGAGCCGAATCCCCGCAGCTCGATCTTCTGGCCCTCCTTCAATGAACGTACGATGGCCTCGAAGACCGTGTCCACGATCGCTTCGGCCTGCTTCTTGGTCACGTCCGTCGCGACCGCAACCCGCTCGATCAATTCGGCCTTGGTCATCGCCCGTATCCCTCCGCGCACCGGCGGGCCAGCCCCCGTCCGGCGGGCAACCCGCTACTCCTTCGGGGTTTCGTCCGCCTTCTTGCGGGTCCGCTTCTTCTTGGGAGCGGCCTGCGCCGCCGGCTCGGCCGGGGCGGCTTCCGCAACGGCCTCCGGAGCGGCCCCGGCTGCCGCCTCCGCCGTTTCCGCCTGCGCGGGCGCGACAGCCTCGTCGAGATGGATGCCGGACAGGCCGACCTTCATCTCGGCGTCCTCGATCCGCAGGATCCGCGCGCGAACCGTGTCGCCGTCTTTGTAGTGCTCCTGGGGCTTCTGCCCGCGGGCCAGCGGCGTCTCGGAGACGTGCATCAGGCCTTCGACCATGCCCTCGATCTGGACGAAGACGCCGAAGTCCGCCACCCGGGTCACGATGCCGTCGACGATGTCGCCGGGCTGATGCTTCTCTTTGAAACCCTGCCAGTCGTTGGGTTGGAACTCCTTGATCGAGAGCGAAATGCGCCGGTTGTCCTGGTCGATCGACGTGATGATCGCCTCGACGTCATCGCCCTTCTTGAGCACCTCGGACGGGTGCTTGATGCGGCGCGTCCAGGACATGTCGGAGACGTGGACGAGACCGTCGATGCCCTCCTCGAGCTCCACGAACGCGCCGAAGTCCGTCAGGTTGCGGACCTTGCCAGCGACCCGGCTTCCGACCGCGTACTTCTGGGCCACGCTCTCCCACGGATCGGGAAGCGTGTCCTTGAGCGACAGCGAGATACGCCGGGCCTCCGGGTTGACGTCCGAGACGACCGCCTCGACCGTGTCGCCGGGCGACACGACCTTCGACGGGTTCTTGATCTTCTTCGACCAGGACATCTCGGAAACGTGGACGAGGCCCTCGACGCCGTCCTCGAGCTCCACGAACGCGCCGTAGTCGGTGACGTTCGTGATGCGTCCGGTCACGCGGGAGCCCGCGGGGTACTTCTCGGGCACGTGCGCCCAGGGGTCCTCGGTCAGCTGCTTGGTGCCGAGAGACACGCGCTCGGTCTCGCGGTCGAACTTGAGCACGACCACGTCGATCTCGTCGGCGACCTTCACGAGATCCGACGGATGGCTCACGCGGCCCCAGGACATGTCGGTCACGTGGAGCAGGCCGTCCAAGCCGCCGAGGTCCACGAACGCACCGTAGTCGGTCAGGTTCTTGACCGTGCCGCGCAGAACGCGGCCCTCTTCGAGCAGCTGCAGGGTTTCCTTCTTGCGGGCCTCCTGCTCGACCTCCACGACGGCTTTACGCGAGAGCACGATGTTGCCGCGCTTCTTGTCGACCGAGATGACCTTGAAATCGAGGTCCTTGCCGCGCAGAGCCTCGAGGTTCTTGACGGGCTTGACGTCGACTAAGGACCCGGGCAAGAAGGCCTTCACGCCGATGTCGACGGCGAGGCCTCCCTTGATCCGATCGATCACCCGGCCCCGGACGGTCGAGCCCGAGCGGAAGGACTTCTCGACATCGTCCCAGACCTTCATCTTCTCGGCCTTGTCCTTGGACAAAACGACGTAGCCGTTCTGGTCCTCCGTGCGCTCGAGGAGGACGTCGACGGGATCGCCCTGCTTGATCGTGACCTGGCCGGAGAAATCGGTGAACTCGGAGAGCGGAATGATGCCCTCCGATTTGTAGCCGATGTCGACGATGACCTCCGAAGGGGTAATCGCCAGAACTCGACCCCGGATGATCTGCCCCTCCTGAAGGTTCTTGAACGAATTCTCGTACTGAGCCAGAAGGTGCTCGTACTCCTGGGGTGTCAGTTCCTGCTCGGTTTCCATCGGTTCGGTTTCCCGACCTCCTTTACGATTTTCACCCGGCATGGGACAAGGGATCCCCTCTCATAAGTCGCTGAGACGCAAAGCAATATCCTATGTTGCCGGGCAAAGCCGAGTCAAATGCTCCCCCGCACCTGCCCCTCGATCTCGGCGACGACGGCGTCGATCGGCTTGCCGGTGGAGTCGATGAGAGTGTAACGGTCGTCGGCCGTCAAGGGGGAATCGGCGCGGGTCGCGTCGTCCCGGTCGCGCTTTTCCATGTCCCGGAGGACCTCTTCGAGGGTCTGGGGGGTTCCCCGGGCCGCGAGCTCCCGGGCGCGTCGGTCCCCGCGCACGGCCGGGTCGGCGGTCAGAAAAAACTTGTGGGGCGTCTCCGGGAAGACCTTCGTCCCGATGTCCCGACCCTCAAGCACGCCGCCCCGTTCCCGGCCGAGGCGCTGCTGCTGTGCCACCAGGATCCGGCGCACCGCCGGGATGGCCGACACGGCGGACGCGTAGAGAGAGATCTCGGGCCTGCGGATCTCCTCCGAGACGTCGGCCCCATCGAGGAGGACGCGGTTCCCCTCCGGCGACGGGATGAGCTCGACGCGGACCGACCCCGCGATGCGGGCCCCCTCTTCGGGATCGCGGATCGGAAGCGTGATGCCCCGCCGCTCCGCCGCGAGGCCCACGGCCCGATACATAGCGCCGGTGTCGATGTAGGGGACGCCCAGCCGCACGGCGAGGGCGCGGGCGACGGTCGATTTGCCGGCCCCCGACGGGCCGTCGATCGCCACGACGAGCGGACCGCTCAGGGCTTGCTCCCGAGCCTTCGCAGCGCGGCGACCTCCTCCTCGCTCAAACGACGGTACGCGCCGGGGGTCAGCGCCGGATCGCGGATGGGGCCGATCGCCACCCGTCTCAGCTTCGAGACGGGGTGGCCGATCGACTCGAACATCCGCCGGATCTGGCGCGTGCGGCCTTCCCGGAGGGTCACCCGAAACCACGTGTTGCCCTCGACCTCCCCCTTTCGGGGCGTGCCGGAGACGCGGGCGATCTCGCAGGGGCGCGTCTTCGCGCCGTCCAGAAAAACGCCGCGGCGCAGCTTCTCCAACCGCGCCTCGGGAGGCTCCCCCGCGACCTTGACCATGTACTCCTTCGGGCAGCCCGTGGAGGGATGCGTCACCAATCGCGCCAGCTCTCCGTCGTCGGTCAACAGGAGCAGCCCCTCCGTCTGCACGTCCAGCCGGCCCACCGGCTTGACCCCGCGCCGCAGCTTCCCCGGGAGAAGGTGCAGCACGGTGTCGCGGCCCTCGGGATCCGAAACGGTCGTCACGAACCCCTTCGGCTTGTTCAGCAAGATGTACGTGCGCGGCCCGGCCGAGGGGTGGATGCGCTTCTCGTCGACCTTGATCGAGTCCTTTTCGGGATCGGCGCGGTCTCCGAGTAGGGCGACGCGTCCGTTGACTTTGACGCGGCCCTCGCGGATCCACTCCTCGGCCGCGCGCCGCGAGGCGAGGCCGGCGCCGGAGAGGATCTTCTGAATGCGAATCGCCGCCAGGACTACTCCTCGACGGACGTGCCGTCGGCCTCCGCCTCGCTCTCCTCTTCCGGATCGACGTGGATCGCCGTCGGTTCCGCGGTCACCGCCGCGATCTCCCGCGCCTCGACGGTCGCAGCGAGGTCCGCGTCGAGGTCCTCGGGCTTCGGGAGCTCGGCGAGGTCGTTCAGCCCGAAACGGACCAGGAAGTCCTGCGTCGTGCGGTAGAAAAACGGAGTCCCGACCACGGGCTTCTTGCCCGCCGTCGAGATCAGCTTCTTCTCGAAAAGGGTCTTCAGCACACTCGACGAGTTCACGCCGCGCACATCCTGGATCTCGGGGAGCGTGATGGGCTGGCGGTAGGCGATGATCGCGAGGGTCTCGAGCGCGGCCAGCGACAGGCGGCTGCGCTCGGTGACCTCGTGGAACTTCCGCAGGAGCGAGTCGAACTCGGGCCGCGTCACGAACCGCCAGCCGCCCGCGACCTTCTCGACGCGCACGCCGCGCTCGGGAAGGTCGGTGCGCTCCGCGAGCGTCTCGAGGGCCTGCGCGACTGCCTTCGGCGTTGCTTCGAGGAGATCGGCCAGGTCCTTTTCGCGCACCGGCGTTGGCGAGGAGAACAAGAGAGCCTCGAGCGCCGGCAGGATCTTCGCGGCGGAAGTCTCCCTCGGGGCGGCCTCGGGCGCCTCGGCGACGGCGGCGGGAGCTTGCGTTTCGCTCATGATCTCGTCAGTCCGCGTAATTATCGCGTATCTGGTCGGCGGAGAACGCCGCTTCCGTGCGGCTGGCATGGATCTCGGCGAAGGGCCGCGCCTGGAAGGCGCGCACGGCGCCGAGACGGATGAGCTCCAGGCACGCCAGGAAGGTGGTCACGGCCTCGGCCCGGTAGCGCATCTGGCCGAGAAACTCGAGCAGCGGCATCGTGCGGTTCTCGTCGAGGCGGGACAGCAGCTCGAGCATCTTGTCCTTCACGGAAAAGCGCAGGTGGTGGATGGCGAGCGCCGGCGGGTGGGCGAGCCGGTAGTTTTCGCTGACGCCGCGGAAGGCCTCGATGAGATCGAAGAGCGAAACCTCGAGGGTCTCGTCTTGGCCCTCGGCCCGCGGGACCTCGGTCTCCGGCCGCGCCCACAGGCCCCCCCGCAGCGTGTCGATCGCGTGGAGGGTCTCGGCGGAGCGCTTGAACTTCTCGTACTCGAGGAGGCGCTCAACGAGATCGGCGCGCGGGTCCTCCTCGGGCTGCCCGGGGGCCCGCGGCAGGAGCATCTTCGACTTGATGTAGATGAGCTCGGCCGCCATCGCCACGTACTCCGAGGCGACGTCGAGGTCGAGCTCCCGCATCGCGTCGAGGTAGGCCGTGTACTGCTCGGTGATCTCGAAGATCGGGATGTCGGTGATCGAGACCTCGTTGATGCGGATCAGGTGCAGCAGGAGGTCCATCGGCCCCGAGAAGGCCGGGATGTCGATGGGCGGCAGGGCGCCCTGGGGCTGCTCGTCGGCCATCAGGGTCTCGTAAGCCGTAAGCCGTATGCCGTAAGCCGACAACCGCGATCGAGGGCCCCCACCGGCTCACAGCTCACGGTCTACGGCTCACGGCTCGGGCGCCAGCTTCAGGGCCGCGCGCACTCGCTCCATCGTCTCTTGGGCGGCCTGGCGCGCGTTCTCGTCGCCCGCTCGGAGCACCTCGCGGACGACGTCGGAGCCGGAGGCCAGCAGCTCCTCGCGCTTGCGGCGGAAAGGCTCGAGCGCGGCGTTCAGGTTTCCGATGAGGTGCTTCTTGCAGTCCACGCACCCCCGGGTCGCCGTCCGGCACTCGTCGTCGACGACCCGAACCTCGTCGGCAGGCGAGAAGAGCTCGTGGAACGGGAAGAGATTGCAGTTGTCGGGGTTGCCGGGATCCTGCCGCCGGGCGCGCGCCGGGTCCGTGACCATGGCCATGACCTTGGTCTCCACCGCGTCGGCCGCTTCGGTGATCCCTATCGTATTGCCGTAGGACTTCGACATCTTTCGCCCGTCGATCCCGTTGACCTTCGGGGTCGGCGTGAAGAGCGCCTTCGGCTCGGGGAAGACCTTGCCGTAGAGGTTGTTGAAACGCCGCACGATCTCCCGGCAGATCTCGAGGTGGCTCGCCTGGTCCTCCCCCACCGGCACGAGGCTCGCCCGGTAGACGGCGATGTCCGCGGTCATCAGCACGGGATAGCCGAGGAAGCCGTGCGTTCTGAGATCGCGCGACCGGAGCTGCTCGATCTGGTCCTTGTACGTCGGCACCCGCTCCAGCCAGCCGAGCGGGGTGATCATCGAAAAGTAGAGCGCGAGCTCGGCGTGCTGAGGCACCCGGGACTGCAGGAAGATCGTGGCGCGCGTCGGGTCGAGGCCCACGGCCAGCCAGTCGAGCACCGCCTCCCGCGTGTTGGCGGCCAGAGCCGCGGTGTCGGCATAGTCCGTCGTCAGGGCGTGCAGGTCTGCAACGAAGAAGAAGCAGCGGTACTTGCCCGAGTTCTGCAGATCCACCCAGTTCCGGACGGCGCCGAAGTAGTTCCCGAGGTGGACGCGGCCCGTCGGGCGCAGGCCGGAGAGGACGATCTCCTGCATCCGCTACGCCCCGAAGATCAGGCGAAAAGTGATGGTCTGGATTGGGTAAAACAGGTTTCGCAGGACCGGAGTGGCGATCAGGAGAATGAGGATGAGAAAACCGAAGGGCGCGAGGGTGGCGTAGACGCGGGCGGCCGGAGGCCCGACGAGGGAGAGAACCACGCCGCTGCCGTCGAGGGGCGGAATGGGCAGGAGGTTGAAGACCCCCAGCATGACGTTGACCATCACGAAAAAATAGAGGATGTAGGCGAGCGGGGCGAGCGCGCCTCCCGCGAACCGATTGCTCCGGAGGGCCTCGAAGAGATCCTGCATGACCTGCGGATCGACGCGCCGGATCACGGCGAACAGGAGGATGCCGCAGGCGGCCAGCAGGAAATTCGAGAGGGGTCCCGCGGCCGACACCACGAGGTTGGCGAGGCGGGGGTTCTTCGTCTTGCGCAGATCCACGGGCGTGGGTTTGGCCGCGCCGAAGATGAGGCCAGAGAAGATGTAGAGGACGATCGGGACGAGAATGCTCCCGACCGGATCGATGTGGCGCATCGGGTTGAGGCTGATGCGCCCCAGATCCCGAGCCGTCGTGTCGCCGAATTTCAGGGCCGCCAGCGCGTGGGCGGACTCGTGAAACGAGATCGCGAAGAGAATGACCGCCAGCTGAATCAGGAAGTCTACAACCTTGTGTTCCAAGGCGCCGACTATACCAAGCGCTACCTCATTCTTCGGAGGGATCGGGAGGGCGGGGGCGCGGCGGATCGCCAGCACGTAACCGAGCGGCTCGCGCCGCCACGCCTTCTCCTCCAGGCTCTTCGGAAAACTCCCGCCGAGATCCCCGAGGTAGGCGTAGGTGACGCGGCAGCGATCCGGAGAGAGCGGTTCGATCCGCGTCTCGCCGGCGATGCGCTCGATGCGAACGCCCGTCCCGGGGTCGCCCGGTCGCGCGGCGTCGCGCCACGACAGGAGAAACGCCCCGTCGGAAAGACGCTCGCCTCGATACGCGACGATGCCGTCCCGGTTGCGGAAGGGAAACGGGTAGGCCCACACGAAGTGGATGCGAGCCGCGAGCTCCTCCTGCTCGAGAACGGCGGCCTTCTCGACGGCCGGATCGAAGAACTTCCGGTACAGTCCGGTTTCGCCCGCCCCCTCCAGCATACGGAGGCCCGCCGCCGCCGGACGGTCCCGGGGCGGCAAAAAGCCGTAGATTCGGCTCGGGAGGTCGAAACCTTCCGCCCCGGGCGCCGTCTCTCCCTGTGGCCGAGCCGAATGGAAATGTCGACGACCGACGACTTGAGCCTGCTCGAGCGGATCCGCCGCGGGGACACCGACGGCGCCGCGGAGCTCTTCGAGCGTTACGCGCCGGCGCTCCTTCGGTTTACGGACCGGATGTTGAACGACCGCGCTTCGGCGGAAGAAGTGACCCAGGAGGTCTTCGTCAAGGTGATCTCGCGCGCCCATCAGTACGACGGCCGGGCCGGTGTGTCCTCGTGGCTCTTCGCCATCGCGGCCAACGCCTGCCGGGACCGCCGGCGCCGGGACCGCCGCGCCTCCGTGGTTCCCCTGGAGGCCGTCGCCGAGCCCCGCGCGAAGGGCGAGGGAATCGAGTCGGTCCTCGTCTCGGCCGAACGCCGCCGGGCGGTCCGCGCCGCGTTGGCGGGGCTCTCCGAGGAGCAGCGCGAGGCCCTGGTTCTGGCCCGCTATCACGGCATGCCGTACGCGGAAATCGCGGAGACCCTCGGCATCTCGGTCGGCGCCGTCAAAACCCGCATCTTTCGGGCCGTCGAGACCCTGAAGGCCCACTTTTCAGAGGGAGAACGCTCATGGACTGCCGCGACGTAACGACTCTCGCGATCGATCGGCTCGCCGGCGAAGCCGGAGAGACCTCGCGACGCGAGCTCTCGGCGCACCTGGCGACCTGCGAATCCTGCCGGGCGGAGATGGCGCGGCTGGAGGATGCATGGGCCGCTCTGGGGACCGATCCCGACGCCGTGCTCACCGCCGACTTTCGGCGGCGCACGCTCGGGCTTCTCGAAGAGGAGACGATGCGGCAGCGGGTCCGCGAGTTCCGGCCCCGGCCGCGCCTGACCCGGCTCCTTCTCCAGGCCGCAGCGCTGCTGGCCGCCGCGTGCCTCGGCTATGTCGCCGCGCGCGGGTTGCCCTCCGCGAGGCCCTCGGCGCCGGCATCCGCGGCGCAGACCACTCCGTCCGCCGCGGCGCTGCCCGACCTCGGAAGCAACCCGCGCCTCTCGAACGTCTCCTACCGGACCGCCGGCGCCGACGGCAGTATCGGAATCGGCTTCGACGTCACGACGCGGCACGAGCTCGCCGGCAGGCCGAGCGCTCCCGAGGTCGCGAAGCTCCTCGCCTACCTCGTGTCGCGCAACGCCGAGACCGCCGGAGAAAAGTCCCGCGCGATCGAGCTCGTGTCCGAGCACTTTGGCGACAGCAACGCCCCGGCTTCCCCCGAGATCGTGGCGGCTCTGTCGAGCACGCTCCGCAGGGACGCCAACCCGGGCGTGCGCAAGAAGGCGGCCGACGTCCTCGCCTCCTTCCCGATCACGCCGGAGATCCGAGCGGTGTTCCTCGAGTCCCTGCGCGCGGACAAGAACCCGGCCGTGCGCCTGGTCGCCGTCGACGCGCTCGCCGCGTCGGCCAAACAGTCGCCCGACGCCCGAACCATCGAATCGCTGCGCGCGAAGGCGGTCGACCCGCAGGAGAACGGGTTCGTCCGCGCCAAGGCCGCCTCCGCGCTGAAAGCCATTTCCTTCTGAATACGAGGTCTGCGTAACTCTCATGACCACCGGACGTCTCTCTCTCACGATGGACACACTCAAGTTTCCCCGGCCGTCCGACGACGCGGAGCGGCCGACCGCGCGGGCCAACCGGCTCGCGGTCTGGATCCTGCTCGGCCTCGGCCTGCTCCTCATGCTGGTTTCCGCGGCCCGGGCCGAACAGCGCTCGGCGTCGCGGGTCGAGCGCTTCCAGGGGCCGCTGGCCCCCGGCCAGACGGTGCAGGTCGAGAACGTCTCCGGCGACATCGTCGCCTCGCCCGGCCGGGAGTTCTCGGCGGTCGTGACGGTGACGGTGTCCGCCGGGTCGCAGAAGAAGGCCGAGGAGCTCCTCGCCGCGACCCGGGTGATCAGCGATCACGACGAAGCCGGCTGGAGCCTCGCGACCCGCTGGCCGGGCATGCACTCGAACGGGGGCCGCCGCGGGTCTCTTTGCGAGGGCTGCCGCGTCGTGGCGCGGTACGAGCTCGTGCTGCCGCCCGGCGTCACGGCCGAGCTCCAGACCGTCAACGGCGACGTGCGCGTGCGCGAGTGCGACGGCGAGCTCCAGCTCGAAAGCGTCAACGGCGCGATCGAGGCGCGGGGCGTGCGACGCTCGCTCCAGGCCCAGACCGTCAACGGGAGAATCGGCGCGACGGTGGCGGCGATCGCGCCGGGCACGGCCGTGGACCTGGAGTCCGTCAACGGCGCCCTCACGCTGATCCTGCCCAGGGACGCGAAGTTCGACCTGACGGCCTCGACCATGAACGGCACCATCGCATCGACGTTCCCGCTGCCGCGCAACGCCGCGGAGCCCGCCGACGACGAGAACCCGCGCCGCTCGAAGTCCGAACGCAAGATCGTCGTCAAGACCGAAGGCGACGAGACGACCGTGGTCGACCTGATGGAGCTCGAGCGCGAGCTCGAGGACTCGATGCGCGAGGTGGACATCTCGATCGAAGAGGACATGCGCCACGCGGACCAGGCCGTTCGCGAGGCGCAGCGCGAGATCCGGCGCCTGCGGGTCGCGGATCCCCGGCGCGAGTACAGCGGCTCCCTCGGGAAGGGCGGCGCGCAGATCCAGCTCGAGACCCTGAACGGGAGCGTCCTGGTGCTCGCGGCGGGAACCCAGGAGTCCGACGCCAAGCCCCTCGTCTCGGAGCGCCGGTCCTTCGTCATCACGGTTCCGCCCGTACGCGTCAAGGTCCCGAAGGTGGAGGTCGTCCCCCGCGTCGTGATCGTGCCTCCCGTGCCTCCCGTGCCTCCGGTCGCCCCGGTCCCTCCCGTCGCTCCCCCCGTCTTCGACGGCGAGGTCGTCCGGGGAGACGTCTCCGGCGACTTTCTGTCCGCGTCCACCGGAGGCAACTACCGGATCGGGCACGTCAGCGGTCGGGTCCGGATCCTGACGCATTCGGGGGAGATCCGCGTCGAGTCGATCGGGGGTCCGGCGGATCTCAAGAGTTTCGGCGGCGACATCGTCGTCGGCCCGGTTCAGGGCGACCTGAAGGCGTCCACGATGGCCGGCGACATCCGCGCCGAGGCCGTCCGGGGCTCCGTCCTGGCCGACACGGCCGGAGGCGACATCGGCATCGCGAGCGCATCCGGGTCGCTGGACGCCAAGACGGCGGGGGGCGACATCATCGTGCCGAGCGTCGGCGGCTCGGTCCGCGCCGTCACGGCCGGCGGGAACGTGCGCATCGGGGTGACGTCCCGCGAGATCCGCGGCGGCGTCACGATCCACAACTCGGGAGGCGACGTGTCGCTCGCCCTCCCGGCCGACTGCAAGGCCGACATCGAGCTCGTCGTGACGGGAGTGGAGGACGACGACACGGCGATCCGATCCGATTTCCCGGACCTGACCCTCTCCCGGAAGCACGGGGTCCAGCGGGCCACCGTGTCGCTCAACGGCGGCGGCGAGAAGATCGTGGTCCGGACCTCGTCGGGGACGATCCGGTTGAAGCGGGGAACGCAGCCATAGGGCCGGGGCTCGTCCCCGCCCGCGTCGCGTTGCTCGACCGGCTCTACCGGATCCGCACGACGGCCCGGCGCTCGAGCTCGACTTCCTCCCCGGTTCCGGAACGCGGGTCGTGCCGGCCGTTGTCCAGGTACTCCCGGATCCCCGGCCCGAAGCGGCGCCACTCTCCTCCGAACGTCGCGACGGTCTCGGTCACGTCGGCGGCGTTGTCGCGGGACAGGCTGCGGAGCTGATCCCGCGTGAGCGGCGCAGATGCGAAGACCCCGCGCCGCGCGAGCCACTCGAAGGCCGTCGCGAGGATCCTGCCGTACCAGAGCGGCAGGTGGAGGAGCGGCTTGCCGGGCTTGCCGACGGCGGCCGCGATCTCCCGGTAGATGTCGTCGAGCGTCAGGACCTCGGGCCCGCCGACCTCATAGGCCCGCCGCGAGGCTTCCGGTTTTTCGAGGGCGTCGGCGAAAACACGGGCGACGTCGTAGACCGAGACCGGCTGGAACTTCGTCTTTCCGCCCCCGATCACCGGGATGAATCCGGGGTTCCGCCGCACGATGGGCGCAAGCAGGGACACGAAGCCGTCGCCGGGGCCGAAGATGATGGAGGGGCGAAAGACCGTCCAATCGAGGCCCGACGCGCGCACCGCTGTCTCTCCCGCCGCCTTGGTCCGGCCATACTCGGATGGGGAGTCTTCCGAGCTTCCCATGGCGCTCATGTGCAGGAAGCGCCGCACGCCCGCGGCCCCGGCCGCCGCGAGCGCGTTCTCCGCCGCTTCGCGATGCATGCGATCGAAGGTCTGGCTCCCCCTCTCGTGGATGATGCCGACGAGGTGGACGAGCGCGTCGCGGCCCGCCGCCGCGCGGCCGAACGAGACCGGATCGAGGACATCGCCCGGGATCGCCTCGACGGGCCGGTTGTACCGATTGCGGGTCTTCTCCGGGTCGCGCGCCAGCACGGCGACCGCGTGATCTCTCTGCAGCAACCGGTTGACGAGATGGGTCCCGACGAAACCCGTGCCCCCTGTAACGAGAACGCGCAAGCGCACCTCCGACGCGGCACCTTGTATCACGGGGTTCGGCCGCCCGCGGACAGCCGCGACTACGGATAGCCGAACAGGTCGCTTTCGATCTTCTTTCCCTCCGCCTTGAGCGCCAGGACTTCCCCGCGCGCTTTGGCGAGGTGGACCAGATCCTTGATCGGGTCCGCGACCCGCAGCGGCGGCAGGCCCGACTGGCGGTGCCCGAGCAGGTCCCCGGGACCCCGCGCCTCGAGGTCTTTCTCGGCGATGAGGAAGCCGTCGGAGGTCTGCTCGAGGACGGCCATGCGGGCGAGCGCCTCGGGCGTCGCGCCGTTTCCCGCGATCAGGGCGCACCACGAGCGGCGATGGCTGCGCCCGACGCGGCCGCGCAGCTGGTGGAGCTGGGCGAGGCCGAAGACTTCCGCGTTCTCGACGATCATCAACGTCGCCTCCGGCACATCGACACCGACCTCGACCACGGTCGTCGAGACGAGGATCGGCTTGGAGCCCGCGGCGAACTCCGCGAGCACCGCGGTCCGCTCGGCCGGAGGCATGCGCCCGTGGAGGATTCCGATCCCGACCCGAGGCAGCACGGCGGCGATGCGGTCCGCCGTCTCCCGCGTGGCGGCGATCTCGCGCTCGCGCTCCTCGATCGCCGGGACCACGACGTAGACCCTCTCCCCCGCGGCCGCCCGGTCCCCGGCGAACCGGTAAACCTTCTCGCGCCCGTCCTCGCCGCGCACGCGCGTCAAGACCGGGGCGCGTCCGGGCGGTTTCTCGTCGAGGACCGAGACGTCGAGCTCCCCGTAGACGGCCCACGCGAGCGACCGGGGAATCGGCGTCGCCGTCATGATCAGGACGTGCGGCGCGTCGCCTTTCCGGAAGAGGCGCGCGCGATGAGCTACGCCGAACCGTTGCTGCTCGTCCACGACGACCAGACCCAGCCGGAGGAACTGAACGGGCGACTCGATCAGGGCGTGCGTGCCGACCAGAAGGTCGATGTCCCCGGCTGCCAGCCGCTCCAGCAACCGCTTGCGCTCGGCTCCGCGCACGCGGCCGGTCAAGAGGGCGATTCGGAGGCCGGCGCTCGAGAGCCAGGAGCCGAGGCTCGCGGCGTGCTGCTCCGCGAGAATCTCGGTCGGAGCCATGAGCGCTCCCTGCGCTCCGTTCTTGGCGGCAATCAGCAGGGCGAGGCCCGCGACGACCGTCTTGCCGGACCCGACGTCGCCCTGGAGAAGGCGCGCCATCGCGCGTCCGGAGGCGAGGTCGTCGGCAATCTCCCGCACCGACCGCTTCTGGGCGCCCGTCAGCGGGAACGGAAGCACGTAGCGGGCGAGCTGCCGGATCGCCTCCTCGGCCGGCAGGACCATTCCGCGCCGCTCGCGCAGACGCGCGCGTTTCTCCTCGATCCGCGCCGCCAGAACGAGCAACTCTTCGCGGGCCAGTTGCCAGAGCGCCGGCCGCGCCGAGTCGACGTGGGTCGGAAAGTGAGCCTCGTCGAGCGCCTGGAGGAGCCGCGCCGGCGGCGCCGAGACGGCCGCGAAGTCGGCCGAGAGCGTGTCGAGCACGCGGCGCACGAGGGAGCGCCACAGGCGGGTGGGGACGTCCCCGGCGCGGTGGTAGACGCCGACGATCCGGCCCGAGTGGATCGGGTCAGACTCTTCCCCCTCCTCGAAGAGCTCCGTTTCCGGGTTCTCGATGCGCATCTCGCCCCGGGGGGTCGAGACGGGCGTTCCGTAGAGCGCCGCCCGGCGGCCCTCGAGCGCCTTGGCGAAGGACGGGTATCGGTTGTGCCAGACGACCCGCACGGCGCCGGTCCCGTCGTCGGCGACCGCCTCGACGCGGAGCAACCCCCGCCGCATCCGGGTGGACGTGACCCCGTGAAAGCGCACGAGGCTCGTCGCGGGCGTCCCCCAGGAGAGGCTCCCCAGGGAGGCGTAGTGGCGCCGGTCCTCGTAGCGGAAGGGAACGGCGAGGAGGAGATCGGCGACCGTTCGTATCCCCGAGGCGGCCAGGCGGGCGGCCCGCGCGACGCCCACACCCGGCAGGTGCGAGACCGGGTCGCGCAGAGTCAGCCGCCCGGCGGGGCCCGCAGCGCGCGGCGTCAGGTCGCGGGCGCCTGAAAGGTCAGCGGCACGAGGCCGAACTTCAGGACGTCACCGTTGCCGACGGCCACCGGCACTCCGGTCGCGAGGCGGTTCTCGTTGACGTAAGTCCCGTTCATGACACCGATCTCTTCCATCACGTAGAAGGTCTCGCCCATCTGGTAGAGCTTGGCGTGGCGCCGCGACGTGGAGCGCTGCGGGTCCAGAGGCGTCAGGTCCACGTCCGGCGTGATGCCGGTGACGGGGTCGCCGCGCCCGACGAGCGTGTCGCCCTCGCGGTTGAGGAAGAACTCCGAGAACGGCTCTTCGCCGACGAGCCGGCAGGCGTTGCGCTCGGGCGGAGGCTTGCGCTGGACCGGCTTCTCCTCTTCCGAGAGGCGCCGTCCCAGCGCCTCCTCCAGCATCGCCGTGACCTCGCGCAGGCGGCGCGAGAGCTTGCGCATCATGCGGACCGCGATCTCGGTGTTGCTCTTCAACATCGCGTCGAAGGTCGCGCCGTTGATGCGGACCAGCTCGACGTCCGTTTTCGCCCGCGCCGACGCGGTCCGCGGCACGTCCTCGAGGACGCTCATCTCGCCGAAGAAGTCGCCCTTCTCGAGCGTGGCGAGGACGCGCGTCTCGCCCCCGATCGACTTCAGGAGCTCCACGGTCCCCGACTGGATGATGAGCATCTCCGTGCCGATGTCGCCCTCGGAAAAAATGATCTCGCCCATCAGGTGGCTGACCAGGTACTTCCCGTACGGGCTCTTTGGGGCGCCGCCCGGACCCGACTTGAAAATGGCCTTCACGCTCGGCATCGCGGTCCTAGGCTACGCCCGGCCCGGAGAACTCGACGACTCCCCGGTCCGCGTCCACCCGCACCGAAACCCCGAGCGGGAGGGTGCGCGAGCCGCGCAGGTGGCCGGCCGGAAAGCCCCGCACTACGGGGAACGGAGCCCCCGCGAAGCGCTCCGCCAGCCAGGCGGCGGCGGTTTCCGTGGATTCGCCGCCGCGTGCGCCGGGCGAAATCGAACCGATGAGCATGGCTTGCAGTCGATCGAATGTACCCGACCGCTCCAGCTGGGTCAACATTCGATCCACCCGGAAGGACGCTTCTTCGGCGTCTTCCCAGAAAAAGACCGCCCCGTCGCCTTCGATTCGATCAAGCGTGCCGGCCATGGAGGCCACCAGAGACAGGCAACCGCCCACCAGAGGCCCCTGGCCGGAGCCTCCCGCGAGGACGTCCGCCTCCGACGCGCGGTGGGCCTCGGGGACCTGGCCGGAGAGGACCGCCTCCCAGTCGAGCGACTCCTCGTCGGCGATCGCCGTGGCGACCATGGGCCCGTAGAAGCAGACCAGGCCCGCGCGGGCGGCGAAGGCGAAGAGCGCCGTCAGGTCCGAGCCCCCGAGATGGATCCGCGGGTGTTCGAGGAGCTCGCCCGGCTCCAGGTGCGGCAGGATACGCACGGATCCGTAGCCGCCGCGCGCGAAGAAAATGGCGTCGACGTCCGGATTTCGCAGCAGCTCCCGGTAGCCGTCGGCGCGCTCGCGGTCGGACCCGGCGAGGAAGCCCGTCCGCGCCAGAACGTTGGAGGCGAGCACGACCCGGTAGCCCCGGCGCTCCAGCGCGGACACGCCGGCGAAAAGCCGCGCTCCATCGACCGGTCCGGAGACCGCCGCGACCCCGATCGTCGCTCCCGGTCGAAGACGCGGGGGGTGGACGGGGCTCACGGGGAGGTTCGGCTCAAAGAGCCCCGAGCGGGCCTGTAAGCCGAATCCTGTGCCCCGGCCGAAGCCGGAGTCGCGATCATTCCTCTGGGCCCGAGGTCGCCCTCGGGCTCGAGCAGCCGACCCGGGAGCAGCTCACGGTGTGTGAGGCGGGACGGGCGCCCGCTGCCCCCCTATTTGGCCTTGCTCCGCATGGGGTTTACCGTGCCCCCGCCGTTGCCGGCGGAGCGGTGCGCTCTTACCGCACCGTTTCACCCTTGCCGTCCTTTCGGAAGGCGGTCTGTTCTCTGTGGCACTTTCCTTCGCGTCGCCGCGACCGGGGATTACCCGGCATGCCGCCCGTGTGGAGTTCGGACTTTCCTCTCCGATTTCTCGGAGCGATCACGTGGCCCGCTCGGAGCCATGCCTAGCCTAACATGGGGTCAGGTCTCGGAGCCGCATGAGCCGGTCGAGCGACAGTTGCTCCGAGACCTGACCCCGTTTGTCGCCGACCGTCGAGGCCTGACCCCGCCTCCCTACTTGGTCCTACCGCCGTCCCGGTTGCGCTCGTCCTGGAAGTACCGCATCCAGGCGTCGACGTCCACGGGCCCGGCGCTCTCGGGCGGGCTCGGGCCGCCGGGGGCCCGGCCGAATCGGGCGAAGAAGTCCTCCGGCGCGCAGACTGTGCCGCCGGCGTCGCGGACACGGCGCGCCAGGCCGCGGTCCGCCGTCACGACGATCATCTCGCCGGGCGTGCGCGCTCTCTCGACCTCCCGCAGGATCGCGTCGTCCGCGCTCCCGCCGGCGGCCGGGCGGATGGTCAGGGCGCCCATCGAGGAACCACGGCCGCCGGCCGGCCCGTCGAAGAACAGAATCGCCCGCGCGCGGGTCCGGCGGAGGCGCTCCGCGAGCTCGATGACGAGAGCCTGGCGGTCCTCTTCGGAGGGGCGGGAGGTCTTCCGGAAGAGCCCGATCAGGTTGTTGCCGTCGAGCACGTACGGCATCACGCCGCCCGGGCGCGGCGCGGGTGCTTGAGCCGGAAGAACATGACCGCGAGGCCCCGCAGGACGCGCCGCCGATCGAGAACGAGGAGGACGAGCAGGGCGCCCAGGAAGACTCCGGCAAACCAGGGCACGAAGAAGACCAGCGCCCCGAGCGCCAGGGCGAAGGCGTCCTCGGCCAGCGAAAGCGCCAGTTGCGCAAGGCCCCGCGTCGCGGCCGTCGACGTCAACCGCGTCGTGGACTTGGCGAAGTGCGTCGCGAGAGTCGCCACGGCGCCCGCCGCCGCCAGGCCCGCCCGCGCCGCGGGCGAGCCCTCGGGCACGCAGGCGAGCGCCAGGAGAGCCCCCGCGACCGGGCGCAGCAGCGTCTGAGCGAGATTCCAGAGATGGTCCACGATCGGGATCTTGTCGGCGACGAACTCTGCGAGAAACAGGACGAGCGCCACGGTGAGGACTCCCTGGCTTCCCAGAAAGGTCGCCGTCGGGCCGGGAAACTCCTGCGGAAGCACGAGGAAGAGACCATGGAACAGCAGAAGGACGGCCCAAGCGTTCAGTCCCGCCGCCGCCGACAGGCCGAGGCCCGTGAGGATAGCGGTCAACCGCGGTGCCGGAAGATCCGGGAAAGGAGCCCGGAAGGCTGGGCCGACGCCGGAGCGGAGTCGCTCTGCGCGGCAACCGCCGCGTCGGTGTCATGCGCGGCCGTTTCGACGGGTGGCGGCGAAGGGGCCGCGGCCGCCGCTTCGACCACGCGCGCCAGCAGTGATTCGTTCTCGGGCGATGGGTCGAGCGAGACGGCGCGTCGGGCGAAGGGCTCGGCCTCCTGCGGGCGCCGGTGGTCCAGAAGCGCGCGAGCCGCTTCCACCGAGAGCGCCACGCGGCGGCTGTCCAGGCGCGCGGCCTCCTTCAGGTTGGCCAGCCCCTGGTCGATCCAGTTCGGGTTTTTCATCTCCACCTGGGATAGCACATAGCGGATCTCGGAGTTGTCCGGAATGAAGCGCACGGCCTCCCGGAGCATCTCGACGGCCGGGTGATAGTCCTTCTCCTCGATGAGCTGGCGGGCCCGCCGGAAGCTCTGCATCGCCAGCTTGCGGCGCACCTCCGGGTCGGCGGACGGGGTCTCCGCCCCGAGCACCGAAGCGGGTGTCGCGTCGAGCTCCTGATCGTAGAGAGCGCGCTTCTCCTGGTCCGAGAGCGCCTCGTAGGCTTTCTTCATCCGCTCGAAAACCGCGGTCAGCTCCTTCTCGAACTTCCCGAGGTCCTCGCGGTGGCGCAGGTCGGGGTGGAAGAGCCGGCTCCGCTCGAAATACGCCTCGGAGACCTTCTCCGGGGGTGCGTCGCGCGGCACGCCCAGGAGCTCGTAGTGGGTCAGCCAGTCGATGCGCCGGTAGGTGTTCCGGACGAGCTCGGCGTGGCCGGGCGATCGGTCCGCGGGCACCGCCGCGACCTCGACGTTCAGGCCGTGAAGCCCGCCCCGGCCGCTGGCGGGGCGCTCCGCCCCCTCCTGTTTCCACTCCACGATGCCGCACGAGATCAGGCCGTAGAGGATCTTCCCGGTGGCCAGGCGCGATGCGCCGGCGATCTTCAGAAGAGAGTCCACGTCCAGGATCCCGTCGATGCGGGACAGCAGGTACGCCTCCTGGGGCGTCAGCGGGAGGTACTGGTAGCGCGACATCGGTTCGATCGCCAGGATCGGCACGCGGCGGCCTTCGCCGAGGCGCTCCCGGAAGGCATCCGTCTCGGGGAGCCGCCGGATGCCCTCGACGATGATCGCCGCCGTCGAGATCGAGAGCGCGACGTCCGGATCGAGCACGCCGGCGGAAGCCTGGAACTTGTACTCGCCGTTGTCCCAGGCGAAAGTCGAGAACACGATCTCCTCCACGAGCCGCCGCATCTCCGCGTCGAGCACGGTGCGGGACACCAGACCCCGGTCGACCAGGATCTTGCCCAGCCGGGCGCGGCCCTGCTTGGCGACCGTTTCGAGGGCCCAGTTGAGGTCGGTGTCCGTGATGCAGCCCCGACGTTTGAGAAACGCTCCGATGCGCTGCCCTTCCCGTGACGACGTCGCGGTGCGCAGCTCCCCTTTCTCGAAGAAGAGGTGCCGGGTCTCGTCGCCATGGACGAGCGACAGCGTGCCCTTCAAGCCCTCCAGGAAGATCCTGCGCAGAACCTGCGGCAGGGGCGTCTCGGCAAGGGATCCGCGAAATCGCGCGGGAGCCGTTTGTGTCGTCATCGGGTGGCCGTGCGAATGATCCTTCAGGGTAGCAGAAAGTGGCCGTTCAGCGTACGGGCACGACGATCGGCCGGTTGCGGGGCGTGGAGAAGAATGCGGGCGCCCCCGAAAGCGCGCGCCGCGCCGCCTCGCGCGTCAAGTAACGGCCCCACTGCACGCGGAAACAGGTCCTCCCATGGAAGGGCGTCGTCAGGACCCACATCGTCCCGGCGGGGCGGTCGTGCTTCCAGGCGTCGGTGAGCGACTCCAGCTCGCAGGCGAGCTCGAGCTGGATCGTGAAACGGGCGCGCCGGTCCGCGTCCGCCTTCCGTCGGTCGCGCGCCGCGCGCTCCAGCCACTTCGCCCGGCTCTGCGGGGCGGGCTCCGTTTTGGAAGGCGCCGTGGCGGCCGCGGTGGCCGTCGGTCGCGCGGTCAAGGCCGCGGCTCTCGGCGGCCGCGTCGAGGAGGCCGCCGGCGGGCGTGTGGGAACGGGACCAGGCGGCGCGGTCGGGGCCATGGCCGCCAACGGCACCGGGGTCAGATCCGGCGCCGCCGTCGGAGTCGCGGTCGCGACGGGCGGGCTCGCAGGCTCGGGCGCGGCGGGCCCGCGGGAGCGCCAATACAACAGGGCTCCCACCGCAGCCGCCAGCGCGACCAGGAGCCAGAGCCAGGACGCCCCCGCGCCCTGACGCGGCCGCTCGGCGTTTCCGACCCCCGTGGTCATGTCCAGCGGCCGGTCGAGGACCGAGCCGCCGTTGGAGTCTCGAGAATTCGTTTCCATGAGGTCGCCCGGCATCGCCCGGTCCGCGTCCATCCCGACTTCCGTCGGGTCGAAGTCCCCGGCGGCCGGGGACTCGAACGCGCTGGCCGAAACCGCACCCCTCTCGAGCTCCGCGAGGTCGAGACCCTCGGAGCCGAGCTCCGCTGGCGCCGGGATCTCCTCGGCCTCTGATTCGAGCCGGGCCTCGGACGCTTCGCTGCCGGCCCGGAGCTCTTCGGCGACTTCCTCTCCGCCGTCCCCGGAGGACGTGCGTTCCTGGGTCTGGGGCTCGCCCGCCCGGACCGGGTCTTGCGCGTCCTCGCTCTCGTTTTCCTCCGGCTCTTCTTCCCGTGTCTCGCGCTCTTCGTCCTCCTCGTCCGGCGCGGGACGCGCCGGCGGCCGGGGAGCCGGTTCGCTTGCTGCGAATTCCGGATGCACGAGCCCGAGGGTCACGAGCGCCGCGAGCAGCTTCTCGACGGCGAACGCCTCGGCCGGCGCCTCGCTGGAGATCTCGGCCACAGTCGATCTCCCGTCGATGAGCCGGACCACGGACTCGGCGTCCGGGGTCAGCCCAAAGGTCGCGAACTCGGCGTCGAAGTGGCCGGCCCGCACCAGCGGGACGTCCACGCCTCCGAGATGGTGGAGCACCAGGCCCCGGTCCCGCGAGCGCAGAAAGAGCTCGAGCACGAGGCGGGGGATCGAGAGGCGGAACTCCCCCGCCTCGCTCCCGCCGGTGCGGAAGAGCCAGTACTCTCCGTCGAGCCAGGTGAGCAGGTCCGAAAGGATCTCGACGGCCCGGATCTTTTCGCCCCAGCGCCACTCGCGCCGGGTCAGAACGCCCGCCTGCAGCGCGCTCTGGGCACGGTCGCTGTCTTCGGAGGCCTTGAGGCGTTCGAGAGTCGCTTCGTCGAGCTTGCCGGCGCGCAGCAGGATCGCGGCGGTCTCGAAGCGCGGGTCCGACGATGACGTCCCGACGATCTCCCCGGCGCCGAGCTCGAAGCCCGCCGTCGCGCCCGACCGCGAGAACTGCAGCGTCCCGTTGGCTCCCTCCCGCCACAGCGCCACGAGCGCTGCGAGCAGGTCGGTCCCCCGTACCTCGCCCTCTGCCTCGAACGTCGTTCGCATGCGATCAGGCGCTCTGGCGTCCCAGGTACTCGGCCACCGCCCGCGCCGTCGAGGGGCCGACCGCGGCTTCGATCTCGCGCGGATCCGCGCCCTGCAGGCCCCGTACCGAGCCGAAGCGCCGGAGCAGCAGGCGCGCGCGGATCGGACCCACGCCAGGAATCTCGGTCAAGCCGGTCTGCCGCATGCGCTTTCCGCGGCGATTGCGGTGGCGCGCGATCGCGAAGCGGTGCGCCTCGTCGCGGACGCGCTGGATGAGCTGGAGGGCGGGGTCCTTGCGCGACAGGCGGATCGGCTCGGGGCGGTCCGGCGCCCAGATCTCCTCCTCGCGCTTGGCCAGGCCGATGACGGGCAGCTCCAGGCCGACGCGGTCGAGCGCGGTGAGGGCCGCCTGGAGCTGGCCTCTCCCGCCATCTACGAGCACGAGATCGGGCAGCGCTGCGCCCTCCGCCTGAACCCGGCGGTAGCGGCGCTCCACGGCTTCCGCCATGCTGCGAAAGTCGTCCGGCTCGAGAAGGTTCTGGGCGGCGATGTTGAAGAGCCGGTAGTCCGACTTCTTCGGCCGGCCCTCCTCGAAGACCACGAGAGACGCGACGCTGTCGGTGCCCTGCAGGTGGGAGATGTCGAAGGCCTCGATGCGCTGGGGAGGCAGGGGCAAGCCGACGGCGCGCGCCAGGCGTTCCACCGCGACCGCCTCGTCGCCGCCCGTGCGCCGAAAACGGACCCGATGTCTCTCCCGCGCGTTGACCTCCGCCAGCCGCACCCGGTCCGCGGCGGCCCCGCGCTGCGGGACGCGCACGGCTATCTTCGCGCCGCGCCGCGCGGCCAGGAAGTCTTCGAGAAGCTTCGGATCCGCGATCGCGACCGGCAGATGCACCTCCGCCGGCAGAAAGGGATTGGCGTCGTAGAACTGCGGAAGGAAGGCGTTCAGGAATGCGGCCGGATCGATCTCCTGCGCCTTCTCGAAGAAGAAGTCCCGCCGGTCCTGCAGAACTCCGCCCCGGACGACGAGGACGCCCACGGCCACGTCCTGGCCCGACTCGAAGAAGCCGAACACGTCCACGTTCTCGCCGTTGAGGGATTGAACGACCTGGCGCTCGGCCACCTGCCGGACCGTCCGAAGGGCGTCGCGATAGGCGCCGGCCATCTCGAAACTCTCCTGCGCCGACGCTCCCAGCATCCGTAGCTCGAGGCGCGCCTCGAGCTCCTGATTCCTCCCCTCCAGGAACAGCACGACGTCCGCGACCGCTTCCGCGTAGGCCTCCCGCGTGGTCAGCCCGGTCACACAGGGCCCCAGGCAGGCGTGCAGGTCGTAGTACAGGCAGGGGCGCGGCAGGTTGCCGTCGATCTCGATCGAGCACGTGCGGATCTGGAAGTGCCGGGTGACCATCCGCATGATCCGCCGGGCGAGCCCCCCCCAGAAAGGACCGTAATAGGAGTGGCCGTCGTCCTGCACCCGCCGGGTCACGAGCGCCCTCGGCCAGGGCTCTCCCGTGGTGATCTTGATGTACGGGTAGGTCTTGTCGTCCCGCAGGCAGACGTTGTACCGCGGACGGTGCTTCTTGATGAGTGTGTTCTCGAGGAGCAGCGCCTCGAGCTCCGTGTTGGTGACGATGGTCTCGATGTCGCGAAACGACCGCAGGAGGGCCGCCTTCTTGCCGTCGGCCGCGCCGCTGAAATAGGACGCGATTCGCTTGCGCAGGGACAGGGCTTTCCCGACGTAGAGAAGCTTGCCCTTCTCGCCCCGAAAGAGATAGACGCCGGGGGAATCGGGTAGATTCTCCGGGGCGCGCCGATCGACCACGAAGTCAGTTTAACCCGGACCGGTGCGCCGCCGGGACGCCCCGGGCGGTTCGGTATGATGGGCGCGTGCCGATGTACGAGTGCCCCTACTGCTACACCCCGGTGGAGCCGGGCACGCCGGCCTGCCCCAAGTGCGGCCGGGAGATCGAGCGGTGGCAGACCGGTTTCTACACGCGGCAGCGGCCGCTTCCGGTCAAGTCGCGGACGGCTGTCTGGGCCGCGGCCCTGGCGGCGCTGCTTCTTGTGGTCGCCGGGTTCGCGCGCGCCTGCCACTGGCTGTGAGACGCCGCGCCCGGCTCGCCGCGGTCGCTTTCCTCGCCGCCGCGCCTGGCGTCTTCGCCCAGATCGTGCCGCTGGCGCGCTGCAACGCCGCCCTTCCGTGCTCGATCCCTTTCGGCCTCCGGCCGGCCGACGCGACGGCCTTTTCCCCTTATGCGAAGACGGGCCAGGGCAACGTCGCCATCTCCGTTTCGGCCGGGGTCGAGGAAGGCCTGAAACCCAGGATCGACCGGCCCGCGATCTCGGAGGACCCCTCCGAGCGCGCCGCGCGGATCTTCGTCAAGCGCAACCCGATTGCGCCGACCGTGACGCCCACGCCGCAGGCTCCGTAGGGGCGCCCTCGCGGCCGGCGGTCAACGAGCCGCGTTTCTTGGTATGTTG
>JBBDKM010000013.1:13011-14214 GCA_040879385.1 Thermoanaerobaculia bacterium | reverse complement strand
CGTCGACAAGCTGCCCAAGAAGGACAAGGGCGCCCACGAGCTGAACGACGTCGGAAAGTGGTTCGTGGCGGAGAAGGACAAGCGCAAGGCCAAGCTGGTCGACGGCGCCTGGCTCAAGGACTATCCCGGCAAGAAGTAGCCGCGATTCTCGCCCCCTCCCTCGAAGTCGGCCGGCGGCGACGGCGATGACCCAGAGGCCCGGAGGCTCGGGCGGTGGCCGCCGCCCCGGACGCAGGCGGGCGCGCTTTCCCGTGCGCTTCGAGCGCCGGCTCTTCTGACGAGGCTCCGATGAAGATTCAGCGCCGCAGCCATCGCTGTGTCGCTTCTTGCCGCGGCGGCGCCGGGCGCACCACATCCGTCAGGCGGAAGGCGAGGCATGGCGTCTGGACGTGCTGAAGGAGTGCGGGAGCTGCCACGCGCAATCGCAAGAGAGCTTTCGGGACACGTATCACGGGCAGTCATCGCTGTGACGCGCCTGGGCTGGTGAGGCTTTGATGCAAGTGCATCATGGAGTCGCGCCGGAGGGGACGGTACTCTGCTCGTGTTCGGAGGTGGGACGATGAGCACGATCTTCCTCGTCCTCGGAATTCTGTTCGTACTTTCCCTGATTCCGGCCGGCTGGCTCGCCCTCCACGCCTACCTGAAGTATCGGGGCGCGCGGGTGATCACCTGTCCGGAAGAAAGTTGCCCGGCGGCCGTCGAGGTCGACGTTTGCCGCACGGCCGCGGCCGCCGCCTTCGGCGAGCACGTTGTGCGGCTGAAGTCCTGTTCGCGGTGGCCCGAGCGTCAGGCCTGCGGCCAGGAGTGCCTGGCGCAGATCGAGGCGGCCCCCGCCGAGTGCCTCGTGCGCACGATGCTCGTCGACTGGTACCGGGGATCGTCCTGCGTCCTGTGCGGCAAGGAGATCGGCGAGATTCACTGGGTCGAGCACAAGCCGGCGCTGTTCACTCCGGAGCGCAAGACGGTGGAATGGGACGAGGTCCCGGCCGAGAAGCTCCCGCAAGTCCTCGCCACGCACCAGCGCGTGTGCTGGAACTGCCACATCGCCACCACGTTCCGCGAGCGGTTCCCCGGCCTCGTGACCGAACGACCCGCCAGGCGCGCCCCGTAAGGGGTCAACCGTGTATTCGTGTACTTTGTGGTGCGAGAATACAAGAGTACACGGTTGACCCCCAGAAAGAAGCGGCCGGCTTGAAGCCGGCC
>JBBDKM010000013.1:0-13001 GCA_040879385.1 Thermoanaerobaculia bacterium | reverse complement strand
TTACGCGGCCCGCGTAGGTGCCGCTCCCAACCGGAGCGGCGTTTTGCCAGGACACGGATCTACGAGGCGACTTTGACTTCGATGGCCTTGGGCCGCGGCTTTTCCATCTTGGCCAGATGCACCTTGAGGATGCCGTCTCTGAAGTCCGCCGCAACCTTCGTCTCGTCCGCGTCCAGCGGCACCGTGAACGTGCGCAGGAATGTTCCGTAGGAGCGCTCGATCCGATGGAACTTCTTGCCTTTCTCCTCCTTCTCCTGCTTGCGCTCGCCCTGGAGCGTCAGCACGCCGTTTTCGACCGTGACCTTCACGTCCTCTTTCTTGACCTCCGGAAGCTCCGCCTTGATCAGGTATTCATTCTCCGTTTCCTGAATGTCCACGAATGGCGTCCAGTCCACCACCGTCAGCGACTCCTTGCCGCCGCCGGGCCGTGTCCAGGTGCCGAAGAGGCGATTGAGGCGTTCCGACATCTCCTCCATCTCACGGAAGATCGGGAACGTCGTTGGTTCGTAACGTATGAGGTTCATAACGACCTCCTTTCCAAAGGTTGATCTCACGGCGCAAGCATGCACCGCGACCGCCGTCGCGTCATGAACCAGTTGCATCATTTTTTCGCGCCCATCACACGAACCCGCGCTCGTGCGCCAGCTGCAGAAGCGCCCGAGCGCCCTGCTCCAGCGATCCGGCGCCGGAAACCACCAGATCGGGGCTCTAAGGGCTCCTCGTCGGCTTCCGTGGCCCCCGGGAAGATGAGGCGCCTGCCCGCCTGCGGCCCGAAATGCTCGACCAGGTATTGGCGCAAACCCGGGAAAAGATCCGGATTCATCATCGTCTCGGCCATGTTAGATTCTCGGGCATCGAGGCTCTGATACAGACACATCACGACGCCGTGTCCCCCGGGACTTACCATCGAGCCAACCAGCCATGAGGAGATCTTGCATATAACAGCAGCCGAGCCCGACCAGTCCCGACGGCGTTGGATCTCGTATTTGCTGGGAACGAGCCTGGGCGCGACGATTCTCTCCTTTCTCTACCCGGTTCTCCGCTTCGTCGTTCCGCCCCTGGCTTCCGAGCCCTCGCTCTCCGAGATCGAGCTCGACGTGAAGGCCTCCGACATCGCTCACAACTCGGGCCGGATCGTTCCCTTCGCGGGAAAGCCCGTCCTCCTCCTCCGCACGGCCACAGGAGAGCTCAAGGCTCTGGCCGCCACCTGCACGCACCTGGCCTGCACGGTCCAATACCGCGCGGAGCGCGCCGATGTCTGGTGCGCCTGTCACAACGGCATCTATGACACGAACGGGACCAACATCTCAGGCCCGCCCCCGCGGCCCCTGGCCAAGCTCGACGTCAATGTCCGAGGCGAGAAGATTGTCCTCCGGCGAAGCTGAAGGGGGGCCGTCGGCCCCTCGCCTTTCGCCGCTGGCGTGGGTCCGCGACCGGCTCGGGTGGGACGACATCGCCCATCTGGCGGCGAAGAAGGAAGTCCCGATCCATCGGCACACGGTCTTCTACTACCTCGGGGGGATGGCCCTCTTTCTCTTTCTCGTGCAGGTCGCCACCGGAATCCTTCTGCTCCTCTACTACCGGCCGAGCGCCACCGAGGCCTTCGAGAGTGTCCAGTACATCATGGCCGAAGTTCCCTTCGGCTGGCTCATCCGCTCGATTCACGCGTGGGGCGCGAACCTCTTCGTGGGCGTCGTCCTTCTGCACCTCGCCTCCGTCTTCTTCCTCAAGGCGTACCGGGCGCCACGCGAGATGACCTGGATCTCGGGCGCGATCCTGCTCTTCCTGACGTTCGGCTTCGGCTTCTCGGGATATCTCCTCCCCTGGAACACGCTCTCCTACTTCGCCACGAAGGTCGGCACCGACGTACCGGCGCAGATCCCCGGGATCGGACCCCTGCTCTCGCGGATCCTCCGGGGGGGGTCGGACGTCACGGGCGCCACCCTCTCGCGCTTCTACGGGATCCACGTCGCCATCCTGCCGGCCATCACCACGCTCTTTCTCGGCCTCCACCTCATCCTCGTCCAGAAGAAGGGCATGAGCGTTCCCCCCTCCGTCGAGCGGGAGAGATCCCCGCGGACGATGCGCTTCGTCCCCGACTTCCTTCTGCGCGACATGGTCGGCTGGCTGACGGCCGTCGGCCTTCTCGCCGCGCTCTCCGCGTTCTTTCCATACGAGCTGGGGCGCAAGGCCGATCCCTTCGCTTCCGCGCCGGCCGGAATCCGACCCGAGTGGTATTTCCTCTCGATGTTCCAGGCCCTGAAATACCTGCCCGCGGAGATCGCGGGCGTGCCCGGCGAAACGCTCGGCGTCTTGTTTTTCGGAGCGCTCGCCGTCGTCCTCGTGGGGGTTCCGCTGCTCGACCGCGGCTCTTCTGCCGGGCGGCCGTCTCCCTGGTGGAATCGCCTGGCCGCCGTCGCCCTTCTGGGAGCCCTCCTCCTGGCGCTCCTCGCCCTGCTGCCCGCGCCGGGAGAAGCAACCTCGTGAGGACTTTCTTCGCGGTTTTGGTGTCGAGCCTCCTCGTCGGCGCTTCCGCTCGCGCGACCCCCGAAGCCCGGCCCGCCGCTTCCGTCGGTTGTGTGGACTGCCATCTCGCCCTGGACGATCCGAGCGTGACTCCGCCGGCGAAGGCGTTCGCCGACGATGTCCACGCTCGAGCGGGCTTCACGTGCGCTTCCTGCCACGGGGGCGACCCCAGGGCGGAGGATCAAGAGGTCGCGCACGATCGAAAGAAGGGATTCCGCGGCAAGCCCTCGGCCCGCGAGGTTCCGCTCGTGTGCGGCACCTGTCACGCCGACGCGGCGGCCATGAAGCACTTCAACCCCTCGATGCGCGTCGATCAGCTCTCCGAGTACCGCTCGAGCGGGCACGGAAAGAAGCTCTCCCAGGGAGACGAGACGGTCGCCACGTGCACGAGCTGCCACGGGGCCCACGGAATCCTGCCCGTGAAGGACGCGCGATCGCCGGTCTATCCGACCCGCATCGCCCAGACCTGCAACCGGTGCCACGGTGACCCCGCGCTCATGGCCGCGCACAACCTCCCGGCCGACGTCTACGCGCAGTACACACGAAGCGTTCACCACGAGGCGCTCGCGAAGAAGGGGGACCTCTCGGCCCCGACCTGCAACTCCTGCCACGGCAACCACGGCGCGGCTCCGCCGCAGGTGGGCTCGGTCGCCAACGTCTGCGGGACCTGCCACGCGGTCTTCGCCGACCAGTTCAAGGCGAGCCCGCACTGGGAGGCATTCGCCGAGCTGGGGCTGCCCGGCTGCGTCACCTGCCACGAAAATCACCTGATCGTCCATCCTACGGACGCCTTTCTCTCGACGGGCAAGGACAGCAGGTGCGCGAGCTGCCACGAGCCGGGAAGCGAGGGCGCGAAGTCCGCGGCGGCCATGTATGCGGATCTTCTCCGGCTCCAGAAGGAGACAGGAGCCGCGCGCGCGTCACTCGCCCGGGAGGCCGAGGCGGGCATGGAGGTCTCGCGGGCGCAGTTCGACCTCGCGCGGGCCGACGAGGCGCTCACAAAGGCGCGCGCCGACGTCCACCTCTTTCAACCCTATGCCGTGGAGAAGGCCGTCACGACCGGCCTGACCGTGGCCCGCGCCGCCAGCGCGGAGGCCGCCCGGATCGCCCGCGAGCGGGAGTTCCGCCGCAAGGGTCTCTTCGTGTCCCTGGGACTCATCTTCCTCGCGATCGTGGGCCTCGTCGCGAAGATCCGCGATCTCGACCGCCGTCGTGTCTCCGGCGGCCCCTGAGGCCACTCTACGGTTTTGGGCAGCCTTCGCCGATCACCTCGCCGCGCGGGGCAAATCCCCCATCCAAGCCCTCGTGGCCGTCATGCGTAAACTGCTCGTTGCTCTCCACGCCATGTTCCAAAGGGACCAGCCTTTCCTCTCAGAAAAGCTCTTCCCCTCTCATCAATCAGCTTGACGGCTAACAGGGAATCTACGTCCGAAAGATCTCCAGCTCCCTCAACCTCCGTATCTCATCGCGCAGGGCAGCGGCCCTTTCGAAATCGAGCTCCTTCGCCGCCGCCTTCATCTGCTTCTCGAGCTCGGCCAGGCGCCGCCGCAGGGAGTCGGCGTCGGGCAGGTCCGGGCGCTCCGTCTCGACGGCGACCCCGTAGTAGTCGAGGTTCGACATCCGAACCAGCGGCGAGTTGACCTGCTTCACGATCGAGGCGGGGACGATGCCGTGCTCGGTGTTGTAGGCCTCCTGGATGGCCCGGCGGCGGGAAGTCTCCTGGATCGCCCGCTTCATGGAATCGGTCACCGCGTCGGCGTAGAACAGGACGCGGCCTCTCAGGTTGCGCGCCGCGCGGCCCGCGGTCTGGATGAGGGAAGTCTCGCTGCGCAGGAAGCCCTCCTTGTCGGCGTCGAGGATGGCCACGACGGCGACTTCCGGCAGGTCGAGGCCCTCGCGCAGGAGGTTGATGCCGATGAGGCAGTCGAAGACGCCGCGCCGGAAGTCCGCGAGGATGTTGACGCGCTCGAGAGTCTCGATGTCGGAGTGGAGGTACCGGCACCGCACGCCCACTTCCGAGAAATAGTTGGTCAGCTCTTCGGCCATCCGCTTGGTCAGCGTCGTGACGAGGACGCGCTCGCCGGCGGCCGTCGCCTCGCGGACGACCGCGAGCAGGTCGTCGACCTGGCCCTTCACGGGCCGTATTTCGATGACGGGGTCGAGCAGCCCGGTCGGGCGGATCACCTGCTCGACGATCTCGCCGCCGGCCCTTTCCAGCTCCTCGGCGCGCGGCGTGGCGCTGACGGCGATCGTCTGGCGGATCCGCCCCCGGAACTCCTCGTTCGTCAACGGGCGGTTGTCGAGGGCGGACGGCAGCCGGAAGCCGTAGTCGACCAGCACCTGTTTGCGCGAGCGGTCGCCGTGGAACATCCCGCGCACCTGCGGCAGCGTCACGTGGGACTCGTCGACGACGAGCAGGAAATCCTCCGGGAAATAGTCCAGCAGCGTGGGCGGCGGCTGCCCCGCCGACCTGCCCGAGAGGTGCCGCGAGTAGTTCTCGATCCCGCTGCAATAGCCGAGCTCCTTCATCATCTCCAGGTCGAACATCGTCCTCTGGTGGAGGCGCTGGGCCTCCAGCAGGCGCCCGGCGTTCGTCAGCTCGGCCAGCCGCTCGTCGAGCTCGACGCGGATCGAGGCGATCGCCCGCTCCAGGGTCTCGCGCGGCGTCGCGTAGAAGGTGCGCGGATAGAGCGCCAGCCGGTCGAGGCGCTGCAGCGGCGTGCCCCGCAGGGGGTCGGTCCGGGTGATCTTCTCGATCTCGTCTCCGAAGAACTCGACGCGGACGGCCGTGTCCTCGTAGGCCGGCTGGATCTCGAGCACGTCCCCTCGCACGCGGAAGTTGCCCCGCCCGAGGTCCAGGTTCGTCCGCTCGTACTGCATCTCGACGAGCTGCGCGAGGAGGGCCGGCATGCCGCGCGCGTCTCCCACCTCGAGGTAGGCGAGCATGTCGTAGTAGGAGTCGGGCGCGCCGAGGCCGTAGATGCACGAGACGGAGGCGACGACGATGACGTCCCGCCGTTCGAAGAGGGCCTTGGACGCCGCCAGCCGGAGCTTGTCGATCTCCTCGTTGCGGGACGTCTCCTTCTCGATGTAGGTGTCCGTCTGCGGCACGTAGGCCTCGGGCTGGTAGTAGTCGTAATAGGACACGAAATACTCGACGGCGTTCTGGGGAAAGAAGCTCCGGAACTCCTGGTAGAGCTGCGCCGCGAGCGTCTTGTTGTGGGAGAGCACGAGGGTGGGGCGGTTGACGGCCTCGATGACCTTCGCGATCGTGAAGGTCTTGCCGGACCCCGTCACGCCGAGCAGCACCTGATCGGGCCGGCCCTGCGCCAGGCCGGCGACGAGCTTCTCGATCGCGGCCCCCTGGTCTCCCTGCGGCGTAAAGTCCGTCTGGAGCCGGAAGGTGCCGGTGGCGCTGGCCTGAGCCTCGAGGTACGTGGCGGGCTTGCCGGCGGGCGGCGACGACGGAGATCGGGGCGCGCGGGCCATGGGGTGAGCCGCCGCTTATAGCATAACGGGAGCGGATGCCGCACAATCGCCCGGTGAGAACCGCCCGGCGCGCCGCCGTCGTCATCCTCCCCGTCGTGGTCGTCGCGCTGCTCGGCTCGGTGACCGGGTCCTTCGCCACCAACTTCGTCCGGGTGCCGCGGGTCCAGGAGCTGGCGACATACCGGCCCGACATCATCACCCAGATCACGTCCCGGGACGGTTCGACCATCGCCCGCTACGCCATCGAGCGCCGGATCCTGATCTCCCGGTCCGAGATTCCGGCCGCCGTGCGCAATGCCCTGATCGCGACGGAAGACAAGAACTTCTTCCGCCACGGCGGTGTGGACGTTCCCCGGACCGTGTCCGCGCTGATGACGAACCTGCAGCAGGGCGGTTACGCGCAGGGAGGCTCGACGCTCACCCAGCAGCTCGCCCGCGCCATCTT
The DNA here is from genome assembly GCA_040879385.1 of Thermoanaerobaculia bacterium. GTDB lineage: Bacteria > Acidobacteriota > Thermoanaerobaculia > UBA5066 > Gp7-AA6 > DAHUXD01. Next base: position 6,541 of record JBBDKM010000013.1, on the reverse strand, counting down.
CCTCTCGCCCCGCAAGACCCTCTCGCGCAAGGTCAACGAGGCGCTCGTGGCCTTCGAGATCGAGCGGCGCTACTCGAAGGACCAGATTCTGACGATGTACGCCAACGAGATCTATCTCGGGCACGGCAACTACGGCGTCGAGGCAGCCTGCCGCTACTACTTCGGGAAGGGCGTGAAGGACGTGACGCTCGCCGAGGCGGCGCTGCTCGCCGGGATCGTGCAGCGCCCGGAGGACCAATCGCCGTTTCGCAACCCGGCCCTGGCGAAGGCGCGGCGGGCGACGGCGTTGCGCCGCATGTGGGCCGCCGACTACATCACCGAAGCCGAGCGGCGCGCCGCGGAGGCCGAGCCGCTGCCGGCGGCTCCGTCGCTCCCCGAGTCGATCGTCGCTCCCTATTTCTGCGAGGAGATCCGCCAGTACCTCGAGAAAACCTACGGCGAGAAGGACCTGTACGCGCGGGGCCTCCGCGTCGAATCGACGCTCGACCCCGAGCTCCAAGCGTGGTCCGAGGAAGCCCTCCACTGGGGGCTGCGCAAGGTGAGCCGCCGGCACGGATTACAGCCGCTCCGCAATCTCGCCGCCGAGGGCCGCCGCTCGCTGGAGACGTACGTCGATCCCTCCTGGGAAGGCGCACGGCTCGAGGACGGCGCGGCGCTGCGCGGCGTCGTCATGAAAGTGTCGGGCCCGGGCGCCGAGGTCCGCGTCGGCGGGCGGGTCCTCCCGCTGCCGAACACGGGAGTGAAGTGGACGGGCGCGGCCTCGGCGGCGAAGATCCTGAAGCCGGGCGACCTCATCACCGTCACGGCGACCAAGGGAAAGGACGGGTCGCTCGCGCTCGTCCTCGACCAGGACCCGCGGGAGCAGGGGGCCGTGCTGATCCTCGAGAACGCCAGCGGCGCCGTCCGCGCCATGGTGGGCGGCTACGACTGGACGCAGTCGAAGTTCAACCGCTCGACCCAGGCGCTGCGCCAGGCGGGCTCGGCCTTCAAGCCGTTCGTCTATCTGACGGCTTTCGAGCAGGGCTTCACCGCGGCGGACACGGTCTTCGACGGACCGCTCTCGATCGTGATCGATCCGCGCCAGCCGCCCTACCGGCCGAACAACTACGACGGCAAGTTTCACGGGATCGTGACGTTCCGGAAGGCGTTGGAGCACTCGTACAACGTTCCGGCCGTCCGAGTGGCCCGGATGGTGGGACTGTCGCACGTCATCGAGACCGCGCGCCGTCTGGGCCTGCGTCAGAACCTGAGCGCGTATCCCTCCCTGGCCCTCGGCGCTTTCGAGGTCACGCTGCTCGAGCTGACCACGGCCTACTCCGTGTTCGCCAACCAGGGTCTCGCGTTTCCGCCGTATCTCATCGAGAGGATCACCGACTCCAACGGCGACCTTCTCGAGCAGACGCACCCGGACGCGCGGGAGGTCGAGACTCCCCAATCCGCCTTTCAGCTCCTCCAGATCCTGCGCGGCGTCACGCAGCGCGGCACCGCCGCGTCGGCCGCGCGCCTCAAGCTGCCGATCGCCGGAAAGACGGGCACGACCAACGACTACACCGACGCCTGGTTCATCGGCATGACGCCCCGGTACACGATCGGCGTCTGGGTGGGCAACGACCAGAAGACCCAATCGATCGGCCGGGGCGCCGACGGCGCCAAGGTGGCCCTGCCCATCTGGATCCGGATCGTCGAGAAGATGAAGGATCAGGGCCGGATCGATCCTCAGGAGGAATTCGAGGCGCCTCCCAACCTGGTCTTTACGCCCGTCGACTACGAGACCGGGCTCAAGGCGACTCCCGACAGCCCCCTGCCCGTGCTCGAGACGTTCGTGAACGGCTCGCAACCGACCGAGGAGTGGAGTTCCCGCTCGGAGGAGATCGCGAAGCTCCCGTGGTCCCTCCAGCAGCCGTTCTACGTGCCCAAGAAGGGCGAGCTCGCGGAGCCGGGAGCCGCGGCGCCGCCGTCTGATCCGCGCTGATCCGTCCGGAGCCGCCGCAACCCGCGAGAATCCCGAGCCCCGCCGCCACCACGCCGGTTTCGCCGCGGGGCCGGGGCCTGTGCTAGGAGGCGGCGGCGTTCGAGGACTGGACGTCCACGTTCAGTGTCGCGACGACGTCCCGGTGGAGACGGACGTGCACGGTATGAGACCCCAGCCGGCGGATGGGCTCGGCTAGCTCGACGCGCCGCCGATCGACGTCGATTCCCTTGGCCGACAGCGCGTCGGCAATCTCGGCGGCGGTCACGGAACCGTAGAGCTGGTTCTCTTCGCCCGCCTTCTTGGAGATCACGACGGTCGTGCCCTCGACCTTCCGGGCCACTTCTTCGGCGACGCCCTTCTCGCGGAGCGTCTTCTCGTCGTACTTCTTCCTTTCCTCCGAGAGCCGGCGCACGTTGGCGTCCGTCGCCTCCCAGGCGATTCCCAGCGGGAAGAGGTAGTTGCGGGCGTAGCCGGGTTTGACGGTGACCGTTTCGCCCCGGTGTCCGAGCCCGCGGATGTCGTCGGCCAGAATGACTTTCATGACTTCTCGATGACTCCCTCGCCCCGCCGGCGGAAATCCACGTACCAGTCGAAGAGCCCCAGGAGCGCCACCCCGACGTTGATCGGAAAGTAAGCGGCCAAGGCATACAGACCCACCCGCAGAATCCGGATCCGGAACCATCTGCGGAAGAAGTGGCAGATGATAGAGAGACCCGCCACGAAAAACAAGGCCAGGAGCGGCAGGAGCAGGTTGCCGGCCAGGCGCCTGCCCTCCCCGTGCAGCAGGCCGAACGCCGCTCCGGTGGCCACGAAGAGGCCCGCTGCTACGGCCGGAACGCGCAGGGTCTCGAAACGGGCGGCCTCGGCCGTCGGGGTCGGACGGGCTCTCCGGGCGCCGGCGTAGAAGGCGAGGGCACCGCCAAGGACCCACAGCGCGCCAAAGATCCCCCACAGGTATCGCCGGGCAAACTCCCGCGCCGCCTCGAGGGTCTGCCGCATCCGGGCGACCGTCTCCGCATCGGCGCCCGATCGGGAGTAGGACTCGACGGCCGCCGGTATCAGGCGGTCGAACGTCGAGGCCACTTCGGCTGAAACCGAGGGTCCGGGGCCGCTCGAGGAGGCCGCCAAGGTCGCCGACAGGAACGCGCAGCCCGCGATGCAGAGGCCGAGGTAACAGCGGGACGGGTCGACCCCCGCCCTCAGGAACCCGACGCTCGCCGTCGGCAGCGCCGTCACGCCAGCAGCGAGGAAGGCCATGGCCAGACCGGCTCCGGGCCCTCCCGTCGACCAACCGAGTCCCAGAACGATCGCGGCGGCCAGGGCGCAGGCCAGCATCGCCGCCACGAGGCCTCGCCGGTGGGCGAGGCGCACGACGGGGACGGCCGCGAAGGGAACACCGAGCGCGCCGAACAGGGGCACCACGAAGAGCGCCGAGAAGGCGCCGGCGGCCGCGAGCGCCGCGAGCGGAATCTCGAAGCGGCCCATCCGGGGAGGGGAAGTCTCGGTGAGAGCTTCGGGAGATGTCATGGGCTCCTGGGGGACGCAAGACGGGAGACGGGGAGACGGGAGACGAGGCCGGGAAAGATCGACCGTTTGCCGTTTGCCGTCTACCGACCCAAGGCGTGCTAGTCCGTCGCGTACGGCAGCAGGGCGATCGAGCGGGCGCGCTTGATGGCCGTCTGCAGCTTGCGCTGGTGGAGCGCGCAGGTTCCCGAGATGCGCCGGGGAAGGATCTTGCCCCGCTCCGGTATGAATCCCTGCAGGAGCTTGACGTCCTTCCAGTCGATGTACTCGAGCTTCTCCGCGCAGAACTTGCAGACCTTCCGGCGGCGCACGAAGAACTTCTTGCGCGGGCCGGCCTTGCCGTCGCGTCCCGCGGCCGCTCCCCGGCCTGCCGGACCCCGTCCGGATCCTCCGCCCATCCTCATGACTGGCTCCTTTCGGCGGGAACGGCGCTCTCCGCCGGCGTCTCCGCGGGCGGGGCCGGCGGGCGAGGCGGACGCTTGGCCGCCTTGACCTTCAAGCGCTCGGCCATCTTGCCGGCGCGCTTGAGCTCTTCGTCGACACGGACGGCGAGGTGCCGGAGGACCTGGTCGGAGAGCCCCATGCGGCGCTCGGCCTCGGCCACCGCCGCCGGGGGCGCTTCGACCTGCCAGTACACGTAATGGGCTTCGCGTTTTCGCAGGATGGGGAAGGCGAGCCGGCGCTTGCCCCACGGCTCCTCCTTGACGACGGTTGCCCCGCCGTCGACCAGAATCTTCTTGTATTCGCCCGCGACTTTCGCCGCGTCGTCGTCGGTCAGGTCAGGGGTGACCAACACGACGATGTCGTACAGCCTCATAGTTTTCTCCTCATGGATGTCAATCCGGGTCGAGGCGGCCCGGAGAGGAAGGTGAATGATTCGCTCGCCGCATGGCGGCGTCGATCCCTTGCGTCAGCCAGAGCCGGAGGGCCTCCGCGGCCCTCCCGACGCTCTCTTCGAATAATTCGCGCTCGGCCTTCGGGATCGGCTCGAGGACGTAGTCCGCGAGGTCCCGCTGCCGGGAATACCTCTCTCCCCGGATCCCCACGCGCAGGCGCGGGAACTCGGTCGAGCCGAGGTGCGCGATGACCGATCGAAGCCCCTTCTGTCCCCCGGCCGAGCCGCGCGCCCGCAGGCGCAGGGTCCCGAGCGGGAGGTCGATGTCGTCGACGACGACGCAGAGCTCCGAGGGGTCGATGCTGTGCTTTTGAGAAAGAGCTCGAACCGCCTCGCCCGAGGCGTTCATGAACGTTTGCGGAAGGGCGAGGAGCACTGCGGCCTCCCCGATCCTTCCCCGGCCCACGCGCGAAGAGCACTCGCGCGACCGGATCCGTATTCCTGCCTCCACCGCCAGCGCCTCGACGACGCGAAACCCCGCGTTGTGGCGGGTGGTTTCGTAGTCGTCCCCCGGGTTCCCGAGGCCGACGATCGCGCGCAGAGGCTACTTCTCCTTTTCCTTCTCCTTCTTCTCGTCCGCCTCTTCGTCCTCGCCCACGGCCTTGCCCTTCTTCAGGACCTCGGGCTCGGCCGGCTCGGCGGCGCCCTCGGCCGCGACGGCGACCGGCTCCTCTTCGCGCGTCGGATGGGCGACGTGGACGACGACCTTCTCGGGGTTGTCCACGATCCGGACGCCCTCGATGGGCGGAAGGTCGGATACGCGGATGGCGTCTCCGATTCCGAGCTCGCTCACGTCCACGGCGATGTGGGCCGGGATGTTCGACGGAAGGCACTCGATCTCGATCTCGCGGGTGACCACATCGAGGATGCCGCCGTCGGTCTTCACGCCGCGGGCGACCCCGACGATTTCGATCGGGACCTCGACTGAGACCTTGACGTCCATGAGGACACGTACGAAGTCGATGTGGAGGGGCTTGCGCGAAACCGGGTCCCGCTGGAGCTCGCGGATCATCGCGTGTCGGCTCTGGTCGGACCCGGCGAGCTTCAGCAGGAAGACGGCGTTCTCGCCGGCCCCTTCGCGAAAGAGGTCCGCGAGGGCCTTGCGGTCGAGCGAGATCGGGACGGTGGGCTTGCCCGCGCCGTACACGACGCCCGGGATCCGGCCGGCCACGCGCGTGCGCCGGGCTTCGCCCTTGCCGGTCGTCGAGCGCTTCTCGACGCTGAGTTCGATCGTTTTCATGGCCTACTCCGCGCGGAAGTCCCGCGCAAAGAGGCGGATTCTACACAAAAAGCGAAGAAACGGAAGTCCCGTCGTGGATCCGCTGGATGGCCTCCCCCAGCAGGGGGGCGACCGAAAGGGCCCGGATCCGGGGGCATTGGGCCATCGCGGCCTCGACCGGGATGGTGTTGGTGACGAGCAGGGACTCCAGCCCGGAGGCCTCGATCCGGTCGAGCGCGGGGCCCGAGAAGACCCCGTGGACAGCGGCGGCGAAGGTGCGCCTGGCCCCCTGACGCCGCAGGGCCTCCTCGGCCTGGACCAGGGTCCCGGCGGTGTCCACGATGTCGTCGAGGATCAGAACGTCCTTGCCCTCGACCTCGCCGACGACATTGAGGATCTCTGTCTCGTTCTTGCCGGTCCGGCGCTTGTCGATGACAGCGAGGGAGGCGTCCAGACGCTTGGCGATCGCCCGCGCGCGCGTCAGGCCGCCGACGTCCGGCGACACGATCACCAGGTCCTCGAGCTCGAGCTTCCGGATGGCGTCCAGGAGCACGGGCGCCGCGAAGAGATGGTCGACCGGGATGTTGAAGAACCCCTGGATCTGGGCGGTGTGCAGGTCCATGGTCAGGATGCGGTCCGCGCCGGAGGCGGTCAGCAGGTCGGCCATGAGCTTGGCCGCGATCGGGACGCGCGGCTTGTCCTTCTTGTCCTGCCGCGCGTAGCCGAAGTACGGCAGGACCGCCGTGATGCGCGACGCCGACGACCGCCGGAACGCGTCCAGCAAGATCAGCAGCTCCATCATGTGGTCGTTGACCGGCGAGCACGTCGGCTGAATCACGAACACGTCGGCGCCGCGGACGTTCTCGTCGATCTGGCAGTAGTCCTCGCCGTCGGAGAAGTTGTAGAGCGTGAGCTCGCCGAGCGGGATCCC
>JBBDKM010000012.1:0-7942 GCA_040879385.1 Thermoanaerobaculia bacterium | reverse complement strand
ACTTTAAGGCGGAGATCACGGCCGGCCGCGTGGGCGCGGAGCAGGCTGCGCCGCGGGTGGAGTTCGATTGACCTGGCAGACCTGGGCCATCTTCATGGTCACCGAGCTCGTCCTGTGCCTCACACCCGGGCCGGCGGTCCTCTTCGTCGTCTCGCAGGGCCTCCGGTACGGCGGGCGGCGGTCGCTCGCGTCGAACCTCGGGATCCTCGCCGCCAACGCCTTCTACTTTCTCCTGTCGGCGGGCGGGCTCGGCGCCGTGCTCCTGGCCTCGCACGGGCTGTTTCTCACGATCAGGTACGCCGGGGCGGCGTACCTGATCTTCCTCGGAATCTCGACGATCCTCGGAAAAGGCATGGCGCTCGAGGCGGCTCCGGGAGACGCGTCCGAGGAGCGCGGAGGCGGGCGGCTCTTCGCGCGGGGCTTCCTGCTGCAGGCCGCCAATCCGAAAGCGCTCTTGTTCTTCACGGCCCTCCTGCCCCAGTTCATCCGGCCGGACCGGCCCGTGGCGCCGCAAGTCGCGATCCTCGGCGTAAGCTCCGTCCTCGCGGAGTTCTGCGTGCTGGCGGGATACGGTTTCTTCGCGGGCCGGCTCTCGCTTCTGGCGCGGGAGCCGCGCTTCCTGGTGGCGTCGAGCCGCATCGCCGGAGGGTTGCTCGTCGGCGCCGGCGCGGGCCTGGCGCTCGCAGGCGAGCGGCCGTGAAGTGCTGGAGCTGCGCGGCGGAGAACGACCTCGGCGCGACGCAGACGTGCGCGCGCTGCGGCGCGCCCCTCGCCCGCCCGGGCGGCGTCTTCCGGAAGCCGGTCGTCCTGGGAGTCGCGGGAGGGCTCCTGCTGCTGTACGGCCTCTGGATCCTGTGGATGCTCGTTCTGCGGGGTTGCTTCTGATGCAACGGGCGTCGAAGACCGAGCTCCGGAAGTTTCTCGGCGCGTTCTCCCCGGAGATCGCCAGGGTTGCCCTGCGCGCGCGCGCTTTCGTGCTGGAGGAGGCGCCTCTGGCCCACGAGCTCGTCTCCGACGTCCGCGACACGGTCGTGATGCGGTACTCCTTCACGGAGCGGCCCGACGACGCGTTTTGCCGCATCGCGGTGAACGCCGAGAGTGTCGATCTCGGGTTGGTTCACGATCACGTGCGGATCGAGCAGCTCGACGATCTGCGCCAGCCGCGCGTCGGGCGGCTTCTGCGCGCGGCGATGAAGGAGAGGAAGATAGGGCGAAAGGAGGGGGCATGAGCGACTCGAAGACTTCGGCGGCCGGCTCGATCTCCCGGGTGACGCCCTACGTCAACGGAGGCCGGCACGGGTTCTTGGTCGAGATACGGCCCGAGGACCTTCGCCGGCCCCTCGCTCCCGCGGCCGTCCGGGTCGCGATCCAGCGGGGCGCCTCGTGATCGAGATCCGGCGCGCCGGCCCCCACGACCGGCAGATTGTGCTCGACTTAGTCGAGCGCCTCCTCGCCGAGCTCGAGGACTCGCCGAACGAGTTCGCCGGGCTCGATCGGGCCCGTACCCTCTTCGACCTCGCGAGCGTCGGGGACACCTTCATCGCTTTTCTCGCGCGCATTTCGGGCGAGGCGATCGGGGTCCTGACCGTGACCGAGACCTTTGCGATCTACGCGGGCGGCCGTTACGGCGTGATCGACGAGATGTATGTCCTGCCGGAGCGCCGGTCGTCGGGTGTGGGCCGGGTCCTCGTCGAGGCCGCCAAGGAGCTCGGGATGGTGCGGGGATGGCGCCGCATCGACGTGACGGCGCCGCCGGGCCCGGCCTTCGAGCGAACGATCCGCTTCTACGAGGAACAGGGATTCGTCTTCACCGGCCCCAAGCTGCGCTGTTTGCTGCCGGGCATATGATTCGCCGCAATAACGTCAGGAGGAGAATCATGAGGACGAACGGGTTCCGAACGGGGTTCCTGGTGTTCGCAATGGCTCTGGCGCCGCTCCACGCGCAGGCGGAGGAAGGCGCGAAAGCCGTCGACGCGGCTTGGGAGAAGGCGATGAAGGCCGGCGACCTCGATGCCCTCGTGGCCTGCTATGCGCCCGATGCGGTGATGTGGCTGCCGGGCGCGCCCGAGGCGCGCGGCGCGAAAGCGATTCGCGACGCGTACGCGGCGCTTCTTTCGGGCAACACCGTCACGAGCACCGTATTCTCGAACACCGTTTACGAAACGCGCGGAGACTGGTCCGTGGGCTGGGGGGACGTCGTGGTGACGCTGGCGCCGAAAGCGGGCGGGGCTCCGACGCCGCTCTTGGCGCGGTTCACAGTCGTCGCGAAGAAGCTCGGCGGCCGCTGGGTGTACGTCTCGGATCACGCCTCCTCCGGGCCAGCCCCGCCCGCAGCGCCCACGCCCTGATCCCCGCGGCGTCCATGTCCGCGGTCGAGGAGAAGGAGACGGGCCGGATGGAGGCCTTCAGCGACGGCGTCTTCGCCATCGCAATCACGCTCCTCATCTCACGGTCGCCATCTGCCCTCGCCATCTACTTCATGGTCGCCGGCCGGAGCCGCTGAAAGCAAGGAGGTCGCCATGCTCCAATCGGTCCACGTGCTTCCCGTCGTGGTGTCCGCCGTCGTCGTCTTCCTGATCGGGGCGCTCTGGTATTCGCCGGTCCTGTTCGCCAAAGCCTGGATGAAGGCCCACGGCCACACCGAGGAGAAGCTGCGTCAGATGCAGGCGCAAGCGGGCCGCGCGTACGCCGTGTCCTTCGCTTGCTACCTCGTGATGGCCTTCGCGATGTCGCTCCTGCTCCACCGCATCGGGGTCGTGAGCGTGCTGACGGGCATCAAGCTCGGCGCGGTCCTCGGCCTGGGCTTCGCCGCGACGCTCGGGCTGACGGCAAACGTCTTCTCGGAGAAGCCCCTGTCGGCGTACCTGATCGACGCCTCGTACCAGGTCGTCTTCCTGATGGTCATGGGCGCGATTCTCGCGGCCTGGCGCTAGCGCCATAATGAGGCGCGCACCAAGAGCCGGCGCGCTCGCCCTCGCCGCCTTTCTCGCCGGGTCTGTGGCGGCGCGTCCGCAGGCGGCGCCGGCCCGCTCCGTCGAGCCGCCGATCCCGCGCGCGTGCGCGGTCCTCGAGGCGGGCATGGCCCGCACGCTGGCGCCGGGGGTCGCGATCGCGGTGTCCCGAAACGGGCGGCTGCTCTGGAGCGGGGTCGAGGGCCTCGCCGACGTCGAGCTCGACGTTCCCGTTGTCCGGTCCACGCGTCTGCGCGTCGGCAGCGTGTCCAAACCCCTGACCGCTACGGCGCTCGGCATCCTCGTCGAGGAGGGCAGGCTCGACCTCGACGCTCCCGTGCAGCGCTACGTGCCGGATTTTCCGAGAAAGGACTGGCCGATCACAGCCCGCCAGCTGGCCGGGCACCTGGCCGGCATCCGGCACTACGAGGGCGACGAGTTCCTGATCCGCGACCACTATCCAAACGTGCGCGCCTCGCTGGCGATCTTCGAAAAGGACGCCCTGCTCTTCGAGCCCGGGACCCGGTTCTCGTATTCGTCCTACGGTTGGAATCTCCTGTCGGCGGTGATCGAGGGCGCCAGCGGCGAGCCGTTCCTGGCCTTCATGGAGAAGCGGGTGTTCCGGCCCTCGGGCATGACGCACACGTGCGCCGACGAGGTGACGCCGATCGTCCCCGGCCGCTCGGGCTTCTACACGCGCGACGAGGCGGGCGCGGTCGTCAACGCCGGCTACGTCGACAACAGCTACAAGTGGGCGGGCGGCGGGTTCCTGTCGACCGCCGAGGACCTCGTCGCCTTCGGAAACGCGCTGCTCGAGGGCCGGCTGCTGAAACAGGAAACCCGCGCGCTGCTCTGGACTTCGCAGAAGACTTCGGACGGCAAGGACACGGAGTACGGAATCGGATGGACGGTGGACCGCGATTCCCGCGGCCGGCCTCGGGTCCGGCATTCCGGCGGCGCGCAGGGGGGCACCGCGAACCTCGTGATCTATCCTGCCGAGAGGCTGGTCCTGGCGATGCTCGTCAACAGCGGCGAATCCTTCACGGGGAGGGCGCCCCAGATCGCCGAAATGTTCCTCGATGAGTAGCTGGCGCGGCGAAGCGTCCTCGGCTTCCTCCGCGGGAGTCGGCTACGTCGTCTTCATCTCGTGCGTCGCCGCGACGGGCGGCTTTCTCTTCGGCTACGACACGGCCGTCGTCAACGGCACGATCGGCGCGCTCGAGCGCCACTTCGCCGCCGACGCCGGCCGGCTCGGGTTCGCGGTGGCCTCGGCGCTTCTGGGCTCGGCGGTCGGAGCGCTCCTCGCCGGCCGGGCCGCGGACCGGATCGGCCGCGTCCGGGCGATGCGCTTGACCGCCCTCCTCTTCGCCGTCAGCTCGATCGGATCGGGACTGGCGGAGAGCCTGTCGAGCTTCTCGACCTGGCGGTTCCTGGGAGGCATCGCGGTGGGCGCCGCCAGCGTGATCGCGCCCGCCTACATCGCGGAAGTGGCGCCCGCGCGCATCCGCGGGCGCCTGGGCTCGCTGCAGCAGCTCGCGATCGTGACCGGCATCTTTCTCGCGCTTTCAGTCAACGACCTCATCGCGCACACCGCCGGATCGCCGGACGCGCCGTTCTGGTTCGGCGTTCCCGCCTGGCGGTGGATGTTCTGGGTGGAGGTGATCCCGTCGCTCGTCTACGGCGCGGGCGCCTTCTTCGTGCCGGAGTCGCCGCGCTACCTCGTCGCGCGGGGAAGGGCCGCAGAGGCGTCGGCGGTGCTCGCCCGGATCGGGGAGCCGCAGGTCCCGGAGCGGATCCGGGAGATCCAGAAGACCGTCGGGACCGCGCGTCCGGCGCGGCTGGCCGACCTTCGGGCGCCCGGAGGGCTTCTCCTGCCGGTCGTGTGGGTGGGAATCGGCCTCTCCGTATTCCAGCAGCTCGTCGGGATCAACGTCATCTTCTACTACAGCACGGCGCTGTGGCACTCGGTGGGGTTCACCGAGACCGACTCGATGCGGATCAGCAGCATCACCGGAGTCATCAACATCGTCACGACCCTCATCGCGATCGCCTTCGTGGACCGGTTCGGCCGCAAGCCCCTGCTGCTCGCCGGCTCAGTCGGCATGGCGCTGACGCTCGGGACGATGGCGTGGCTTTTTGCGCACGCGCCGCTCGACGCGCAGGGGTCGCCGGTCATGCCCGGAGGGCACGGGACGGCCGCCCTGATCGCCGCAAACCTGTACGTCTTCGCCTTCGGCTTCTCGTGGGGCCCGATCGTGTGGGTCCTTCTCGGCGAGATGTTCAACAATCAGATCCGCGGCTCGGCGCTGGCCCTGGCGGCGGCCGCGCAGTGGATCGCCAACTGGATCGTGACGCTCACGTTCCCTGCCCTGGCGAGGACAGGTCTCGGCGTCGCGTACGGGCTCTACACCCTGGCCGCGGTGTTCTCGTTCGTGCTCGTGGCGCGCTTCGTGAAGGAGACGAAGGGCCGGACGCTCGAGGAGATGTGAGGGAGAAGTTCACAGTCGACAGTTGACAGTGGAGAGCGGGGGGGGAGTCATGATTCCGACGAAGTGGCGGGTGGGGTTGACGGAGGCGCTGGAGAAGCTGCCGGGGCCGCGGGGAGAGCGCTACGCGACGGTCCTCGAGCACGGCACGCTCGACATCGAGATCTACGCGCCGCGCGGGAGCGACCCTCAGAAACCGCACACGCGCGACGAGGTCTACGTGGTCGTGCAGGGACGCGGCGAGTTTTCCAACGGCGGGCGGATGGACCGGTTCGCGCCGGGCGACGTTCTCTTCGTGCCGGCGCACGTGGAGCACCGGTTCGAGAGCTTCACGGAGGACCTGGTGGTCTGGGTGATTTTCTACGGCCCGGAAGGGGGAGAGGCAGCGATGGGCTCGGCTCCGTGAGGCGGCTCCTCGCCTACGCGTGGGCGGCGCCCGTGACCCTGTGCGCTCTTCCGTTCGCGGCCGCGGCGCTCGTCACCGGAGGCCGCGCGCGCCTCGACGGCGGGGTGCTCGAGGTCGGCGGAGGGATCCTCGGCCCGCTGCTGCGGCGCGCGATTCCGTCCTTCCCGATCGGGGCGATCACGCTCGGCCACGTCGTGCTCGGCGCCGACGTCCGCGAGCTCGCAGCGAGCCGCGCGCACGAACGGGTCCACGTGCGGCAGTACGAGCGCTGGGGCATCCTCTTCCCGCTGCTGTACGCGGCGTCGAGCGCCGCGGCCCTCGCGACCGGGCGCCGCCTCCACGCCGACAACGCGTTCGAGCGCGAAGCCTCGCGCGCGGAGGAGATCCGGTCCGCGTGATCGCGCCGGAAGCGTTCGCCCGAGCGGCCGCGGACCACCGCGACGCCATCGAGGCCGTCGCGGCCGCGCTGCGGGCGGTCGATCCGGCCGTTTGGCGGGTTCCCGCGCGCCCCGGGAAGTGGACGCCTGCCGAGATCGCGCATCACCTGATCCTGGCCTACGACCCGCCGCTGTCGGAGCTCTCGGGCGGCGCCGGGTACGCCCTGCGGATCCCCTGGTGGAAGCGCCGCCTTCTGCGATGGAAGTTCCTCGGCGGGATCGTGCGGCGGGGCGAGTTCCCGAGGGGGGCGCCGGCGCCCCGGGAGATCCGTCCGCGCGGCGACGCGCTCGGCCAGGAGGAGGCAGCCGGCCGCCTGCGCGAGAGCGCCGCCGTCTTCGAGCGGCGCCTCGCCGAGGCGCACGCGGCGCGGCGCGTGCGGCTGAACCACTCCTACTTCGGCAAGCTCACGCCTCCGCAGACTCTGAAACTTCTGGCCGCGCACGCGGCTCACCATCGGAAACAGCTACCGGGCGCACCGGGAGGGAAGGAGCGCGGATGAGAGCTCGAAAGTTCGTGGGGCCCTTCGTCGGGCTGGGAATCGCGATCGGCGCGGGCGTCGGCATCGCCATGAACAACCTCCCCGTCGGCGTGGGTCTGGGTGTCGCCCTCGGGCTCCTCATCGGCTCGCTCGCCGCGCGCAAGGCGGCTCCTCGCCCGTAGAGCCGCCTGCGGTATCGTGCGGGGAGGAGAGAGCGCAGCCCATGATCGAGAAACTCCGCGAGAGCGGCGACAAGGCGTTCGGCTTCAAGGTCAGCGGAAAGCTCACCGCCGACGAGCTGAAGGCCTTCGAGCCCCAGATCGAGATGGCGATCGCGGATTGCGGGAAGCGGACGATCGGCATCCTCGTGGATCTCTCCGCGGCGGAGGGGGCCGAGTGGGCGGCGCGCTGGGAAGAGCTCCGGTTCCTGAACAAGTTCGCCGATCACATCGAACGCATCGCCGTCGTGGGCGCACGCCCCTGGGAGGATCTGAAGGCGGAGATCCTGGCGGGCACCGTGCTCGTCCGGGCCGAGACGCGGTACTACCCGAGCCCGAAGATCCTGCACGCCTGGCACTGGGTCAAGACGGGCGACGCGGGACAGGCCCCGGGCGTCCGGATCGTCCCGAAGGAAGGCCTCATGAAGGGCTACGTGCCGGAGTACGACGAGGTCTGAAGCGGTGCATACGGCGCCGGCGCCGCTCGCAGTCGACCCTCTGATCCCCGCCGACTGGGCCGAGGTCCGGCGCATCTACGCCGAGGGAATCGCGACCGGGAACGCCACGATGGAGACGGAGGCCCCGGCTTGGGAGGCCTGGGACCGGGCGCACCGGCCCGACTGCCGGCTGGCGGCGCGCGCGGGCGCACACCTGCTCGGCTGGGCCGCCGTCTCGCCGGTGTCGGAGCGCTGCGCCTACGGCGGAGTCGCGGAGGTCAGCGTCTACGTGGCCGCCGACGCGCGCGGCCGCGGCGTCGGCCAGGCGCTCCTGTCCGAGCTCGTGCGCGTCTCCGAGGAGGCCGGGATCTGGACGCTCCAGGCCGGGATCTTCCCCGAGAACGCGGCCTCGCTCTCGATCCACCAGCGCTGCGGATTTCGCGTGGTCGGCGTTCGCCAGAAGCTCGGCAAGCTCGCTGGCGTCTGGCGCGACGTGGCGCTTCTCGAGCGGCGCAGCCCCCGCGTCGG
>JBBDKM010000011.1:0-8087 GCA_040879385.1 Thermoanaerobaculia bacterium | reverse complement strand
ATTTGGTCGGGACGCCGGGATTCGAACCCGGGACCCCCTGAACCCCATTCAGGTACGCTACCAGACTGCGCCACGTCCCGACCGATTGGCGCATTTGAACAGGGTGTGCGAACGCTGTCAATGACGCCGCCGCGTTAGAATCGGGCCGATGCGCGTCCGGCTCGTCTCCGTATCGCACTTCTCGGCGGCCCACCGGCTCTACCGCGAGGACTGGGACGAGGCGCGCAACCAGCAGGTCTTCGACAAGTGCAACAACCCGAACGGCCACGGGCACACCTACGGCCTCGAGGTCACCGTGGAAGGCGAGATCGATCCGGAGACGGGCTACGTGATGGACTTCGGGCAGCTCAAGCGCGTCGTCAAGGAGGCCGTCATCCGGCGGGTGAACCGCCGGCACCTCAACTTCGACGTGGACTTCCTGGCCGGAGTGAACCCGACGGCCGAGAATATCGCGGTCGGCATCTGGCGGCAGCTCGAGAAGCGCGTCGTCCCGGCAAGACTCGTCCGCGTCACGCTGCACGAGACGGAGCGCAACAGCGTCGTCTACGAAGGAGGCCAGGCATGAGCTCGGAGCCGCGCCGGAAGTTGACCCGCTCCCGGGACAAGATGATCGCCGGAGTCTGCGGGGGCCTCGCGGAGTACTTTCATCTCGATCCGACGATCGTGCGCGTGGCCTACGTGCTCGTCTCGATCCTGTCGGCGGCGTTTCCGGGGGTCCTCGCCTACATCATTCTGATGTTCGTGATGCCGCCGCCGGACCCGGCGGGCACTCCGGCCGGATGACCCGTCCGCGCATCCTCGTCACCAACGACGACGGCGTCTTCTCGGAGGGAATCGAGCGGCTCGCGACGGCCCTCGCCGGGGTGGGCGACGTGTACACCGTGGCCCCGGACCAGGAGCGAAGCGCCGCCGGCCACTCGCTGACGCTGCACCATCCGCTGCGCGCGAAGCTCATCGGCCCGCAGCGCTGGTCGGTGGACGGCACGCCCACCGACTGCGTGAACTGGGGCGTCCTGCACCTTCTGCGCGACATGCGGCCGGCGCTGCTCTTCTCGGGCATCAATCTCGGCTTGAATCTCGGCGACGACGTGACCTACTCGGGCACGGTCTCCGCGGCCTTCGAGGGAACGCTGATCGGGATCCCGTCCGTCGCGATCTCGCAGGAGATCGAGACCGGCTTCACTTTCGACGCGGCCGCGGACTTCGCGGCGCGGCTGGCGGGACATCTTCTGGAGCGGCCGCTGCCGCCTGGCACGCTCATCAACGTGAACGTACCGGCCGGTGCGCCGCGCGGTGTGCGCGTGGTCCGGCAGGGGAGGCGCCGCTACGGCGAAGCGGTCATCGAGAAGCTGGATCCGCGGGGCAGGCCGTACTACTGGATCGGCGCGACGCCGCCGAAGGGCGAGCTCGAGCAGGGGACGGATCTGGCGGCCGTCGCCGAGAAGTTCATCTCGATGACCCCGCTCCACGTCGACCTGACGGATTTTCGCTCCCTCGACCTCCTGGAGGGAATCCGGGGCAGGCTCGAAGGTGTTGAGAGCCCAAAGCCATGAGTCGTTTTTTGCGCCAGGCCGCCGTTCTACTCGCCGTCGCCCTCCTGGCCGCGGCGATCTCGAACGCGCTGGCGAGCCCCGAGCACAAGCTCGAGTGGGTGGGGACGTACACGGACGCCGGCGGGGCCGCATCCGCCGGGACGGTCGCGACACCGGCGCCTCCTGCGGCCGGAGCAGCCGCCGCTCCGGCCCCCGACTCGGGCAAGGCGTTTCCTCCGCACCCCGACACGGCCTGGGTCGAGATCTCCGTCGATGACGTCGCGGCCCTTCATGCACGAAAGACAGTTCTCTTTCTGGACGCCCGGCGCACCAGCGTGTACCGGGACGGCCACATCGCCGGCGCGCGTCCCTTCTCGGTTTGGGAGGCAGACGTGGACGACAAGGTCAAGGCGCTCTTCGCCGAGGGGCTCGATCAGAGCGCGCCGGTCGTCATCTATTGCAGCGGGGGCGACTGCGAGGACTCCCACATGCTCGGCCAGAAGCTCTACATGGTCGGGTTCGACAACGTACTGGTCTACAAGGACGGCTTCCCGGACTGGGTGAAGCGCGGGCTCCCTGCGACGAAGGGGGATCAGCCGTGAGGGAGAAGCTCCTGTCTCCGTGGCTCACGGTACGCGTCCAGTTCGTGCTGACGGCGCTCTTCGTCGTCGCCGGTTTCTCCAAGATCGCCGACCCGCCGGGCTTCGCGCACGAGATCCACAACTACCGGATTTTTCCCGCCGCGGCCGTCAACCTCGTGGCGCTGGTTCTCCCGTGGCTCGAGGTCGTGACCGGCGTTGCGCTCTTCTTCGGGATCTTCCGCCGGACCGCGGCGCAGATCTTCGGCGTGCTCCTCCTCGTCTTCATCGTCGCGATCGGCGTCAATCTCGCCCGCGGGCGCCCGGTCGACTGCGGGTGCTTCGGGACCGCCAAGGTGCAGAAGACCGACACCGAGCGCCTGGCCGACATGAAGTGGGTCATCGTCCGGGACGTCGGGATGCTGCTGCTCGTGGCTCAGATCCTGGCCGCGACGCGCGTGGGGTCAGGTCTGAATTCTTCGGAATTTCAGCCGCGGTGACCCAATGAGCGGAGTCTCTCTGAAATTCAGAAGAATTCAGACCTGACCCCACCTCAGTACGCGAGCACCTTCCGGGCCGCCGCGAGCACCTTGTCGCTCGAGGGCAGGATCGCGCGCTCGAGGACCCGGGAGAAGCCGACCGGCGTGAACTCGGCGCCGACGCGCGCGACCGGAGCGTCGAGGTACGGGAAGACCTGCTCCTGGATCTGCGCGGCGATCTCGCCGCCGAATCCCCCGTGCACCTTGTCCTCGTGGGCCACGAGCACGCGGCTGGTCTTGCGGACCGAGCGGAGCACGGCCTCGAGGTCCAGCGGGACGAGCGAGCGCAGGTCGAGGATCTCCGCGGACTTGCCTTCGGTCTCGAGGACCTTCGCGGCCTCGAGGGCGAAGTGGACCGGCGTGCCGTAGGCGACGATCGTGAGGTCCGACCCTTCGCGCCGCACGCGGGCCTTGCCGAACGGCACGGCGAACTCCGCCGGCACCTTCGCCCGGGCCATCAGAGCGTTGTAGAGGAACTTGGGCTCGAGGTACAGGGTGATCCCGCGCGAGCGGATCGCCGAGCGCAGAAGGCCCGCGGCGTCGTCGGCGAAGGACGGGACGACGATCCGGATGCCCGGGAGCGTCGCGAGCCAGCCCTCGATGTTCTGCGAGTGGTAGAGGCCGCCTCCGATGTATCCGCCCGAGGGCAGACGCACGGTCACGTTGGGCACGAACTGGCCGTTGGTGCGCCAGTACTCGTGCGACATCTCGACCATCTGCTCGGCCGCGGGCCAGAAATAGTCGGCGAACTCGGAGCCCTCGACGACGACGCGGATGTCGTCGGAGAGCCGGCAGAAGCCATCGGCCGTGCCCATGATGTGGTCCTCGGCGATCGGCGCGTTGAAGACGCGCGCCGCGCCGAACTCCCTCTGCATCCCCTTGGTGACGTTGAACACGCCCCCCTTGTCCCGGTAGGCGACGTCCTGGCCCCAGATGTAGGTGTCCGGGTTGTGCCGGAACTCCTCCTTGAGCGTCGCGTTCAAGGCCTGGACGAGCGTCGTCTCGTCCCCGGAGCCGTCGGGCAGGCCCTCCGGCCACTTCTCCGACACCCATGGCTCGGGCCTCACGAACTCGTGGATCGTCGTGGGGTCGGGATCCGGCGCGGCCTTCGCGCGGTCCGCGGCCTCCTCGTACTCCTTGGCGTTCTGCTGCTCGATCGCGCCCAGCTCTTCCTCGACGACGAGCCCCGTGTCGAGCAGGAGCTTCCGGAACCGCGGCACCGGGTCGGCGGCCCGCGCGGCCTCGAGCTCCTCCGGCGTGCGATAGAGCTCCTGGCGGTCGGAGTTGGAGTGGGAGTGGATGCGCACGCAGCGCGCGTGGACCATGGCGCAGCCGGCCCCGCTGCGGACGAACGCGACGGCTTCGCGCAGCGCGCGGAACGAGTCGAAGACGTCCAGTCCGTCGCAGTGGATGATCTCGAGGTTCAGGAAGCCCGAGAAGTTGTCGGACGCGTAGGGGTTGGCGGTCTGGTCGCTCTTGGGCACCGAGATGCCGTAGGCGTTGTCCTGGACGACGAAGATGACCGGCAGTTTCTCGCGCGAGGCGCCGTTGACCGCTTCGTAGAAGTAGCCCTCGGAGGTCGAGGACTCCCCGACGGAGCAGAAGACGATGGCGTCCTTCTTGTACGTCTTGACGGCCCGGGCGAGCCCGGCGGCGTGCTGCGAGTGATTGGAGACGCAGGACGACACGTTCTGGATCCCGATGGAGGGCTTGGCGAAGTGATTCGACATGTGCCGGCCGCCGGAGGCGATGTCGGTCGCTTTCGACATGCCGTTCAAGAGGATCTCCTCGGCCGAGAGGCCGGCCGCGACACAGGTCACGAGGTCGCGGTAGTAGGGGAAGAGATAGTCCCTTCCGGGGCGGAAGGTCATTCCCAGGGCGAGCTGGATGGCGTCGTGGCCGGCAGACGGCGCGTGGTAGCTCCAGCCCAGGCCCTGCTTGAGGTAGTTCGGCGCCTTGTCGTCGAGAGCGCGCGCCAGGTGCATGAGCGCGTACCACTTCTTGACCTCTTCCCGCGAGACGCCCGCGATCCGCTGCTCACGCCCGATGTCCGCGATGTCCTGCGTGCCCGTCAATCCGTCCTCCGTGCCTGTTGCATTTTACCGACTTCGTTCCAACCCGCCGTGGCCGGTCCGGATTTCCGATTCCCCTGCTATTATGGGTGCAATGTCGCCGCGCGACGCCCGCGCCCCGGTTGCCGGCCGGGAGGAGAACTCGCGCCGCGAGATGGTTTTGCGCTTTGTCGCGCCTCGCGGCGTGGACGATCCCCGGGTCCTCGAGGCGATGCGCGAGGTTCCGCGCCACCTCTTCGTTCCCGAGCCCCTGCGCTCCCGCGCCTATGGCGACCACTCGCTGCCGATCGGATTCGGGCAGACCATCTCGCAGCCCTACGTCGTGGGCGTCATGACCCAGCGGCTGGGAGTCGAGCGGCACCACAAGGTCCTCGAGATCGGCTCCGGCTCCGGCTATCAAACGGCCGTGCTCGCCAGACTCGCCCGCAGCGTGTACTCGCTCGAGCGGATCGACGAGCTCGCGCGCGGGGCGGCGGCGCAGCTCTTCGCGCTCGGGTTCCACAACGTCTCCGTGAAGGCCTTCGACGGCACCTACGGCTATCCCGCCGCGGCGCCCTACGACCGGATTCTCGTGACGGCCGGAACCGAGTCGGTGCCCGAGCCGCTCCTGGCGCAACTGGCCGTCGGCGGCCGGCTCGTCGTGCCGATCGGCCCTCCCGGCAGGCAGCGGCTCCGGGTCATCCGCCGGCGCAAGACCGACTACGCCCAGGAGGAGGGGGAAGACGTGACGTTCGTCCCGCTCCTTGGCCGCTTCGCGGTAGGCCCGGCGTGACGGCCCGGCGGGCGGTCGTGTCGGGGCGCGTCCAGGGCGTGGGGTTCCGGTTCTTCGCCGAACGCGCCGCCCGCGAGCTCGGCGTCCTTGGCTGGGTGCGGAATCTCCCCGACGGTTCCGTCGAGACGGTCGCCGAGGGCGAGGAGCACGCCGTGTCCCGGTACCTCGCCCGGCTCTCCGCGGGTCCGCGCGCCTCGCGGGTCGACGCGGTCGCGGTGGACGATCTTTCTCCCCAGGGCTTCTCGGCGTTCGAGATCACGGGATGATGGATTTCCGCCGCTACATCACCGACGTTCCCGACTTTCCCTCGGCGGGGATCCTCTTTCGCGACGTGACGCCGCTGCTCGCGGCGCCCGACGTCTTTGCCGCGGCGGTCCGGGCGATGGCCGAGCCCTTTCGCGCGAATCCTCCCTCCAAGATCCTCGGCATCGAGGCGCGCGGCTTCCTCTTCGGCTCGGCGCTGGCCCGGGAGCTCCACGTCGGCATCGTGCCGGCTCGAAAGCCGGGCAAGCTCCCGCGCAAGACCGAGAGCATCGCCTACGGCCTCGAGTACGGCAAGGGCAGCCTCGAGGTCCACGCCGACGCGTTTGCGCCGGGGGAGCGGGTGCTCGTGGTCGACGACCTGCTCGCCACGGGCGGCACCGCCAGGGCAGCCGCGGACCTGGCGGAGCGTCTGGGCGCCGAGGTCGTCGGGGTTTCCGTCTTCATCGAGCTCGCCGCGCTCGGGGGGCGCGCGCGCCTGGGCGAGAGAACCGCGCACGCGGTCGTGGTGCTATAATTTTAGGTCCCCCCGATCACGATGGCCGCCGAAAAAATACTCATCGTCGATGACGACGAGGACGTCCTCCTCATCATCCAGACCATCCTGGACAACGCCGGGTACACCGCGCTCGTGGCGCGCAACGGGCGCGAGGGCGTCGAGAAGGCGCTCGAGGACAGGCCGGATCTGATCCTGCTCGACGTCATGATGCCGGAGCTCTCGGGCTGGGAAGTCTGCACGACCCTGAAGAGCGCCCCCGAGACCAGCCAGATCCCGATCGTGATGCTGACGGTCAAGAGCGAAATCCGCGACCTGATCACCGGCATGCAGGTCGGCGCCGACGACTACATCACCAAGCCCTTCACCCGCAAGAAACTGCTCTCGACCGTACGGCGGCTGCTCGACGAAAGGCGCGACCCGCGGCCGACGTTCATCTCCACGGAGAACCAGGAGGTCCGCTTTCAGAACCTTCTCTTCGACGCCGTCACGGAGCTGCCCACGGTGCCCGTGATCATCGACGCCCTGCGGGACCGCCTCCTCGACAACCGCGACATGGGCGTCCTCTACATCGACGTCGAGCAGTACAGCCACATCGAGGAAACCTACGGCTGGGAGGTGTTCGACGGCCTCCTCAATCACACCGCCCGGACTCTGCGGCGGATGGTCGGGACGGTCTTCGCGACCGAGGACTTCGTGGCCGTCAACCGCGCGGGCGGCTCCGACTTCTACGTCTTCGCGACACTCGAGGCGGGCGAGGAGGCCATGGTCCGCCTGCAACGCAAGGCGCGCCAGGTCGAGGAGTCGCTCCGCGGATCGCTCGACGAAGCCTTCGGGGCCCGGATCCACAAGCGGATCGGCGTCTTCGTCGGTCACGCCCTCCTGCGGCCGAACCCGCAGATGCGGATCGAGCGCCTCGTCTATCGGGCGCTCGCCCAGGCGATCGCCGTGGCGACGACCAAGGAGGAGGAGCGGCAGGCCCTCCTGCGGGAGGCCTTCCGCGAGATCCTGCGCAAGGGACGGATCCGGACGGTCTACCAGCCGATCTTTGAGCTCTCGACGCTCGACGTCTTCGGCCACGAGGCGCTGACGCGCGGACCCTCGGACACCCCGTTCGAGAGCCCCGAGCTGCTCTTCCAGTTCGCCGGCGAGAACGAGTCGATCTGGGAGCTCGAGCGGCTCTGCCTCGCCTCCTCGGCCTCGCACTACACGCTCGAAGGCGCGAGCCACCTCTTCATCAACGTCGAGGCCGACAGCGTGACGGCCCTGGCCCGGGGCGGGCCGGAGGGAATCCCGCCCCTCTTTGAGCGTAAGCACCCGGTGGTCCTGGAGGTCACCGAGCGCTCCGCCATCCGCGACGTTCCGGTCTTCCGCAGCGCCCTCGCGCGCCTTCGCGAGCTCGGCTTTCGCGTGGCCATCGACGACGCCGGGTCGGGGTACGCCTCCCTCCAGGCGATCGCGGAGCTCCGGCCCGACTTCATCAAGGTGGCCAACACCCTGATCACGGGCCTCCGCAGCGACCCGATCAAGCGGGACGTCGTCGAGATGCTCGTCAATCTCTCCCGCCGCATCGACGCCGTCTGCGTTGCCGAGGGCATCGAGACCCCCGAGGATCTCGAGGAGTGCCGCCGCCTGGGGATCCCGTACGGGCAGGGCTTCTACCTCGGCGTCCCCTCCGAGCGCGCCGCCAGCGAGCCGCCGCGCGAGTTCACCGGGCGGATCCGCACCGTGCGGTAGCGGTCGGACCGCGGGCCCCGACAAAAGAGGCAACGCGGAATCATGAAATCATGGCCGGAGGGGCCGTAGCTCAGGCGGATAGAGCAAGAGTTTCCTAAAC
>JBBDKM010000010.1:0-48643 GCA_040879385.1 Thermoanaerobaculia bacterium | reverse complement strand
CCTCTCCAGCGGGGCAACGAGCCCATGTACGCCTACCCCCCGATCCGGATGCTGGAGACGGGGGATTTCCTGGTGCCGTGGTACGAGGGCGGACCATTTCTCCAGAAACCGCCGCTCGTCTGGTGGATCATCGCCGCGAGCTACAAGCTCCTGGGCGTTTCCGTCTTTGCGGAGCGGCTTCCCTCGGCGCTCGCCGCTCTGACAGCGATCCTCGTCATCGGGCTCTGGGTCCGGCGCCGCTCGGGAGACCGAGCCGGTTTGCTGGCGGCCCTGATCCTGATGTTCTCCTTCTCCTTCCTCCAGCTCTCGGTGTCGTTCGCTGCCGACGCCTTCCTGACGCTTTCGATCGTCGTGGCCGTCGTGGCGCTCGACGGTGCGGCCCGGCGCGAGGACGGTTCCGACCTGTCCTGGGGCTTGCGAGCCGGGGCGGCGCTGGCGCTGGCCTTCTATTTCAAGGGGCTCCCCGGAATCGTGCTGCCGGTCGGAAGCGTCGCGGTGGGGCTGCTCCTCGACCGGAGGCGGCCCGTGAGGCTGTGGCGCCGGGCAGGTGTGGCCGCGCTCTCGCTTCTCGCGCTGCTGGCGCCGTGGCACTGGGCGATGCACCGCCGGCTCGGGGAGCAGTTCTGGAGAGCCTTCTACTGGGAGAACCAGTTCCTCCGCGGCGCGTCGACCCGCTACATGGTCGATCGCGGGCCCTTCTACTACCTGGGCATCCTCGCGTGGGCCGTCTTCCCGTGGTCGTTCTTTCTTCCGGGGGCACTGCGCCGGCGTGCACCCTCGAGTGTCCCCCTGGCCTGGTTCGCCTTCACGCTCCTCTTCTGGACGCTCATCGTGCAGAAGCGGGAGGTCTACCTGCTGCCCCTCTTTCCG
Organism: Thermoanaerobaculia bacterium; assembly: GCA_040879385.1. Taxonomy (GTDB): domain Bacteria; phylum Acidobacteriota; class Thermoanaerobaculia; order UBA5066; family Gp7-AA6; genus DAHUXD01. Next base: position 47,773 of record JBBDKM010000010.1, on the reverse strand, counting down.
GCCGTCGCGGTGCTGGTGGCCGAGAGCTGGAGCCGACAGAACCTCGGCAAGGGCAAATGGGGTCGTCTTCCGTGGACCCTGGCGGCCGGGCTCGCCGCAGCTGCGCTCGGGCTCTGGCTGTACGCATTCCGGGGCGCCGCCTCGTTGGCCGGAGACGCAGCCAGCATTCTCGTCGGCCTCGGGCTCTCTTGTGTCGCCGCGGCCCTGGCCGCCGGCGCCGCCCGCCCACGCGCCGACCGGGCGCCGTTTCTGACCGCCCTCGCCTGCGGGCTCCTTCTGGCCGCAGTCCAGATCTTCGAATCGCGGCTGGCGCGCTTCGACCCCGTGCCGCGGTGGGGAGCAGCCATTCGCGCCGAGTGCGGAGGCGGATGCGATACCTATCTGTACGGCATCCACGCGTACAGTCTCGACTTCTATTCACGGCACGACTGGGTCATCGTCCCGGATCTGTCTCGAGGATTTCTGGACCGCCTGCGCCACGAGCGCGGCTTCCTCGTGCTGCCCACGGACCGGGAGGCCGCCCTCGCGCAGCTTCCCTTCCCCTGGGAGGTCGTCGACCGGTCCCCCATCCTCGACAAGAGCTGGCTGGCGGCGGCGCTCAAGCGGTCGGATCGCGCGTTCCGGAGCCTTTCGCTGGTTCGGCTCGACAGGAAGCGGCCCGTCTCCCGCTCCGGGCGTCCGAACACGTCGAGTCGGAGTTACTTCTCCCCCAGCCACCACTCCAGGTTACCCTCGCGCAGCGTGCTGAGGTCGACCTTGTGGTGGAGAACGAGGTCGCCGTCGACATCGATGACCTTCAGCCGGATGAGAGGGTCGGCGCGGTCCCAGTCGATCTCGATCAGGCCGAAGTTGTCCCCCCGGGACACGAGGCCGATGCGGTGCCGGTTGGACTCGATGTGCCGCCAGCGCCGCTCGCCCCAGTTCAGCGAGCTCGACGTCAGGTCGTACGCCGGATAGCCGAAGTCCCCGTCCATCATGGATAGCTCCGCGAGATGGCGGTCCCCGCTGATGAAGATCGCGCCCGTCACCCGGTTCTTCCAGAGCAGCTCGAACAGCCGCTTGCGCTCGAGCGGGAAGTTCGCCCACTTCTCGCCCGGGTAGGTCTCGTTGACGACCAGAATGCTGGAGCCGATGATGCGGATCTGCGCCGGCTCGCGCAGGACCTCCTCGAGCCACGCCCACTGCTCGGCGCCGAGGAGCGTGGCCGCCGGATCGGAGCTGGGAACATAGCTCCCTCCTTCCGAAGGATCGCTCGGATCCTCCTGAAAGACGAGAGCGCTGCGGTTGTAGCGGGTATCGAGAGCGATGATCTGGACGCGCTTGCCCGGTGGACCGAAGGTTTCCGCGTGGTAAACGCCCTGAAGCTTCCGGCGCGGTGAGTCCTTCGCGACCCCGAAGAAGTCGAGGAAGACCTGCCTGGACGCTTCCTTCGCGGGAAAGTCGCCTCCGGAGTCGTTGGTGCCGTAGTCGTGGTCGTCCCAGGTGGCGAGGATCGGAACGGTCCTCTTGAGACGCTGGAACCCCGGCTGCGACGCGAGCTTCGCGTAGGCCGCGCGCAACAGCTTCGGGTCGTCCGTGTCCGCGTACACGTTGTCGCCGAGGAACACGAAGAGGTCCGGCCGGGCGGCGAGGACCCTCGCCCAGATCGGCTGCGGGAGATCCTGCCCGAGGCAGGACCCGAACGCGATCCGCGAGACCGGCTTCTCCTCCGCTTTCGGGGGCCCCGCGTTGAGGCTCGCCAGGACCACCGCGACCGCGAGAATCGTGCGACGCATCCTGCCCCTCCTCGCCGCCGGATCATACGGGAGACGCCTCCCGCCGGGGCCCCCGCCCGTGATACACACGGGCTCGAAACGGAGGTTCTCCCATGCCCAGGCTCCTTCGCTTTGCCGGACCGCCGCCCTGCCTCAATTGAGCACAGCCACCACGATGGGTAAAGGCTTCTTCCTGCGTTTCCTGGCGGCCGCGGTGCTGCTCTTTGCGACCTACAACCCCGAGGGGCGCTCGTACTTCCACTGGATGGCCGAGGACGGCTGGGAGATCACGCCGCTCAAGGCGTTCGCGGGCATCTGCCTGCTGGCCGGCTGGGTGTTCCTGCTGCGCTCGACGCTGCGGTCGCTCGGCGCCCTAGGGACGCTTCTGGTCGCGGCGTTCTTCGGCACCCTGATCTGGCTCATCGTCTCGTGGCTCCACCTGGAGCCGCAGACTTCGAAGGGATTGACGTATCTGATTCTGCTCGGGCTGGCCGCCGTGCTGTCGACGGGCTCGGTCTTCTCGATCGTGCGCCGGCGGCTCACGGGCCAGGTCGACGTGGACGAGACCGACGAATAGCCCGGAACGAGGAGGAAACCATGTTGAAAGGGTTCCGAGACTTCATCGCAAGGGGCAACGTGCTCGACCTGGCCGTCGGCGTCATCATCGGGGTCGCCTTCAGCGCCATCGTCGACTCCCTGGTCAAAGACCTCATCACGCCGATCATCGGAATGCTGGGGGGCGCGCCGGACTTTTCGGCATTGAAGGTCGGGCCCATCGCGATCGGTAACTTCATCAACGCCGTGATCGCCTTCTTCTTCAAGGCGGCCGGTCTCTACTTCCTCATCATCGTTCCATTCGTCCGGTTCGCCAAGAGGATCGCCGCCGCGCCGCCGGCGCCTCCGACGCCCTCCGAGGTGTACCTGAAGGAGATCCGCGACCTTCTTGCGAAGCGCTGAAGCGCCCGTGCGGCGCGCCCTGGGGTTGCTGCTCGTCGTAACGCTGGTTGCCTGTGCCGGCGCAAAGACGCCGCCGGCGCCGCCGGCGCCCGTCCTCGCGGCGCCCACGCCGACGGCCATTGCCCCTCCGACGCCGACTCCGACCCCCATCCTCACGCCGGAGCAGCTCAGCGGAGGCTGGAGCCGCGCGAACCCGCAGACGGGGGCCCGCGAGGGCCTCCTCCTGCGGCCGGACGGCACGCTGGGGCTGCCGGGCAACTTCGGCCGGGACGGGGTCGCGTGGCGTCTGGACGGCGGCGAGCTCGTCCTCACCACGTTGAGCGAGCCCCACCCGGAGGTGCAGGACGCGCACCTGCGCGTCGAGGAGGCGGCACCCTTCCGACTCGTCCTCGCCGAGGGCGACCCGCTGGCCGGGATCTGGGAGCGCCGCGACTTCGCGATCCTGACGGGCACCGTGACCTACCTGCAGCCCGTCGCGTTGACCCCCGAGGCCACCGTCCAGGTCGATTTGCGCGACGTCTCCGAGCCGGACGCGGAGCCAACGCTCCTCGCCCGGCAGGTCATCCGGAGGCCCGGCCAGGCGCCGATCGCGTTCGCGCTCGACTACGATCCCGAGGCGATCGAGGAGGGCCGCACGTACGCGGTCTCGGCCCGCATCGCGGACCGCGGGCAGCTCGCGTTCATCACGGAATCGCCCGTCCCCGTCTTCGAGGGCGGGCCCCAGGCCCCCGTCGAGATCGTCGCGGCCCCCGTCCGGTAGCTGGGGTCAGGTCTGGATTCTGTCCAGTTGGGGTCAGGTCTGTCCGGACAAAGTCCAGACCTGACCCCGCTCAGCTAGCGCTCAGCTCGAGAAGCTGATCCCGATCGCGTCGAGGAGTCGGAGCAGCGGACCGGGCTTCCGGCCGGCGTCCACGCGGCGCAGCGAGCGCGTGACCGCCGAAACGGCCAGCCGCCGCAGCGGCTCCGGAAGATACGGAAAGGGTTTGCGGCGCACCAGGGAGAGCTCGAGGAGCGGGCTCGCCTTCTCCAGTGCGAGGTGGGCGAGGATCCGGCCCGCCAGGCGCGTCGAGCCCACGCCGTGGCCCGTGTAGCCGAGACCGTAGGAGAGCCTCCCCGCGATCGTGCCGAAGAAGGGCGTCAGCCGGGTCGTCGAGGCGATCGGACCGCCCCAGGCGTACGGGAACTCGAGCTCCGCGAGCTGCGGAAAATGGCGCCGGAAGCTGCCCCGGAGCGCGGCGTAGTGCGCCGGCGAGTGGTCGCATGACGGGTCGACCCGGTTGCCCGGATAGTAGGCGGCCTCGCTCGTGCCCCAGAGAACCCGGCCGTCGGCCGTCAGCCGGTAGTAGTTAAAGAAGATGCGGGCGTCGACGACGCCGCGGCGCGAACGCCAGCCGATCCTCTCCCGCTCCCCGGGCGTCAGCGGGTCGCTGACGAGGATGTAGTCGTAAAGCGGGAGAAACCGCGCCGCCAGCCCGGGAAAGAGGTGGTGCGAGTAGGCGTTGGTGGCGAGGACCGCGCGCCGGGCGCGGACGCTGCCGTTCTTTGTTGCGACGACCACGCGGTCGCGCGGAAACGCGAACCCCTTCACCGGGCTGCGCTCGAACACCCGAACGCCGCGCCGGATCGCCTCGCTCCGGAGCCCCTCGACGAGCGCGACCGGATCCAGAAGCGCGTTGCGGGGCGCAAGAAGCGCCCCGAGGTACAGCGGGCTGTCGAGCTCCGCCCGAGTCTCCTCCGCACAGAGGCGGCGCCAACCGCGTGCGCCGACCCGTTCGGCCGCGGCGAGGCCGGCGTCGAGGGCGCCGAGATGCTCCGGCGCCAGGGCCACCACGAGCTGCCCCGCGCGCTCGAATCCCGCGTCGATCCCCCGCTCCCGGAGAAAAGCCTCCATCTCGTCGAGGTTTTCCCGGCCCAAGCGCGCGAGCGTTCGTGCCTCCTCGAGACCGAAGTGCGCGATCGCGAGGTCGTGCGAGTGGTCGATCGTTTCCCCGACGATGCCGGCGTTGCGCCCGCTGGCGCCGTAGCCCGCGACGTCCTTCTCGACGACGGCGACCGACAGCCCCGGCTCGAGCTCTTTGAGAAAGAGCGCCGTCCAAAGCCCCGTGAATCCGGCTCCGATGACGGCGACGTCCGCGTCGACCGGACCCTCGAGCGGCTCGCCGGCGCGCACCGGCCGGCCGGCCATCCAGAAGCAGGATTGTTCGATCGGGGGAAACGGCTCGCTCACGATCTGGCCCGCGAGAGGAGAGAGCCCCTCCCCTACAAGGTCTTGGACACGTCCCGCAGCGCGCCTTCGAGCGCCACCAGAAACTTGTCGAGCTCCGGATACGAGATGACGAGCGGCGGCTCGACCCGCAGGACCTGGGCGTTGATGTAGGTGCCGGAGATCAGGATGCCGCGCCCGAAGAGCGCCTTGGCCACGGCGTACCCCAGCTCGTGGCTCGTGAACTCCATCCCGAGCATGAGCCCGCGGCCCCGCGCCCCCGCCATCACCTTCGGATACTTCTGGGCGAGCTCGTTCATGCGCGGGAGCAGGTACTCGCCCTTCTCGGCCGCCTGCTTGGGCAGGTCTTCCTCGAGGAGCACGTGGATCGTGGCGATCGCCGCCGCGCAGCACACCGGGTTGCCGCCGAAAGTCGTGGTGTGCAGGAAGGGGTTGTCGATGTACTTCTCCCAGGTCTTCGGCGTCCCGACGCAGGCTCCGATCGGCATCACGCCGCCGCCGAAGCCCTTGCCGAGCGCCATCAGGTCCGGGACGACCCCGTCGTGCTCGCAGGAGAACATCTTCCCGCTGCGCCCCATGCCGCTCTGCACCTCATCGAAGACCAGCATCGCGCCATACTTGTCGCAGATCTCGCGCGCGGCGGCGAGGTATCCCGGCGGCGCCACGTTGATCCCGCCTTCGCCCTGGATGGGCTCGATGACGACCGCGGCCACCCGGTCGCCCGAGAAGTCGCCGCTCGCCACGACCATCCGCAGGGCGTCGACGTCTCCGAACGGCACGTGGGTCCACCGCTTCAGCGGCAGGAACGGCTCTCGGAACATCGCCTTCGACGTCCCCCCCAGGGAGCCCAGCGTCTTGCCGTGGAACGCGCCGAGCGTACCCACGAAATGGTGCCGGCCGGTCGTCAAGATCGACATCTTGAGGCACGCCTCGACCGACTCGGTCCCCGAGTTCGTGAAGAAGGAGTACTGGAGATCCCCCGGCGTGATCATCGCCACCAGGCGGGCGAGGTACGTCCGCAGGGGGTCGATCAGCTCCTGCGAGTGGATCGCCTGCTTTTCGAGCTGCTCCCTGACCGCCTTCAGGACCTTCGGATGGCGATGCCCGGTCACGTAGATCCCGAAGCCCCCGAGAATGTCGATGAACTCCTTGCCCTGCACGTCGCGGAAGACCGCGCCCTCGTCCTGCCATTCAACGGCCGTGTAGTCGGTCGAAACGGACTTTCGGTACTCGAGGAAGCCCGGGTTGACGTAATCGGTCCAGTACCGGACCGAGTCCTCGATCACCTTCTCCTGCTCGGGAGGCGAAAGCGTCTTCTTGCCGATGAGTTCGAGGACGTACGCGGATTCCTCGCACGCGCCCGTCAGGTTCTGGGCCATCGAGTCGTCTCCTGTTCTATCGGGATCCCGGCCGTATTCTATTCCGGGGAATCAGCAAGTAGCCGAGCACGATCGTTGCCAGCGTCTCGGCGCCGAGGATCAGGCCTTCCTTCAGCGGCGCCTGGCTCGTCGGCGAAGGCGCGAAGAAGAGGACGCTCGCTCCCGCGATATAGAGCGTGCAGATCCAGGCCGCGGCGGCGGCCGTTCCCGGCCCGCCTGGCATGCGGTAGGGTCGCGACTGGTTCGGGCGGCGCTTGCGGAGCACCAGGAACGCGGGGAAGACGAGAAGGTAGCAGAGCAGCAGACACAGCCCCGACAGCTTGAACGTCATCCAGAAGACGTTCGACTGGCTGTCGGAAAGCAGCGCGTTGCCGACGAGCAGCGCCGTCGAGACGAGCCCCATGACGATGAACGCCACGTAGGGCGTCTGGAAGCGCGGGTGCAGGCGGCCGAGAGCGGCCGGCAGTACGCCCTCCTCCGCGGCCACCGCGGCCACCCGGTTGGCGCCGAGACTCCAGGTCACGATGTTGGCGATGCAGGAGTAGAGAAAACCAAGGCCGAGAAGGAGCACGGCCGCGTCCCCGGCTCGGCCCCACTGGCGGCCGAGGACGGCCAACGCGTCCCAGGTCCCGGTCACGATCGAGAGCTCTCCGATCGGAACGGCGAGCAGGATTCCGGCGACACCGAGCGCGTACACGCAGGCGATGACGATTCCGGAAAAGAGGATCACGCGGGGGACGTCGCGGCGCGGGTTCTTCATCTCGCTACCCGCCGAGCTCATCAGCTCGAAGCCGAACGTGTTGTAGAGCAACACCGGCAGGTACGCCAGGGAGTCGTTCCACTTCGGCAGGAAGCTACCGAGCGAGAAGTCGTTGGCGGGCGGACGGCCCTTGGCGAGCGACCCGAAGCCGAGGGCGCCGAGCGCGAGGAAGATCAGCACCTTCACGACGGCGCCGAGGTTGGGAAGCCACTTGGAAACCTCCAGCCGCACGATGCCCACGCCCACCGTCAGCCACGTGAGCACGATCGCGATCCCCGCTTCCTGCCAGGTCGAGCGGTGGCCGAGAAAGATCTCCTCGAAAGTCCCGGCGAAGATGAGGTAGACCGAGGGGATCCAGTAGGCGTTGTTGATCCAGTAGAGCCAGGCCACCATCGAGCCCCAGCGCGGCCCGAAGGCCTCGCGCACCCAGACGTAGACCCCCCCCTCGCTCGGCCAGGCGGCTCCCAGTTCCGCCGTCATGAGGCCGTACGGGATGAAGAAGAGCAGCATGGTGATCGCCCACCAGGAGAACCAGGCAACCCCCATCGAGGCTGCCGAGGCCAGCGTGTCGATCGTCAGGATGGCGCAGACGGAGAAGAGCGCCAGGTCGGCGCGGCCGAGGACCCTCTCGAGCGTCGGGGGATGCGTTGCTGCGGCGGAGCTCATGCGACCCTCGCCATGCTATCGCAAACTACGGTGCCACAGGGACTTGCGAGCCCGGCCTCCCGCGCTAAGACGGCCGCGTGATAGGCTCCGGCCTCCTTCGTCAGTCACGCCAGCTCACTCATCATGTCCCGCTCGATTCGCTTGAAGACCGCCGTCCCCGGGCCGCGCTCGCTGGCGCTGGCAACCCGGCGGCAGGCGGCAGTGCCCCTCGGAATCGGCCATTCGACCCCCGTGTACGCCCAGAGCGCCCGGGGGGCACTCCTGACCGACGTGGACGGAAACGTCCTCATCGACTTCGCCGGGGGCATCGGCACCTTGAACGCCGGCCACGCCAACCCGGAGGTGGTGCAGGCCGCCGCCGCCGCCCTCGAAAAGTTCACCCACTCCTGCTTCTCCGTGGCGCCCTACGAGGGCTACGTGGCCCTGGCTGAGAAGCTCAACGCCATCACACCCGGGGCCTTCCCGAAGAAGACGATGCTCGCCAACAGCGGCGCGGAGGCCCTGGAGAACGCCGTGAAGATCGCCCGCCACGCGACCGGACGCGAGGCCGTCGTGGTGTTTGAGCACGCCTTCCACGGACGAACGCTTCTGACCTTGAGCATGACGAGCAAGGTCCGGCCGTACAAGCTCGGTTTCGGGCCATTCGCACCCGAGGTCTACCGCCTGCCCTTTCCGTACGAGTACCGCGGCCATTATGCCGGGCCCGCGGCCGCCGCCGCCGATCTCGAGGAGTTCTTCCGTACCCAGGTCGCGGCCGAGGAGGTCGCGTGCGTCGTGCTCGAGCTCGTCCTCGGCGAGGGCGGCTTCGTCGTGGCGCCGCGCGAATACGTGGACGCGCTCGCCCGCATCTGCCGCGCGTACGGGATCCTTCTCGTGGTCGACGAGGTCCAGACCGGCTTCGGTCGCACCGGCCGCATGTTCGCCTGCGAGCACTACGATCTCGAGCCCGACCTCATGACGATGGCCAAGTCGCTCGGCGGGGGCCTGCCCATCAGCGCGGTCACGGGGCGCGCCGCGATCATGGACAGCGCCCAGGTGGGCGGTCTCGGCGGGACCTACGCCGGCAACCCGGTCGCGTGCGCAGCCGCCCTGGCCGCGATCGAGTTCATCGAGAGAAACAGGCTTCCCGAGCGCGCCGTCGAGATCGGCCACACCGTGGAGGTCCGGTTCCGCGCCTTCGTCGAGCGTTTCCCCTTCGTCGGCGACGCGCGCGGCCTCGGCGCGATGCGGGCGTTGGAGCTCGTGAAAGACAAGACGACCAAAGAGCCCGACAAGGGCCGCGCGGACCGCGTGATACAGGCCGCGTACGCGAGCGGCCTTCTCCTCGTCGGCGCCGGAACCTCCGGAAACGTCATCCGCACCCTCATGCCGCTCGTGATCACGGATGAGGAGCTCGAGGAAGGTCTGGACGTTCTCGACCATGCGCTTGCACAGGCCTAAACACAGGTTCTGCGTCGCGGACTCTTAGCCGCCGTCCCCAGCGGCCGAGCGGAGCTTCGCAACCACGAATGGGGACGCACATGAACACGCAGGAACTGATTCAGGAATCGCAGCGGTGGCTCGACATCATCTCCGCCAAAGAGCTCACGCCCGAGCAGAAGGAGAAGATCTCGACCGACACGGTCGACAACTTCTCCTTCTATTACAACCGCGGCTATCTCGAGTACCGGAAGTCCGTCGTCGAGATGCGGGACAGCCCCGCGCTGGAGTGGGCGGGACAGGGCTCGACCTTCCAGGACCTGGCGGGCCGCACCTACATCGACTGTCTCGGCGGATACGGCATCTACAGCGCGGGCATCCGCCATCCCAAGATCGTCCAGGCGGTCGCCGACCAGCTCGCGCGGATGCCGCTCTCGAGCCAGGAGCTGCTCGATCCGCTCCGCGGCGCGCTGGCGGAGCTGCTCGGCGAGATCACGCCGGGAGACCTCCAGTACTCCTTCTTCATCAACAACGGCACCGACGCCGTGGAGGGCGCGATCAAGCTCGCGCGCCTCTACACGGGCAAGACCAACTTCATCAGCTCGCTGCGCGGCTTCCACGGCAAGAGCTGCGGCTCGCTTTCGCTTCTGGGAAAGTGGGAGTACCGCGAGCCCTTCCTGCCCCTCCTTCCCGGAATCCATTTCGTGGAGTTTGGCGACGCCGAGGCCGTCGAGGACGAGCTCTACAAGGCCGACCAGACCGGAAAGGGCATCGCCGGCGTCATCATGGAGCCGGTGCAGGGCGAGGCCGGCGCGATCGTGCCGCCCGACGACTTCTGGCCCCGCATCCGCAAGGCCTGCGACGAGTACGGCACGCTCCTGATCGCCGACGAGGTCCAGACGGGCCTCGGGCGGACCGGCAAGATGTTCGGCGTGGACCACTGGGGTGTAGTCCCCGACATCATGTGCCTCGGCAAGGCGATCGGCGGCGGCGTCATGCCGCTCTCCGCCTTCATCTCGACTCCCAAGATCTGGGGCGTGCTGGAAACCAATCCTTTTATCCACTCCTCCACGTTCGGAGGCAACCCGCTCGCGTGCGCGGCCGGCATCGCGGCCATCAACGTCACGCTCGAAGAGGACCTCGCGGGCCAGGCGGCGCGCAAGGGAAAGTACCTTCTGGCCCAGCTCATCCGCCTGAAGCTGCGCTACGACCGGATCATCCGGAGGGCTGGCGGCAAGGGGCTTCTGCTCGGCCTCGAGTTCGCCAACACCGAGGTCGGCTACAAGGTCGTCGCCGGCCTCTTCCGGCGCGGAGTGCTCGTGGCCGGCACGCTGACCAACTCCAGGGTCGTCCGGCTCGAGCCCGCGCTCAACATCCCGGACAAGCTCATCGAGGAAGTCCTCGGGGCCCTGGAGGACACCTTGCGGGAGGTCGACGACAGCACGCCCGACATCCAGGTGGACGAAGAGTGAAGATCGCCGTGCTGGGGGCGGCGGGGGCGATGGCGCAGGTCGTCCTGCGCGACCTGCTGGAGTTCGTGCCGGATGTGGCGATCACGGCCGCGGACCTGAACCCGCCGCGTCCGACCGACCCCCGCGTCCGGCCGGCCACCCTCGACGTGCGCGACGAAGGGGCGACGGCGCGACTCCTCGAAGGACACGACGCCGTCGCGAACTGCGTCACCTACTACCTGAACGTCCCCATCATGCGCGCGGCGCTCGCCGCCCGCGTTCCCTACACGGACCTCGGCGGGCTGTACCACGTCTCGCTGCAGCAGTTCGGCCTCCATGAGGCCTTCGTGCGCGCGGGCGTGACGGCGCTCCTCGGAATGGGCTCGACCCCGGGCATCACCAACGTGATGGCCGGCGCGCTCGCGCGGGGTCTCGACGCGGTCGATGCCCTGCACGTACGCGTGGGGTGCATCGACCGTTCCGCCTCGGGGCCGCTCCCCATCCCCTACGCTCTCGACACCGTCCTCGACGAGTTCTCGCTCGAGCCGATCGTGTTCCGGGACGGAAGGCCCGAGACTGTCGCCCCGATGAGCGGGCGGGAGACGATCGAGTTTCCTGCCCCGGTCGGGCGCGCGGAGGCGCTGTACACGCTCCACTCGGAGGTCGCGATGTTCCCGCGCTCCTTCCCGGGCCTTCGGGAGGCGAGCTTCAAGGTCGCCTTCGAGCCGGCCTTCACCGAGAAGATGCAGTTCTTGGTCGAGCTCGGATTCGCGTCGCGAGAGAAAGTCGCCGGCGACGCCTCCCCGCGCCAGATGCTGCTCGCGCTGGCCGCGCGGCAGGCCGTTGCGCCGGGAGACCCCCTGGACTGCGACGCTCTTCGCGTCGACCTGACGGGCTACAGGGATGGCCAGCGCGTCGAGCGGCGGGCGGAGATGTCGGTCCTCCCCCACCCCGTCTGGAAGGTGCCCGCGGGCTCCCTCGACACCGGCGTGCCCCTATCGATCGCGGCGCAGCTTCTGGCCAGCCGCGCGATCCGCGCGCCGGGGGTCCTCTGCCCCGAGACCGCCGTCTCCCCCGACATCTTCTTCGAGATGCTCGAGCGCCGCGAGATGCGCGTGCGCTGGAGTTGACCCGACCAACGAAAGGACCCGCCGTGCCCATCGCGTCGATCAACCCCGCGACCGGAGAGACTCTCGAGACCTTCCCGCCGCTCGCCGACACCGAGGTCGAGCGCCGCGTGGCGCTGGCCGCGCGGACCTTTCCTCGCTGGCGCGCCGCGCCGTTTGCCGAACGGGCCGGCCTGCTGGAGCGCGCCGCGGGGCTTCTCGAGTCCCGCAGGGAGGACTGGGCCCGGCTCATGACGCTCGAGATGGGCAAGCCGATCAATGCCGGCGTAGCCGAGGCGGAGAAGTGCGCCTGGGTCTGCCGGTATTACGCCGAGAACGCCGCACGGTTTCTAGCCGACGAGGCAGTCGGCACGGACGCCGGTTCGAGCTTCGTGCGCTACGAGCCGCTCGGGCCGGTCCTCGCCGTCATGCCCTGGAACTTTCCGTTCTGGCAGGTCTTCCGCTTCGCCGCACCCGCGCTCATGGCCGGCAACGTCGGGCTTCTCAAGCACGCCTCGAACGTCCCGCAGTGCGCTCTGGCGATCGAGAGGATCTTCCGGAACGCCGGCTTCCCGGAGGGGGTCTTCCAGACCCTCCTCGTCGGATCCGACCGGGTCGCGGCGCTCATCGAGAACCCGCGCGTCTCGGCCGTCACACTGACCGGGAGCGAGGGCGCGGGGGTGAGCGTCGGCGGCAAGGCCGGGGCCCAGATCAAGAAGGCGGTGCTGGAGCTCGGGGGCAGCGACCCCTTCCTCGTCCTTCCGAGCGCCGACGTCGAAGCCGCCGCGTCGACCGCAGTCAAGGCGCGAACGATCAACAACGGCCAGTCCTGCATCGCCGCCAAGCGTTTCATCGTCCACGAGGCCGTCGCCGCGCAGTTCGAGACGCGGTTCGTCGAGAAGATGTCGGCGTTGAAAGTCGGCGACCCGATGGACCCTTCCGTCGAGATTGGCCCCCTCGCGACACCGGCGATCGCCGCGGAAGTGGACGAGCTCGTCCGGAAGAGCGTCGCCGCGGGGGCCCGCGTGCTCCTCGGGGGTAAGCGCCTGCCGGGTCCGGGAAACTTCTACGCCCCGACCGTGCTCGCGGACGTGCCGCGCGAGAGCCCGGCCGCGCTCGAAGAGATCTTCGGCCCGGTCGCGAGTCTTTTCCGCGTCTCGAGCCTCGACGCGGCGATCGCCCTCGCCAACGAGACGCGTTTCGGCCTCGCGGCGTCGGCCTGGACCCGCGACGACGCGGAGCGCGACCGTCTCATCCGCGAGATCGAGGCCGGCGCCGTCTTCATCAACGGCATGGTCAAGAGCGACCCGCGCCTGCCCTTCGGCGGCATCAAGCGCTCCGGCTTCGGCCGCGAGCTCGCGGTGCACGGCATCCGCGAGTTCGTGAACGTCAAGAGCGTGTGGATCGCGTAAGCTTCAGCCCGGCAGAAAACTCGCTCCAACGACCTGCGAGATGCGCGCCATGACGTGCTTGACCTGGGTGTAGTCCTCGAGGGCGTACATCGACAGGTCCTTGCCGTAGCCCGACTGCTTGTACCCGCCGTGCGGCATCTCGGAGACGAGCGGCAGGTGGTCGTTGATCCAGACGGTGCCGAACCGGAGCTTGCGCGCGGCGTTCAAAGCGCGGTTGACGTTGGTCGTCCAGACCGAGGCCGACAGGCCGTAGTCCACGTCATTGGCCCACGCGATGGCCTCCTCGTCGGCCTGGAATCGCGTGACGGTGATGACCGGCCCGAAGACCTCTTTCTTCACGATCTCGTCGTTCTGTCTCGCGTCCGCCACGATCGTGGGCTGCCACCAGAAGCCCTTGCCGTCTCCCGGGCCGCCTCCCGTCAGGACCCGGACGTGGCCAGTCGCCTTCGCGCGCTCCAGAAACCCCGAGACGCGCTGGCGGTGCTCGGCGGAGATGACGGGGCCCATGTTGGTGTTCTCGTCCTTGATGTCCCCCACCTGGAGAGACTCCACGGCGGGGACGAGCTCGGAGAGAAGCTTGTCGTAGACGCGGTCGCTCGCATAGAGACGGCAGGCCGCCGTGCAGTCCTGTCCGCTGTTGACGAAGCCCCCCACCTTGATGCCCTGGATGACGAGCTCCATGTCCGCGTCGTCGAAGATCACGACCGGAGCCTTGCCGCCGAGCTCGAGGTGGACCTTCTTGAGCGTCGCGGCGGCGGCCCTCGCGATCTCCTTGCCCGTCGCCACGTCGCCGGTCAGGGAGACCATGCCGACCTTCGGGTGCCGCACGAGGCCCGCGCCGACCGGTTCGCCGTGGCCCGTGATCACGTTGAAGACGCCCTCGGGGAAGATGTCGGCCGAGAGCTCGGCCAGGCGCAGGGAGGTCAGGGGCGTCTGCTCCGAGGGTTTCAGGACCACGGTGTTCCCCGCCGCCAGCGCGGGTCCGATCTTCCAGATCGCCATCATCAGCGGGTAGTTCCACGGGGCGATCGAGCCGACGACCCCGATCGGCTCGCGGCGGATCATGCTCGTGTAGCCGGCGAGGTACTCGCCCGCCGCCTTGCCCTCGAGGCACCGGCACGCGCCGGCGAAGAAGCGCAGGTTGTCGACCAGGAAGGGGATCTCGGAGCGCGCCAGGCCGATGGGCTTCCCGACGTTCTCGGCCTCGAGCACCGCCAGCTCCTCCGCGTTCTGCTCGATCCGGTCGGCGAGCTTCAGGAGCATGAGGCTCCGCTCACCGGGTGTCGAGTCCTGCCACTTCACGAAGGCCGCGCTCGCCGCTTCGACGGCGCGGTCCACGTCCTTCTCGGTGCACTTCGGCACGGTGCCGAGCGGCTGCTCGTCGACCGGGCTGATGATCGTCTCTTCCTGGCCTTCGACCGCGGCGACCATCTTGCCGTTGACGAAGTTCTTGTAGCTCTTCATGGGGAGGCGGCTCCTTTCGAGGGAAGATCCCATTTCACTGCGCTTTGATTTCGGTCCAGTACTCGTCGAGAATCGTCGTCGCCTCTCCGATGTCCTCCAGGAACTCGCACCGAGCCAGGGCGGCCTCGGAGGGGTAGATCGCGGGGTCGTTCAAGATCTCGGGCCGGATCCACCGGCGCGCCGGGACGTTGGCGCTGGCATAGCTGATGCCGTTGACGATCCGGGCGTTCACCTCGGGCTCCTGGATGTAGTCGAGGAAGGCGTAGATCGCATCCACGTTGCGCGCCCGGCGCGGGATGCAGACGCTGTCCATCCAGATCGTCGCGCCCTCCTTCGGTAGCACGTAGGCGAATCTCGCCGGCTCCCGGGCGACGAGCTTCGCGAGCTGGCCGTTGTAGCCGTGCGCGTAGCTCACGTCTCCGGACGCCAGGATGTTCTCGTAGTCCCCGCTGTTGTAGGTCTTGACCAGCGGCTTCTGCTTTTTCAGGAGGTCGGCGGCCTGCTTCAGAACCGCCGGGTCCGTGCTGTTCAGGGAGTGCCCCAGGAACTTGAGCGCGACCGCGAAGCACTCCCGCATGTCGTCGAGCATCAGGATCTGTCCCTTGTTGGCCGGATCGAACAGCGGCGCCCAGCTCTCGTGCTCCCGCCCCGCCTTCGGCTTGTCGTACCCGTAGCCGGTGGTCCCCCAGAGGTACGGCAGGGAGTAGGCGTTGCCCGGGTCGAAGTCCTTGTCGAGAAACCGGGGGTCGAGGTTTCCGAGGTTCTTGAGCCGCGACTTGTCCAGGGGCCTCAGGAGCTTCAGGTGGACCAGGATCCGCACCATGTAGTCCGACGGCACGACGAGGTCGTAGTCCGCGACGCCGGACTGGAGCTTCTCCAGGACGGGCTCGTTCGAGTCGTAGAGGTCGTAGCGGACCGAGATCCCGGTCCGCCGCTGGAACTCCTCGATCACTTCCTGCGGGAGGTACTCGGACCAGATGTAGACATTGAGCTTCTTCTCGCCGGGCCCTTGCGGAAGCGGCTCCTCGCCCCGCTGGCAGCCCGCGAAGCTCGCCGCCGCCGCCAGCGCGAAAACCCGCGTCCACCGCCCCGGCCTCACGACTCCGCCCGCTCCGAGGGAGGCTGATGGAGCCGCTGCGCGACGAGGATCAGGACGACCGTCACCGCCAGGAGCAGCGTCGAGACCGCATTGACCTCCGGTGTGACGCCCACCTTCAGCATCGAGTAGATCTGGAGCGGCAGCGTCGTCGCGCCGACTCCGGCGACGAACGACGTGATGACGTAGTCGTCGATCGAGACCGTGAAGACGAGGAGCGCCCCCGAGACGACCCCCGGCAGGATCAGCGGGAGCGTCACCCGCCAGAAGGTCTGCAGGGGCCGGGCGCCGAGATCGAGCGCCGCCTCCTCGAGCGACCGATCGAAGCCCGAGAGGCGCGCCTTGACCACGATCGCGACGTACGAGACGCTGAAGACGACGTGGGCGATCACGACGGTCGTGAGCGAGAGCCGCAAGCCGACGACGCCGAAGAAGGTCACGAGGGCGGCCCCCACGACGATCTCGGGAATGATGATCGGCAGGTAGAGGAGGCTCCGGGTGGCGCCTTTGCCTCGAAACTCGTGGCGTCCGAGCGCGAGCGCGACGAGCGTCCCGAGGACCGTGGCGATTGCCGTCGTGGCGGCGCCGACGATCAGGCTGTTGCGCACACTCGCCAGGATGAGCTCGTTGGAAAAAAGGCGCCGGTACCATTCGAGCGTGAAGCCCTGCCAGACCGCCGTCTGGCTCGTCCGGTTGAAGGAGAAGAGCACGAGGATCGCGATCGGAGCGTAGAGAAACACGTACACCGCCGCCGCGTGCACCGCCAGCAGCCGGGAGCCGCGCCTCACAGCAGCACGTCCTGGCCCTTGCGTTTCGTGTAGAGCGCGTAGACGAAGAGCAGGGCGAGGACGGCGGCCGTCAGCTCGAAGGCCACCGCCGCGCCGAAGGGCTTGTTGCGCGCGACGGCGAACTGGTTCTGGATGAGGTTGCCGGCGAGCATCGTCTTCGCGCCGCCGAGGAGGTCGGAGACGACGAACTGCCCGAGGCTCGGCACGAACACGAGGATGATCCCGGCCACGATCCCCGGCATGGTCAGGGGGACCGTCACGCGCCAGAACGTGGATCCCGCCGGGGCGCCGAGGTCCGCCGAGGCTTCCAGGAGCGACAGGTCGAGCTTCTCGAGAGAGGCGTAGAGCGGAAGGATCATGAACGGCAGCTCGCCGTAGACGAGGCCCAGGAGGACCGAGAAGTCGTTGTACAGGAGCTCCAGCGGCTGCGAGGTCAGCCCGGCCGCCATGAGAAGCTTGTTCACGAGGCCCTCGGTCCGCAGGATGAACATCCAGGCGTACGTCCGGATCAGAAAGCTCGTCCAGAAGGGAACGACCACGAGGCCGAGAAGGAGATTGCGGCGCCGCGCCGGAGCCGCAATCGCGATGAAGTAGGCGATCGGGTAGCTGATCACGAGGCAGACCGCGGTCGTCACGACGGCCATCCAGATCGAGCGCCAGAGGATCTGGAGATAGATCGGGTGAAACGACCGGGCGTAGTTGGCGAGGAACTTTCCCGAGGCGAGGTAGCTGCCGAGGTCCTCGATCGGCTCGAGACCCCCGTAGGTCGCGCGCTGCCCGAAACTGATGACGAGGAGGATCGCGAGCGGCAGAAGAAAGAAGACGCCGAGCGTGAGCCACGCGGGCAGAACGAGCGCGTAGGCCGCCCGGGCGGGCTTCCCGGCCTCGGGCGCCTTCACGCCGCGGACGCCTCCCGCCGGATGACCACGGCGTGCTTCGGGTTCCAGCTGAGGAAAACGCGGCTGCCGACGTCGAACCTCGCCGCCTCGTCGAACGGCCGCTCGTTCTGCTCGTAGACGACGAAACGCTCGTCGGCCGCGTCGCGGACGGTCCAGACCGTGCTCACGCCCTGGTACACGCGCTCTTCGACGGTCACGGCCACGGAGGGGACGCCGTGCCGGGCGAGATCGCGGGCGCGCAGGTCGAGCTTCTCGGGGCGCACGACGAACCGGACCTCTTCGTTCGGGCGGTACCGCGTCCCGTTGACCGGCAGGCGGATCTCCCCGCCGGTCGCGAGGGTGAGGACGATCGCGCCCTCCCCCATCTCCCGCACGCGCGCGGCGAAGAAGTTCGCGGCTCCCATGAAGTTCGCGACGAACTCCGTCTCCGGCCGCTCGAAGACCCTCGCCGCCTCGTCGACCTGCTCGACCCGGCCGCGGTTCATCACCGCGATCCGGTCGCTCATCGTGAGCGCCTCTTCCTGGTCGTGGGTGACGAAGACGAACGTGATCCCGAGCGAGCGCTGCAGGTGCTTGAGCTGAACCTGCACCTCCTTGCGCAGCTTCTGGTCGAGGGCCCCGAGCGGCTCGTCGAGCAGCAGCACGCGGGGCTTCAGCGCGAGCGCCCGGGCCAGCGCCACCCGCTGACGCTGCCCGCCCGAGAGCTGGTGCGGCTGCCGCTTCTCGAAGCCCGAAAGCTGCACGAGATGAAGGACCTCGGCCACCCGCGACCCCTGTTCGGACCGGTCTACGCCCTGGTAGCGCAGTCCGAAGGCGACGTTCTCCTCGACCGTCAGGTGGGGAAAGAGCGCGTAGTGCTGGAAGACCATGTTGACGGGGCGACGGTAGGGCGGCATGGAGGTCATGTCCGCCCCGTCGATCCGCAGGCTTCCCGCGGTCGGCAGCTCGAAGCCGCCGATCATCCGCAAGAGCGTCGTCTTGCCGCACCCCGACGGCCCGAGCAGCGAGAAGAACTCGCCCTTGCGGATGTCGAGGGAGACCGCGTCGACGGCGGCCACGTCGCCGAAGCGCTTTGTGAGGCCGCGGATTTCGACGCTGGTGTCTGTCATGGCGGCCCGGTCTTCAAATTTCGGATTTCGGGCTCAAAGCCGAAGAATGAAGACCTGACCCCCTAGAAGCTCACGCGCAGTCCCAGGCGCAGCGTGCGCGGCTGGACCCGTCCACGAGGTAGCTGTTCTCGAGGCCCGTGGAGCCGTACACCGTGATCGACGTGTTCCGGTCATCCGAGCCGTCCGTGTTGACTCCGCTCGCCAGCTGAGCGATCGAGGAATAGTTGCGGCCCGTCGGGAGCGCCTGGAAAACTTTCGCGTCGATGTTGCGGCCGACGGTCGTCGAGTCCGTCGCGACCTGAGCCGCTTCGGCCGTGACGACGACCGTCTCGGCCTGCACCGGCAGAAGCTCGATGCGGATGGCGGCCGCCTGGTTCAGGCCGAGCGTGACCGTCTGGGTCTTCGCGCCGAAGCCGTCGAGGGTGACGACGATCGCATACACGCCCGGCGGGAGCGACGGGAGGTTGAAACGCCCCTCCGCGTCGGTGACGGAGGTGCGCGAGCCCTGGAGGTTTGCGCTCTTCGCCTCGACGGTGACTCCGGGCAGCGCCGTCTGCCCCGTTTCCACGACACCGCGAATGCTTCCGGTGGTCTGGGCCCAGAGCGGGAGCGTGACGAGGAAAAGGCTGAGGACGGTGAGCAGGCGGACCGCGGACTTAATCATGACGCGGGCTCCTTATGGCCTCGGGAGGCTTGCTCATTACGCTATGGTCGCGGCGTTTGCCATGTCAAGCTGACCGGCGGTCAGGCGCTTCGCCGGCGCGCCGTGAAATCGTTACTTCTTCCTGCCGCGGTCGAGCAGCCGGGCGATCTCCTTCAACTCGCGGACGACGCTCTTGCGGTCGAAAGCCGGTGCCTCGGCCCGGGCGGCGGCCTTCGCGGGCGGCGCTTCCTGGGGCGCAACGGCCGCCTCGAACAAGGGCGCCGCCTCGGCCTTCGGCGTCGGTGCCGGAGCTCCGGCCTTGCGGGGAGACAGCGCGGGCTCGGCTCCGCGCCGCCCGGCCAGGGGCAGGGCGGGAGCCCGTCCGTCGTCGAAACGGCCCTCGACGATCTCGGCTTCGAGCCTTTTCTTCGCGCCGGCGACCGTGAACCCCTCGTCGTACAGGAGCTCGCGAATGCGGGAGATGATCTTGACGTCGCGGGCGGTATAGAGCTTCGCGGCTCCCTTGTCCTTGCCCTCGGAAAGCGCCGGGAACTCGGTTTCCCAGTAGCGCAGCACGTAGGGCGCCACTTCCGCGATACGGCAGGCCTCGGCGGGCCTGTAGACCTCGGCTTCCCCCTTCGCCACGGCCTTAATCTACCCCGAACGAGGCTTGCGGCGCGACGTCTTTGCGCGTCCCCGCCCGCGCGACTCGGCCTCCCGCCCCGACCGGGGCCGCACGAGAATCCGGATCGGCGTGCCGGTGAAGTCGACCGCCTCGCGCAGCAGGTTCTCGATGCGCCGTTCCTCCGAAAAGTGAAGAGGCTCGGCGCGATTGACCACCAGCACGAACCTGGGGGGCGCGACCCCCGTCTGGGCCACATAGAAGACCTTGAGCATCCTTCCTGAGGCGGCCCGCGGAGCCTTGTCGCGCAGGGCCCGGCCGAGGACCCGGTTGAGCTCCCCCGTCGAGATCCGGCGGTACCGATTCTCGGCCACCTGGGCCGCGGCCGCGAGAACCTTCGACACGCCGCGCCCCGTCAGCGCCGAGACGAGCAGGATGGGGGCCTGCCGGGCGAACGGGATCTGATCGGCGAGGGCGATGCGGAAGTCTTCGGCCGTTCCGACCTCGCGCTGCCCCGCCAGGTCCCACTTGTTAGCGAGCAGGACGAGGCCCTTGCCGGCCTCGTCGGCATAGGAGGCGACGCTGGCGTCCTGCCCGGTCGGGCCTTCGCTGGCGTCCACGACGAGCAGCGCCACGTCGCACTCCTCGATGCGCTTGCGCGCCTGGACGACGGACAGAACCTCCGGCCCCTGCTCGGTGCGGCCGCGCCGCCGGATGCCGGCGGTGTCGACGAGCCGGAACCTCCGGCCGGCCGCCTCGATCTCGGCGTCGACCGAATCGCGCGTCGTGCCCGCGACCTCCGAGACGATCGCGCGCTCTTGCCCGAGGAGCGCGTTCAAAAGGGAGGACTTCCCGACGTTGGGCCGGCCCACGACCGCCAGTGCGATCTCGGGCCTGCGCTCGGCCTCGGTCGGGGCGATCGCCCCCGGCCCGTCCGGCTCCCCCGATTCCCCCGCCTCCCCGCCCGAGCCCCCGCCGATGCGGTCTCCTATGAGCGTCTGGATGTCGTCCACTCCGATCCCGTGCTCGGCCGACACGCCGTACATCTCCGGGAACCCGAGGGCCCACGTCTCGACCTCGCCTTCGCTGCCTTCGCGGCGGTCGATCTTGTTGGCGACGACGACGCATTCGCGGCCGGACTCGCGGATCAGGCGCGCGGCGGCGCGGTCCCCCGGGAGGACGCCGGCCGAAGCGTCCGTGACGAGGAGGACGAGGTCCGCGCTCCGGATCGCGGCAACGGCCTTCTGGCGCACCGCCGCGGGGATCTTCTCCTTCCCCTCCGGGTCGTAGCCCCCCGTGTCCACCAGGCGGAAAAGGCGGTCGTCCGGCAGCCGCGCCTCGACCTCGAGCACGTCCCGCGTCATCCCCGGCCGGTCGTGAACGATGGAGCGCCGGCGCCGCAGGAGGCGGTTGAAGAGCGCGGACTTGCCGACGTTGGGGCGGCCGGCGATGACGACCCGGAAGAGCTTCTTGCGGCTCACGGGGCGGCCTTCGGAACTCCTCCTTCGAGCAAGAGCTGGAAGCGGGGATGGGTGAACGGATGGACATCGGGAAAACGAGTGAAGATCCAGCCCCCGAAGATCTCCTTGCCCTTCTCGAACACGGTGATCCGCGCGGCCGGATTCTGCGGCTCCACACCGTCGGAGGTGATGGCGCCGCCCCCCATCGAGAATGCCGGCAGGAACACGTCCCCGCGCACCACGATCGAAGGGTCCGGGAGCGGCGCGCCGCCTCCAAGGGGCACGTCGATCACGCCTTCCTGGCCGTTGGACGCGTCTTTCCAGCGCAGACGGATGCCCGAATACGCCTCCGTCACTTCGGGCGGAACCACGAGCCGGGTCGGGACCGCGGCTTCGCCTGGACCTGCCTCCGTGGCGGTTCCTTCGGAGATGCGCTCGTGTGAGATCGCCATGCGGATGGTGGGGTCCGGCCGTCCCTTTTCCCGGCAGGCCGCAAGCAGCGCCAGGCCGCAGGCGAACGCGGCTACGCGCCTCACGATGCCCTCCGGCGGGGCTTGCGCCCGTACGTCGTCGCCGCGACCGCCGCCGCCGGAGCCCTCGCGGCGCGGGGACGCTCGGGCTCGCCAGAAAGGCGGAAGTCGAGCCGCCGCCGCACCTCGTCGATCGCCACCAGCTTGACGCGCAGGGCGTCGCCCAGCCGGTGTGTCTTGCCCGAGGAGCGCCCCCGCAAACGGTGCTGCTTTTCCTCGTAGACGAAGAAGTCGTTTCCCAGAGAGGAGACCGGCACGAGGCCTTCCACGAAGTACTCCTCGAGGACCACGAAACAGCCGAAGGACGTCACCCCTGTGACCCAGGCGTCGAACTCGCGGCCGAGCTTGTCCTTCATGAACACGATCTTCTTCCACAGCAGGCTCTCGCGCTCGGCCTGCTCCGCGCGGCGCTCGCGCGAGGAGCAGTGGCTCGCGATCTCGCGGAGCCGGGCGTTGACGGAGTCGAAGTCCTTCGCCGGGACGGGGCGGCCCTCGGCGAGAAGCCGGGAGAGCTGGCGGTGCACGATCAGGTCCGGATACCGCCGGATCGGCGAGGTGAAGTGGCAGTAGTAGGGCGCCGCGAGCGCATAGTGGCCGCGGCACTCCTCGCTGTAGAGCGCCTTGCGCTGAGCCCGCAGGAGCAGGTCGTGGAGCAGCCGTTCCTCGGGCTTCCCCTCGATTTCTTTGAGGAGCTTCTGGAAAGCCGAGGGAGGCACTTCCTCGAGGTCCCCCTTCAGCTCGTAGCCGAAACTCTGGAGCACGTCGCGCAAGTCCACGAGCCTGTCCGGATCGGGACGGTCGTGGACGCGGTAGATGGCGGGTTGCTTGGCGAAGAGGACCTTGTTGGCGACCGCCTCGTTGGCGGCCAGCATGAACTCCTCGATCAACCGGTGCGCGACGTTGCGGGATTCCGGCACGATGCCCACGACGAGCCCCGCGTCGTCGAGCACGATGTCGGCATCCGGGAGGTCGAAGTCGATCGAGCCCCGGGCCTCGCGCCGCTCGCGCAGCAGCGCCGCGACTTCGCCCATCCTCCGGAAGTCGCTCAGGAATGGCCCGTACCGGCGCTCGTCCTCCGGCGTCGGGCGGGTTTCCAGAAGCCGCGCCACCTCCGTGTAGGTCATCCGGTGCGTGCTGCGGATGACTCCCTTGACGAAGCCCGCCCCCGTGACCCGGCCCTTCGGGTCGAGCTCGAGGATCGCCGACAGCACGAGCCGGTCGACCCCCGGGTTCAGCGAGCAGAGCCCGTTGGAGAGGCGCTCCGGGAGCATCGGCAGGACGCGCCCCGGGAAGTAGACGGAGGTGCCTCGCGACAGGCCCTCGTCGTCGAGCAGCGTGCCCTCCGACACGTAGTGCGAGACGTCCGCGA
Source organism: Thermoanaerobaculia bacterium (assembly GCA_040879385.1). Classification (GTDB taxonomy): domain Bacteria; phylum Acidobacteriota; class Thermoanaerobaculia; order UBA5066; family Gp7-AA6; genus DAHUXD01. The sequence continues at coordinate 24,665 of JBBDKM010000010.1, read as the reverse complement.
TGTGGACGCCGATCCGATATCCCCCCGCCGTCTTTTCCACCTCGATCGCATCGTCGAAGTCCTTCGCCGTTTCCCCGTCGATCGTCACGATCCGGTGGTCGCGGAAGTCCCGCCGGCCGGCGAGGTCCTCGCGCCGGACCTCCTCCGGGTACCGCTCGGCCTCCTCGACGACCGGCTCCGGAAAGCGCGGCGGCAGCTGGTGCGAGCGCAGGACGATCTCGATGTCGACGCCCGGCTCTCCGAGAAACCCGAGCCGCTCGTCGACCTCGCCGTAGGCGACCCGCCGGGAGTCGGGGAACGCGGTCAGGCGCGCCTCGACGATCTCCCCTTCCCGCGCGCCGTTGGTCTTCCCGTCCGCGATCCGAATCGTCGCGTCGATCTTCGGGTCGTAGGGCAGGACGATGTGGCGCCCTTCGTGCGTTTCGAAGCGGCCGACCACGCGATCGCGCCCCCGAACGAGAACCTTGACGATCGTCCCGGACCGACGCCCCGCGTCCTTCCCTCGCCGGCCAGTCGCTGCCCGGGCGCGCTCCTCCCGGGCCAGGACCGTGTCGCCGTCCATCGCTCCGTGCATGCCGGAGCGGGGAACGAAGAGGTCCTCGCCTTCTTCCGCCAGGACGAACCCGAAGCCCTCCGGCCGGACCGTCAGGCGGCCGGCGACGAGGTTCGAGAACTCGATGGCCGAGTATTTCTCGCCGCGGACCTTCGCGATCTGCCCCCGCGTCTCGAGAGCGTCCAGCCGCTCGCGCAGCCCGTCCTCGTCCGACTCGCGGAGACGGAACGACTTCGCAAGGTCCTTGAACGAGAGGGTCCGGGACCCCTTCTGGCGAAGGCGATCGAGGATTTCAGCGTCGCGCGGCAACACGCGGCGGAGTCTACCCCGCGGTCCCGGAACGGACGGAAGGGCCGGTTAGGGCTCGTCCTTGGCGGGGCTCCTCGGGGAGAAGAGGCCCGGCAGGTCGTCCACCGACTCGGGCTCCCGGGTGGCGACCTTGCGCTCCCACCCGCACGAGTGACAGCGAATCACACCGTCGACCGGGATCGAGGACGGGTTGTGAGGCTCCTCGCAGTAAGGGTTCGGACAGTTCCAAGGATGGTTCGGGACAACCATGGCCTCACGATCTTCCCACGAAATCAACGCCTCTCCAGGGGCCCAGAGGCGGGATTTCGCCCGGTCCCTCCGTCTCGCCCCGCTCCCAGCGACGGGCCCGCTCCAGGGTCTTCTCCAGGGCGCGGGCGAAACGGTCGAGCGAGGGGTCGCGCCCGGCTCCGGCGAGCCTGGAGAGGCCCGCTTCGAGAAGTCGGACGCAGCCTCTCGGCTGCCCGACGCTCGCCTTGTGCAACCCTGCGGCCACCTGGATGAGACCCTGGAGCCTCGTCCGGGCAAGTCCCTTCTCGCGCCGCCAGGCTTCCTCCCAGACCTCGTGCGCCTCGAAGTAGCGTCCGCCGTCGAAGAGCTTCCGGCCGCGCTCGTAGAGCGCCCGGGTGCCGCTCAGGGGAGCTGCCCGGCGCGAAGGGCGTCCCGACGGCGCTCATAGAACGCCATCGCCTCGCGGATTACCCCGAGGGCCTCCTCGCGGCCGAGAAACTCGTCGACGATCACAATCTTCTGCTCGAGAGCCTTGTAGTCCTGGAAGAACCGCCGCATCTCGGCCATCCGATGGAGCGGCAGCTCGTCGATCGACGTGTAGTCCGCGTACTCCGGGTCGTCCACGTGCACCGCGACGATCTTGTCGTCCTTCTCTCCCTGGTCGCTCATCTTCATGACGCCGATCGGCCGCGCGCGGACGATCGAGAGCGGGACGACCTCCTCCTGGCCGAGCACGAGAATGTCGAGAGGATCGTGGTCCTCGCCGTAGGTCTGTGGGATGAACCCGTAGTTGGCGGGATAGCGAACGGCCGAGAACAGCACCCGGTCCACGCGGATCAGGCCGCTCGCCTTATCAAGCTCGTACTTGACCTTCGAGCCGCGCGGAATCTCGATGATCGCCCGAACCAGGTTCGGGGCCTCGGCGCCGACGGCGACATCGTGCCACGCGTGCATGGAGCGTCGCCTACTGCGGCTTCACGCGCGACAGCTTCCGAGTCGCAGCCGAATGTACTCGCCGACGAGGATCGCGGCGGGATAGAGCACGTCCTCTTCGTTCTGGGCGTGAGCGATGACCTCGCTCGCGAACTGCGCGTACTCGGGGTGCTTCTCCTCGGAGGCCGCCCGCATCAGGTCTCGCAGGGCCAGCACGATTTTGCGATGATCCTCGAGCATCCGCGGCATCTCCGCTTTCAGTCTCTCGACCCTGGGGAGGATTTCGCTCATCTCTGGCGTCAGCTCTCCACGCGCCAGAGACGGGAGCAGGCGGATCGCTGGAACGGCGTACCGCTCCTCCATGAACATGTGCGGAAAAAGCACCTTCATGACCGCGACCGCAGCTTCTCCGGTTTGGCCGCCCGCTTTCTCGGCTCGCCAGAGCGTCTCGCGAAGCTCCCCATGTTCGGCCTTGGAAGATCCCGGACTGTCCAATTCCATCATGTCATCTGCTCCTCATCCCGCGTTCCCAGGCGAAGCCCGCACCGATTTGATGAGCACGAGTAGTGGTGCGAAAGGGGGGACTCGAACCCCCACGGTTTTACCCACAGGTTCCTGAAACCTGCGCGTCTACCAGTTCCGCCACTTTCGCAGGGAGCGGAAGAGTAGCGACAAGCCATGCGGGAATCAAGCGTTCGCCGTGTATCCTCTCCTGTCATCCTTCCCGCTCGATGCCCGCGGCCTCCGCGGCGGCTCGCTCGCCCGAGCGGATCGCGCCTTCGATGTAACCCGACCACACGGGCGACGTCTCCGTGCCTGCCCAGTGGATCCGTCCGACGGGGGCTCGCAGCGCGGGGCCGAGCGTCGTGAGCACTCCGGGCCCCATAGAGGCGCCGTAGCAGCCGCGCGTCCATGGGTCCGCGGGCCAGTCGTCGTCGATGTAATCGATCGGCTCGGCGCCCTCCGGTCCCAGGAAGTGCACGATGCGCTCGACGATTCGCTTCTTTCGCTCCGCCATGGGCCGCGCGGTCCACTCGAGCGCCATTTTCGCCTGGATGAAGCCGACGATGAGGCCGACGTCGCCCCCGGGAGGCGAAGCGTCCAGGAACCCCTCGGTCGGCGGCTCGTCGCTCTCGACGAGCGCGTTCCATCCGTGGCGGCGCCAGAAGGGCTGCCGATAGGCTACCCAGTACTTGATGACCGAGCCCATGGGCGAGCGCTGGACGAGGGCATCCCGCTGAGCGGGCAGGGCGGGGTCGTAGGAGATGCGCCCCGATAGCGACAGGGGCACGGCCACGATGACTCGCTCGCCTCGCCACTCGCCCGCGGCCGAGACGACCGTCACGCCCGCGGAATCTTGCGCCACCGTGGTCACCGGGGAGCGGAGCACGATCGCGCTCCCGAGCTCGCCCGCCATCCGAGCCGCGAGCTGGTGCATGCTGCCGGGAATATGGAAGGCCTGCGCCGCGCCTTCGACTCCCCACTGCTCTTCGAGGCTGTTTCCCGAGCGCACATAAGAGAGGAAGAAAAGCAGCGAGAGCTGCTGCGGCTCGACGGTGAAGAGGCCGCGAACCATCAGGCGAAGCATCGTCAGGACGGTCTCGCTCTTCGTCTCCGACCGCAGCCACTCGTCCACCGTGACCCGGTCTCACTCCTGCGCTTTCGCAGCGGTCCAGGGCGACTCGAGCGGAACCTCGGCGACGAGGGCCTTCACGCGGCCGAACATGCGCTCGAGCTCGGCATCGTCCGCAGGGAGCAGGCGTGCCCACTCCCCCTCGCCCGTGAAGCGTCTGCCGCCGATCTCCACGATGCACTTGCCGGTGACGTACTGCGGCGTCTTGTCGATGCGGTATTCCTCGAGGAGCGTCATCAGGCGTGTCTGAGTGGGGCCGACCCACATTCCACCGAGATCGATCGTGTGGCCAGCGAGTTTTCCAGCCTTGACCCGGCCGCCCACCCGGCCGCGCGCGTCGAGCACGACCACCTTTTTTCCCCGACGCGCGAGAACCCGCGCTGCCGCGAGCCCCGCGAATCCCGCGCCGACGATCACGACGTCCACGCGCCGCGACCCCCCGGACGCGGGCCTTGCCGGGCGGATCCAGAGGCCGCCGCCGAGCGAGCCGGCCGTCCCCGCTCCAAGGAGCTTCAGCGCCTCGCGCCGCGTGACTCGCGCGGATCCCTTCCCGCTCATTTCTCCTCCGGCAGTGACCAGCCGGCATCATAGGCCACGAGATCGGCAGAGCGCGGCGGGCCGAACTGCGGCCAGCGGTTTCGACCTGTTGTCAACTGAAGGCGGTCCATGCGGCCCGGTGACATCTGATGCGTGATGCGAGATGCTATCGCCCATGCGAACCACGCTCGACATCGATGACGACGTGCTTCAAGCCGCCCGGGAGCTTGCATCGAACCGCTCCACGACGGCAGGCCGCGTGATCTCGGACCTCGCCCGGCAGGCGCTGACGCCCAAGCGCGCGCCACGCCTGCGCAACGGCATCCCGCTGATTCCGCGCCGCACCAGGCGAGGCGCGCACCCGACGATGGAGCTGGTGAATCGGCTCCGGGACGAGCCATGAAGCATCCTACCCTCCTGGATGTCAACGTTCTCGTCGCCCTGTTCGACCCGGATCACGTCCATCACGAGCCCGCTCACCAGTGGCTTGCCGCGACTCGCCGCACCGGCTGGCCACCTGCCCCGTCACGGAGAACGGCCTGGTGCGAATCCGAGGTATCATCTCGGTATGAAAACGCGTACCAAGTCGAGCATCACGCTGCCGCCCGAGGAGCTCAAACTGGTGGTGGCGCTTCAGGCGAAGCTGAAGGCCCGAAGCAAGGTCGAGGTGGTCCGGCGGGGCCTCAAGCTGCTCAAAGAGCTGACCGATCGGGAGGGCCTTCGTGAGGGCTATCGACGCGCTTCCCTCGCGACGCGCGAGTCTCTGAGCCACGAGCTCAAGGAGCTCGACCACCTCGCCGCTGAGGGCCTCGAGGAATCGTGAGGGCCCGGCGAGGATCGCTCTATCTGGCGGATCTGAATCCACGGCTCGGCACCGAGGCCGGAAAAGTCCGACCGGTGCTGATCATCCAGACGGACCTGCTCAACGAGGCGGGACATCCCTCGACCTGGGTGCTGCCCTGCACGACACGGCTCTCGGGGCAGAATCTCCTCCGGGTGCCCCTTCCCCGCGGAATTGCCGGCAATCGACAGGACTGTGAGGTCATGATCGACCAGAGCCGCGCCATAGACAACAGGCGCCTGGTTCGAGCTCTGCAGGCTCTGCCCCGAAGTCTGATGCGCGAGGTCGATGAGAAGCTGCGCCGTCTTGGCGATCTCTGACGCGGGCCGAACGAATCGAGGAGCCCGACCCATCTGGCGCGCTTCTGGCATGACCTCCCGTCCGATGTTCGAAAAATGGAAGAAGAGCTGGAAGGAGTTCGAGAAAGCTCCTCCCGGTGAACGGTTCGAGAGGATGCACCGCCGCCGGAAGTCATCGGGCAGCCCGGCGGTCCGGGTGGGACTGATCGCCGCGGGAATCCTCCTGATCGTCGGGGGCGTCGTCTTGCTCGCCATTCCCGGGCCGGGACTGCTGGTCATCGCCTTCGGCGGAGCTCTGATCGCTCAGCAGTTTCTCTTCGTCGCCAGGGCGTTCGACCGGCTGGAGCTACTGCTTCTCAAGCTCCAGCAAGGAGCCCTCGCGTTCTGGAAGAAGGCCTCCGCCGCGGTGCGGGCCGCTATCCTCGCCTCGGCAGCTCTCGTCGCGGCGGGAGCCTCTTACGCCGTTTACATCTTCCTGTTCGAATAGTGAGCGGGGATCAACCCGGCCGCTGGAGCTCCCGGATCCCCGACTCCCCCGCAACGATCACCTGGGTAGCGACGCCGCAGAAGAGACCGTGCTCGACGATGCCGGCGCGGCCCGCGAGGAGGGCGGCCAGCGCCGCGGGGTCGGCGATCGGGCCGAAGGCGCAGTCGAAGATCCAGTTGCCCTGGTCGGTCCGGTATGGCTCGGCCTCCGAATCGCGGCGCAGGGTCGGCTTCCCGCCGAGCGACTCCAGAAAACGCTCCTGGGACTTCCAGCCGAACGACGCCACCTCGACCGGCAGCGCGTGCTTCGTCCCGAGGGCCGCGGAGAGCTTCGATTCGTCGACGACGATGACGACTCGCCGGCTCGCCTGCGCCACGATCTTCTCGCGCAAGAGCGCCCCGCCGCCGCCCTTGATCAGGTTCAAAGCCGGATCGACCTCGTCGGCGCCGTCGATCGTGAGGTCGATGGCGCGGGGGATCTCGTCTCCGAGAAGCGGGATTCCCACGCGCCGCGCCTCCTCCTCGGTGGCTTTCGAAGTCGGCGCTCCCGTCACGCCCTTGAGCGCCCCGGTCCGCAGGAGCTCGCCGAGACGGCGCGTGGCGAAGATCGCCGTCGAGCCCGTGCCGAGCCCCACGACCATCCCCGACTCGATCAGTCCGGCGGCGCGCTCTCCGGCTTCCCGCTTGAGCGCGGCGTGGCGATCGACGCCGCGGGAGTCCGTCACGAAGGCCGCCCCGCGCGCGCCTTCCGATACCGGCGGATGAGCGCATTGGTCGAGCTGTCGTGTTTCAGGCCGGGCTCCTGGGGGCTCTGGAGCTCCGGAATGATATTGACCGCGAGCTTCTTCCCGAGCTCGACACCCCACTGGTCGAAAGAGTCTATGCCCCAGATCGTCCCCTGCGTGAAGACACTATGTTCGTAGAGCGCCACGAGCCGGCCGAGAGTCGCCGGGGTGAGTGCGTCGGCGAGGATCGTGGAGGTCGGCCGGTTGCCCTCGAAGACCCGGTGCGGCACGAGCCAGTCGGGTGTGCCCTCCGCCTTCACCTGCTCGGCCGTCTTGCCGAAGGCGAGGGCCTCGGTCTGCGCGAACAGGTTTGCCATGAGGATGTCGTGATGGTCGCCGAGCGGATTCGCGGTGTGCAGAAAGCCGAGGAAGTCGCAGGGGATGAGCTTCGTTCCCTGATGGATCAGCTGGTAGAAGGAATGCTGCCCGTTGGTCCCGGGCTCGCCCCAGAGGATCGGTCCCGTCTCCCACCCCACGCGCTCGGACTGGAGGGTGACCGACTTGCCGTTGGACTCCATCGTGAGCTGCTGCAGGTAGGCCGGAAAGCGCTCGAGGTACTGGCTGTACGGCATCACGCCGGCCGTCTGGGAACCGAAGAAGTCGCCGTACCAGACCGTGAGAAGACCCAGGAGCACGGGCAGGTTCTTCTCGAAGGGGGTCGTCCGGAAGTGCACGTCCATCTCGTGGAAGCCCGCGAGCATCGCCCGGAAGTTCTCGGGCCCGACGGCGAGCATCGTGGAGAGGCCGATCGCCGAGTCCATCGAGTAGCGGCCGCCGACCCAGTCCCAGAACTCGAACATGTTGGCCGTGTCGATGCCGAACTTCGAGACCTCGGCCGCGTTGGTCGAGACGGCGGCGAAGTGCTTCGCCACAGCCTTCTCGTCCTGCAGAGCCGCCAGGGACCAGGCGCGGGCGGTGTGCGCGTTGGTCATGGTCTCCAGCGTCGTGAAGGTCTTCGACGAGATGATGAAGAGCGTCTCGGCGGGGTCCATCTCGAGCGTGCACTCCGCGAAATCCGTTCCATCCACGTTCGAGACGAAACCGAACCGCATCGAGCGCTCGCTGAAGTGCGCGAGCGCCTCGTACGCCATGACGGGCCCGAGGTCCGAGCCGCCGATGCCGACGTTGACGACGTTCCGGATGCGCTTGCCCGTGTGGCCCTTCCAGTCGCCGGAGCGGACGCGGTTCGCGAAGGCCGACATCCGGTCGAGGACCGCGTGCACGGCCGGGACGACGTCCTCGCCGTCCACGACAATCGAGGTCCCCCTGGGGGCCCGCAGCGCGACGTGCAGGACGGCGCGATTCTCCGTGACGTTGATCTTCTCGCCCCGGAACATCGCGTCGATCCGCTCGCGCAGGCCGCAGTCGCGCGCGAGGGCGAGAAGCAGGCGCAGCGTCTCGTCGGTCGCGCGGTGCTTGGAATAGTCCAGGAAGATTCCCGCGCCCTCCGCATTCCAGCGCTCGCCACGGCCGGGGTCCTCGTCGAAGAGCTGCCGCAGGTGGACGTCGCGCATCGAGGCATGGTGCGCCTCGAGGGCTTTCCAGGTCGGCCGGTCGACGAGCCGGGGTGCCGGAGCCGTCATGAGCGTTTCTCCTGTTTCGGGGAGACAGCGCGGAGGTCAGGCGGGAGGCAGGCCGAGCTCGATGTCGGCCTTGGGCAGGATGATCGCGGTCTCCTTGAAGCCCCGGTCGACGCACACGAAGCAGCCCTTGTAGACGTTCTCCTGTCCCATCTTCATCTCGCGGGCCGTCACGAAGAGGTCCCGCGGCGGATAGGGCTCGTCGATGCGCTGCAGGATCACCAGGATCCCGCCGCGCGCCCGGGAGCGCCCGGCGATCGCGAAGCGGTGCGGCGGCTCCCGCGTGCACGCGAACGAGACGGCCACCTCAGTGCTCACGGGTGGTCTCTTCTTCCGCCGAGAAGTCCACGGACTGGAGCGCGCCGTCGACCGTCGGGAACATGCGGAAAACCGAGTCGAGGTTGGTGATCCGGAAGACGGCCGCCACGCGGTCGCGCGGGTTCACGAGGTAGAAACGGCGCCCCTGGGCCTCGAAGCGCTTGAGCCCGCCGACGAAAACGCCGATCGCGGTCGAGTCGAGATGGTCGAGCTCCGACAGGTCGAGCACGACGGCGCCCGTCCGCTCGGCCGAGGCCTTCTCGAAGTGCTCCTGCAGGGCGCGGGTCGTGTCGCCGAGCGCGAGCGTGCCCTCGATCTTCAGGATCGTGTGGTTGCCCCGCACTTCCTCGGTGATCCTCATGGCGAGGCCGCTCACGCGGCCGGTCCTTTCCTGACAAGGATACTGCCGCTGGCCAGCACTTCGTCGCCGGAGAGAACGCGGCCGTCGAAGCGGAACACGGACCCGAAGCTCCCGGCGAGAAGCACCTCGACCTCGAGGGTCTCCCCGGCCTGCGGCGCCCGCGCGATCTCGAGCTCCTGGATTCCCGCGAGGAACCCCCGCTTCCCGGACTCGGGGTCCCCTCCCTCGAGCAGCAGAGCCGCCTGGGCGATCGTCTCCGCGAGCAGGAGCGGGCTCTGCCAGCCCTCCCCCATCGCGCCGCGGGCGTTGGCGGATACCCGGACGCGGACGCGCCCCCCCGAAAACCCCGCGTCCGGAAGCCGCAGGACCGTATCCACGAAACGGAACGGGTACGCGTGCGGAAGCGACGACGGTGCCATCAGGCCTTCTTCTTCTGCTCGATGAAGTCGCAGAGGGCGTTGACCGAGGCAAACGCCTTGACGCCGACCTCCTCGTCCTCGACCTTGATCTGGAACTCCTGCTCCAGCCCGAGGACGAGCTCGAGCGCGTCGATCGAGTCGAGCCCCAGCCCCTCCCCGAAGAGGGGCGCCGCGTCGTCGATCGTTTTGGGATCGATCTCCAGCTTGAGGCGCCGCACGATGAGGTCTTTGACTCGCGGCGCCAGTTCTTCCCGGGACATCCAGTCTCCTTCAGGCGGAGATTATAGACGTGTCCTCAGGCCATCCCCCCGTCGGCGCGCCAGACCTGCCCGGTGACGTAGGAGGCCTTTTCCGATGCGAGGAAGCCGACGACGGCGGCGATCTCCTCGACCCGCCCGAAGCGCGCCATGGGGATTCGTGAGAGGAACTCCCGGCGGGCCTCTTCCTTCAGGTGCGCGATAATTTCGGTGTCCACGAGCCCCGGCGCCACGGCGTTGACCGTGATGGCGCGTGGAGCGAGCTCGAGCGCCAGCGCCTTCGTCATGGCGATCAGGCCTCCCTTGGCCGCCGAATAGTTCGCCTGCCCCGCGTGGCCGGAGATCCCGCTGACGGACACGATGTTGATGATCCGGCCCGAGCTCTTGTGGAGCATTGCGCGGATGAACGCCTTCGTGACGCGAAACGCGCCCTTCAGGTCGACGTCGAGCACGTAGTCCCAGTCCTCCTCCTTCATGAAGGCGAAGAGCGAGTCCTTGATGACGCCCGCGTTGTTGACGAGGATGTCGGCGCCCCCGAAGTCGGAGGCGACCCGGTCCGCGAGGACCTTGATCTCCTCGGGCTTCCGGACGTCGGCGGCGAGCGCGAGAGCCTGGCCTCCGAGACTCCGGATCTCGTCGGCCGTCGCCTCGGCGCGCGCCAGATCGTTCCGGCACGTCAGGACGACCCGGGCGCCGGAGGCGGCGAGCTCGAGCGAGATGGCGCGCCCGATGCCGCGAGAGCCGCCGGTGACGACCGCCGTTTTCATCCCGGCCGGACTATATCCACCGCGGCGCGGATCGCGGCGGCGGACCCGGCGGGGTGGCAGCGGGTCGTCCGGTCGATCCACCGGACCATGCGCGTGAGCATCTGCCCGGGGCCGACCTCGAGGAAGAGACGAAAACCGTCTCCGGCCATCGCCTCGAACGTGTCTTTCCACAGCGTGGGATGACAGAACGCCGTGCCGAGGAGGCGGCGGATCTCCGAGCCTCGGGTCACCACGCGGCCCTCGGGCCCGTAGTAGGGCACATCCGGGTCGCGCACGGTCTCGAGCGACGCAATCATGGGCGCCATCGCCTCGGCCACCGGCGCCATGAGCTCGCTGTGAATCGGCCAGTTCATCGTCAGGGGAAGGACCGAGAGCGCGCGGGACCGGAGGCCCTCCAGGGCCGCCCGCACCCCCTCGGAGGAGCCGGTCAGCACGAACTGTGTCGAGGCGTTGACGTTCCCGATCCACACCGGGAGCCCCCGTTCGCGCAGCGCCGCGCACTCGGCGTCGACCGCTTCTCGACGCGCCCCGATGACCGCGCCCATCGCGCCTCGAATCCCCTGCTTCTCCGTTTCCTTCCAGACGGCGACGAGCACGTCGAGCGCCTCCTCGTAGGAGATCCCGCCCGCCGCGACCATGGCGGCGTAGTTGCCGAGGCTGTAGCCGGCCGTCGCGCCCGGACGGATGCCCTCGCGCGCGAGAGCGCGGCCGGCGAGTGTGGAGACGAGATAGACGCCGGCCTGCGCCGCGAGGTTGTCGCGCAACGCCTCTTCGGGGCCTTCGAACATGACGCGGGGCAGATCGCGGCCGCAGCGCTCGGACGTCAGCGCGAAGAGCTCCCGCGCAGACGGATCGGAGTCGTAGAAGTCCCGGCCCATGCCGATCCACTCGGAGAGCTGGCCCGGGAAGAGGAAGGCCGGAGCGGCTGTCATGCGGGCTCGAGTCGGGGCAGGACGTCGGCGAGCGCGACACACCGATCCTCCGAAAGCCACCGCGCAAACCGCTCCGGAAACCGGCGCAGACCGAGGAAGTGCACCGTGCGCGCGAGGGGAGGCAATCCGTCCATCCGCGGATGGTCCGGGTCGAGCTCCCAGGGGTGGATCGTGAAGACCGCCGGCTCGCCCCGGTCGCGGAAGCTTTGCTCCGCGGCGGCGAGCCTCCACTGCGGTAGGACGCGGAACGGCCAGGCTCCTCCCATCGGAAGGCGGCGCCCGTAGAACGTCCCCGTCAGCGGCGGTATCTCTGTCAGCGACCAGCCGTCGCGCGCGATGCGGCTGGGCCCCGGCGCGTTGTCCGCGCTCCCGAGCGGCGGCACCGGCATCATCGAGGCGTCGCACTGAAACCCCGCAGCGGCCAGCGCGGCCAGCTCCGGGGAGGCCGGATGCCGAATCGACCACTCGGCGGCGCGGTAGGAAACGGCGCGGTCCCCCGCGGCCTCCTCGACGCTCTCCCGCGAGCGCAGGAGGTCCTCACGAAACTCCGCTGGCGCCATCTCGTCCGCCCGTCGGTGCAGGTCGCCGTGGACCCCGATCTCGTGGCCGCGGCGGGCGGCTTCCCGCGCCAGATGCGGATAGCGCCGGGCAATCCAGCCGAGAAAGAACACCGTCGCGCGATGCCGGCCCGTCTCCAGCGCGTCGAGCAGAGCCGCCAGCGTCGTCTCGACGCGCGGCACGAAAGAGTCCCAGCGGCGCGGGTCGGAGTAGTACCCGTCGCCGCAAACATGGAACCAGTCCTCGGCGTCGATGGTCAGGACCCGGGGAGCGCGGCCGGCGACGCGCAGGGGCGTGATGGTCGGTTGGGTCACGGGAGACGATTCTAGCGGCTGCTCGCCGGAACGCTCGATTTCTGCCTTGGGATGGTGCCCTGCGGCCGCTGGCTCCCGTCGGCCGCGTCGAGCGGCCGCCTCAGAAAGTCCGCTCAATCTGTCTCGAACACCTTGTAGTACACCGCCCCCCAGGAGATCACCCACGTATCCCGAAACGGCCGGTAGTGGGACGGGCCGCCGTAGATCGCTTTCACCGGGACGTGGTGAAACCGGTTCAGGTGCCGCGCGGCCTTCAGCAGCATCTCCGTCTCGATGATGTAGCCCCGGGCGTTCAAGCGGAGCCTCCTCAGCAGCCGGGACGACACGACCCGGTACCCGGACTGCGCGTCCTCGATCTCGAGGCCCGTCATCCGCGAGAGGATGCGGCTGCCGATCTCGTTGGTGCGAAAGCGGTAGACGGGGATGGCGTCGGGATCCGCCATCCGCGAGCCGATGACGAAATCTTCTCCGCTCTCGGCCGCCGCGAGCAGCGCCGGGAGATCGGCCGGGTCGTGCTGTCCGTCGGCATCCACGAACGCCACGTGCGTCGCCCCGGCATCGAGCGCCCGATCCAGTCCGGCGCGGATCGCGGTGCCCTTCCCGCCGTTCTCGGCGAGGCGAAGCACCTCGGCCCCCGCCCGTTCGGCTTCCGAGGCCGTCGAATCCGTGGAGCCGTCGTCCACGACGAGGACCCGGGGCACGCTCGCGGCGAGGCCGCGCACGACCTCGCCGACGGTTGCCTCGGCCTGGTACGCGGGCACCAGAGCGCACGGAAGAAACGCGCCGAACACGGCGCGATCCTAACCCCCGCGCGCCGCGGGGCGGAAGCGGCTAGCTCCTTTGCCCTCTTCGACATGCGTTGACTCGCGCTGGGCCTTGTGAAAAAGTTCAGCCGCCGCATGCCGCAGAGCTTCATTCCAATTCTCATCCTGTTCGGTCTCGCCGTCGGGATGGCGGGGACGATCCTGCTCTTGAACTCGGTGCTCGGCCCGAAACTGCGCACGAGAAGGAAGCTCGGGACCTACGAGAGCGGGGTCCCGCTGCTCGACGCCTCCCACAAGCGCGTGTCGATCAAGTTCTTCGTGATCGCCATGGTCTTCATCCTGTTCGACGTCGAAATTGCGTTCCTCTACCCCTGGGCGCTCGTGTTCCGCTCAGCCGGCTTGCCTCTCTTCGTCGAGATGTTCTCCTTCCTCCTCGTCCTGGCGGTGGGCTACGCGTACATCTGGAAGAAGGGAGCCTTCGACTGGTGAGTCACACCCGTTACCGCATCGCGGAGGCCGGCGAGGCCCGCACGTTCCCGCCGGAGGCGATGGCGCGGATCGAAACGATCCTGAAGCGGTATCCGACCCGGCAGGCTGCCCTCCTGCCGGTGCTGTGGGTCGCCCAGGAGACCTGGGGCTGGATCTCGAAGGAGGCGGCCGAGGAAGTCGCGCGGCTTCTGGAGTTGCCGCCTTCACACGTCGACGGCGTGCTGACGTTCTACACGATGTACAACCTGCACCCGATCGGGAAACACCTCTTGCAGATCTGCACCTCGATCTCGTGCCACATCGCCGGGGCCGGGGAGCTGATCGATCACTGCCGCAAGAAGCTCGGCATCGGCCTGGAGGAGACCACACCGGATGGCCGGTTCACGATGATCGAGGTCGAGTGCATCGCCGGATGCGACCGCGCGCCCTCGATGATGGTCAACGACACGTACTACGAGCCGATGAACGAGAAGACGCTCGACTCTCTTCTCGACCGGCTCTCCCGGGAGCCCTGAGCGTGGAACCCATCCTGCTGCGCCGCGTCGGGAAGCCCAACTCGCGCTCGATCGAGACGTACATGGCCGACGGCGGGTACGCGGCCCTGCGTAAGGTCTTAACGTCTGGAATCACCCCCGAGCAGGTGACCGAGCAGGTCAGGAAGTCCGGGCTACGGGGCCGGGGCGGCGCCGGCTTCCCGACCGGCGTCAAGTGGGGGTTCCTTCCCAAGGACACGAAGGGCAAGCCGATCTACCTTCTTTGCAACGCGGACGAGTCGGAGCCGGGGACGTTCAAGGACCGCCTGCTGATGGAGCAGGATCCGCACCAGGTGATCGAGGGCGTGATCCTCTCGGCCTATGCGATCCGGTGCCGCACGGCGTACATCTACATTCGGGGCGAGTTCTACGAGGGCGCCCGCATCCTGGACGCGGCGATCGACGAGGCCCGCGCCAAAGGCTTCCTCGGCGAGAACATCCTCGGCTCGGGCGCCTCGATCGAGCTCTACGTGCACCGCGGCGCCGGCGCGTACATCTGCGGCGAGGAGACCGGCCTCATCGAGAGCCTCGAGGGCAAACGCGGCCAGCCCCGCATCAAGCCTCCCTTCCCGGCCGTTCACGGGGTCTTCGGGTGCCCGACGATCGTGAACAACGTCGAGACGCTCGCCTGCGTGACGCACATCGTGAATCTCGGGCCCGACTGGTTCGCGAAGATCGGCCGCAACGAGAAGAACACGGGTCCGAAGCTCTACTGCATCTCGGGACAGGTCAACCGGCCGGGGGTCTACGAGGCGCCGATGGGGCTGCAGTTGAAGGAGCTCATTTTCGGCCAGGATTACGCCCAGGGAATGACGGGCGGGAAGAGGGTCAAGGCCGTCATCCCCGGCGGGGCGTCGGCCAACATGCTCACCGCCGCCGAGATCGAGGACTGCCCGCTCGACTTCGACGGCGTCGCCGCCAAGGGATCCATGCTCGGCTCCGCGGCCATCATCGTGATGAACGAGGACACGTGCATCGTCAACGTGGCGCAGAACCTCTCGAAATTCTTCTCGCACGAGTCCTGCGGCCAGTGCACTCCGTGCCGCGAGGGCACGCCGTGGCTGTACAAGGTTCTCACGCGAATCGAAGACGGCGAGGGGCGGCCGGAGGACATCGACCTGCTCGAGCGCATCTGCGGCCAGATGGCCAACGGCATGACGATCTGCGTCTTCGCGGACGCGGCGATCGCGCCGCCGCTTTCGTCGGTCTCGAAGTTTCGCGAAGAGTACGTCTACCACGTCGAGCACAAACGCTGCATGGCCGGCAAGAGGGCCGCTCTGGTGACGGCATGAGTCGTGTCCCGACACCCACGTCGCCGCCGCCGCCGCAGAAAGACACATTCACGATCCTCTTCGACGGCAGGCCCGTCGAGGTTCCGAAGAACCTCAACCTGATCGAGGCCGCGAAGCTCGCCGGGATCGACATCCCCCACTTCTGCTACCACCCGCGCCTCTCGGTCGTCGGCCAGTGCCGGATGTGCCTCGTCGAGATCGAGGGTCTCCCCAAGATCCAGGCGGCCTGCACGACGCCCCTGAAGGACGGCCTGTCGGTCAAGACGACGACCGAGAAGGTCAAGAACTGCCGCGCCGCCAACATGGAGTTCCTGCTCATCAACCACCCGCTCGACTGCCCCATTTGCGACCAGGCCGGCGAGTGCACGCTGCAGGACAATTCCTTCGGATACGGCAACCAGCTCTCCCACTACGACGAGGAGAAGCGCCAGTACCCGACCTTCGAGCGGACCATGATCGGCCCGCACGTCATCGCCGACATGACGCGCTGCATCCAGTGCACGCGCTGCATCCGCTTCACAGAGGAGATCGCGGGCACCTCCGAGCTCACGTTTCTCGACCGCGGCGGCCGCACGCTCGTCTGGACGCACGAGGGCCAGGCCCTGGCCAACGACTGGTCGGGTTGCGCGGCCGACGTCTGCCCCGTCGGAGCGCTGACGACGCGCGAGTTCCGGTTCCGCAGCCGCGTCTGGTACCTTGCCAAGACGAAGTCTGTCTGCCCCGGGTGCAACGTCGGCTGCAACGTCTCGATCGAGTCCAAGGACGACGTCGTCTACCGCTTCCTGCCGAGGTTGAACCCCCGGGTCAACGACTACTGGCTCTGCGACCACGGCCGCTTCCTCTCCGAAAGTCTGAACTCCCGCGACGTGCACAAGGCGACCGAACGCCGCGCGGGAGACGTCCGGGACCTCCCCGTGCCGTCCGCGATCGAGCGCGTCGCCCGGGAGATTCGCCAGACGGTCGAGACGACCGGCCCCTCCGGCCTCTTCTTCCTCGGCTCGGCGCACCTCTCCAACGAGGAGAACTTCCTCGTTCGAAAGATCGCGGACCACCTTTCGTGCGTCAACCGCGACGTCGTGGTCGACAAGTCGCGAAAGCGGAAGATCAAGTCGCAGACCGAGTGGGTGGAAGGCGATGATGCCGCGGCCAACTTCCGGGGCGCGAAGGACATGGGACTGACGCCGGGCAAGGGCGGATACGGGCTCGACGCGGTGCTCTCGGGCAAAGCGTCGCCTGAGGTAATCGTCGTGGCCGACGCCGACTTCGCGGCGACGGCCGACGACCCCGAGACGGTGGCCGAGCTGCGCCGCGCGCGGTTCGTCGCCGTCGCCGCCCGCACGTCAAACGCCCTCACGCGCGCCGCCGACGTCATCCTGCCCGCCGCTTCGCTCGCCCAGAAAGAGGGCACGTTCACGAACGTCCAGGGCCGCGTCCAGAAGTTCGAGCGCGCATACCTCGCGACGCCGCCCGCGCGCCCCCACGGGGAGCTGCTGCTGCTGCTGGGGGTTGCCCTGGGCTACGGCGATCGCAACTGGACGCCGGCCGACCTGCTCGGCCAGATCGCGCGGGAGATCGAGTCCTACCGAAGCGTGAAGGACTCCGAGCTCGAGGGCGGACTGCTGCTGAAGAAGGGCGACTTTGCGTGGCCGGGGCCGCTGTGACCTTTCTCGACTGGACGATCGTGGTCCTGCGGGTGGCGCTGCCGGCGCTCCTCCTGCCCGGCATCGTGATCCCGCTCGTCTGGTACGAGCGGCGCATGGCGGCCCTCATCCAGGACCGGCCCGGCCCCAACCGCGTCGGGCCCTTCGGCCTGCTCCAGAGCCCCGCGGACATCCTGAAGCTCTTCACCAAGGAGGAGGTCGTTCCCTCGGCGGCCGACCGACTGTTGTTCACCCTGGCCCCGGCTCTCGCGGTGTTCACGGCGCTCGCCACCTTCGCCGTCATCCCCTTCGGCAGCACGCTCCGGATCGACGGACGCGAGATCCCGCTCGTCGGGGCGGACCTCTCGATCGGCGTCCTTTACACCTTCGCCCTCACGTCGCTCTCGGTCTATGCCATCGTGCTCGCCGGCTGGTCCTCGAACAACAAGTTCTCGCTCATGGGCGCAATCCGCTCGAGCGCGCAGATCATCTCCTACGAGCTCGCCATGACGACGGCCGCCGCGGGCGTCATCCTGGCGGCGAGCTCCTTGCGCTTCTCCGACATCATCGCGATGCAGCACGAGACGTGGCTCGGCTTCATCCCGCGCTGGAACGTGCTCCTCCAGCCCCTCGGTTTTCTCATCTTTTTCATCGCCACGTTTGCCGAGACCAACCGCCTCCCCTTCGACCTCCCCGAGGCCGATGCCGAGCTCGTGGCGGGCTACCACACGGAGTATTCCGCGATGCACTTCGGCTCGTTCTTCCTGGCCGAGTACATCAACGTCATCGTGGTCTGCGCCATGACGACGACGCTCTACTTCGGAGGTTGGACCCTGCCCGGCTTCCATCCACAGGGGATCTTCGGAGCGCTCCTCTCGGTCGCCGTCTTCGCCGTGAAGACCGGCTTCTTCGTGTCCGTCTTCATCTGGGTGCGCTGGACGTTGCCCCGCTTCCGGTACGACCAGCTCATGAACCTCGGATGGAAGGCCCTGCTCCCGCTCGCCCTCGTGAACCTCCTCTGGGCGGCGGCCCTGGAGCTCGAGAGATAAGCATGGAACGGATCGTCTTCGACCTTGCCGCCGCCGTCGCGATCCTCTTCGTGGGGCTCATGGTCGTCACGAGGCACCCCGTGCACAGCGTCCTGACGCTCGTGGTCGCCTTCTTCGGGCTCGCGGCCTGCTACGTCCTCCTCCTGGCGCCCTTCATCGCGGCCATCCAGATCATCGTCTACGCGGGCGCGATCCTCGTCCTGTTCCTCTTCGTCCTGATGCTCCTGAACCTGGGCAACGTGGCTCGCGACAAGGGCGGCCGGCCCATCCAGACCGCTCTCTCGAGCCTCGCCGTCGTGGTGTTCGCCGCTCTGCTCCTCGGCACGCTGCGCGGCAGCGGAGCGCGCATCCCCGAGCCTTCTCCGATCGAGCCGGCCGCCTTCGCCGACCCCGCGCCGCTCGCGAGGCTCCTCTTCGCCGACTACCTGCTCCACTTCGAGGCCGTGTCGGTCCTGCTGCTGGCGGCGCTGGTGGGGGCCTTCGTTCTCGCCCGCCGCGAGAGGGTCCCGTGATCGGCGCGATCCCGCTTTCCGACGTGCTCCTCGCTTCGGCGGCGCTCTTCGCGATCGGAATCGCCGGCGCCCTCCTCCGCCGTAACGCGATCCAGATCTTCCTGTCGATCGAGGTCATGATGAACGCGGCCAACCTGGCTCTGCTCGGGTACGGAGCCGCGCTCGGCTCCCGGGAGGGCCAGATCATCGTCTTCTTCGTCATCGCCATCGCGGCGGCCGAGGCCGCGGTGGGGCTGGCTATTTTCGTGGCCCTCTTCCGCCACACCGAGACGATCGACGTGAACAAGATCAACCTCCTGAAGTGGTGAGGCGGAGCGCCCGATGACGCCGCTCTGGCTGATCCCCGTGATCCCGCTGGCGGGATTCGTTTTGAACGCCCTGCTCGGGACCCGGCTCGGCAAGTCCTTCGTCTCGCTCGTCGGCGTGGGAGCCGCGGGCCTGACGACGCTCGCCGCGTTCGGCCGGATCCTGCCTTTCCTCCGGGCAGATCGCTCCACGGTCGTCGAGCCGGTCGCGAGCTGGATTGCCGCGGGGAGCTTCTCGGTCGACATCGCCTTCCGCCTCGACCCGCTGTCGGCGCTGATGCTGTCCTTCGTCACGTTCGTCGGCTTCCTCATCCACATCTACTCGATCGGCTACATGCGCCACGAGGCGACCGACGCCGGTTACGCGCGGTTCTTCGCGTACCTGAACCTCTTCCTCTTCGCGATGCTGACGCTCGTCCTCGCGGAGAGCTTCCTGCTCATGTTTGTCGGCTGGGAGGGCGTCGGGCTGTGCTCGTACCTCCTCATCGGCTACTACTTCGACCGTGAGTACGCCGCGGCCGCCGGCCGCAAGGCGTTCGTCGTCAACCGGATCGGCGACTACGGGTTTCTCCTCGGCATGTTCGGACTCTTCGCCGTGTTCGGCTCGCTCAACTACTCGGAGATCTTCCTGATGGCCGCGGCCGAGCCCGCCCGCTTCTCGCCCGCCCTCTCCGCCATCTGTCTCTGCCTCTTCGCCGGAGCCATGGGCAAGAGCGCTCAGTTCCCGCTCTACGTCTGGCTGCCGGACGCGATGGCCGGCCCGACACCCGTCTCGGCCCTCATCCACGCGGCGACGATGGTCACCGCGGGCGTCTACATGGTCGCCCGCTGCAACGTCCTTTTCCGGCTCGCGCCGGAGGTGATGCTGTTCGTCGCCGTGATCGGCTGTTTCACGGCCCTCTTCGCCGGAACGATCGCCCTTGCCCAGAACGACCTGAAGAAGGTCCTCGCCTACTCCACGATCTCGCAGCTCGGGTACATGTTTCTGGCGTGCGGCGTCGGCGCCTTCACGGTCGGGATGTTTCACGTCTTGACCCACGCCTTCTTCAAGGCCTGCCTCTTCCTCTGCGCCGGCTCGGTCATGCACGCGATGAGCGACGACCTCGACGTGCGGCACATGGGCGGCCTGAAGTCGAAGATCCCGATCACCTACGCGACCTTTCTCGTCGCCGCCCTCGCGATCTCGGGTATTCCCCCGCTGGCGGGGTTCTTCTCGAAGGACGCGATCCTCGCGAGCGCCTTCGAGGCCCCGGGCCTCGGGAAGGTCTTCTGGGCCGTGGGGCTCCTCACGGCGGGTCTGACCGCCTTCTACATGTTCCGCATCGTGTCGCTGACTTTCTACGGGAGGTTCCGCGGCTCGGCCGAGCAGGAGCACCACCTGCACGAGTCTCCCCCCTCGATGACGATGCCCCTCGTCGTCCTCGCCTTCCTGTCCGTCGTGGGAGGCTGGGTGGGGCTGCCGGCGGTCTTCGGCGAGAACGCGAACCTGTTCGAGAAGTTCCTGTCGCCGATCGTCGCCCCGATCGCGGGCCAGCCTGCCGCCCACCATGCTGTGTCGCACGCCACGGAGTGGCTCCTGATGGCCGTTTCGGTGGCCGTCGCGGCCTCCGGCATCTTCCTGGCTCTCGAGTGGTACGCGAAGGGGGAGGGGCGCGTCCCCGCGCGGCTGGCGGCCTCGGACCCCGGTCTTTACGCCCTCGTCGCCGACAAGTTCCGCGTCGACGAGCTCTATGACGTCCTCTTCGTCCGCCCGTTCGCGTGGACCGCCCGCACGCTCTGGAAGGTCGTGGACGTCCTGATCATCGACGGGATCCTGAACGCGAGCGCGTTTCTCGTCGAGCTCGCGGGCGACTTCCTGCGGTTTCTCCAGACCGGCAACGTGCGCAACTACGCGCTGACGTTCCTCATCGGCCTCACGGCGCTGGTGCTCTTCGTGGTGGGGGCCGTGTAGTGGAACGCCTGCTCGCCGACCACCTGCTCTCCATACTCGTCTTCCTGCCGGCAGCGGGCGCAGGACTTCTGCTCCTCTTTCCCCGGGCCCTGGCGCGCGAGGCGAAGCTCTTCGCGCTCCTCGTCTCGGTCCTGGAGTGCGCCCTCTCCCTTCCCCTGTGGTGGCGGTTCGACCTCGCGGCCAGGGGGTTTCAGTTCCGCGAACGGATGGAGTGGATCCCGCCGCTCGGGATCTCCTATTCGGTCGGGATCGACGGCATCGCGCTCGTCCTGATTTTATTGACGACGATCCTGACGCCCGTCGCTCTCCTCTTCTCGCTGTCCCACGTCGAGAAGCAGGTGCGCGGGTTCTCGATCGCGTTCCTCCTCCTCGAGACCGGCATGCTCGGCAGCCTCGTCGCTCTCGATCTCGCCCTCTTCTACGTTTTCTGGGAAGTCATGCTGGTCCCGATGTATTTCATCATCGGCATCTGGGGCGGCCCGCGCCGCATCTACGCCGCCATGAAGTTCTTCCTGTTCACGATGGCGGGGAGCCTCCTGATGTTCCTCGCCATCCTCTACATCGCCATCCGGCACCACACCGCGACGGGACAGTGGTCGTTCGCCCTCGAGGACCTCTACCGCATGACCTTCACGGGGAGCACGGAGACGCTCCTCTTCCTCGCCTTCGCTCTCGCCTTCGCGATCAAGGTGCCCGTCTTCCCGCTCCACACGTGGCTTCCCGACGCGCACACGGAGGCGCCGACGGGGGGCTCGATCATCCTCGCCGGCGTCCTGCTGAAGCTCGGCGTGTACGGCTACCTCCGTTTCGCGCTGCCCCTCTTCCCCGACGCTTCCCTCCGGTTCGCGCCGTGGCTGGGCGTGCTCGGCGTCATCGGCGTCGTCTACGGGGCCTTCGTGGCCTACGCGCAGCACGACATGAAACGGCTGGTGGCGTACAGCTCCGTCTCGCACCTGGGCCTCGTCGTCATCGGCGTCGGCGCCTTCACGACCCTCTCCCTCCAGGGAGCGATCCTCCAGATGGTCAATCACGGGCTCTCGACAGGCGCGCTCTTCCTCCTCGTCGGCGTCCTCTACGAGCGGAGGCACACCCGGGAGATCGACGCCTACGGCGGGATCGCGGTTGTCGTGCCCGTCACGACGGCGCTCTTTCTGATCGCGACACTTTCCTCGATCGGCCTGCCGGGCTTGAACGGCTTCGTCGGGGAGTTCCTCATCCTCGTCGGCACGTGGACCTCGCCCCACCGGTGGTGGGCCGTCGCGGGCGCGACCGGCGTGATCCTCTCGGCGATCTACATGCTGACGCTGGTGCAGCGCGTGTTCTGGAACCCGCTCGTGCACGAGGAGAACAAGAGCCTTTCCGACATCCGGCCGAGCGAGCTCCTCGCGGCTGCCGTGCTCGTCGTCCTGATGATCTGGATCGGCGTGCGGCCCAACGACGTTCTCGATCGCCTCGGCGCCTCCGTCGAGGCGCTTCAGGAAACCGTCGCGGCCAAGCAGATCGCGAGCCGCGCGCCATGACGGGGAGCTTCGTCCAGTTCACGCACGCCGACCTCCTGGCGATCGCCCCGGAGATCACGCTCGCCGCGGCGGGCTGCGTCATCCTGCTGCTCGAGGCCTTCGCACCCGGGCTCCGGCGCTGGTTCGCGACACTGGCGCTGGCGGGAGTCGCCGGCTCTCTCTACTTCCTGGTGCGCGCGCCCATGGGAACGACGTTCGGCGGACGCTTCGACACCTCGCCGCTGACGCTCCTCGTGGGGCTCTTTCTCGGGGGCGCGGCGGCCCTCGCGATCCTCGTCGCCAAGCCGTACCTGGAACGCGCCGGAGAGGAGAAGGGCGAGTTCTACGCGCTCCTGCTGTGGGGCCACCTCGGAGTCTCGCTGATGACCCGGGGCCTCGACCTGCTGCTCGTGTTCATCGGGCTCGAGACGCTGTCGCTCGCCTTCTACGTGCTGGCCGCCTTCTTCCGGCCCGTCCAGGCCTCCTCCGAGGCGGGGCTGAAGTACTTCCTGACGGGAGCCTTCGCCTCGGCCTTCACCCTGTACGGCGTCGTCCTCCTCTTCGGCGCGAGCGGCGGCTCGAAGATCGAGGGTCTGGCGCGACCCGGCCTCGCCGAAAGCCCGACCGTCATCTTCGGCCTCCTGCTCCTCCTCGTGGGGTTCGGCTTCAAGATGTCGATCGCCCCGTTCCATTCCTGGGCACCCGACGTCTACCAGGGCATGCCGACGCCCGCCGTCGCTTACCTCTCGGTGGCGCCCAAGGGGGCCAGCGTGATCGTGCTCTACCGGGTCTTCGCCGCGGTCTTCGAGGACGGCATGCCCGACCGCTTCCGCGCCGGGATCGCCGCCCTCGCCATTCTCTCGATGGCGCTCGGCAACGTGGTGGCGCTCGCGCAGCGCGACATCAAGCGGCTCCTCGCCTACTCCGGGATCGCGCAGATGGGGTACGCGACGATCGCGCTGGTGGTCTTCGGCCGCGACGCGCTGGCGGCCGTCCTCGTGTATTTCGTCGCTTACCTCGTCTCCAACGCGGGCGCCTTCGCGGCCGTCGCGGCGCTCTACCGCGACGAGACGAAGCCCCACCCGGTCGCCCTGCTCGCGGGAGAGGGTCGGCGCGCGCCCTTTGCCGCGGCGGTCCTCGCGCTGTGCCTCTTCTCGCTCGCCGGGATCCCGGCGACCGCCGGATTCATCGGCAAGTTCTTGCTCTTCAAGGCCGCCCTGGAGAGCGGCTTCTACGCGCTCGCCCTGATCGGCATCGCGGCCAGCCTCGTGTCCATCGGCTACTACCTGAAGGTCGTCTACGTGCTCTACATGCGCGACCCTGTCGAGCAGGAGCCGCCGCCCGCGCTCGCGCCCGCCGACAGACTGGCGCTGGCCCTTTGCGCGGCCGGCATCTTCCTCCTCGGCATCTTCCCGACCTCGCTCTGGCATCTGGCAGAGCGTGCGGCCGAAAGCCTCCCGCTCGCCTCACCCTGACCGTCCTTCGAGAGACTGCCCACCCTGCAACCACGCCACGCGCCACGCGCCAAGGAGAGACGAATGGCACCCAAGCGTCGCCCCGTTCCGCCGGCCTCGAGGAGGAAACCCGCGCCCCCCGCTCCCCCGATCGCGCCCGAGAACCTGAACCCCTACGACTTTGCGCAGCGGCAGTTTCATCGCGCTGCCGACCACCTGGGCCTCGACTCGGGAATGCGGGACATCCTGCGCAGCCCGAAACGGCAGCTCATCGTGTCGATCCCCGTCCGCATGGACAACAAGAAGATCAAGGTCTTCACGGGCTACCGGGTCCAGCACTCCATCGCGCGGGGGCCGTCGAAGGGCGGCATCCGCTTCCACCCCGGCGTCACGCTCGACGAGGTCAAGGCGCTCGCGATGTGGATGACCTGGAAATGCGCGGTCGTGAACATTCCGTTTGGGGGCGCCAAGGGCGGCATCACGGTCGATCCCAAGCAGCTCTCCATGGACGAGAACGAGCGGCTCACGCGCCGCTACACCTCGGAGATCGCCATCGTGCTCGGTCACGACCGCGACATCCCCGCTCCCGACGTCTACACGACCCCCCAGCACATGGCGTGGATCATGGACACGTTCTCGATGATCCAGGGTTTCTCGACGCTCGGCGTCGTGACGGGCAAGCCGATTCAGCTGGGCGGATCGGCGGGGCGCAACGAGGCCACGGCGGAAGGCTGCTTCGTCGCGATCGAGGAGGCCGCCAAGCGCATGCGCCTTGCGCTGAAGGGAGCGACGGCGGCCGTCCAGGGCTATGGGAACGCCGGCGCCTTCGTGGCGAAGTTCCTCGAGGAGGCGGGGGTCCGGGTCGTGGCCGTCTCGGATTCGCGGGGCGGCATCTACGACAAGAAGGGCCTGAGGATGGAGCTCGTGAACTCTGCGAAGCAAAAGAAGGGGTCGGTCACCGCCGCCCGCGGAGAGAAGATCTCCAACGCCGAGCTCCTCGAGCTGCCCGTCGACGTCCTCGTGCCGGCGGCGCTCGAGGGCGTCATCACGCGGGAGAACGCGCCGCG
>JBBDKM010000009.1:48957-50516 GCA_040879385.1 Thermoanaerobaculia bacterium | reverse complement strand
GTCTGCGCGGGACCGCGGACTTCGAGGCGCTCGGCCGGGAGATGCACGCCCTGGTCGTCGCGCTCTACCCCTTGTGCCGCAGCATCACCGGCGATGGCCTGCGAAAGACCCTCGCCACCCTCTCCGCCGTGGCTCCCCTCACCGTGCGGGAGGTCCCGACGGGCACCGAGGTCCTCGACTGGACGGTGCCGAAGGAGTGGAACATCCGCGACGCCTGGGTCGCGAACGCCCGCGGCGAGCGCGTGATCGACTTCCGCAAGTCCAACCTCCACGTCGTCAACTACAGTGTTCCGGTGCGCGCGCGGCTCCCGCTCTCGGAGCTGCGGAGCCGCCTCCACACGCTCCCGGATCGCCCGGACTGGATCCCCTATCGCACCTCGTACTACGCCGAGGACTGGGGCTTCTGCCTCGCGCACCGAGACCTGGAGCGTCTTCCCGAAGAGGAGTACGACGTTGCGATCGACGCAACCCTCGAGAACGGCAGCCTCTCCTACGGAGAGCTCTTCCTGCCGGGCGAGGACCCGCGGGAGATCCTCCTCTCGGCGCACGCGTGCCACCCGTCGCTCGCCAACGACAACCTGTCCGGCATGGTGCTGGCCGCGGTCCTGGCGCGCTCTCTCTCGGGAGTCGCGCGGCGTTTTTCCTACCGCTTTCTCTTCGTTCCCGGCACGATCGGCTCGATCGCGTGGCTCTCGCGCAATCGCGAGACGCTTTCGCGAGTTCACGCCGGCCTCGTCGTGGCCTGCGTCGGAGACTCGGGCCCCTTGACCTACAAGAAGAGCCGCCGCGGCGACGCGGAGATCGATCGCGCGGCGATCCACGTTCTTCGGTCCTCCGGGCAGCCGCACGCGATCCTGGACTTCTCGCCGTACGGCTACGACGAGCGCCAGTACTGCTCACCCGGCTTCAATCTGCCCGTCGGAAGCCTCACGCGCACGCCGCACGGGCGGTATCCCGAGTACCACACGTCTGCGGACGACTGCGGCTTCGTGAGGGCCGAAAGTCTCGCGGGCTCCCTGCGCGCGTATCTGGGCGTCCTCGCGGTCCTCGAGGGCAACGGCCGCTACCGCAACACGCGGCCGGAGGGCGAGCCCCAGCTCGGCAAGCGCGGTCTCTATGGCGCCCTGGGAGGGCTCCCGGATCCGGGGGCCGCGGCCATGGCGATGCTCTGGGTGCTCAACCTGTCGGACGGAGGCCCGACGCTTCTCGAGATCGCCGACCGGGCCGGCCTTCCTTTCGACCGCGTCCGTGCCGCCGCCGACGCCCTGGCCGCCCACGGCCTCCTGGATCGGGCGGAGTAGCGCCGCCCTGCTGGTACAATAGGAGCGAACTTAAAATCCAAGTATGAAGGTCGTACTCTTCTGCGGCGGCCTGGGGATGCGTCTCAAGGAGTACTCCGAGATCATCCCGAAGCCCATGATCAACATCGGCTACAGGCCCATCCTGTGGTACGTGATGAAGTACTACGCGCACTTCGGCCACAAGGAGTTCATCCTGTGCCTCGGCTACAAAGCCGACATCATCAAGAACTATTTCCTGAACTACAACGAGTACCTCTC
>JBBDKM010000009.1:46009-48857 GCA_040879385.1 Thermoanaerobaculia bacterium | reverse complement strand
CGTCGGCATGGACACCTTCAAGGAGAAGCAGATGCTCGACGACATGTACTCGCGGGGCGAGACTCCGTGGGAGGTCTGGAAGCCCGCCGCATCGCTCTGACCGCGCCCTTCCCGCCATGACCACCAAGCCTCCCATTACCGACGTCCCGACCGAGCGCCTGACCGACTCGACGCAAACCGCGGCCCTGAGGGCGCGGGCCCACGCCGCGATCCCCGGGGGCGCGCACACCTACGCGAAGGGCGACGACCAGTACCCCGTCGGCGCGCCGGCCTTCATCGCGCGCGGCCGCGGCTGTCACGTCTGGGACCTGGACGGCCGGGAGTTCATCGAGTACGGAATGGGTCTGCGCTCCGTCACCCTGGGCCACGCCTATCCTGCCGTCGTCGAGGCCGCGACCGCGGCGCTGCGGCACGGGAGCAATTTCAGCCGGCCCTCTCCCCTCGAGGTGGAGTGCGCCGAGCGGCTCCTCGGCCTGATCGACGGCGCGGACATGGCCAAGTTCTGCAAGAACGGCTCCGACGCCACGACGGCCGCCGTCAAGCTCGCCCGGGCGCACACGGGTCGGGACCTCGTCGCTCTCTGCCGGGACCAGCCCTTCTTCTCGATCGACGACTGGTTCATCGGGTCGACCGCGATGCCGGCCGGCGTCCCGAAGAGCGCCCGCGCCCTGACTCTCACCTTCCAATACAACGACGTCGCGAGTATCGAGACCCTGTTTCGCCGCTACCCCGGCCAGATCGCCTGCCTGATGCTGGAGCCCGCGGCCCTCCACGAGCCCGCCCCCGGGTTCCTCGCGCACCTCCGGCGCTCGAGCGATGCGGAGGGAACGGTCCTGATCTTCGACGAGATGATCACGGGCTTCCGCTGGCACCTCGGCGGCGCGCAGAAGCTCTACGGCGTGGTTCCGGACCTCGCCGTCTTCGGCAAGGCGATGGCGAACGGCTTCTCCGTCTCGGCCCTCGTGGGCAAGCGGGCCCTCATGGAGCGCGGTGGTCTTCACCACGACCAGGAGCGCGTCTTTCTTCTCTCGACCACGCACGGGGCCGAGACCCACGCGCTGGCCGCGGCGATCGAGACGATGAGGATCTACGAGCGCGAGGGGGTCGTCGAAGTGCTCCACCGCCAGGGCGCGCGGCTGAAAGCCGGTATCGAAGAGGCCGCGCGGAGGCTCGGCGTCGCCGAGCACTTCCAGGTGCTGGGCCGCGACTGCAACCTCGTCTATGCGGCCAAGGACGCCGAGGGAAAAGCCTCGCAGGCCTTCCGGACGCTCGTTCTCCAGGAGACCTTGAAGCGGGGCATTTTCATGCCCTCGCTGGTGGTCAGCTTCTCCCACCGCGACGAGGACATCGACCGGACGGTCGAGGCGGTCGGTGAGGCGCTGCGCGTCTATCGGCAGGCGCTCGACGGCGGAATCGAGCGTTTCCTCGAGGGTCGACCCGTCAAGCCCGTCTTCCGTCCGCGAAACTGAGGGAGGCTGCATGCTGCGACTCGAGCTGCCCCGCCGGCCCAAAGCCCCCCTGCGCATCCTCTGCCTCGGGGCCCACTCCGACGACATCGAGATCGGCTGCGGAGGGACCCTGCTCGACCTGATCGACCGCTCTCTGCCAGTCGAGGTCGACTGGATCGTGTTCAGCGGCACCCCGGTCCGCGCGCGCGAGGCCCGCGCGAGCGCGCGGCGGCTGCTCGCGGGCGCCCGCGCGGCCCGCGTCGAGACAAGGAGATTCCGGGACGGGTTCTTTCCCTCGCAGATCGTTCGGATCAAGGAGGAGTTCGAGCGGTTGAAGCGCCGATCCTCGCCCGACCTGGTCTTCTGCCCATGGCGAGGCGACGCGCACCAGGACCATCGGCTCCTCGGCGAGCTTGCCTGGAACACCTTCCGCGACCACCTGATCCTCGAGTACGAGATCCCGAAGTACGACGGCGACCTCGCCTCGCCGAATCTCTACGTCCCCCTCGACGAGAAGGTGTGCCGGAAGAAGGTCGAGCACATCCTCCACGCGTTCCGCTCTCAGGCCGCCAACCAGTGGTTTTCGGAGGACACCTTCCGAGCAGTCCTGCGCCTGCGCGGCGTCGAGTCCAATTCCCCGACCGGGTACGCCGAGGGCTTCTACTGCCGGAAGATCCTTCTGTAGTGCCCGACACCGGCGTCGCGGTCATCGGAGCCGGAGCCGTCGGTCTCGCCGTGGCGGCTCGACTCGCCTCCCGCAACCCGGATGTCCTCGTGGTGGATCGGAACCCCCGCCACGGCATGGAGACCTCGAGCCGTAACAGCCAGGTCATTCACGCCGGCATCTATTACCCGCTCGGCTCGCTGAAGGCCCGGCTCTGCCGCGAGGGCAACGCGCGGCTCTACGCCCTCTGCGCCGCGCACGACATCCCCCACCACCGCATCGGCAAGGTGATCACCGCGACGGTCCCGGAGGAGCTTCCCGCGCTCGAGCGGATCCTCGAGAACGCCCGGTCGAACGGCGTGACGCTCGAGCCGCTCTCCGAGGCGCAAACCCGCGCCCGGGAGCCCCGCGTCCGGTCGGTCGGCGCGCTGTGGTCGGAGAGCTCCGGGGTCATCGACCCGCACGGTCTGATGGACCACTACCTCCACGCGGCCCTCGCCTCCGGCGCCATCTTCTATTCCAGCGCCGCGCTGGTCGGGATCGAGTCCGCTCCGGGGGGTTATCGTCTGACCGTGCGGCGGGCGGGAGCGCTCGAGTCCTTCACGGCCGAACGCGTCGTGAACGCGGCGGGGCTCGAGGCGGACACCGTCGCCGCGATGGCGGGCATCGACGTCGAGGCAGCCGGATACCGGCTCCACTACTGCAAGGGAAGCTACTTTTCAGCCGCGCCGCGGCG
>JBBDKM010000009.1:24995-45909 GCA_040879385.1 Thermoanaerobaculia bacterium | reverse complement strand
ATGTAGATTTTGGGGTGACGGGTCTTGGCGATCTGCTCGCCCGAGAGCTCCAGCTCCTCGAAGAGCTTCTCGCCCGGCCGCAGCCCCGTGAAGACGATGTCCATCTCGACATAGGGCCGCAGGCCCGTCAGGGTGATCATCTCCTCGGCCAGGTCGAGGATCCGCACCGGCTCTCCCATGTCGAGAATGAAGATCTCGCCGCCCTCGCCCATGGCCGCGGCCTGCACGACGAGCTGGGCGGCTTCCGGGATCGTCATGAAGTAGCGCCGCATCTCCGGGTGCGTCACCGTGACGGGACCGCCCCGGCGAATCTGATCCCGGAAGATCGGGACCACCGACCCGGCCGAGCCGATGACGTTGCCGAAGCGAACCGCCACGTAGCGGGTGGACACAGACTTGCTGGCGAGATCCTGAACCGCGAGCTCGGCGACCCGCTTGGTCGCTCCCATGATGGAGGTCGGCCGCACCGCCTTGTCGGTCGAGATCATGACGAAGGCCTCGACGCCGTGCTCGCCCGCGATCTCTCCCAGGAGACGGGTGGCCAGGATGTTGTTCTTGATCGCCTCCCCCGGATTGGCCTCCATCAGGGGCACGTGCTTGTGGGCTGCGGCGTGGAACACCACCTGCGGCGTGTGCTCGGCCATCACCGCGCGCACACGGCGCTCGTCGCAGATGTCGGCCACGATCGGAACCACCTCGACCTCGGGTCGCGTGCGCCGCAGGTCGGCGTCGATGTCGAAGAGCGCGGACTCGGCCCGCTCGACGAGGAGGATCTTCGCGGGCTGGAAGCGAGCCACCTGGCGGGCGAGCTCCGACCCGATCGATCCGCCCGCTCCGGTGACCATGACACGCTTGCCCGCCAGGAACTGACCGAGCTGGACCTCATCGAGGTAGACGGGCTCGCGGCCCAGCAGGTCCTCGATCTGGACGTTGCGGATGCGCGTCACATGCACCTTGCCCTGCAGCACGTCGTACAGGCCCGGGATGATCCGCACGCTGACCTGGATCTTCCGGCAGATGCCGATCAGGTGGAGGATCTCCTGGCGCGAGATCTGGGCGATCGTGATCACTACCTGGGCGATCTGGAGCTCCTGGACCAGGCGCGGCAGATCCTTGGTGGTCCCGAGGACCCGGATTCCGTGGATGACGGCGCCCTGCTTTTCGGGAGCGTCGTCGACGAATCCCTTGACGTCCATGCTCATGTCGCCGCGGCCGGCGATCTCGCGGGCCGCGAGGATCCCGGCGCGGCCGGCGCCCACGAGGAGCGTCCGCACCCGTTCGGCGGTCGAGACCTGGGCCTGGCGCCGACGGCGCTGCGAGAGTTCGTAGAGGAAGCGGCGAAGCACGCGCAGGCCGAGCACGCCTCCGAACGCGAGGATCGTCCCCATGAGGATGACGGAGAGCGGGACCCGCCACGTTCCGAGCCGGGCCGGCAGAGAGAGACGCAGCACCGCCAGCACGAAGCCCGACCACAGGGCCGCGTACAGGAACGCCTTGATCTCGCCCATGCCGACGTACCGCCAGATGAAGCTGTAAACGCCGGCCAGCGTCAGAGCCGCGAACTGGACCAGAACGACGTAGGGGAGCTGCTGGATGGCGTTGTTCAGCTCGCCCTCGGGCAGAGCGAACTCGAAGCGGAGCAGATAGGCAACGGCGAAGGCCGCGGCCAGCGTCGCGATGTCGAGCGCGAACTGCAGCCCCCGCGTCAGCGGCTTGAGAGACTTACCGTTCAATCGGGGCAAACCGCCTCCGTGCCGGCCGG
The DNA here is from genome assembly GCA_040879385.1 of Thermoanaerobaculia bacterium. Lineage (GTDB taxonomy): Bacteria > Acidobacteriota > Thermoanaerobaculia > UBA5066 > Gp7-AA6 > DAHUXD01. The sequence continues at coordinate 44,147 of JBBDKM010000009.1, read as the reverse complement.
AGCCGGCTCCCGTAGACCCGTTGCATGAGCGGAGAGGGAGAAGGGCCGCCTTGCGCCGGACCCTCTTCTTCCCCGCCCCAGGCGGCAAGGGATTTCATTTCCTGTAAGCGTCGAAGGTAGCGGAACTCCTGTCCTTTTTCAAGTTCTGGGCGGCCCTCCGGACAGGTCGACAGGCCGAATGGCCGGGCCAGGCCAGATAACTGTCCGAAATGTGTCCCAGATCACTCCCAGATCGCTTCTCCAGGTCCGTGTCCGAAGATAGTCTGCGTACCCTCGCAGCTTGAACGGCTGGAGAGTCTCCCGGTAAAAACGTTCGCGGTCGCCTTCCACCTGGGCCAGGAGCGCTTCCTCGTCCTTGAGCTTCAGGGTGACGGGATCCGTGAGGCCCGGCTTTGAACGGAGCACTTCCTGCCACACGGGGTCCGTGTTCTGCACGTACCGGGCCACCTCGGGCCGGGGGCCGACGACGGCCATGTCGCCCCGGAGCACGTTCCAGAGCTGGGGCAGCTCGTCGATCTTGGTGCGGCGCAGGAGCCGCCCGACCGGCGTCACCCGCGCGTCGCCCCGGGCGGTCACCTCCGGCCCGCCGCCGGAAACACGCATGGTGCGCAGCTTGACGAGCGTGAAGGGCTTCCCACCGCGTCCGACGCGCGTTTGACGGAAAAACACAGGGAAGCCGGACGTGAACGCCACGGCGGCCGCGGCCAGGACGAGGACGGGACTCGCCGCGATCAGCCCTGCGGCCGACAGAAGCACGTCGACGCCGCGCGGAAGCCCGGGAGAAACGGCGCTCGCCGCGGCGGGGACGGTCAGGACCGCGCCTGCGCGGAGGTGGCCGTCGCGGCCTTCCGATTCTCCCGGCACAGGATCCTCACCGTCTCGACAACTCGGGCGATCTCCTCCTCCCGCATCCGGGGGAATATGGGCAGACTCACCAGGCGCTCCCAGACGCGCGTCGCGACCGGCAAGTCGTCCGCGCGCCAGCCGAAGGTCTCCTCGTAGTACGGGTGCAGGTGCAGCGGGCGCCAGTGCACCGAACAGCCGACGCCCGCGGCCTTCAAGAGGTCGATGAACTCGTTGCGGCCGATGGAGAGTCGGTCGAGTCGCAGGCGGATCGGAAAGAGGTGCCAGGAGTGGAGGCGGTCGCCGTTCGTCGGCGGCAACTCGAGCTCGGAAAGATCGGCGAAGGCCGAGACGTACCGGCGGGCGACCTCCTCCCGATCCTGGCGCATGGATTCCGCCCGCTTGAGCTGGTGGATGCCGATGGCCGCCGCCACGTCCGTGAGGTTGTATTTGAACCCGGGCGCCAGGATCCGATAGTCCCAGCGGCCGCCCCCCGAGTACCGCCGCCAGGCGTCCTGAGAGAGACCGTGCAGCGACATCAGGCGCATCCGGTCCGCGAGGGCGGGATCGGCGGTCGTGGCCATGCCCCCTTCGCCCGTCGTGATCGTCTTGTTGGCGTAGAACGAGAAGCAGCTGACCGCCGCCGTGCCCTCGCCGCACTTCTGCCAGGCCGCGGCCTGGGACGGCCGCCAGGCGGCCGGAAACGCGTGCGCCGCATCCTCGACGACCCAGAGCTCGTTCTCCGCGGCAAAGGCCTGGAGGCGGCCCACGTCGAGCATGAGGCCGCCGACGTGCACCGGGATGATCCCGACCGCGCGAGCCCCGGCGGGGACGCGCGCGCGCAGACGCCCGGCTCGCAAAGCTTCGAGCTTGCGCCGCGCGTCGTCGAAGTCCAGGTTGAGCGTGACCGGGTCGCAGTCGACGAGGACGGGAACTGCCCCCATGTACCGCACGATCTCGGCGGTCGCCGCGAAGGTCATCGTCGGCACCAGCACGGCTTCCCCGGCCTGGAGCCCCAGCGCCTCGACGGCCAGGTGGAGCGCGGCGGTGCAGGAGTTGACCGCGATCGCGTGCGGAGCGCCGAGCTCCGCCGCGAACTCTTCCTCGAAGCGCTTGACGCGGGGGCCGGTCGTCAGCCATCCGGATCGGACCGCGGCGACGACCTCGTCGACCTCTGCGTCGGTGATGTCGGGGCGGAAGAAAGGGACGTCGTTGCTCATTTTTCTCCTTTGATCAGAACAGCCAGCAGATGCGTGCGGAGAAAGGGAATGGCCTCCAGCAGCTCTCCCAGCAACCAGCTCACCTGAATCACAGCCCGCCCGACGGGCGGGGCCAGCGTGGCAGACCGGACCGTGCCCCGGAGAGCGGGGAAAAGCTGCGCGAGCTCCCGTCGGCCCACCTTGCGCACGTTCGGGTTGGCGGGGTTGTTCACACGAAAGTCGTACCACAGCAACGCTCCACCCGGGGCAAGCACACGGCTGATCTCGTTGGCGACCATCTGGCGCACGACAAAATCCAGGATGGAGGTGAATACGGTCGATGCAATCACGAGGGGGAAGCCGCCATCCGGCCAGGGAAGGCGGGTCGCGTCCCCAATTCGCAGGTCGGCTCCCGGAAAGCGGAGGCGTGCTTCGGCGGCCCGCCCGGCATCGAGCTCGATGCCGTGGAGATCGCCGGTGCGGACGCCCCAGCACAGCAGCTGCCCCAACCAGCCGAGCGACCCGTACCCGATCTCCAGGCAGGCGTCGCCGGGTTTCGGAAACACGCCGGCTCGCCGAAGCATCTCGCCGGCTCGCCGGGACCTTCCGTTGCGTATGAACGTCTCCGACGCCTGCCATGGCTCGTACCGATCCGGCTCGATCTCCGTCTCGCGCCGCCGGGACTCGGCAAGGATCCTCTCCTGCTCCACGGCCGCCGCCTTTTCCCCGCCAGACCCTTCCGGGCCTACCTCGGGTCCCGTCCGCTTCACCATAGGCGGCGGCCTGTCGCGCGAAACCGGGCGACGGCGTCCCGATCCGGCCAGGAGTGATAGGAGCCCTGCGTCAGGTCCAACCGGGCCGGCCGCGCAGTTCCGCCCTCGAACGCGGTGATCACCTTCAGAAGCAACTCGGCCGCGAACGCCTTCGAACGGCGAAGGAACTGATCGAGCGATTCCTCGGGCAGGATCTCGAACACTTCCTGGCCGCACACGTCGCCGGTGTCGATCCCCTCGTTGACCAGAAACACCGTGACTCCCGCGCGCCGTTCGCCGTTGGCGAGCATCCAGAACGCCGGCAGGACTCCCCGGTACGCCGGGAGAATCGAACCGTGGATATTCAGCAGACCTCGGGAGGGCACCTCGATCAGCGGCCGTCGGAACAGCTGAGGACAGCTCACGGAGATCACGAGGTCCGGAGCCTGGCTCCGCAGGCGTTCGAGGAACTCGGGCGCATTGACGTCCGAGATAGTCTCGACGGCGACGCCGTGGTCGCGGCAGACGGCCGCGATGGATCGGCGCTCGCGGCGGGAACGCAGAAGCCGGCCAATGAGCCGCACAGTCGCCCCGGGACCGAAGGTTCGAAGGTACCGCCACGCCGCTGCGAGACGGGTCTGGTTCCGATACAGAGGCGGCGTGAGATAGACAGCGATCGTGTCGGAGCCGCGCTCGTCGAGCACGCGACGGAAGAAATCCGGCAGATAGAGCGGATCGTCGGCCGCGAAGAAAGCGATCTTCATGCCAACCCCCAGGTCCGAAGGACCCGGTCCAACCGCCCGAATCTCACGGCCCGCAGAACTCCGCGCACTCGGCCCTCGAGAGCCTTGCGGCCAATCCCCTGGTGAAGCCTCCGCGGCCACGAAACCCGGCCGCGGAAGTCGTCGAGCTCACGTCTGTTGAACTCGTACGGATGGAAGTAGACGACGGGAGGCCTCCCGCTGACGATGCAGGACCTCAGGGCCGCGACGAGCGCCGGTAGAGGCAGCAGGCGAAAGTAACCGCCGCCTCCGGCCGGGAGGCGGAGCCTCCCGCGTCCCCACGTGGCCACGGGGACTTCGAGGAGCTCGGTGCCCCCGGGGAACCGGAGACGCTGGGGTTCGACCTTCCACCCCGAAATTCCGTAGCGCCTCGTTCGCACGGGAAAAACGGATGAATCGACGCGGAACCCTTCTTCCGCCAGAACCTGCAGGGCCCACAGGTTTTTCTGCACGATCGAGAAATCGGGGGCCCGAAAGGCCGTCACCGCCAGGCTGGCGGCGTCTTCCACGCTCTTGCGCCCGGCTTGGAGCTCCGCCCGCAGTGCGGCAGGATCCATCCCGAAGAGAGGGCGATGGGTGTGCCCGTGAGATTGAACCTCATGACCTTCGGCGGCCAGGCGCTGGACGAGGCCCGGGAAACGCCGGGCGACGAGACCCTGCACGAAGAACGTACCCTTCACGCCGTGCTCGTCGAGAAGCGCCACGATCCGGTCCACGTTGCCGACGACCCTGTTGCTGATCGGCGCATCGAAATCTACGCTCGATTGGTACCAGTCTTCGACGTCGACCGTGAACGCCGCCACGGGGGCGACCGTCGGCGGACCCGAGACCGGTACTGGCGAGGGCGTCCGGGGTACGACGGCGCTCGGTTCGGCGTCGCTCATCGGGAGAGATCGGAAAACCACGCGCGAGCTCGAGCCGGAAGGGCCTTCGTGGCCAGACCGGCCAGGAACCCACTCCCATATCCTATGTGCATCGTGATCAGTGCCAGGACGACTCCGGGCCAGAGTCGCGTCGCGAGGCTGAGCGAGGCCGCGAGGGCAGCGAGCGCGATCGCCGCCAGGTAGGCCGAGCCGAAGATCAGGAACCCCACCGCGGCCCACCGCGAGAATGGCGACGCGAAGAATCCCGCGACCAGCAGAACGACGAGCACGGCTGGCATCAAATGGCGAAGGCTCGACTGCCGCGGATACCTCCGTACCAGCCGGACTTTCCAGTAGCCGTACTGGGCGAACTGTCGAAAGAGCAGGCTCCAACGGTCTCGGACGACATATCGGACGCGGATCGAAGGCGCCTGGACGATCCGGCCGCCTCTCCGGCGCAGCCGAAAGCTCATTTCGTCGTCCTGGTTACGCACCATCTCTTCCGAGAAAGGCCCCGCCTCGCGCAGCGTCTCCCGCAGCCAGCAGCCGCCGTGCACGGCGTCGACGTCACGAACTCCCGCCGCGGCGTCCTGGGCGCGGAGGGCCGCGCCCCCGATACCGACGCGGGACGCGAATGCCCCGCAGATCGATTTCTGGACGAAGCTCTCCCCGACGGGGACCAGCACGCCCCCGGCGTTGGCGGCCCCGGTGGCCGCGCGCACGGCGACGATCCGGCTCAGGTAATCGCCCGGGTACTCGCAGTGCCCATCGAGGCGGACGATCACCTCGCCCCGCGCCTCGGCGATGGCGCGATTGAGACCGGACGCCACGATTCTTCCCGGGTTCTCGACGACGCGGAGGCGCGGCTCACCGGCCGCCAGCGATTCGACGATCTCGCGCGTGCCATCCGTCGACATGCCGTCGGCGACGAGAACCTCGAATCGATCGCGGGGATAGTCCTGAGCGAGGACATCGGCTAGATTCGTCGCGATGTAGGGCGCCTCGTTCCGGATCGGCATCACGACGGAAACAAACGGGACCTCCTCACGGGTTCCCGCGGATCGCGCCGGAGGCATCCGTCCGCTCACAGCGTCGGCCCGTCGATCAGGGACACCTGCGCGGCGTTGACGAGCCCCGTGCAAACATTCTCACCGTGACCGCCTCTCCGGGTCCTTCGCGGCGTCGGAGACCATCGACAGGACGGCGCGAAACTTGCCCGCCTTCGTCCGAGGAATGCTCTCCACGCATTCGACCCGGATCTTCACATCGGTGCCGAGCCGGTCCTGCAGCGCTTCAGCGACGCCGATCGCGTCCCGCTCGCCAAAGCCCTCTGCCGGCACGACCTGCACGCGAACGTGCTCGAGATCGTCCTGCACGATCTGCGCTTCCCGGATGGCGAAGGCCCCCTTGAAGACCGTGTCGAGCCTTCCTACGCGCCGGCCGTCGGGGGTCACGATCACATCGTCGAACCGGCCTTCAATGGATCGGAGAACCGGTAGCCCACGTCCACAGCGGCAGGGCATCGCCTCCGGCTCGAGCGCTCCCCGATCCCCCGTCTGGTATCGAATGAGAGGCATTTCTCGATTGAGCAATCCGGTGGCCACGATTCGCCCCGGCTCGCCGGGGGCAGCCGGCTCGTCCACGTCGTCGCGGAGGATCTCAACGACTCCGACTTCCGGCCAAAGATGCATCTTCCCTTCAGAACACTCGCTACCACCACACACGACTTCGGACATCCCGTACGTGTCGCGCACCGGGCACCCGAAAACCTCCGCGATCTTTGCGCGCTGGTGACCGAGGAGCGGCTCGGCGTTGCTGATGGCGACGCGCATCGGCGGGGCATCCAACCGGAGTTCCGCGGCGAGCTGAGCGACTGAATAGAGGGACGACGCGTAACCGAACAGGTAGGTCACTTTGTATCGACGCATGGCATCCAGATAGTCGCCGACATTCTGCGGAGCCAGGTGGTACGAGGAGAGGTAGAGCTGATTGAGAGACTGGTTCCACACCCAGAACGGTGGCCGGGTCCGTCGCACCGGGACGACGAGCTGTCCGCCGAGCATGCCCCACCTGTCATGTCGGTTCACGCCGTTCCACATCCTGACCCGCGCCTCGAAGAGCGCATACCACTCCCGCGCCGTTCGGCGGCTCCACCACACGACGACGGGCTTACCCGTCGTTCCGCTCGTCTGCTCTCGGGACATCTGCGCGGGGTCGGACCCGTCCTTAAGAAAGGTCCGCGGCCGCGTGCGCAGGGTTTCCTTGCTGAGCACCGGCCACGCCTCAAGCGTGCCGACGTCGCCGGTGGGACGGCGCTCCCAGACCTCGCGGTAGTGCGGAACCTGCCTCGCCGCGTGAGCCAGCAGGTTTGCCATCTCCGCCTTCTGCCACGCTCCCCAGCGATCCGGATCCCACGACTCGCGCTGCCGTGCCTGCGAGACGAGAGACGGAGTTTCCCTGCCGTAGCGCCACCAGCGTAGGTACAGCCCCCGAGCATTTGCGGCGACCACCCGCGCAGGAGCTGGAAGGCCGTGGTACAGCTTGAGGAACGGGTGCATGTGGCTAGGAAGTTGCCGCTCTCTGTCGCCGGGCCAGGACGGCCTCATGCGACGCGCTCCGCTTCCGCGACTGCCGCACGCTCAGCCTCCCGCCCCGGCTCCCGCCGATAGGATCGCTTCCCACCTCGGAAGGATGGCCGACCAGTCCATGGATTGCACTTTCGCCCGACCATTCCGAGAGAGTCTTTCGGCGAGGCGGGGCTCCGAGAGAATCCGCCGGACGGCTTGCACCATGGCATCCGCGTCGTCGGGCGGAACGAGAAGCGCTTCTTCGCCGTCGCGAACGAAGTCCGGCATCCCCCCGACGTTGGTGCTCACGACACAAAGCCCGCAAGCGAGGGCCTCGAGCACGCTGACAGGGGCGTTGTCCACATTCGTCGTGTTCAGAAAAATGTCGCCGCACGAAATGTGCTCCCCGACCGAAGTCTTGGGAATGTTCCCAGTGAAACGAACCCGGTCACCAACGCCGAGCTCGACAGCCTCGATGCGTGTCCGCGACAAGCTCCCGTCTCCCTTGTCCGGTCCGATCATGGTCAGCGACGCGTCGGGAAATTCCGGGAGCAACCGGGCGAGGACGCGGGGCGCCAGCGCCGGATTGTAGATATCGTCGAACGCCCTCAGCCAGACGAGCCGGGGCGAGGGCCGTTCGCGTTTCTGGAACGGATAGGCGCGGAGGTCCAGAGGATTCGGCAGCAGGAGGAGATCGGCTCGATACGGCTGCATCTCCCGGCGAAGGAACTCGGATGGAACGGTTACGGCACGGGCACCGCCCAGCACATTCCGCATCGTACCGGGCCAACGGGCCGCGAACTCTGGCAGACGTCCGCCGCGGAGCGTCAATGCATAAGGCTTCCCGAGAAGTCGCGCCAGCCAGACGACTGCGGCCGCCCACAGAAAGGCGGAGCCGCTGAAGACGTCGACATGGACGATTCCCTTGCGACGGCTCCCCCGCCACACGGCGCCCGCCATGTCGATAAGGCGCAGGAGCTTCCGACGCTGGTGCGAAGCGGTGCGCACGTCCCAGCCGGAGGCGCGGAGCCGGTCGGCAAGCTCCTCCGAGATTCCTCGACTTCCCGCGGGCCCGGACAGAAAATTGCCGATCAGAGTTGCCGTGGGTTTCGTGGAGACCCTGGCCCGCGGAAGGGAGACACCGGACGCACTCACCGCGCGTGCCCCCCTTCGGCGACTGGACGCCCGAGCGGAGCACCGGGCGAAACGCATTGCACGCGGACGACGCCGCAGTGCGCCGACACTTTCTTTGTCGCGTGGTCGTAACGAGGCCTGGTCATGCGATGGAACGCCCTTCGCCGGACACGTCTCGGTACACCTCGGCCAGCCGGCGGACCATCGCTGTGGCCGAGTAACGCTCGTGGACGACCGCCAGCGCTTCGCGCGAGAGAGAGCGGGCCGTGTCGGGCTCGTCGAAGAGCCGGCGCATGGCCTGCGAAAGGGCATCGACGTCTCCGGCCGAAACGAGCATTCCCGTTTTCCCGTGCTCGAGGAGCTGCCCGATTCCGCCCACCGCCGTGGCAACGATCGGCAGGCCGGCGGCCATCGCCTCGAGGAGAACCCAGCCGAATGCTTCGCTTTCCGGGCAGTGCAGGAGGCACTCGGCGCGTTTCATCAGCGCCATCACGTCCGGGCGCGGTCCGAGAAAAGAGATTCGGTTTTCGAGCCCCCGGTCGACGGCGAGCCGTCGGAGCTCTTCGGCGTATCCGGCATCCACGACCCGCCCGGCGATCAGAAAGTGCAGGTCCGGCCTCTCCGCCGCGATCCGGGCAAAAGCGGCAATGCCGTCCTCGTTCCTCTTCCGGCGGACGATATGGCCCACGGAGAGCACGAAGCTCTCGGGAACGGGGAGCTCCCCCGCGGGGAACGCGCTGGCGGCGTCTTCCTCGATCCCGAGGCAGATCTCGACGATCTTGTCCCGGGCCAAGCCGGCGGATTGGAGCAACGTCCGAACGGCCGCCGAAATCACAACGACTTTCCAGGAGAGCCGGCATTTCATCCGGAGCAGCCAGAGATGCCCCCCCTCGTTGAGGTTGCGCTGCGAGAAGAGAAACCGGCGCTTGCTCCGCCTCGCCAGCGCCGCCTCGATCGGCGTCGAGCTGAAGTCGAGGGAGTGCTGGAGGTCGAAAGGCCCCTTCCCGGAAATGACCTTTTGGTCGCGAAGACAGGATCGGAAGTGGCCGACGCCTCGACCACGGGGCCGGTACCGGGCCACGAAGACGCGGGCGCCGAGGGACTCCAGGAGCGGCTCCGTCGACTCCAGACCGTTCTCGCGCAGCGAGCAGATCGTCAGGGAGAACTCGGGCCGGGGCAGATACCGCGCGACCGCCATCATCTCCCGATAAGGGCTGGCCGTGCTCTCCAAATGCGGCACCGTCAGGAGGAGTCGAATCGGACCGGAGACGCCCGGCCGGGTGGACTTCACCACGTCCTCGTGACCGTGCTCGAAGTCGTGGGAACCGGCGCGAAGGTCGACGACCTCGGCGGGGAGTCAAGGACCGCGGCGGTACGCACCCGACAGCGGACCGCGCTCATCTCGCTTGCCCGCCTTGAGCAACTTCACGCCTCAGCGGGACCCCGCGCGGCGCCGTCACGCTGGCACGCCGGGCGCCCGCGAGGGTCACCGCCGAGAGTCCGAACGCGAACGCGGCCGAGGCCAGCCGCATGCCGTCGACCGCCATGCTCAGAAGGCTGTAGGCAATCATTCCCGCAGCCAGAGCTTTTTCCAGCCGGCTCGGCGCGGCCCGGACGTTGGTCACGCCGATGAAGAGGAGCATGGCCAGGGCAGCGAGCCCGAGGATCCCGTGCTCCGCCAAGAGCCGCGAGTATTCCGTGTGGGCCGTCGGCGAGCGGAACACCTTCAGGCGGTTCTTGGCCCCCAGTCCAGGCCCCGAGCCCAGAACCGGGTTCTCCGACCAGGTCTTCAGGTCGGCCTGGATGAGCAGGCTCCGCCCGGTGCTATCGATGCTCTTGAAGCGCGAGCCGATCGCACCGCCCGTGAGGGCCTCCAGCCGGGGCCACACGACGAAGAAGAGGAGCGGCAGGACGATGGCCAGAACGCCGAACAGTTTCAAGCGGCTGCGTTTGTCGCCTGCCAGGTAGAAGGCCGCCGCCGCGATACCGCCCACCGACATATAGAGGCCGCCTCGCGAGAACGTAATCGCGCACTGGCGGAAGAGAAAGAGAGCGAGGATCGCAAAGGCCGCCGTCGCGGCGGCGTTCCCCGTGCCGATGACCATGTAGAGAACGGCCGCCAGGATTCCCAGGCCGAGGATGGCCGAGACCTGGTTCGGTCCGTACCCGCCGCTGGCCAGAGAACTCGATGCGATCTCGAACTCGTCCGGCATGTAGAGCTGCAGGTTGGCGGCGGCGACCACGGCGATCGAGACGATCGGCGCGAGCAAGCACACGTACACCCACCGCATCTCGGCTCGAGTCAACCGAAGAGCTGAAAAAAACAGCGTGCTCAGAGTCAGCGCCAGAGGGCCGGACAGGTTGAAGCTCAAGTAGCCGCGCGCTTCCGCCGCATCGACGCCCAGGAACGTGAGGATGGCCGAGGGCAGAAGAAGCAGGAAGTAGGCGATCGGAAATCCGTTTTTGGGGAGCCGCCCAAACCGAACGAGTGCGATCAGGAAGATCAGCGCCAGGGCGTACTTGCCGAACTCCCACGAGATATCCGCCCGCTTCATACGCCAGAAGACCTCTGCCCCCGCGATGTAGGCCCCGACGCAGGCCACGCGCTCCCACCGCCGGGACGTGAGCGCCAGAGCCACACCGACCCCGAGTACGAGCCGGGCGTGCCACGCTCCGTACGGGGAGAAGTTCTTGACCGCCAGGGCAAGAGGGACGTGGACAGCCAGGAAGGAGAGCTGCCACAGCCAGACCAGTCGGGGCGCCCCTCTCCGCGCGGCTTCCGGAGAGCCGGCCAGTGCCCGATCGCTCAGGCGGCCTCCAGGTCGAGGACATCGCGAACGGCGGCAAGATAGCTCCCATATGTAAACCGCGAGGCCGCTTCGATCGCCCGCCCGGACTCGACCTTCCAGCGCCGCGGCTCGCGCACATAGGCCGCAATCGCGTTCACGAATCCGGCGCGGTCGAGAGGATCGAGCGCCTGGCCGGTGCGAAAGCCCTCCAGGTACTGGGGGATGCTGCTGACCGTGCTCGCCAGGGGCACGACCCCGTAGGCCATCCCCTCGCTCAGGACCTTGGGCCAACCTTCGCTGGACGAGGAGGGAAAAAGGAGCAGATGGGCCTCGGCATACAGCCGGTTCAAGGCCGGCCGCGGAAGCCAGCCGAGCAACCGGACCCGCCCGCTCAGCGCGGAGCCTTCGACTCGAGACGCCAGGCGCGCCCGCTCAGGCCCGTCGCCGACGATATCGAGCTGCGTTTCGATCCCGAGCCGGGACAGATTCTCCACGACCTCCACGGCTCTTCCGCAACCCTTGGCGTTCTCGAGGCGCCCGACGAAGAGCAGTCGCACGGGCGAAGTGAGCTCCTTGGCGGAACCGACGAGAGCCCCGTCGTGTAGCTCCTCGTCGGTGAGGCACGGATTCAAGAAGGAATGCACGTGCGCGGGTTGATCGGGCCAGCTTCCGTTCACGGTCACGACCGCACGGGCCGCGCCGCGGTTGAGCAACCAGCGCTGGAGCGTGTACGACAGGCCTTCCGGGGAACCCGGCTGCCAGTTCCCGGCATATTTGATCCAGCGCGCCCGCGGAGCTCCGGATATGGCGAGCACGAGGATCGTCAACAGGCCAATGTTCGACGGACAGCGGACGTGGACGATGTCGCAACGGCGCAACTCCGGCAGAAGGACTCGCAGGTACCCGACCCATGCCCCGAGGACTCCCAGCTTGGCCCGGAGGGACGTTCCGCCGGCCGGACGGACGGGCACGTGCCGCACGTTGAGCGCCTCATACGGAAGGGCGCTCGCCGGGGCCGGGTCGAGATGGAGCGGCGCCACATGGACGAGCTCGTCGCAAAGCCCCGCCAGGCGGCTGAGCTCCCGGACCGTCGGCCCCCAACCCACTGTCCGACCTTGCTGTCGATAGTGCGCGGTGTGCGAGACGACCAGAAGCCTCATGGGACTGGCCTCAGAGCGCCGCCCTCCGGCCCAGAGACCCGCGGCGATCGAGAGAGTCCGGCTGGACACACACGCGCCGGAGCACTTCGTCGTAACGGGCTGCGCAGTGCCCCCAGGTCTGCTCTGATTCGGCGCGTCGACGGCTGCGATCTCCCATCGCCTGGCGCGCCGCGTCGTCCTCGAGCAGGGAAAGAACTGCCCGGGCCGTCGCCCCTTCGTCCTCGGGCGGAATGACCAACCCCGTATCCCCGTCGAGAACGGCCTCGGCGAGCCCGGACCCGCCGGCGACGATGGCTGGCAGGCCACACAGAGCGGCCTCCACCGCCGCGATTCCGTAACCTTCGACGTCGCCCTCGGCCGTGTTTCGGCTCGTCATGACGAAGAGATCCGCCGCGTTCAGCAATTTCACCAGCCGATCCGGCTCGACCCGACCGAGGAGGCGAACATGCTCGGCGACCCCGAGGCTCCGGGCCAACTCTTCAAGCGCGTCTCCGTGACTCGGCAGTCCCACGACCAGATAGTGCGTCCGGGGTTCGCGCGCAAGGATTGCCGGAAGAGCGCGCACGACGATGTCCTGACCCTTTCGCGGGGTGACGTTGCCGACGGTGATCAGGATACGGGCGTCCTCCAGGTCGAGCTCCCGTCGGACCGCTCGGGCGTTTTCTGGCGCCAGTCTCCGAAAGCGCCGGGGGTCCGCGCCGTTGGGAATCACCGACTCCCCGCGCGGTCTGACGCCGGCCTCCTGCATCCGACGCCGGGTGAACTCGCTGACGCACACGATGGAAGTCGCCTGCCCGAACGCCCAGCGAATCAGGCGAGCCTCCCAACCGCCCCGGCCGCCGAAGTCGGTTCCATGGCCCACCGCGACCCACGGCAGGTCTCGCCCGCGCCAACGCGAGGCAGCGAGCAGGACCGATCGGCTTCCAGAGGCAAGCAGCGCGTGGGGAGAGTGTCCTTGAATCCAGCGGCTGAGGATGGCCTCTCGATAGAGCGCCTCGAGGGGCGGTCCGGCGACCTGCCGGAACGGAACGATCGGAAACGGCTGAGACGCGTTGAATCGGCGGATCTCCTCGTCGGACGCGTAGTCCTGCGACGTGAGGACGACGGGCTCCCATCCGAGGGCGCACAGACCGAGCAATACCTGATGAGCATGCGTCCCAATGCCCCCCGGCCCGGGAGGAAATTCGCTCGAAACCATGAGAATCCGCATCAAACGGCCCTCGCGGAGCGGCCCTCGGCCGAATAGCGAGGAATCTGTGGGTATTGCGCCAGCATCGCGACGGCGAGCCTCTCCCTGCGCTTCAAGGTCCAGAGACTGCTCGGAAGAAGGAGGAGGGCCAGCCCCGCCTTCGCGGCTTTACGCAGGGGCCCGCCGCGCACGCTGAGGGTCCCGAGGGCGGCCAGCCACAGCATCTCCCGGACCTGGCGCTCCGAGAAGTAGCGCTTGGCGAGGTAGATCTGGGTCGTCGCCGGCAGGTGACGATGCGAAAGTCGTTTCCGACTGCTCGCGTACGTGATCACACGGGCGCCATGGGTTCGCAGCCCGCCGCTCGGTGCATGCCGGTGAAGCACGCGGATCTCCGAATTCAAGACCATCAGGTTGCCCGCAAGGTACAAACGCATCCCGAGGTCCGCGTCCGCGCGGGCGCCGCGGTCGTAGGCGAGGTCGAAGAGGCCCGAGCCGGCGAGAGCGCTCTTGCGGATGAGGGAGTTGTTCGTCGGAAAGACGTCGCTCGCGCGGGTCAGGCGAAACGCCGCGGGCAGCGGCCCGGCGCCGTCCTCGTCCGCGACTCCGCACGAGACCTCGTTTCCAAAGCGTTCGAGGGCGGCCAGATGCTTCTCGATCAAGTCGTCCGGAACCTCGTCGTCGTCGTCGTCGAGAAAGAGCAGAAAGTCCCCGCGCGACGCGTCGATTCCCGCGTTTCGCGACGAGCACTGGCCCGCGCGATCGAGATGGAAGACGCGAAGGGGAAGGTTGGGGAACTCGGCGGCAAGCTCCGGACTCCGCCGGTCCGCGGGGGTCTGATCGACGATCACGATCTCGAGGGGCATTGTCGTTTGCCGGCGAAGCTGATCGAGCAGCTTCCGGAGGTACGGATATCGGTCGACCGTGGGGATGAGGACCGTGACCGCCTCGCTTCTCTTCGAGTTCCCGGCGGCAGCGGATGGGAGCGCCGCGCGGAAGGGTGGAGGCGGGGACGGTCGCGGCTCCCGCGTGATCCGCCCGAGAGCGGCGCGAGTCTTCGCGAGAGGGCGGCCGCCCGTGAGAACACTCCGAAACGCCCCCCAGCGCGACCAGGGCTTGCCGAAGCGGTAGTAGAGAAACCGCAGCTCGTCCTCCAATGGAATCTCGGCGGCCGCGGGCCGCGGGTGCCCGCCGGCAAGCCAGCCGAGGTGCCGGGTCAGGACTCCGGCCGTCACGCACCGATGGCCGAACTCCAGGGCCGCACCGGCCAGAGTTCGAAACTCCGGGCGCACGGAGCCCATTCGCCGCAGGACCTCGCTCCGGACGAGGCAGGCGTCGAGGGACACTCGCCACGAGGTCGCCTCGACCGCGGGGTCGGGATCGCGATTCAGCATCCAGGTCGGCGCCACGTGGTCGATCGCCGCCGGCAAACCGGACGTTCCGAGTCGAAGGCCCGCATGCCAGAGGTCTCCGGGCCTCGTCAGAGCCTCCGCCACGCGCTCGGCATCGGGAGGTCCGAGGGCGCTCGCCCAGAAGAGCCACGCACCAGCCGAGGCCCCGGGAAGCTCCCGGGCGACGCATTCGGCGACCGCGGCCGGGCTCGCGTCCGCGCGAAAAATCTGCCCCCCTGTCCAGGCGGGTGGCTCGCGATCTCCGATCCAAAGGAGTGCGACCTCCGTGCTCATCGGCAGCAGAAACCTCGGTAAGCGGTCATGGGCTCGGAGACGATGCCTCTCGGGCGCGCGTCACCATCTCCTGTCGCGTCTCGACCGCGAGGCCCGAGTACGGCCCAAGCTCCATCACGTCGTCGTACCGGGCACGGCCTGCCAGCGGCACCACGGCCGGTTTGAAGAGAATGAACAAGGGATCCTCATGCACCCAGACGGCGGCCAGCCAGGGTGGAGCAGCGGCGGGATCCTGGAGACTCGCGAGTCCCCTGCGCTTCGAGATTTCGACCGAGCTGATGACGACGTAATCCACGGGGGTCCCGGCGAGCGACCGGCGAAGCTCCTCGACGGACTGCACGCGGGGAAAAGCGACGTTGCGCTGCTGGCAGACGAATGCCAGATGCGGTTTTCGGGCCAGAATCCTCGCGTCTCGAATCCCCTGCCCACGAAGATAGGCGCAGGCATCCAGCACCTCGATCGGTTCGGTCCGGAGGAACGTCCGGACGTCCGCTGCGGATGCTCGCAAAGACAGCGCCCACAACAAGGCGAACGCCAGAACGCCCGTCGCGCGCGTACGAAGGAACCCCCTCCCGCGCCTGGCGGCCCAGTCGCCGAGCCGGACGGCGGCGTACGCCGCCAGGCCCGCGTAGATCACGGCGGGGAACAGGTAGTACCTCGGCTCAAAGTGATTGAGCGCCATCAGCAGGAAGTAGAGCGCCCAGGCCAGAGCGATGATCGCGAGGAAACCGGAACGACGTTTCCACAACGCGACAACGACGCCAACGATCGCCGCTATGCCAACCAGCGGCCCCACGAGCCGTGTCGAAAGACTGTGCCGCAAGCTCTTCCAGAGGTTGGCCGGATATTGACGGAGGATGCTCAGCGGGTCGTACCGCACGACTTCGCTCAGGGAGTCAAACCTCTCGCTCATGATGGCCGTACCGTCACCCGTTTTGTCCGCGCCGAAACGATCCCCGTAGAACTCCGTCGCGATGTTGAGGTGGTTCAGGTTGAACAGGGCGGACCCGTTGTGACGGAGGTTGGCGTAGAACCAGGGAAGCGCAACCAGGAACGAGAGGCCGAGAAAAAGACAGGACAACCGGATGCGCCGCCACGCTCCGGGACCGAAGGACTTCAGCCCGCCGATTCCGCCGAGAAAGACCGGAATCAGGAAAACGCCGTTGTACCGGGTCAGGTACGCCATGCCGGTCAGGAGCCCGGCGATGCCGACTCGCCATGGGGCAGGCAGCTCGGTGCGGCAGAACGCAACCAGCGCCGCCAGGCACAGCATCAGGAAGAGGATGTCGGTCGACGCGGTCACCGCGAGCCGCGGAAAAATGCCGCTGACCAGCACGAGCAGCTGGCTGCCGACACCGGTCCAGTAACCAAACAGGCGCCGAAAGAGCGCAAAGGCCAGCAAGCCGACGGTCGCGGCGCTGGCGACCGAGATCAGCCGTCCTGCCCAAAAGGGGTCTTTCACCACCCCGGTTGTGAGCGCCAGAATCGCCGGATACCCGGGCCCCTGGTATCCGTTCTGCGGAATCTCCCCCGCTCGAAGCCGGGCGGCGTCGGGGGCGTAGTCGCCATAGAAGTCCGTTTCGAGGCCATAGGTGCCGATCCGGCGACCGGCCGACACCGCCAGGAAGACGAAAAACGATGCCAGGGCGATCCCGATTGGGAGCCACGGCTTCCAGCGCGTTCCCATGGAAGCTCGTGAGCGAGCGGCTGGATCGGCGGGGATCATGCCGACTTCGGTTCCACCGCGCCAGCGGGCGCCGCCGCCTGTTCCAGCACGTCGTCGTAGAATCGCTCGAAGCGATCGAGCTGATCGGAAAGCTGAAACTTCTCCAGCACGCGGCGCCGGCCGGCCTTGCCCATCCGGCGCCGCAGATCGGGGTCGCGCGCGAGCACCTCCAGCTTCTCGGCCAGCGCGGCGGGATCGCGCCGGGGGACGACGAAGCCCGTCTCGCCGTCCGCCACGTTCTCGACCAATCCGCCGGCGTTCGTGCACACCACCGGCACCTCCATCGCCTGGGCCTCCATGACCGCATTCGAGAACCCCTCGGAGACGGCGGCGTGGAGAAGCACGTCCGCCCGCCGCATCTCACCCTTGACGTCTTCCCGGGAGAGAGCGCCCAGCAGTTCCACGACGCCTTCGAGGTCGAGCCGGTGTCGCGCGAACGCGATTGCCCCCATGTATTCGCCGTCCCCCAGGATGCGATACTGGCACGCCACATCCCGATCGACGAGCCGGCGCACGGCGAGCAGCGCGTCCTCGTAGCCCTTCGTCCACTCGAGCCGGCCCACGCTGAGGATCCGCAGGGGACGCGAAGCGTCCTCAGGCTCCTCGGGCGACAGCGGCTCCGGACGAAAGAAGTCGGGATCGATCGCCGGCGGGATGAGGGCATGGAAGATATCCGGCGGGCACCCGCGGCGGCGCGCCCGCCGCCAGAGATCCTCGCCGAGAAAGTGAAGGCCGTCCGCTCGCGCCCAAACGGACTCGTAGTGGCCGGGCTCGTCGAGGCCGACGAAGTTGACGTCGTAGCCGCGGAAGCTCGCGACGATCCGGCACCCCAGCAACTCTTTCAGGTCCATGCGCCCCGGTGCCAGCGCGCCGAACTCGAAGTGAACGATTTCCGGGCCGAGGCGCACGAGGGCGGCGTCCAGGTAGAGCCGCTTGAGCGTTCCGTCCAGGCCGAGCTTGCGCCATCCGCGGCTCAGATAGCGCAGCGTGCGTCGAGGCGCCGCCAGGAGGCACTGCAGCAGAACGAGCGGCGCGAGGCCGGCAGCCTTCCAGCGCGGCCGATGAGGCCAGCCGACGTGGACCCGCTCGCGGATGCGCGCATCCCCGTCGAGCTGCGGGAACCGCATCCAGTCCTTCGCTTCACTGCGCTCGCACACGACGTGGACGTCCCAACCCCGGCGCAGGAGTCCGGTGAACTTGCTGATGATGAACGTTTCCGAGACCCGCGGAAAGGCCCGTACGACGAGGGCTATGCGGCCGGGCACCGTTGTGTCTCCTCGAAAAGCCGCACGAAGTCGCGGACATGCCGTTCTCCGGTGAAGTCCCGAACGACGCGCTCCCGCGCCGCCCGACCCATCCGCTGGAGCAGGTCCGCGTCTTTCGCCAGGAGCAGCAGCGCGTCTCCCATCGCGACCGAATCCCAGAGCGGAACGATGAATCCCTCCACACCGTCGGTCACGCTCTCGCGGGCCCCGCCGCAGTTGGTCATCACGATCGGCAGGCCGCACGCCATGGCCTCGATGCCCGCGTTGGAGAGCCCCTCGGTGAGGCTTGGAAGCATGAAGATGTCCGAGCGCCGCAGCTCATCCCTCACGGCGAGCGGTGCCAGGCGCCCGAGCAGACGGACGTGGTCTTGCAGACCGAGGTCGTGGATCGCATACAGCACCCGCTGCCGGTCGGGCCCGTCGCCGATGATGGAGAACGTCACGGGAAACCCGGCGGCGACCACCCGGGCAACGGCCTGGAGCCCGTAAGTGACTCCCTTGGTCCACTCCAGCCTTCCCACGGTCGCGATCCGGATGCGGTCCGAGGGCTCCCGCCGCAACGCGGGGCTGAAGAACTCCGGGTCGACGCCCGGCCGGATCACCCGGGACTTGCCACGGTCGAGCCCGAACTGGGTAGCCTCGCGCTCGATGGCGCTCGAGACGCAGTGAATCAAGGAGGCCTGGCGGAACGTGATCGGCAGGCCTTCCCGAATGTTGCGGCGGGGGTGGTACGGCGCGACGTTGACCTGCGAGCCGCGGCAGCTCACGACGACCGGCTTGCCGAGCTCGAAAAGGGGCAGATAGTCGATCGCCGCGGAATTCCACGGAAAGTAAATGACGTCGCAGGCAACTCCGGCGTAGGGCAGAAGCCGGTTGAGCTTGCGCAGACGGGCTGGCGTCGACCGCTCTTTGGAGGCGTAGCGCCAGAAGAGCCGCAGCGCGCGGGGCGATCGCACGAGAGCCTGGAGAGTGAGCCATCCCACCCAGAGAAGGCGCAGGAGCCTCGGTCCCTCCCAGGCCCTCGTCTTGAACGTTCGCAGCCCGGAGCGCAGGAACCAATCATGGTCGGGCCAGCGGGAGAACGCGATCCGCACCTGCACGCCCGCGCCTGCGAGCCCGCGCATGAGCCGGCCGAGAAACGTCTCGGGAGGCCAGGAACTGCCCACCACCAGCAGCCGAAGGGGTTTCTTGTCAACCATAG
>JBBDKM010000009.1:0-24895 GCA_040879385.1 Thermoanaerobaculia bacterium | reverse complement strand
GTCGAGAAGCTCCTCCAGGCCGAGAACGTGGAAGCGCCGGATGTAGGCCATCTGGGTGGCGAAGACCGCGAGCAAGTGATGGTTGCGCTCGAGGATCGGATCGATCCTCTTCTCGACGACCCCGTGGTAGCGGAAGATCCGGATGCCGCGGCGCCGAACGGCGCCCCGCAGAAACCCCCCCAGGTAGCCCCGGCTGACGCCGAGGATGGCCTCTGCGCTACGGAACATGCCGCTCCCGATCCGACACAGGCGCGGATTCCGCGCCGCCGGACGCGGCGTATCGGGTTGCCCAAGCGAGCATGGGCCGGACGGCTCCGGACCATTCGCCTCCCCAGTCCCCTCGCGCCGAGTCTCCGTCCATGCTGTCCACGACGTGGAAGGCGACGACCTGGCGTTCTTGGAAGTGCCTCGTCAGCGGATGCGTCGTCAGCAGCTCCACGTTCACGATCACAGTCCCCTCCGACAGGAGGTTGCCCGGGACCCAGGCGGTCGTGGCGTATCGCCCGGGCGGGCGGGGTCTGCTCCTCCATTCCGGGTCGGTCTCGATCGATCCGAAAAGGAGAAGGCCCTCCTCGTTGAAAAAATCGTAACTCGAAGACATCACCCAGCCGGGCTCCAGCACGTCGAACTCCATCTCGATCCCGACCGGCTTGCGGATGTCCGCGGTGTCCGTGACCTCGCCCTTCGCGCCACGGACGCGCACGGCGCGGAGGCGCGCCGCCCGGCTCGCGGGCGCCTTGCCGGGCTCCCGCCACTCGCGCTCTGCTGTGGTTCCGACGTCGGAGGACAGGTACCTTCCGACGACCAAGTGTGACGGGCCGTCCAGGACCACGCCCCCCTCGTCGAGCAGGATCGTTCGGCCGCAAAGCCGGGCGATCGCGGGCATGTTGTGCGACACGAAGAGAACGGTCCGGCCCCGCCGGCCGACGTCCTCCATCTTCTCCAGACACTTACGCTGAAAGGCCGCGTCGCCGACCGCGAGCACCTCGTCGACCAGCAGGATCTCCGGATCCAGGTGCGCGGCAACGCTGAAGGCCAGGCGCAGATACATCCCCGAGGAATAGTGCTTGACCTGCGTGTCGACGAACCTCTCCACGCCGGCGAAGGCCACGATCTCGTCGAACTTGCGCTCGATCTCGCGGCGCCGCATGCCCAGGATCGCCCCGTTCAGATAGATGTTCTCTCCGCCCGTCAGCTCCTGGTGGAAGCCGGTCCCGACTTCCAGAAGCGAGCCGATTCGGCCGCGCATCTCCGCGCGCCCCGTGGTCGGCTCCGTGATCCGCGACAGGATCTTCAGGAGCGTGCTCTTCCCCGCCCCGTTGCGGCCGATGATGCCGACGACCTCTCCGTGGCCGATCCGGAAGGAAACGTTGCGCAGCGCCCAGATCGTCTCGCGGTCGGTCCTGGCCGGAGCGCGGCCGGCGAGAGCGCGCGCGGCGCGGACGGGTCCCATCGCGGCCCGAGCGATGACGTCGCGAAACGACTTGTACCGGGCGCGCTTCTCGCCGATCCGGTACTGCTTCCCGAGGCCTTCGACGAGGATCGCCGTCTCGCCCGTGTCAGACGACGTCGGCAAAGGTCTTCTCCATCCGGCGGAAGTAGTAAGCGCCGCCCACCAGCAGCACCAGGGCGGCGACCGCGGAGACCGCGATCATCGGACCGGGGGCGGTCCGCGCATCCAGAAGAGCCCAGCGGAAGCCCTCGACGACGCCGACCATGGGATTGATCCCGTAGAGCGTCCGCCACGGTTCCGGGAGGAGGCTGCTCGGATAGACGATCGGCGTCGCGAACATCCAGAACTGGGTCAGAAACGGGATCGTGTAGCGGACGTCGCGGTACTCGACATTCAGGACCGACAGCCACAGGCCGACCGCCAGGGCGGTGACCAGAGCCAGGAGCAGAAACAGCGGCAGCCAGACGATCCGCCCCGTCGGAAAGATGCCGTACCAGAGCATCATGCCGACGAGGACGACGAAGGCGAGCGCGAAATCCACGAGGCCCGAGAGCACGTTGGCGATCGGGATCGTGAGGCGCGGAAAGTAGACCTTTCGGATCAGGTTGGCGCTGTCGACCAGGCTGTTGGCGGACTGGGAAAGACCGTTCGCGAAGAACGTCCAGGGCACCAACGCCGCGTAGGCGAAGATCGGATACGGGATGCCGTCGGACGGCATCTTCGCGAGCTTTCCGAAGAAGAGGCTGAAGACGACCATGGAGAAGAAGGGCTGGATGATCGCCCACGCAGCCCCCAGCGCCGTCTGCTTGTAGCGGACCTTGATGTCGCGCCAGACGAGGAAGTAGAGCAGCTCGCGGTAGGCCCACACCTCGTGCAGCTTCAGCGGGATCCAGCCCTTGCTCGGCCGGATGACGATGATGGGGATCTTGAGATCTTGTTCGGCCCGGGAGCTCATCGTTCGTTCACCTTCCGTTGGGTCTTCTCCGGCCGCGCCGCGGCGAGGAGTCGTCCGTACAGCGAAGACAACTGTTCCGCCATCAGATCGATCGAAAACCCGCCGGCGATCTCGGGCCCCCGCGCGGCATAGGATGCCCGGATCGCCGGAGACAGCATCTGGCGCATGGCCTCGGCGAGGGCCTCCTCGGACTCGGGCGGCACGACCAGCGCTCCGTCGTCGCCGACCATCTCCCGAACTCCCCCGACCGGCGTGGCGATGCACGGCAGGCCCGAAGCCAGGGCTTCCACCATGGCGATCGGGAAGCCTTCGAAACGCGAGGGGAGAAGAAAAACATCGAGCTGTCGGAGAAACCGGGGCACGTTCTCCTGGAAGCCGACCCAGTGAACGTAGCTTCCGATTCCGAGCCGGCCGGTTTCCTCCGCGAGTTGCTCGCGCAAGGGCCCAGCGCCGGCCATCACGAGGTGAAGCGGGACCCCTCCCCCGAGAACGCGCGCCGTCGCGCGGAGGAGAAGATCGTAGCCCTTTTGCTCGACCAGGCGTCCGGCGGCCCCCATGACGACCGCCTCTTCGGGGATTCCCAGCTCCTGCCGCCAGCCGGGGTCGCGGGGCAGCGGGACGCGGAATCGGCCGATGTCGACGCCTCCGCGAGTCGTCTGAATTCCTCCCGGAGGGTCGAGACCGCGCTCCCGAAGGTCGTGCGCGATCCAGTCCGCAACGACCGTAATGGCGCTCGGCGCCCCTGCGCCGATACGCGCCGCCCGCCGCCAGTCTTCGAGCTCTGCTCCCTCCGGCTTGTGATCGTTGTGAATCGTCCAGACCCAGGGAAGCCTGGCGACGCGCACGATGCCTCGAGCCTGGCGGGAAACCTCCGACGAGAGGTGTGTGTGGACGAGATCGGTTCGCAGGCGTCGAAGGACCGTCGCGAGGCGAAGCGGAAAAGTAAAGGCCAGACGATGGCGGACCCACCGAGAGACACGGTAAGACCCGAGGTTCATCGTATCCGGCCACGGGACCGAACAGGACGTGACCGGGATGCCGGCGCCCGCGAACCGCGTCGTCAGGTTCCCCGTGGCGCCCATCAGGCACACGACGCTGTGGCGGTAGCTCGCAAGAGCCGGCGCCGCTGCGAGGCCGAGAACCAGCCTTTGGACTCCCCCCGCGCCGAGCGTTCCGACGATGTGGACCACATGCGGCCGCGACTCTTCGCCAGGCAATCGCGTTCTCGCGTCCATCGATCGCTCGAGTTGGTCCAGCTGAGACTTCATGCGCGGCTCATGATGGCGCGAAGAGCGCCGGGTCCCTTGTCGCGCGCGGTGTCGATGCTGACGACGAGGACGACGTCGCGCCCCCTCCCGGCGATCAACGACGGCGCCTCGCTCGCGGCGATCACGCCAGCGCCTTTTCCAAAAACCCCCGCATCACGCGGGAGAGCTCGTCGCGCCGTGCGACCACGTTCCTCCAGGATCTCCTCTGCGGACCCAGCGCCATTCGCACGCGCTCCGTCGCGAGGGAGACGGATGCCGGATCGAGGGGGACGGAGTGCTCCAGGAGGCAGAACGTCTCGGCGAAAGCAGCGTTGCGGCCGTCGGACAGCACCGGGATCACCGGTATCCCGAAGCCGAGTCCGGCGATGCCAGCGTGAAGCCGAAAGCCCACGATGACGTCGCACTCCCGGATCGCGTCGAGCATCCGGCTCGGATCCTTCTCATAGGTGTAACCGTTCCCGAGCAGGCGTTTGGCGAGCGGCAGGTCCGCGGCGTCATGGACGAGGATGCGCGTCTCGAGGCCGTCGGCCCGGAGAGACTCGAGAAGTCCGTGAAAGAGGGTCGTCATCTGGCGGCGCCGCCGGTAGGTCGTGCTTCGCCGGGTGGCGGGCGACAGGGAAGGCCGAGCGTGCATGCGGCGCGGAAGGAACGGAATACCGACGATGCCGCGCCCGACGGGGCGCAGCGGTTCCTCGCCGAGAAAACCCGCCGGGCAACCGGTCACCGTGCACGGACCGATGTCATGCCGGGCGAGCACGCGCGCCGTCAGGTCGTCCCGGACGGAGCTGCCGCGCGCCCGCTCGTGGAGCTGCCGGATCTGCCCGGCAACCGGCTCGGGCATCTCGGGGAACTGCGGAAACGCGAAGGACCACCCGCTCCCGATTCCGACGAGAAGGACGGGCACCGTGAGCGCGTCCAGCGCCTCCGGCTCCACGACGACGCCCCACCGGCCGTTGCCGACTTCGTACATGTTGGAGCCGCCGATCACGAGCAGATCGGTGCCGTTGATGACCGGTAGGCTCTCGCGCGTGATTCCGACGGGTTCCGCCGCATCCGGACAGTCGCGCTTGTTGGACAGCGGCACGTAGTCGAATTCCCCGAGCCGCTCGCGCAGCAGCTTGAGAATCCCGAGCTGCACGAAATGATCTCCCGTGTTGGTGCCGTACTTCGGATAGATGTGCGCGATCTTCACTGGCTAGACGAACTCCCCGGCGAGCAGGACGCGGCGGATCGGCCGCGCCGCCCGCCAGAGCCCCCGTCTTTGCATCAGCCAGTCGGGGATCGCCATCAGGCGGCGGATCGCCCGCGACCGCCTCACGGCCCGGTCGACGGCCCGAACGACGTCCCGCCGGCCGCGTGCGACGGCCCCGGCCCGGATCGGGCGGTAGTACGCCTCGAGCCCCGGGTGTCGCAGGTACGCCCGCGCGACGCGCCCGACGTCCAGCCGCTTGACCGGGAAGGATTCGGCAGACGACAGGCAGCCCAGGAGCTCGAGCGCCGTCATCGTGCGCAGGCATTTCTCGCAGGAGCCGCAATTGTGATCCGACCCGGCCCGGAAACAGACGTGCAGATTGCGCAGCGCAACCGCGTGACGCGAGAGGTACTCGAGCTTCCCGAATCGATCGTACGCCGCCCCGTCGTGGAGCACCTCGGTGCGGGTGGTGGAGAAGAGAGGGTCCGTGAACGGATGCGATCCCAGCGGCACGAGGCGCCCATACGTGTGTGTCGAGGCGATCAGCAGCCGGCGATACCGTCCTTCGAGCGCCAGGCCGACGCTCGCCAGCGCGCCGCCGTGGAAGAGGCGTCCCCATCCCGTCTTCTCGAGCCGCGTCTGGCGGAGGTTCGTGACGACGTCCACGAGCGTCTTGCCGAGCTCCGCGGCGACGGCGCCGAGCCGCGCCCTGCGGCGCTCGAAGGCGGCGAGATTGTCCAACGGGATGTCAAATCCGCCCACCGTGATCAGGTCGTCGGTCGGGATCGCGCCCGCTTCGGTGCTGCGCAGGGCCGTGAAGAACGAGTCGACGCCGCCGGTGAAGAACGACCCGGCGCGGCTGCCCCCGGCGCGGCGCTCGGGTTCGGCCTCCGCGATCACCTCGACAAGGTAGAGCTCCGGGTACCAGGACTTCCAGATGCAGGGAAGCTCGCGCGCGTTTCGCAGGAGCAGGCGATCGACGGGCATGGGAATTCGCAGCGTCTCTCCCAGGGTGGCAGCCAGAGGCAGCAGACATGCCAGCCACGGGTTGCCCGTCTTGCTCAAGGAGCTCGCGTGCTCGGCGGCCACGTCGAACCAGTAGTCTTCCCGTTCCCCCGGGCGGTCGTCGTACGCCACCTCTCCGACGAGGCGCAGTCGATCGGGCCCGAGGGGAGACGGCGTCGTTCGGGTGCCGATCAGCTCCACGGACGGGCCTCCCCGAAACGCGCCCTCACCGAACCATCCTGGAGACCAGCGAGCGCCGGATCCGGCGGCTCAACGTCGAGAGGTCCCGAACCCGCCCGGCGCCGTCCAGGGCGCCGACCGCGGCTCCGACCAGGGCCGAGCGGCGCAGCGCCCGATCGATCGCGCGGACGATGTCGCGGCGTCCCCGCCGGACGGCCAGAGCGCGCAGCCGGCGGACTCCCCTCTTCTGGCCTTTGGTGGTGAAGAGAATCCGCGCCACCCGTTCGAGGTCGGGGCCGCCCGCGGGGAAAGTGCGCCAGCGATCGCCCGCGCCGCACAACGCGAGACCGAGCATCGTGAGCGAGCACTTGCGGCATCGGCCGCAATTGAGGTCCGATATCTCGCGGAAACACACGTGGAGGTACTCGAGCGCCAGGCTCGAGCCCGCGAGGTACTCCATCTTGTCCAGCCGGGTGGCGCAGGCCCCGTCGTGGAGCATCCGCGTGGACTGCGTGGAGAAGAGGACGTCGGTCATGGGATGCGAGCCGTAGGGCTCGAGCTCTCCGTACGAGGAGGTCGAGGCGAGGATCAGGAGACTGTACCGGCGCTCGAGGGCGAGACCGACCGAGCCGAGCGCGGAGCCGTGCCACAGGTCCGCCCAGGAGGCCTCGCGCAGCCGCGTCTCCCGCAGGTTGGTCGAGACGTCCACGAGCTCCATGCCGAGCTCCTCTGCAGCGCGCGACATCCGCTCCCGGTGCCTCACGAACGCCTCCGCGTGCTCGAGCGGAAAGTCGAAACCCCGCACGAGGATCAGGTCGTCCGCCGAGAGTCCTCCGGCATCGCCCTTCCGGTGCCGGAGCACGGTGAAGAACGAGTCGACGCCCCCCGAGAAGAAGGCGCCGGTGCGGCCGGTTTCCACCTCCGGAGGCGGGTCGCTCTTCTCGAGTTCCAGCGGAACGCTCTCGAGCGACGGGTACCACACGCTCCAGATCCTGAGCAGCTCCACGACGTTTCGGGCGAGGAGCCGGTCCACCGGCAGCCCGATCCGCAGAGGCTCGCCGCAGGTCGCCGCAAGAGGTGCCAGGCAGACCAGCCACGGATTGCCCGTCGCGCTCAGATCGTCCGCGTACCGTTCGGGCACGTCGAACCAGTAGCTCTCGGCCGGGAAGGCCGGGTCGTCGTAGCGCACCTCGCCCGTGAGCCGCGCGCGGCCGGGAGCCGGACGATCGACGCGGACGTTCTGGAGCTCCATCGCTCTCTCAGGCCTCCGATGCCGCGACGTCCTTGGCCGGAAGTGCGGCGGGCGGGCCTATTCGATGCTGCCACTCGTGGGCCATGAGGCAGGCTCCATGCTCGATCCGCGGCAGCCGGCCGGTCGGAAAGAAGACCGAGCTTTCGACGCTGAACGCCAGGGCGTTGGGGATGTGGTCGGTGTCGCGGCCCTGGTATTTCACGACCGCCGCCACGCGGTACTCGCCGCGGGGCAGCGGAAGATTCGGAATGCGGCAGGTCACGACTCCCCGCGCCCCCAATCCCACCGAGAAGCCGGCGATACGCGTGCTCAGGTGCGTCACCGCGATGCCCAGGTGATTGACGATCGCCGCCATGAGCTCCGCGCGCTCGCCGCCGACGGGGTTCTCGTAGGAGAACTCGAGCGTCATGGGGGTCCCCGCGACGAGCCGTTCCACCGGATGGCCCTCGCCGTCGAGGACGCGTGCTCCTGTCAAACGCACGGCGCCGTCGCCACGGCGTTCGGGATTGTTGTCGAAGGCCCTGGCCGCGCTCGCGTGGAGGTACCCGAGGTACTCGCGCAGCACGTCGCCCGTCGAGCCGTCGAGCGCCACCGCGCCCTGCCGCAGCAGGATCGCGCGCGCGCACAGCGCCTGGACGGCCGCCATGTTGTGGCTCACGAAGAGAACGGTGCGGCCCTCCCGGGCGACGTCCCCCATCTTGCCGAGGCACTTCTTCTGGAAGTCGGCGTCGCCGACGGCCAGCACCTCGTCCACGAGAAGGATCTCCGGCTCGAGGTGGGCGGCCACCGCGAAGGCCAGGCGCAGGTACATGCCGCTCGAGTAGCGCTTCACGGGCGTGTCGATGAACTTCTCGACCTCCGAGAACGCCACGATCTCGTCGAACTTGCGATCGATCTCCGCGCGGCGCATTCCGAGGATGGCGCCGTTCAGAAAGATGTTCTCCCGCCCCGTCAGCTCCGGATGAAAGCCGGTGCCGACCTCCAGGAGTGAGCCGACGCGCCCGTGGATCTCGGCTGAGCCGCTGGTCGGCTCGGTGATCCGGGCCAGGATCTTGAGCAAGGTGCTCTTGCCGGCGCCGTTGCGGCCGACGATCCCGACGACCTCGCCCGCATGCACGTCGAACGAGACGTCGCGAAGCGCCCAGAAGCGCTCGTCGCCGGCGCCGTGTCTCCGACGGAGCCACCGTGCCGGAGCGGAAGCGAGAGCCGCCAGAGAGTCGCGCAGGGTCTTGTAGCGCTCGGTTCGAATACCGATGTGGTACTCCTTCGCCAGCCCCTGCACCCGGACCGCGATGTCGCTCATCTCAGGAGCTCGCTCCGACGACCGACCGGTAGTGCTCGAGGGACTTCGCGAGCCCTTCCGGCAGCTCGACGAGCGGACGGTAGCCGAGCTCGCGTTCCGACGCGGAGAGATCGGCCAGCGAATGAAGCACGTCTCCGGGCCGCGGCGGCTCCCGGCGCGGGGCGGGGCCGCCTCCCACCGCCTCGCGCACGGCTTGGGCCAGATCGTTGACCGAGGTCTGCCGGCCCCCGGCCACGTTGTAGGCGCGGCCGCAGGCCGACGCGGGCGCCGCCGCGGCCAGCAGATTCGCCGCGACGGCGTCGGCCACGTAGGTGAAGTCGCGGCTCTGCGAGCCGTCGCCATAGATCACCGGGGCCTCTCCGGACAAGCAGGCCTTAAAGAACCGCGGAATCACCGCAGCGTAGGCGCCGTCCGGGTCCTGCCGCGGGCCATACACGTTGAAGTAGCGCAGGCCGATGAGCTCCATCGAGTAGCAACGGGCGAAAACCGCGGCGAGCTCCTCGTCCATGACCTTGGACAGCGCGTAGGGCGAGAGGGGCGCGCCCTCCTCCCCTTCCCGCTTGGGAAGCCGCGGGCTGTCGCCATAGACGCTCGAGGAGGAGGCGTACACGATCCGGGCAACGCCCGACTCGCGGGCGGCGGCGAAGACGTTAGCGGTTCCGCCCACGTTGACTGCGATGCTCGTGGCCGGGTCCTTCATCGAGCGAGGAACCGATCCGAGAGCCGCCTGGTGAAAGACGTACGCCACACCGGCGCACGCGTCGCGGCAGGCGCCGACATCGCGAATGTCCGCCTCGACGAACTCGATCCGGTCGGCGCAGTGGGCGAGGTTCTCCCGCCGCCCGGTCGCCAGGCTGTCGAGGACGCGCACGCGCGCTCCGCGCGCCAGCAGCGCGTCGACGAGATGGGATCCGATGAAGCCTGCGGCGCCAGTCACCAGGATTGTCTGCCTGTCGAGGCTCAAGGGAACCTCCTGGAGTGCTCGTTTCCGCGCAAGGGCAGACTCAGGCCTTGACGACATTGGGGAGCGGTTTCCGATAGACGCCGCGCGTGTCGACGATAAGGCTCGCGTAGCGCACCACCGCGTCGTAGTCCACCGCGGCGTGGTCGGTGACGATGACGACCGCATCCTGCCGCCGGAGGACCTCCTCCGTCAGGGGCTCGGACGTCATCGGCGGAAGGTCGGGCCAGGAGCGCATGCGCGGGGCCTTCGGCACGTGCGGATCGTGATACGACACCTCGGCCCCCAGACGCAACAGACCCTCGATGATCTCGAAAGCCGGACTCTCGCGCGGATCGTCGATGTTTTTCTTGTAAGCAATGCCGAGCACGAGGACCCGGCTGCCGCGAGCCGCCTTGCGGCGCTCGTTCAAGGCCAGGCTCAGCTTTCCGATCACGTACTCCGGCATCTGAATGTTGACTTCGCCGGCGAGCTCGATGAACTTCGGGGTGACTCCGTATTCGCGCGCCTTCCAGGAGAGGTAGAAGGGGTCGAGCGGAATGCAGTGGCCGCCCCAGCCGGGCCCGGGATTGAAGCGCATGAAGCCGAAGGGCTTCGTGGCCGCCGCGTCGAGCACGTTCCAGACGTCGATCCCCATGCGGTCGAACACGATCTTGAGCTCGTTGACGAGCGCGATGTTGACTGCCCGGAAGATGTTCTCGACGAGCTTGGCCGCCTCGGCCTCGCGGGCGCTGCCGACGCGGACGGTCCGCACCACGACCTGGTCATAGAGGGCCTGCGCCAGATCGCCTCCGGTCTCGTCCACGCCGCCGACGATCTTCGGAATCGTCGCCGTGCTGAAGCTCGCGTTTCCCGGGTCCTCCCGTTCGGGGGAGAACGCGAGATAGAAATCCTGGCCGCACCGCAGGCCGGACTCTTCGAGGATCCGCCGCACGAGCTCGTCCGTCGTGCCCGGATAGGTCGTCGACTCGAGAACCACGAGCTGGCCTGCCCGCAGACGCGCCCGGATGTGCTGGACCGTGTTGATCACGTAGCTCATGTCGGGCTCCCGCTGCGGCGTCAGCGGGGTGGGCACGCAGATGATCAGGGCGTCCGGCTCGCCGAGCCGTTGAAAGTCGGAGGTCGCCTGGAAGAGGCGGCCGGACACGGCCCGCGCCAGCCGGCTCCCGTCGAGGTGCTTGATGTAGCTGCGGCCGGCGCTCAAGGCCTCGACTTTCGACGAGTCGACGTCGAAGCCGAGCACCGAGAACCCCTTCTCGGCGAACGTGAGCGCCAGAGGCAGCCCGACGTAGCCGAGCCCGAGGATCCCGATGACCGCGGACCGGCCCTCGATCTTTCCGCGAAGATCCTCCGCCGACGCCCCCGAGCTCGCATCGATCATCGAGTCCAGCTCCTCTCTCTTCCGGGGCGACCCTCTTCCAGAGCCCGACGGCCCCGGCCGGGCTTCGCCCCTTTCGGTGTACACACCGACACAGTCCCTCCCTCACTTGTGGCGCCGCAGACTCAGGCGACGGCGCTTCGATCCTGTCCTGGCGCGCACACCCGCGCCTCCCGGACCAAACACGATCTGTCGAACTCGACGGCAACGCTCTGGCGAAGCATCGAGATCGAGACGATGAGACGCAGACCGGACTGATCGCTCAGAACGCGCCCCTTGTAGCCGCGAAACGGCCCGTCGGCGACCGTGACGAGGTCGCCGGGGAGGATGCGCGCGTAGGGAACCAGGTTGGCTCCCGCCTCCTGGAGCGCCCGGAGCTGCCGCAACTCCCCGTGGAGGAGATCCTGATCCCGGACCTCCAGAAGGCGCACCACGAGCTGGCTGCGGAACACGGCGGCTCGCGACGCGGCGCCGGCGCGCAGGAAGAGGTAGCCCGGGAAGAGGGGGATGTGGGAAAGAAACTCCCGGCCGGAGCGGCGGATGCGGCGCTCATGCTGCGGGAGGTAGAAGGCGACGCCGAGGGGCTCGAGGTGGCGGGCGAGCGCCTTCTCCTGCCGGCTACGCGTGTGCGCGACCGTCCAGGGCAGGTCCTCGGAAGATAGATCGAAAAGGTCCTGAGGAAAGACCTCAGGCCCCCGTTTCAACAGAGGCACGCGTGCTGACCCTCTCCCCCTAAATCGCAGCTATCTCGCTCTAGCCACGAGGGTTTTTGTCTTGAACGGCCAGTATAACATGCATGGCGCCCCGTTCAGGGAAGGGACGGGACGGACGGCGGGGCCGGGCGGATGGCGTCGAGGCGGACGGCAACCAGCTCGCTGGCTCGCCCGGCTGCGCTGCCCCGGAGGATCTGGGCTGCCGCGCGCAGCACAGCCGCGTCGTTCGGAAGCAACCGCACGGCCGTTTTTGCGCCCACCACGTCGACGGCCAGGACCAGGCTGCTACGCAGGAAGTCCGGACGCCGGAACGCCCGGCGCAGAGCCGCCTCCCCTTTCGCTCGGTCGCCTGCAGGGAGGATCGACCACGCCGCCAGATACCTTTGTGCGAGCGTCGCCGGGGGTGCGTCGAGGCCGGGGGCAGCCACGGCGGCAAGCTCCAACGGCCTTGCCCAGAGGCGCGAGGATCCGTTCGCCGGCACCGACCGCCCAAGCAGCAGCCGGCCCTGGGCCGCGCCCGGCCTCCGGGCGACCGCCTCCAGAAGAAGGCCTTGCACCCTGGCAACCGCGCCCTTTTCCGGGGACCCTGGCGCCCCGGCCCATTCGTCCAGCAGCCCCTCGGCGACGATCGTGGCCGCGTCGCCGCTTTGTTCCAGGACGCCCGCGGTTTCGACGACGGCGGGCTGCCGACGCGCAAGCCCCTGGTCCAAAGCCAACGCGGCGGCTGTCCGACGCCACAGGGAATCTCGGACCAGCGCCAGAAGGCTCATCGCCGAGAGGAGCGCGCAGGCGGCGGCGAGAGCGCGGCGCGGACCCGGCCGCAGGCTCACGACCCGAGCCGGCGCCTGCACGCTCACGAACGCGCCGCCTTACTGCGGGCCATCGTCGATACCCGGCAGACAGTGGAAGTGAAGATCGATCACGCGGCGGGCGGGCTCAGGTGGTGTGGACTACGCGCGGGGCTGCCGGCTCCCCCGCGACCTCCGACTTGCCTTCGCGGGGATACCCGTAGCCGTACTCGTACCGGTAATAGGTCGTGCTGTCCGGCGCGAGGGCGTTGATCAGGACGCCCACGATGGGGACGCCGCTGCGCAGGATGCGGTCCCTCGCCCGGATCACGTGCTCCCGGGGGGTCACTCCGCCGCGGACACACAGAACGACACCGTCGGTCTGCTGCGCGAAGACGAGCGTGTCGGAGACCGGGAGCACCGGGGGCGAATCGACGACCACGTGGTCGAAGTTGGTCGACGCGAGCTCCAGGAACTTGCGCATGGCGTCGGACGCGAGCAGCCCCGACGGATTGGGCGCGTCGGGTCCCGCGGGCACCACGAAGACTCCCGGGATGGCCGTTTTCACGATCGCCCGGGAGGGCTCGATCCCTTCGGCGAGGATGGAAACCAGGCCCACGCGGTTCGGGATGCGAAAGATCTCGTGCAGCCGGGACTGGTGCAGGTCGGCGTCCACGAGCAGGACGCGGCGCCCGAGCTGCCCGAGCACGACGGCGAGGTTGACGGCCGTCGTCGTCTTCCCCTCGTGCGGAAGGGCCGAGGTGAGGACGACACACTTCACGCCCCCGGCGCGCGAGAGCAGGAGCGCGGTGCGAAACGCGCGGTAGGCCTCGGCGATGGGAGAACGCGGCTCCTCGTGGGGCGCGAGCTCGATGGCATTTTCTACATTTTCCCCGTCCTCCGGCGGCGCGACCGTCTTCCCGACGCCCCGAAAAATCCGGGCCCGGGCCGCGCCCGGCGCCGGAAAGTCCGCCCGCGCCGGTATGACACCGAGCGGAGGGAGCTGGATGAGCCGCTCCACCTGCTCCGCAGTCCGGAGGGTGCGGTCGAGGTAGGACAGGAAGAACGCCAGACCCACCCCGAGGGCTCCTCCCAGAAACAGCGCGACCAGGAGGTTCTTCTCGAGCGACGGCTCGAAGGGACCTCCAGGCTCCAGCGCCCGGTCGACGATCCGGATGCTCGTCAACTGGTCCTCGCGCAGCCGCGAAATGACTTCCGTCTCGCCCTGCTGGCGGAGCAGGTTGTCGAGAAGGGCGCGCTTGGTGTCGATCTCGACGCGCAGGTTCTTGTACTCGACGGCGCTGCTTCCCTGGGCCAGGGCCGCCGACTGCTCGGTTCGAGTCATCGTCCGCAAGCTCTGCTCGCGCCGCAGCGCCGTCAGGTACTCGCTGCGAGCCGCCTGGACGGTTTTTGCGGCGCCCTCGCGGATCGCCACCTGCAGATTCTGGCGGCCTTCCTCGATCTGCGCCTTGAGCTGCTGCATCGCCGGCCACTCGGGCTTGTAGACATTCGACTTCTCCGAGTACTCACGCTCGAGCCGCTGCAGCTCGACGCGGAGCGCGCCGACGACGCTCGAGCTCGACTCGGCAAGAGTCTCCGGAGGCGCGCTGCGCAGCTCTTCGTAACGGGCTTCGCGGGCGACCCGGTCGGCCACCGCCGCCGCGAGATCCCGATTGACGGACTCGAGCTTCTGGAGCGCCGGATTCGTGCTCGCGTCCACGGAAACGATGTCCTTTTGCCGGCCGTACGCGAGCAACTCCCTCTCCTTGACGTCGATCTCCGCCTTGCCCTGCTCGATCTGGCTGGCGAGGAACTGGCTGGACTGGCCAATGAGCTTGAAACGCGACTCGATGTTCCAGTCGATGTACGAATCCGCCACGGCGTTCGGGATCGCCGCGGCCAGCTCGGGCGAGGGCGCGGTCGCCGCGATCTCGACCAGGCTCGTGCCGCGCATGATCGTGACCTCCACCCAACGCTTGACCGCGAGCGCCGCGCCGATGACCTCGGTCTCGGCGGGCTGCGGGACGTTACCCTTCGCGTCCGGCCGGAACCGGGCGTAGTGCTTCGGATTGAACTGGGGGTCGGCCAGCAGGTTCAGGCGCCGGACGACGCGCTCGGCGATCTCGCGGCTCTGCATGAGCTGGATCTGGCTCGGGAGAAACTCCGACGAGGACCCGCCGTCGGCCTGGGACGGGGCGAACGACACCGGGCTCGATGCCTGCCGCTCGACGTCGAGCACCGTCTTGGCCGTGTACTTCGGCCGGGTCAGCACCGTGGCGAGCATTCCGGCGACCAGGGCGGCCGCCAGGCAGATCACGATCAACCTCCGCCGCTTGACGACGATCGCCCAATAGTCGGCGAGATGGATCTCGCCGCGCGGAGACGCGGTCCCGGGACTCTCTTCGAACGAATCCAGCTCGGCCATCAGAAAAAGGACTCCTTCACGACGATCACGTCGTTGGGCTCGATGGGCAGGTCGGGGTCCTGTCCCGAGACGATCCGTTTGAAGTCGACGACCTTTTCGACGTCCTTCCCGTCGGCTCCCTGCCGCTTGACCCGGATCGTCTTCGAGGCCCGGTCGCTCAGCCCTCCGGCCTTGGAGATCACCGAGAGGAGGGAGAGGCGGTCATCGCTGTCGAACTGCAGGGCGCCCGGCGCCTTGACCTCGCCCAGGCAGAACACCGTGATGCTCGTGCGGGGGACGACGTTGACGATGTCGGCGGGCTGAATCGGGATGTTCCACAGCGCCGTGGCGCTCTGGAAGAGATCCTCCGTGCGGATCTCCAGCGTGTCGGACAGGCCATTGTCGGAGCGGCGAAGGACCAGGATCCGGCGGCCGGCCCTCTCCGTCAGCCCGCCGGCGGCCGTGATGGCCGTCATGAGGGTCCACCGGCCCGAGATCGCGAGAGAGCCTGGTCTCAGAACGGCTCCGAGGACGGAGACCGGTTTGTTGGTGAACTCCTTCACGACCACCGAGACGTTGGCGCGATTGACGTACTTGGCCGTCAGGAGCTGCTCCAGGCGGATGCGGAGGTCCGCGGCGGTGAGCCCGGAGACCGCCATTTCCCCGAGCAGGGGCAGCCCGATCGAGCCGCTGTCGGAGACGCGCCGCTCGACGTTCAACTCCGGAAGCTCCAGCACCCGGATCTCCAGGAGATCCTTGGGTCCGAGCGTGTAATCGCCCGAGGATTCCTGACCCGCAGCGGGCCGCGGCAGGAGCAAAAGGGCACCGAGGAGGAGAGGTCCTGCGAAGCGTTTCATCTCACGTACTGCCCTCCGAATCCCAGGAAAGCCGTGAAACGCGTGTAGTCGCGGCCCGCGCCCGGGATGTTCGACTCGTACACCGTCCGGGAAACCGTCCCCGTAAACACGGCATTCCGTACGATCTTGATCGAGAGCCCGCCGCCGTAGATGCGCGCCTCGTCCCGCCGCTTCACGGGCTCCCCGGCGACGAGCTCGGGGACCGGGTAGTTGTTGGGGCCCGTCTCGGCGAAACCCTTGAGCAGAAGCCGGGCGAGGATCTCGATGTTGACGGCGCCGCCGATGCGATTCTCGAAGTAGTAGGGATTGGTGAGCGAAAGGCTGTAGCCCACGCTCCGCTGCCCGTAGCCGCGGACCTCGAGCCAACGGATCGGGAAGAAGGAGACGAACAGGGAGCCGACCCCGGTCGAGTACTCCGGAAACGCGGAGCCGTTGTCGGCGCGCCCCTCCCGGTACCCGCCGGAGAGGTTGACGAACAGACGCGGCTGGTTGTACGCGAACCCGATGAGATAGGCCGTGCTCCGGTTGTCCCGGATCGCTCCCGTCGTCACGAACTCGGCCCAGGATTGCGCAGCGCCCGCCGAAATGCTCCAGCTCGGCGAGGGGCGATACCGGAGCCCGCCGCCAACGGCGTATTGATCGCGATCGTTGCGCGTCACATCCTCGTCCGGCGGGCCTCCCGCCTGCGTGAAGCGGATCCGGGAGTAGTCGCCCGTGCCGTAGAGAGAGAACGGGCCGGACACCTCGACCTCGATCCTTCCCGCCCCTCCGGTGGTCTTGCCGAAGACGCGAGAGTCGAGCTCGCTGCTGAAGATCCGATACCGCTCGTAATAGGCCGAGGAGAGCTCGACGGACAGTCGGTTGAAGAAACCGTACAACGAGCCCGTGTACTCGCCGCCGAAGAACCGCCGCTCGGCCAAGTCGTCGTACCAGGTGTATTGCGGAAAGGCGTCCGCGCGGAGATAGACCTTCGACCCGAAGGGAACGAGAAAGCGGGCCCCGGCCCGAAACGTCGCGGTCCAGTCGGAGACGACGTCTTCGCTCGTTGCGAAGACATTGCTGTCGTAGCCCGCGTTGGTCACCGCTATGCTCGGGATCAAACGGATCGGCCCCAGGCGGAAGCGGGCGGAATCCATGTCGGCCTTGACCTCTTCCTCCGCCGGAACGATCCGGTCCAAAGGCACCACGTCCGAGACGATCTGCGCGCGGGCGGGCGCGGCAGCGAGCAACGCCCCGGCCACGGACGCCAGCGAGAGCGCCAGCGGGCCAAGCGGACTGCGCGAGCGGGCGGCGGAAGGCCGGAGATCGCTCATCGTCCGAGTATCTTCCTCGCATACTCGTCGGCGAGCGGGCCGGAAACCTTCGGAATCGCCTTCTGGAGATAGGCGCGGGCTTCGTCCGTCTTGCCGGTCTCGAAAAGCGTCACGGCCGCGTAGAACATCGCGGTCGGCTCGTTATCCGACAGCGGCGTGACGAGGGGAAGCTGGGCCGCCGCCAGGGTGTAGGACCGCGACAGGCAGGCGGCTTCCAGGAGGGTCAGCCGAAGCTCTCGGTTTCCAGGATCGGCCCTGAGGGCTTCCGTGAGAACCCGAAGCGCGTCGCCCGACTTTCGGGCCTGAACCAGGCGCCGGGCCTCCAGGATCGCCTCGCGACTGCGGGCTGCGGGATCGATCGGCTCGGCCGGTTTGCCCGCCGCCGGCACGGGCAAAGTTCCGGCGGGCGCCGGCTTGCCCGCGCCGGGGGCGGGACGCGCCGCCGCAGCGGCCGGGGCCTCTCCGCGACGCTCCGCCTCCGCCGCGAGCTTCTGCCGCGCACGCACGACATCCCCGCGGGACGCGAGATTCGCCGGGACCCTCGAGGAAGCCTCCCCGGCTCCGGCCCAATCCCGCCCGTCGACGAGGGCCACGAGCTGGTCGGCGTAAAGCTCGGGGCGCTTCTCGAGCTCGGAGGCGGGCAGAGCGGCCAGGTCCGACCGGGCCTCCGCGAGGTCGCCGCGCAGGACGCGCGCCCGAGCTCGCAAGGCCAGCGCCTCGGGGTTGGACGGCTCGAGCGCCAGCGCCTTCGAGGCCCAGCGATCGGCGCTCTTCGCATCGGACCGGTCCATCGCCTCCCGCGCGAGGGCGAGCGGCCAGTGGGCGGCGCCGGGCTCGCTACGGGCGGCCGCTTCGAGCGCTTTCCTCCGTTCGGCCGGGGGAAGCTTCGCGATCTTCTGTTCCTCCGTCTCGACCAGACCCGCGAGCGACGGAATTGCCAGGAGCGTCCCCTGGGGCACCCGGCGCAGGAGCAGGCTCCGAAACTCGGCCTGCAGCTCCGGCTCGAGCCCGGGTGAGGGAAACGACGGGAATCGGCGCTCGACCTCGAGGAATCGAAGGATCGTGTCGTCGGCGTCGTCCGGTCTTGCGGCAGCCATCTGAGCGAGAGCGAGGCGCACGAGACTCTCCGAGAGCGATGCCGGCTTGGCGAGATAGCCGAACGCGGCCACGCGAAACTGGTCGATCGCCTCGAGGTACTTCTTGTCGTCGAAAAGGACCTGCCCGGACCGCAGGCGCGCGGCGTTGAAGTCGTCCTCCCCGGGGTCAGCGCCCGAGGCGACCCCGGAGATCGCGAAGGCCCCGACTGCGAGTAGGATGAGCGGGTGCAGCTTCCTCAACGCTGGGCCTCTCTCGGCCGCGAGGCGCTCTTCCCCGCCGACACGGACGGAAGGGATCGGTTCGCGTTTCTCATGCTTCTCGCGTTCATCCTGGTTGCTCCGTGGTTGGGAAGCGCACGGTTGCCCGCTCTTCTCAACGGGCTCCTCACCCCCGTGGGCCGCCTTCTCGTCCCCGCCTTCGGGTTCGCGATCGGCGCCGCCGCGTTCTCTTCTCGCTCGTCTTTTCGCTCGCTCCGTCCACTCGCCGTGCCGCTCGGGTCGCTCCTGGGAATCGCGCTGCTCGGAGCCCTGCAGCTTGCCCCACTTCCAGACCGGGCGTTCGGACTCGTTGCTCCTGTGAACCTTGAAATTTACCACGAAACTGCTGAGATCCTTAGTCTTTACGGCAAAACGCCCCCCCTTCCGCGAGTCTCCCTGGCCCCGGAAGAGACCGCCGGCAGTGTCCTGCGTTTGGGCGGTTACGCGGTCCTTCTCGCGGCCGCGGCCCAGCTCCTGCGGACCCGCCCGCGCCGGCGCGTCTTCGTCGGGACCCTCCTGACGGCCGCATGCCTCCACGTCGTGGCGGCCGGGGTGGTCCTTGCAGGAGGCGGGCCATTTCGCGGGGCCTTCGGATCGGCGGAAGACTTCGGCGACTACCTGCTCGTGATTCTGCCCCTCGCCTTCGGCGCCTTCTGGGCGGCGATTTTGACCAACTCCGACCGCGGGCGGGACGCCGTCGACCGGGCCGAGCGCCTCGAGCAGCAACTGTCTCCCGTGGTCGCGCGCGGTCTGGCGTTCGCCACGCTCATGGCCGGCATCGCTCTGACGGGTTCGGGTGGCAATGTCGCCGCCGGAACGGTCGCGATCGGGTTTCTTCTCGCGCTGGCCTCCCGCCGCCGCCGGCGAAAACGCCCCGCCGGCGCCGTCGCCACGGGTGTGACGGCGTCGCTGCTCCTGGCGGCCCGCGTGAACGCCGTGCCGCTCGCGGCCCTCGAACTCGGTGGAGACATGGGCCGGCGCTTAGCCGTCTGGCGCGCGAGCCTGGATGCCTGGCACCGGTTCCCGATCCTCGGGACCGGGCTGGGGGCTTTCCGCGACGCTTTCCGGCGTGTGCAACCCCGGGAGCTTTCGGGCTTCGTCGACACCGCACAGTCGGACCTGCTCCAGATCCTCGTCACCGGAGGAGCCGTCGGGGCGCTCGCCGCGGTCGTTGCCTGCGCCTCGCTCCTCGCCGTGCTCCTGCGCCTCTGGAAGGAGCAGAAACACCGGGAAGAGAGCGCAATGGCCCTGGCCGGAGTCGGGGCCCTCGCCGCTCTCGGGCTCGACGGCTTAGTCGAGTTCAATCTGGGCGCTCCCGCGGTCCCCGCCACTTTGGCCTGCGTCCTCGGCCTCGCCGTCGCGGCCGGCCTGGGCAGTCCGCGCGAGCCATCCGCGGCCCCGCAGACCCCATGAGGCCGTCGGACAGCCTGTCGGGATGAATCGAGCTCCCGCCGCCGGGGTCGTTCTCGACGGTGCCGCGGTCGCCCGCGCGATCCGGGAGCGGGTGCGGGTGGCGGCTGCGGCGGCCGCCGATCGGGGAGCCGCTCCCGCCCTGCGTGTTTTTCTCGTCGGAGAGAACCCGGCCTCCCTCTCGTACGTCGGCTCCAAGACGCAGGCGGCGCTCGAGGCCGGGATCCGCGCCGAGACGCTGCGGCTGCCGGCCACCATCTCCCCGGAAGACCTGCTCGCCGAGGTGTCTCGAGCGAACGAGGACCCGTCGGTGCACGGCATCCTCGTTCAGCTCCCGTTGCCGCCCGGGCACGTCGCGGCCCGGGTGCTCGACTCGGTTCATCCGCTCAAAGACGTCGACGGGTTTCACCCGGAGAACGTCGGCCTCCTGCACCAGGGACGACCGCGCTTCGTTCCCTGCACTCCGGCGGGAATCATGGCGCTCCTGGACGCATACGAGATCCCCCTTGCCGGACGCCGGGCCGTCGTGCTCGGGAGGAGCGATATCGTTGGCAAGCCGATCGCGGCGCTTCTGACGGCGCGCGACGCGACGGTCACGATCTGCCATTCGAAGACGAGAGACCCGGCCGCGATCTGCCGCGAAGCGGACGTGCTCGTCGCGGCGATCGGCAAACCCGGGTACGTCACGCGGGAGTTCGTGCGCGAGGGCGCCGCGGTCATCGACGTGGGC
The DNA here is from genome assembly GCA_040879385.1 of Thermoanaerobaculia bacterium. Lineage (GTDB taxonomy): Bacteria > Acidobacteriota > Thermoanaerobaculia > UBA5066 > Gp7-AA6 > DAHUXD01. Next base: position 4,378 of record JBBDKM010000009.1, on the reverse strand, counting down.
ATCAACCGGCTCGCGTCGCTCGCGGAGACGCCAGAGAACCTGAGACGCTCGGCTCGCGTCCGAAAGGCTCTCGAGGAGAAGGGACGGATCCTGGTCGGCGACGTGGACTTCGATGACGTGGCGGCCCTGGCCGGGTGGATCACGCCCGTGCCGGGGGGCGTGGGACCACTCACGGTCGCAATGCTCCTCCAGAACACCCTCAAGGCCGCCACGCTCCGCTTTCCGTGAGGCGGACGACGAGGTGACGCGGGATGGTTTCGTCGCCGGCCTACCGGCCGCGAGCCGCCAGAGCGCCGGAGGCGAGTGTCTCTCGCCTTCGGGCCGCGAAGACAGCGGGGAGCGCCGCGAAAGTCAACGCGATGGCCGGAGCCATGTACCGGACGATGGACAGCGCGAGGAAGGTCATCACCCAGAAGTAAGCCAGGACCCCGAGCAGAAGCTGCACCATCTTTTTTCGGTCGCCGCCGCTCCGCCAGGCCTTCCGATTTGCGGGTATCAGGAGGGCCGCGTAGAACAGTTGGACGAAAAGAATCGGGATCTCGTAACGGCGCGTATCGGTAGCGTACCAGCTTCGAAGGGCCTTCCAGATCAGCAGCTGCATCACGGCCGCCGGCTTTTCACGGAACTCCCCCCACAGAAACGCCGCCACCGCCTTCGTCGATTTCAGTGTCGGATACGCGCGCTCGATGTCCACCATCAGCGCCTTCAGGCCGGACGATGTCGCGATCCGCTGGCGGTAGGTCTTGGCATCTCCCGCAAACGATAGTCCGTCTCGGACGGCCCGGACTCCGGCCGAGCTGAGCGGTATCACGCGCCCGGTCTGTCGATAGACCCAGACCTCCCACGGGAGAACGACGAGGAGGTTGCCCGCCAGGATGCAGCCGGCCATGAAGGTCCGGAGCCGCAGGGACCGATTCCGCGCCAGGGCCCATACGACCATCGCGAGAAGGACTCCCAGCCCGAGGCAGATCGGGCGAATGAGCATCGCGGCGCCGCAAAGAACTCCGCAAGCCAGTGAAACCCAAACGACACGCCGGGTGCCTCGGAGGAGACACCAGGCCAGCCATACGGCTCCATAGAGAAACGGCAGCATGGCCGTTTCGCTCGTCGGCTGCTTCACCGCCCAGAGGAGAAGGGGATACGTCAGGAAGGCAATCGGGGCGACGGCGGCCAACGGTGTCGGCCAGACGGACGCCGACAGCGCGAACAAGAAAACGGCCGCCACGCCCATCGCCAAACACGCAAAGCCCGCTTCGGCGCCCTCGACGGGGACTCCCAGCCAGTTCGCCACCGTGAGAGTGCCGGCCAGCAACAGGGGGTAGCCCGGAGGATACCGAGTCGCCGGCGCTCCGTTGGCGAGCACAATACCGCTCCCCGCGACGATGCGCTCCGCGACCGGGCGGTAGAAGCCGCTGTAGTCGGAGCTGTCGTTCCCTCCGAACCGAGGCGGCAAGACGGCCCGAAAGGTGAGAACGACGACGATCGCGCCCAGGAGGGTTGCCAGCACGGCCGTCGCCGAGAGAGGAAAGCCCGGAGTCTTCGGGACTTCCGCGCTCGGACCGGAATGGCGAACCAGCTTGCTCATCACCGTGGGGACTCTCCGAAACTCGAGCTCGAGATCCTTAGCCTATGGATGTAGCCGCCGTCCGGATTCTGCCGCCTCTCAGCGGGCTCCGTCACAGCAATAGGGTTCGATGCCGCTGCGAAAGCCGGCGTCCATCGGAACCCAAACGAGATGCGAGACCGGTCCCTCGCGCCGGGTGGACAGAAGGTACCGGGGCAAGTCGATTCGGTCCGTGTCGCGACAGCTCGCTCGCGTGCCAAAGAGAGGCCGGGCTTCGTTCAGCGGCATGACCCAGGCTCGGCGGGCCTCGGCATCAGTCCATCTCCAGGTGACCTTCGGTGTCATGTCCGCGCCGTCCAGCCTTTCTCGGTCCGGGCAGACGGCGACCGTGATTCCACTGGACGCCCGCACGAGCGGCTGGAGGGCCCGGCCGAGCTCTTCCATCCGCCGCTGCTCGTTTCTCGCTCCGAAGGCGCCCGTGACGGCGCCGTACCCGGCCAAGAATGCCAGGATTGCGGCCGCCCACGGACGGAACCTGGGAACGGCAACGCGGTGCAGGCCGTAGGCAGTAGCGATCACCGCGAACGGAAGCACGGGAAGCAGGTACCTCGATTCGTATGGATCCGTGCTCACCGGCGATCGGTTGGCAAGGACCACGGGCAGAAGCCCGGCCGCCACCGCCAGGGCCAACCCCAGGAAAACCGTCCCGGCCCCATCCTCGGCCTCCGTCGTTCGACGCAGTCGACAGAGCCTCCCTATCAGGATTGCCGCAGCCAATCCGACGAGCGCCGCCAGGATCGTGGAACGCGATTCCACGTCGATACGAATCGCGCCGGCGGCCGTTCCGTAGGCCCCGAGAAGACAGCTCCAGACGCCCTCAACGAGCCGAAAAACGCCTGTCAGCGGATTGCTGAAAAACTTTCCGAGCTGCTCCGAGGGCACCTGCTTCGGACGGACGCTCAGGTCTCCAACGGCACGAAATACCAGATAGCCCGCGGCGGCGCCCAGCGAGAGGAACACCGCCGCCCGCCGACGCCGCAGCATCCAGAGAAGCGCGGCCGCAGCCATACACGTCGCAATGCCGTATTCGCTGATCGTTCCGGCAGCCGCGACGAAGCACATCGCGGCGGCGAGCGCCCCCGGCCGGCGCTCCGAGCCCTCCCGCAGACAAATCAGCAAAGCCGCCAGAGACAGGGACACCGGCAGATTCGCGGGGATGAGCGTCGTGACGGTCGTGTACTGGGTGGAGACGAGAATCGGCGCCAGTATCAGGAGCGCCGCGAGCGCGCCGAACGTGGTCTGCTGCGGAAACAACCGGCGAGAGAGCCGGTTCGTTTGCCAGGCGAGAAGGGCCCAGAAGGCGATCCCGATTCCGACGTACGGGGCGCGGTGGAGTCCGACGAGCCCTGCGACTCCCTCCAAGAGTATGCCGTAGACCGGACGGTTCGGGTGTGCCTCCGCGAGGGACCCGGCGCCTGTCTCGCGCAGGAACAGCACGAGATAGGCGTCATCGTTGACGGGGAATCCCGCCCACGCGCCGAAGGCAATGGCTCCCAGCATCAGAGCGAAAAGAACACCGAGGAGCCAGCGTTCCGCCGCACGCCGCCCGGGGAGAGCTGTCTCGTTCGTCTTCGTGAGATTCATCGCGCTTCGCGCCTGGCCGGGTCACTGCGAGCCTCGAAAGCCCGATACGCCGATGTTCGATGCTAGCACCGCGGGCGATCGGCCGAGACGACGTCCGCGCGGCGGACCCAAATTCAACACGCGGCCACGGGGCCCGGCGGAGCCTTGACGATGCCGCCGCATTCCTGTCACCATCTCCGCTCTCGACATGCGCGTCCTTCTGACCGGGAACCGAGGCTACATCGGGACGGTGATGGCTCCCCTGCTCTCCGCGGCGGGCCATGACGTCATCGGCCTCGACACCGACTTCTACGAGGGCTGCACGTTCCTCGGCCCGCTCCCCGAGATCGCCTCGATCCGGCGCGACCTCCGAGACGTCGTCCGGGCCGATCTCGAAGGGTTCGACGCGGTCATCCATCTGGCCGCGCTCTCGAACGACCCGCTGGGCGACCTCAATCCCGAAACGACCTACGCGATCAACCACCGGGGCTCGACACACCTGGCGCGGGTGGCGAAAGAAGCGGGTGTCGCTCGATTCCTCTTTTCCTCCTCGTGCAGCAATTACGGCGCTGCCGGGGACGCCATGGTCGACGAGCGCTCCGATCTGAATCCCGTCACGCCGTACGGCGTCTCGAAGGTCCGTGCCGAGCAAGACATCGCAGTCCTCGCGGACGACCGGTTCAGCCCGACCTTTCTGCGCCCCACCACGGCCTATGGCCTCTCGCCGCGGCATCGCTTCGACATCGTCCTCAACAACCTCACCGCCTGGGCCGTCACCACGGGCCGCATCCACCTGAAGAGCGACGGAACGCCCTGGCGCCCGCTGGTCCACATCGAGGACATCTCCCGGGCGTTCCTCGCGGTGCTGGAAGCGCCCCGAGAGGCGGTGCACAACGAGGTCTTCAACGTCGGCCGGACGGACGAGAACTACCAGATCCGGCAGATCGCGGAGATCGTGGGCGAGACCGTTCCCGGCTGCCGGATCGAGTTCGCGCCGGACGCGGGGCCGGACACGCGCTCCTACCGCGTCAATTTCGGCAAGATCGCCGAGCGCGTCCCGGCGTTTCGGCCGCGCTGGAACGTCCGCGAAGGCGCGCGCCAGCTCTACGAGGCCTACCGAAAGACCGACCTGAAGCTCGAGGACTTCGAGGGGCCGAAGTATCGGCGGATCGACTGCCTCCGCGGGCTCCT
>JBBDKM010000008.1:7407-8513 GCA_040879385.1 Thermoanaerobaculia bacterium | reverse complement strand
GAAATCGCGAGAAGCGTCGCGAGCGCGCAGACGGGAAAGAAAACGGCCAGCGCCTGGTCGTTCCATTCGCCCAGCCACGACGCCAGCGCCGCCAGGGACAACGGCACGAGAAGAGGGTATTCGCGGTGGGCGAAGTAGAGAGCCGGATCCTGGAACAGCCGTCGCGGGACTTCGCCGGTCAGGAAGACCACCTTGCCCTTGTAGCCCCAGAACGCGAGGTAGTCCGTCGACCACATAGAATCGGAGATCGCGCCGACAACAAAGACGAGTCAAGCCATCCCTGTCACGAACGCCAGAATGACAACGACGGCGGTCGCCCTTCGATCCGACCGTACTCGCGCGCCGCCGGCGCTCGGTTTTCCGCGAAGCCCCCGGGCAGCGAGCCCCGCCACCACCGCCTCGGACAGCAGGAGACGGAACGCGCTCGGGCGGAAGCCGACCACAATCAGCACGAGAAGACACGCCGCCTGGATCAGGAGGCCCACGGCCAGGGCCCAAGCGAACTGCTCTCGTCTTGTGAGCGCAACCGACCAGGCGCGCGTCAGGAACCAGCCCACGCCGGTCGCAGCGCCAAGACCCGCAAGCACGACGCCGAAGGCCGCGAGCAGGCTCATCGCTTCCAAAGGATGCCTCCAGCGATCGCGATCGAACCAGGTCGTTCCGACGCAGAGGACGGGTAGGTCGCGATGTAGGACGCCTCCGCTTTCCATCGCTCCTCGACGACGCGCCGCGGCGCGAGCTGGTAGTAGGCCTGGTAGACGTAGAGATCCGGGCGGCGCGGCACGACGATGGCGACCGTCGCCATCTCGGGCGTGAGTCTCTTCACCTCGGCGAGAAAGTCGGCGTACCGAGGATCGAACCAGAAGCCGGTACGGTCGCGCTGCGCGATCGACTCCCCTTCCAACGCGCGGATCAGCCTCTGGCTGTTCTTCGTCAGCTCAGCCAGCCGCAGCGTTGCCGCCAGCGACGCACCGAAAACCAGAAAAGAGAGGACGGCGAGGGCTCGGCGAACGCTAAGACCGACGATGTCGTGCATCGCTCACGGCATTTCGCAGGACGCCCACCCGTTCGATCTCGACCTCGACGACGTCGCCCGCCAAGAGCGG
>JBBDKM010000008.1:0-7307 GCA_040879385.1 Thermoanaerobaculia bacterium | reverse complement strand
AGCATCGGCTCGTCCTCGGGCGCCGTGCTTCCGAACTCGGCCGCGTGCTCGCGGTAGTTCTTCCCGACGGCGACGATCTTGGAGGGAAAGGGGGGCGCGTCCGGGGAGCCGAAGGGGATCGTGCGGGTCACGGTGTCAGAACGTGCGGAAGAGGAACCAACCGGCCTCAGTTCCCGACCTGATAGATCGCCGGCCTGTACCTCGGCACCGGGACGGCCTTGCCGGCTTCGTGCGCCGCCTGAATCCAAGCCGCCTTCGCGCGCTCGACCTCGGCGAGAGCATCCTGCGCCGTCGCTCCGAAGGCGGAGCACGATTCCAGATCTGGGATGTCGGCAATGTACCCCTTGTCGTCCTCGCTGTAGAAGATGTTGATGTGGTAGTCGCTCACGCGTCGCGCTCCAGCCTCAAATTATAGCGTTCGACCAGACGGAGGAACTGGCGGACCTGGTAGGGCTTCGCCTCGCCGCCGACGTCTTGAAGGTTGATGAGCTCGGCGAGTCTCGGGTGAACGAAGACATGGTGGCTCCCGGAGGTGCGAGCCAGAACGAAATCCATTGCCTCGAGAAGCATGCGGAAGTCGCGAAACGAAACATTCTGGACCGCGCCCTCCGAGATCCGCTTCAGAAGCGCCGCCGGTCTCAGGCGCGGCTCCTCACGGTGTCCACGCCTCCTCGAGCAACTCGCCGGCGTAGACCTCCCGCGCGTCGCCTGTCAGCCGCACGCCCGAGATCGAGCCCCCGTCGTCGCGAAATTCGACTGTCAGGTCGATGCCGCTCCGGGTGCCGCAGACCACGGGCGAGGCCGCGAGGCCCTGGCGGCCGGCGGCGATTGCCGCGGCGACGACTCCCGATCCGCAGGAGAGGGTCTCCCCTTCCACACCGCGCTCGTAGGTGCGGACCTCGATGCGATTGCCGCCCGAGGCGCGAACGAAGTTGGCGTTGGCCCCCTCCGCCATCGCCGGATGGTGGCGCAGCGGCGGTCCGTACCGGTCGATCGCGAACTTGCCGAGGTCGCCGCGCACGAAGACGACCAGGTGCGGCACCCCGACCGTCATCGGAATCGCCGTGGGCGGCAGACCCCTCCCCGAGATCCGAATCGGGTCCTGCGGCGCCGCGACCTCGGGAAGCGAAAGGGTGACCGCCTCGCCGTCGACACAGGCTTCGATCGGGCCCCACCCGGTCTCGAGCACCACGGCCTTGCCGGGGACGAGCCCGTGCCGCGCGGCGTACCGGGCGGCGCAGCGCGTGCCGTTGGCGCAGAAGGTCGCCGGGCCGCCGTCCGCGTTGAAGTAGTCGACCCGCACCCGCCCGCCGCCCTCCCCGGGCGACAGGAAGAGCGCCCCGTCGGCGCCGACCGAGAGGCCGCGCCGGCAGACGAGCGCAAGGCGCGCTCGATCCTCCTCCGTCAGCGCGCGGCCGTCCGCCTCGAAAACGAGGAAGTCGTTGCCGCCGCCGGCCATCTTCACGAAACGGGAGGGCAGCGACATGGGAGGGGGAGTTTAGGCTATTCGGTCAGAACGGTTCCGCCACGGCTTCCGGCGACGGCGGGCTCTCGTTGCCGGCCCGATCGATGGAGCGCACGGTGTAGCGGTAGCGCCGGCTCTGCAGGACCGTCTGGTCCGTGAAGAAGGGCTCGGTCAACGCGGCCTTCGTCAGACGGACGGGCGCGGCGGCTCCTTGCGCCCGATCGACGTGGTACCCGGCCAGGTCCGGCGCATCCACCGGATCCCAGAGGAGCCGGACGAGGTTTCCCTCCGAGAGCGCATCGACGCGCGACGGAGCCGGAGGCGGAAACACGTCGCGCAGGAGGACGGGAAGCTCGCCGGCCGGGAGGCCCTCGACCTTCGGATTCTTCTCGAGCGTGGCCCGCACGGTGTAGACGAGCGGCACGCCGTAGGGCACGCCGGCGTCGACGAAGGCCGTTCCCGCGACCGGACGGCTGGTCAGGGGGGCCTCGTATTCCTCCTGCGACAGCGGCCGCCGGTAGACCTGGTACCCGCCGATCGCTACGGGCCGGCCGAGGACGTCCTTCTCCGGGGGGAGCCACTCGAGGCAGACGCGGCCTTCCTCCAGAGTCGGCGGCAGGAGCACGGGCGCCTCGGGCGCGGGCTCGGGCGTGACGGTGACGATGTTGGAGAGGGGGCTCCGCTCGCCGTTGCGGCGCACGGAGACGACCGCGTAGGCCAGCGGGTCGGCCGTTTTCTCCTGCGCCAGGAGCGGAGAAAGCGGGTCGCGATAGACGACCGTCGCGCCGCGGGTCGACTCGGCGATCGCCGGGAGGGAAAGCGCGGCGATCCGCTGCGAGTCCCGGTAGAAGGCTTCCTCCGCCAGGCGCACGTTGGTCGCCTCGCGCCGCGCCGAAGCTCCGAGCCCGCGCAGCTCTCCCGTCGCGCCGGTCAACGCGCCCGCGGCCCGCCCGGCCGGACGCGGCGCGGTCAGGGCAGGCGAGGGCCTGAGCACTTGGTACACCTCGATCGACTCGAGGTCGGTCAGGGGTCCGCCCGTCAGCAGCCGGTCGGGGAAGCTGAACGACAGGACGGCGTCGTCGCCCTCCTGCTCCACCGAAAGATCCGACACCGCGTTGGGTCCTCGCGGCAGCGGCGGCTGCGGATCCCCCTTCTTGCCGCACGCGAGCGCCCCGAGGAGGGCCGCGACGGCGAGGATGCGAACTGTCGACTGTCGACCGTCGACTGTCGGCTTCCTCACAGCACGTATCGCGAAAGGTCCTCGTCCTTCACGAGTTCCGCCAGGGCGCCCTGCACGTCGGTCAGCTCGATCCGGATCGACTTGCCCGCGTTTTCCGGCCCTTCAAAGGAGATATCTTCGAGCAGGCGCTCGAGGATCGTGTGGAGGCGCCGCGCTCCGATGTTCTCGAGCGCGTGATTGACGCGCTCGGCGTCCCGCGCGATCTCGCCGATGGCCTCTTCGGAGAACGTGAGGTCGACGCCCTCGGCTCCCAGCAGCGCGTTGTACTGCTTGAGCAGCGCGTTCTCCGGCTCCGTCAGGATCCGCACGAAGTCGGCTTCGGTCAGAGAGTCGAGCTCCACGCGGATCGGAAAGCGGCCCTGCAGCTCCGGGATCAGGTCCGAGGGCTTCGAGACGTGGAAGGCTCCGGCCGCGATGAACAGCACGTGGTCGGTCTTGACGAATCCGTACTTGGTGTTGACGGAGGTTCCTTCGACGATCGGCAGGAGGTCCCGCTGGACGCCCTCGCGCGAGACGTCCGGGCCCCGGCCGCCCGACTCGCGCCCGGCGACCTTGTCGATCTCGTCCAGGAACACGATGCCCGAGGACTGCGCCCGCTCGACCGCCTCCCGCGCCACCTGCCCGGGGTCGATCAGGCGCCCCTCCTCCTCGGCCTGGAGGATCTGGCGCGCCTCGCCGACGGTCGTCTTGCGGCGCTTCTTCTTTCCGCCAAAGAGGCCCGGGAGCATCTCCTTGACGTTGATGTCCATCTCCTCCACACCCTGGTTCGTCACGATCTCGAAGGAGGGAAACGTCTTGTCGGCGACCTCGATCTCGATCAGGCGGTCCTCGAGCTTGCCTTCGCGCAGCAGCATCCGGAGCTTCGCCCGCGTCTCCTCCGCCTCCGTGTCGGGCAGCGCCGGCAGCAGCAGGTCGAGCAGGCGCTGCTCGGTGCGGCCCTCGGCGCGGTCCCGGATCTCGAGCGTCTTCTCCTCGCGGACCATGTGGACGGCCACCTCGGTCAAGTCCCGCACGATCGATTCCACGTCGCGTCCCACGTAGCCGACCTCGGTGAACTTGGAGGCCTCGACCTTCAGGAACGGCGCGTCGGCCAGGCGCGCCAGGCGCCGCGCGATCTCGGTCTTGCCGACGCCGGTCGGGCCGATCATGAGGATGTTCTTCGGGAGGATCTCGCGGGACATCTCGGCCGAGAGCCGCTGGCGCCGCCAGCGGTTCCGGAGGGCGATGGCCACGGCCTTCTTGGCGCGGGTCTGCCCGATGACGTACTTGTCGAGCTCGGCGACGATCTCCCGCGGGGTGCGAGCGGTCGCGGGCGGCGCCTCCGCCTCGGTCTCCCCGGGCATCATGAAGACCACCTCAGACCTCTTCGATCGTGATGTGGTCGTTGGTGTAAATGTCGATCTGGGAGGCGAGCAGGAGCGCCTCCGTGGCGATGTCCCGCGCCGACATGTCCGGCCGGTGCTTGAGCAACGCGCGCGCCGCGGCGAGGGCGTAGGGGCCTCCGGAGCCGATCGCGAGGACGCCCTCATCGGGCGAGATGAGGTCGCCGGTTCCCGAGATCAGGAGCGCGCTCGTCTTGTCGGCGACGATCAAGAGCGCCTCGAGCTGGCGCAGCATCTTGTCGGTGCGCCAGTCCTTGGCGAGCTCGATCGCGGAGCGCTCGAGGTTGCCGCGGTGCTCCTCGAGCTTCATCTCGAAGCGGGAGAAGAGCGCGAAGGCGTCGGCCGAGGAGCCGGCGAAGCCCGCGAGGACTTCCCCGCCCTTCAGGCGCCGGATCTTCGCGGCGGTCTGCTTCATGACGGTGGTGCCGAGGGTGACCTGGCCGTCCGAGGCCATGGCGAGCTTTCCCCCGTGACGCACGCACAGGACCGTCGTGGAGTGCCATTTCTCCATCGGGGAGGAGGATACCGCAGAGTCAGCGGCTCGAAAGAGCCTTCACCGCCGCTTCGAGGATCGCGTCCTCCTGTTCCTCGCCGGCCGCCGTTCGGTCGGGGACCGGCACGTCCGGCTCCACACCTTCGCCTTCGTAGCTCTTCCCGTCGAGACCCTGGATCGCACGCGCGGTGTACCAGAGCATGGACCCGTCGGAGAGGCGTTGCGCCGTCGCGCCGCCGCTCATCATTCCGGCGGTCGCTTCGCCGACGACCGGACCGATCTCGTGCGCTTGGAACTTGAGCGCCAGCGCCTCGCCGGCCGACGCGGTGCCGGAGTTGGTCAGCAGCGCGACCGGCAGCGGCTCGTACTCGGGCGGGTAGAGCCGCTTTCCTTCGCGGGAGATCAGGGAGTAGTCCGCCGCGCTCCAGCGCCCGCGCAGAAAGGTCGGCAGGATGTTGGGCTCGTACCCGCCGCTGTTGCCTCGCACGTCGAGGAGGAGCCCCTCGATCTCCTCCCAACCCGCCAGCGCCGGGCGCGCGCGCGCGACCTCGGCGCGGTCGGAGAGCATGTCCACGACCGCCAGCGCCGTCTCGGCGCTCATGCCCCAGAGATGGGCGTAGCCATAGCTCTTCCCGCCGCGGCGAATCAGGCGCGCGCTCTTCCAGACGAGCGCTTCGCCGGGCTCCTCGGGCAGCCGGACGAGCTTTTCGGTTCGCGGCTTGCCCCCCGGGCGCTGCCAGGTCACCTCGACGGAGGTCCCCGGAAACCCCTCGAAGGCGAAGAAGAGGTCGCGGAAGCTGACGCGGTCTCGCCCGTACGCCTTCCCGTCGACCGAGAGCACGCGGTCGCCGATCCGGAGGCCTGCGCGCTCGGCGGAGCCGCCGGGAATCACGCCCTTGACCGCGTAGCCGTCCCCGTCCCGCCCGATCCGGAGGCCCGCGGTCGCCCAGTTGCGCTCGGGGAGCCTCCCCGGCGGCACGCGAAACGTGTGCGAGTCCTCGAGCGCCGCCAGCAGCCGGTCGTAGGTCGCGTTCTGCCCCGCCGGCGAGGGGTCGCGGGCGAGGTTCGCGGCGGCCTTCGCAACAGCGGCGCCCCAGTCCACGCCCTTCAGCTTCGCGTCGTAGAACTTCTCGCGGATGATGCGGTCGACTTCGGCGAGCACGGGAGGCACCGCCGGCGGCGCCTGCTGAGCGGAGGCGCAGGCGGCCAGCCAACCACAGACCACGAACCACGAGCCGCGAGCCATCTGTCTACGCTTTCGGATGCGCATTCCGGTACACCTCCCGCAGCCGCGCGGCGTCGAGGTGCGTGTACTTCTGGGTGGTCGAGAGCGACGCGTGGCCGAGCAGCTCCTGGATCGCCCGCAGGTCCGCCCCGGCCTGCAGCAGGTGAGTGGCGAAGGTGTGCCGCAGGGCGTGGGGCGAGATCTCCGCGGGCAGGCCCGCGGCGCGCAGGCGACGCTTGAGCAACCGCGCCATCGAACGGGGCGTGAGCCTCCCGCCGCGCGCGTTGACGAAGAGAGGCTCGCCCCCCTCGCGGTCTTTCTCGCCGGCCCGATGCCGCAAGGCCGCGCGGGAGGGCAGATACCCATGGAGCGCGTCCTCTGCCGGCTCGCCGAAGGGCACGATGCGCTCGCGGCGGCCCTTGCCCGTGACGCGCACGAGGCGCGCGGAAAAGTCGACGTCCTCGAGATCCAGCCCCGCCGCCTCCGAGACACGCAGGCCCGTCGCGTAGAGGAGCTCGAAGAGCGCCCGCTCGCGCTCGGGAACGAGGCCCTCCTCGTCGGCCGCCAGGAGACGCTCGGTGTCCAGCAGCGACATGGCGCGGGGCAGCGTCTTCGGCAGGCGCGGCGAGGGCAGGCCCCGGGCCGGGCTCTTCTCGAGGTGGCCCTCGCGGCAGGCCCAGCGGAAGAAGGAGCGCAGCGTCGAGAGGTGCCGCGCGAGCGACCGGTTCGCGAGCCGGCCGCGGTGCAGGTGCGCCAGGTAGGAGCGCACGGCGAGCGTGTCGATCTTCGAGAGCGGCGTCCTGCCCGCGGGGGTCTCGCCGAACTCCTTCTCCCAGAAGCCGGCGAAGCGGTGGAGGTCGGTCCGATACGCCAGGACCGTCCGAGGCGAGAACCGCCTCTCGTCGGCCAGGAAGCTCTCGAAGCCGTCGATGGCCCGGGACAGCGAGATCACGGATTTAGTATGGGGTCAGGTCTGGAATTTCGCCATCCGCAATTCTGGCTCCGGGTCGATGGCGAAATGCCAGACCTGACCCCATAATCCCCCGCCATGGAGCTGCGGCCGTTCCGCTCGATCCGCTTCTCGCAGCGCGTGATCCGGGAGCGCGGGCTCTCGGCGGTCTTCGCGCCGCCCTACGACCAGATCTCGCCCGCGCGCCAGGACGCCCTCTATGGGGAGGCGCCGGAGAACATCGTGCGCGTCACGCACCCCCGAAAAGACGGCGGCGATCCGTATGCCGCGGCGGCGGCGACGCTGCGGGAGTGGCTCGGCAACGGAACGCTCGAGAAGGAGCGTCGGCCGGCGCTCTGGACCTACCGCCAGACCTTCACCGAGGACGGGCGGACCTTCGTCCGCGACGCCCTGGTGGGCCTCGTCCGGCTGACCGAGTACGAGAGCGGCGACATCCGCCCCCACGAGCGCACCCTGGCCAAGCCAAAGGAGGACCGCCTCGCGCTGCTTTCGGCGACGAAGGCGGACCTCGAGCTGGTGTTCCTGATGACCC
>JBBDKM010000007.1:0-8853 GCA_040879385.1 Thermoanaerobaculia bacterium | reverse complement strand
CGCGAGGCAGCCAGGAAGGAAGCGCTCGCGAAGGGCCGTCTAACACGCGCGTGCAGCGGACTTCCATGAGAAGGCCGGTTGTTGTCAAGAGAGGGTGTTGATCTCGGCTGGGAATCCCTGGGCTCGAGTTGGTCGCCGCGCTTCCATTCGCACTCGTGTGGGTCGTGTCATATCGGTCCGGTGCATGAGGGGGTCCGATCCGAAAGGGTGCTGCAATCTCGCTACCGGTTTTCCGCCCCGGGCCGAAGTCCGTGGGGACCGGAGTCCGCTGCGCAGTCGCCCTGACGGGGCGTTGACTCGAGTCGGGATGGCCACCGTTGATCTGAACCTCTCGCTGCTTGCTTTCTTCTTCGCTGGTTTGTCAGGCCGCGGCGGTGGCATCTTGCGGTGTTTCGGTCTTGCGGAGCGGTTCGTAGACCTCTGCGGTGCGCCAGAGCCGATGCAGCAGCACCGCCAGCTTTCGTGCGACGGCGATGACGGCTCGTTTCTTCGCGTTGCGTTGCCCGCGGGCCGACAGCGCCTGGCCGAAACGTCGGAGGTCGCAGTCTTCTCCGAATGGCCCGAGGATGTACTGCGCCGACTGGACCAGAAGCCGGCGCAGGAAGGCGTCTCCCTCTTTCGTGATGCGCAGTTGCGGGTCGGAGTTCCCGCTCTGGCTTCTCGCCGGTACGAGCCCGAGATAGGGCCCGACTGCCCGGCTCTTCTGGAAACGGCCCGGATGCTCCAGCGTCAGGACGTAGGCCAGCGCGACGATCGGGCCCACCCCTCCCACCTGTCGGAGCAGTGCCGTCTCGGGGTACTTCTTCTTTCCCAGCTCTCCGATCCGTTTGTCCAGCACCAGGATCTGTTTCGACACGACCTCGATCGTCGTCAGGACACTCGACAACGCCTCGCGTACTTCCGGCGGGATCTGGTCCACTGCCTGGTCCGCAAACGTCCGTGCCGAGCATTTCTTCACCCGGTGTCCCGTTGCCTTGACCGCTCCGCGGACGTGATTGACGAGGAGCGTCCGCGTCCTCACCAGCGCATCGCGTGCCCGGAGGACGGCCAGGTCCTGCGCGACGCTCTCCGGGCGGTGCTCCACAGGGTAGAGAAGCTTCGAGTCCAGCCGGGCGATCCGGGCCAGCGCTTCGGCATCCACCCGGTCCTGCTTTCCCCGGTTCTGGTAGATCAGCCGGGTCTTCCGGGGGTTCGCGACCAACACCTCGTGCCCGAGCTCTTTCAGAAGCCGGCTAACCCACGGGGAATGCGTCCCGACCTCGATCGCGATCCGCATCCGGGTCTGGCCCTCGAACCGCTTCCGGAAGCTCTCCCGCGTCGTCTGGACCTTGCCCCGCTCGACGACGATTCCCGCTTCGTCCAGAACGCACAAGTGGCTCGTCCGGTCTCCCAGGTCCATTCCGACGGTCCACGTCCGACCGACCGCCGAAACCTCCACCACCCTGCCCGACGTCGATCTCTTCGTCCGATCACTCCTCGTCGCCGTCCCCTCCGTCCCGCTCGTCCCGGTGCTACGCTTCTTCATGGCCGGTCTCCCTTCTGGGCCTCGAGCCCGCTATGTCCTTGCAGCGGATTTTCCGACTGCGCCGGGCAGACCGGCCTTCTCATCCCATCTCGCTCATCGCCTTCGCCTTCGGGGCGGAGGAGCTGATGCCGCTGCATGGCGAAGGTCTGCTGATTCAGACACTGATCGCCGCAGGTATCGACGTGGCAGGTCTGTTGATCGGGCCTCTGGTCGTGTATCGGTTTGTCCAAAAGCACCGACCGGCTCCGGGCAAGCGGTGAGCAGGCCGCCTACCATTCGCGTCCAACGGACTCGTGACGCCGACGCGTCTCAGATAGGCAGCATTCTGTGACAAGAGCCCTATCACCCAATCCGAACTTCGCGGCGAGCTCTACGCTGTGAAAGCCGTTCTGGGCCTGAAATCTCACTCGGGGTGGGCGGCGCTTGTTGTTCTCGGCACCGCCGGGGGCGATTTGCACGTTATCGATCGGCGGCGAATTGAGCTCGTCAAGGAAGGCGATGAGGAATGGGCCAAACAGCCCTATCACGCCGCCGAGCATCTGAGACCGGAGACCGCGCGAGGTGTCGTAAAGCGCGGCGTAGCAGCTGCCCGGCAGATCGCAGCCCGAGAGATGCGAGCAGTGGTGCAACGCACGCGGGCGGCGAAGCATGAGATCGCAGCCTGTGCGGTGCTGGTTGGCGACCCGATGCCCAATTGGAGCGTGGATGAGATCCTCAGCGTGCACTTCCGCATGCACAAGGCCGAGGGTGCGCTGTTCCAGGACGTCCTGGGGGCCGCCGCCCGAGCATGCGGAGTAACGCTCGTGGCGGTCCCCGTAAAGCAGCTGGCCACGCAGGCTAGAACGGCGTTCGGGCCTCGGACGAGCAAGATTCTCACGCAGATCGCGTTGCTCGGAAAATCGGCCGGCCCGCCTTGGGGGAAGGACCAGAAGGAGGCGACGCTTGCAGCAGCGATTGCGTTGCGGGATCCCTGGAATGAAGAGCCTTGAGAGCACACTTCCAGCAGATTCCCTCTTCCGCCTCGCAAAGATGGCAGACTGATGAAGGAATGGATTGCGGTCCAGGTGGTCTGCCCCCCATTTGGCCTAGACACTTTTTGGAGTCCTAGACTAGGGCTCAGAAAGGTGGTCGGCGATGGAGCGCTGTTCCAATGGTGCCTGGAGCACGACCTTCAAGTGGTCCAGCCGATGACGCTCATGACCGTCGGTCTCTACAACGAGCCCGCGGGTGCGTACCTGCCGTCGATCCTGTATTGAAGGAGAATGCATGAGAACGCCATCGAGGAAGAGCGCGAGCGAAGTCGCCGGGCTCGGACGTCGGATCGGGGCTGCACGTTCTCGTCTGGCGGTGTATCGACGGGCGCCGCTTCCTAGTCGGGACAGAAAGTCTGGAGCCCGAGGCAGACCCGCATATGCCAGATTCGAATAGCGCGGGCGGTCGCTGACGTTGCCGATCGTCGGGCGATTTCGCGACCTGGCCGACGCGGAGGTCGCCAGTGCGACCCTCGACGCCGCCGGTATCGCGCACAGCCTTGCGGACACGTATCTCGTCGGAGTGGCTTGTTCCTACTCCACGGCGCTTCGCGGAATTCGCCTCTCCGTGGACGAAGCCGACGCGGAGGAGGCTCGGGAGCTCCTGAGTCTCACCGCGGCAGCGGAGTGGCCAACCGAGTTCGATCAAGGCTCGTCCGATGAGCTCTGCCCGGTCTGCCACGCCCACGCGCTGGAGCTCGAAAGTGGGCCGCGGAAGACTCTCGCCCTCATGACCGGCGTAGGGTTTCCCGTGTGGTTCTGGCGGTCCCGACTGCGATGCAGGGTGTGTGGGGCTTCGCGGAGGATTCCGCTCCAGTTTCGGCCGAGCTCGTGATCGCCTGGTTGATTGTCGGAATCGCCGCGAGCGTGGTCACGGCGATCGTCTGTCTTCTGGTCGGGTATGCGATATTCGGCCGCCGCGTCTAGACCCGCGGCGTAACGAAACGCTGAGAAGGAAGTCACGATGCGCCGAGTGCTCTACAGCGTGGCCATGAGCCTGGACGGGTACATCGCGGGCCCGAACGGTGAGTTCGACTGGATTCCTATGGATGAGACCATCGACTGGGCCGCCTTCATGGGCCGCTTCGACACCGTTCTGGTGGGGCGGAAAACGTACGAGGTCGCCACGCGTCCGGGCTCGGCCGCCAGTCTGCCGGACATGCGCACGTTCGTCTTCGCGCGCACGCTGCGAGCCGGCGAGCATCCGAGCGTGACGGTCGTGTCCGAGAACGCGGCCTCCGTGGTCGAGGCTTTGCGCCAGGAATCCGGGAAAGACATCTGGCTGATGGGCGGGGGAGTTCTCTTCCGCAGTCTCCTCGAGGCCGGGCAGGTCGACGCGGTGGAAACGGGCGTCGTCCCTATTCTTCTCGGCCGGGGACTGCCGTTGCTCCCGTCGCTGTCGCGCCCGGTCCGCCTCGCTCTGACGAAGACGCAGAACTATCCGAGCGGGATCGTGCTCCTCACCTACGACGTGTTGCGTGAAAGCGCTTCATGACGCGGATCGCGAGAGCTTTGGCCGCCCTGACTCTTGTCCTGGGGATCGGCCTCACCGGCTGCAGCCGGTCGAAGCCGCCGCCGCCGACGGTATCGGCCGAGCTTCCAGGATTGGAAGCCCGCGTTGGCCAGACGCTCGCCGGCCACACGGCGCAGGTGTGGTCGGTGGCCTTCAGCTCGGACGGGCAACTCCTGGCGAGCGGAAGCGTGGATCGCACCGTCCGGCTCTGGCGTGTCAGCGATGGCGCGCTCGTGCGGGTCCTCACGCATCCGGAGGGAATCACCTTCGTGGCTTTCAGCCCGGACGGGAGCTCCGTGGCCAGCGGCAGCTATGACGGGTCCGTGAGGCTCTGGCGCGTCAGCAACGGCGCTCTCGCCCATACGCTCTCGGGGCACTCGGACACGGTGTGGTCCCTGGCGTTCAGTCCCGACGGACAGTGGCTGGCCAGCTCGGGCGCGGACAGGACCGTTCGAATCTGGAGACTGCGAGATGCCAGTCCCGCCAGGACGCTCAGCGGTCACGCCCTGATCGTCTGGTCCGTAGCGTTCAGCCCGGACTCACGGTGGCTCGCCAGCGCGAGCTTCGACCGGACCGTGAAGCTCTGGCGTGTCGCCGATGGCGCGCTGGCACGGACGATCTCGGGGCACAAACAGGCCATCATCGACGTGGCCTTCAGCCCCGACGGGCGGCTGCTCGCCAGCGGCAGCGACGACAAGACCGTAAGGCTCTGGCAGGTGCCCGAGGGGAGCCTCGTGCGGACGCTCTCCGGGGATTCGGAGTGCGTCTATGCGGTCGCGTTCAGCCCGGACGGGAAGTTTCTGGCGAGCGGCAGCCGGGACAAGACGGCTCTCGGCGGCCTCGTCAAGCAAATCCTCGGACCCAAACGGGCCGGCAGCCGGGGCAGGACCATCCGGCTCTGGCGGGTGCAGGACGGCGCGCTCCTGCAGACGCTTTCCGGGCATACCGACGACGTCCACTCTGTCCAGTTCAGCCCCGACGGGCGGTGGATGGCCAGCAGCGGCGAGGACAGGACCGTCGTTCTCTGGAAGCTGGAGCCGAAGTTTTGACGCAAGACTCCGCACATAGAATGGTAGCCGTATGAAGGGACGATATCGCGCCGGGGCTGTCCTCGCGGCCATCTGGCTATTCCCCGGCTCTGGCGCGCGGGCGTTTGCGCAGGCCCCTTCGCCGGCTCCGAGCGCAGCCAGGAGGGAGAGGGGCGTCATGCGTGCAAGCGGAACGTTCGAGGTGAAGCTGGCGCCTCAGGCGGACGAGAACACCGACCCGGCACTCGGCCGGATGTCGATCGACAAGCAGTTTCAGGGCGATCTCGAAGCGGGGAGCAAGGGCCAGATGTTGACCGCGGGCACGGGCGTGAAGGGCTCGGCCGGCTACGTCGCGATCGAGCGAGTCAGCGGAAAGCTGCAGGGCCGCACCGGTTCCTTCGCGCTCCAGCACAGCGGCACCATGACGCGCGGCGCGCCCGAGCTGACGATCACCGTGGTGCCGGACTCCGGCACGGATCAGCTGGCGGGGCTCGCGGGCAGGATGACGATCCGGATCGAGGGCGGAAAGCATTTCTACGATCTCGAGTACACCTTCGCCGAAACTCCCTGAAGGGGTCCCTCGACGGGTCTCGGCGGGGGAGACTCGGCCAGCCAAGGAAACGTTTGAGATGACCATTTCTCATCGCCGGAACCTGTCGATGGCGCTCCTGCTCGCTTGCCTCGCTTCCCGTCCTGTTCTCGCAGCGCCCGATCGGCCGACCATTTCGACCACACCGGGCACGATCGTCCGCTGGTCGGTGCCGGGAACGAAACGCTGCGGCATGGCCGGCCGCTCCTGGGCGCCGCTGGGCGAGACTTGCTACTACCCGATCGATCTCCTGCAGAAGCCGGGTGTCATCGAGATCGTCCGCCGCGGCGCCGACACTCGCGAGAGCGCCCGTGTCACGGTGGTGGAACACACCTACCCGACGGAGGAGCTCGACCTCGGGGACATTCCGCAGGGCAACCCTTCCACGGAAGATCTCGAGAGAAACGCGCGCGACCAGGCGCGGGTCGGGAAGGTGTGGAGACGTCCGGAAGGACAGGCACGTTTCACGCTGCCGCTCGGGGCCCCGGCCAAACCCCTTCCCGAGGGCAAGACCTTCGGGTGGAAACGGGTCTTCAACGGAAAGCCGGCGGCCCAGCCTCACATGGGAGCCGACTACGCGTTGCCGAAGGACACGCCGGTCATGGCCGTCGCCGACGGGACGGTGGTGATCGCCGAGGATCTCTTCTATCCCGGCAACGCCGTCTTCCTCGATCACGGCGACGGCCTGATCACCATGTCCTTTCACCTCTCCACGATCGACGTCCAGGCCGGGCAGGAGGTCAAGAAGGGCGACCCGATCGGCCGCGTCGGGGAGACCGGCCGCGCCACGGGGCCGCACCTGTACTTCGGCGTGCGCTGGCACAAGGCCCGCATCGACCCGCAGCTGCTGTTGGAAGACCCGGCCAAGATTCCGGCGGTGGATTGACTCGCACCCTAACAGGGAGGTGACGATGAAACGGCTTTCCTATCTGTGCATCGGAGCGGCGCTGGGAGCGTTTGCGGCGTCCGCGGCGGGGCGAATGACGACCCAGGACCCGGTGACGGTCTCGCCCCAGTACGACACCGTCCGATTCGAGAATGACCGGATTCGTGTCCTCGAGTACCGGCTCGAGCCGGGCGAGAAGGAGGGCACGCACTCCCATCCGCCCGGAGTGGTGTACGTCCTGAGCGACGCGACCCTCCGGACGACGCGGGCCGACGAAAAGGCCTCGGAGGTGACGGGCAAGGCCGGCGAGGTGTTGTGGCGGGAGTCGACGACGCATGCGACGGAGAACATCGGAGCCAACGATGCGCGCGCCCTGATCGTCGACCTGAAGCCATGTGGCCGGTAGGAGCCGGAGCGGAATGAAGCTCCTGGTCGTCGGGGCGACCGGCGGCACGGGTCGCGAGCTCGTGGCACAGGCTCTCGCGGCGGGCCACGACGTGACGGCCTTCGTTCGCAACCCCGCCAGGCTGGACGAGAGGAACGAGCGCTTGACCGTCGCTCGCGGAGACGTGCTGGACTTCGCGTCGGTCGAGCCGGCCGTTCGGGGCCAGGACGCCGTTCTGTGCGCCCTCGGGCACAAGCGCTGGTTCTATCCCAACCGGATTCTCTCGGAGGGGACGCGCAACCTGATGCGCGCCATGGAGAAGCACTCGGTCGGGCGATTCGTCTGCGAGACGTCTCTGGGCATCGGCGACAGCTGGGGTCGCATGGGCCTGTACTACACGCTGTTCGTCGGGATCTTCATCCTGCCGTTCTACTTCTTCGACAAGGCTCGCCAGGAGCGCGTGATCCGCGGCAGCGCCCTCGACTGGGTCATCGTCCGCCCGGGCGCCCTCACGAACGGGCCGAAGCGAGGGGTCTATCGCCACGGCCCGGCGGTCGGCAGCTGGCTCTGGACGGTCCGGATCTCGAGGGCCGATGTCGCGGACTTCATGCTGAAGCAGGCGACGAGCGACGCCTATCTGCGCCAGAGCCCCGGAGTTTCCTGGTAGGCGGATGTCTGCCGCAGCGCCGCCTCGCATGCGCACGGTGATCGAACGCATCGACGAGCTGTCCGTCGACCTGTTCGCCGGCATCCCGTCGCAGACCTCGCAGGCTGACCGGCGTTCGCTCCTGGCCGTCCAGCGAGCGACGGCGCGCCGGCATCCGCAGTTCGCCTACCTCGAGATCGGTTCGTACCTCGGCGGCTCGATCCAGCCATATCTCCTGGATCCGCGCTGCACGGCAATCTACTCCATCGACCCGAGGCCGGCCGAGCAGCCCGACGACCGCTCTCCGGGCCACGTCGTCCGGTACGAAGACAACTCGACGGAGCGCATGCTCGGGCTTCTGCGCAAGCTCGAGCCCGAACGAATGTCGGCGATCCGCTGCTTCGATGCGGATGCTTCTCAGGTCGACCCCGGCCGGATCGCGCCCGCGCCTCAGGTCGCCTTGATCGACGGCGAGCACACACGCGGCGCGGTTCTCTCGGACTTCGCCTTCTGCCGCGGAGTCCTCGCGGACGAGGGGACGATCCTGTTCGACGATTTCCCGATCGTCTATCCGGCGGTGCTGGAGATCTGCCGGGAGCTCGAGAAGGGGGGACGGCGGTTCGTCGCGGCGAGGCTCGAAGGCAAGGTCTTCGGCATCTTCTTTGACGAGAGCAAGGTGCGCGGCGATCCCTTCCTGAGTCGGTGTCGCGCGCGGAGCCGGCTCACGCTGGCTCGCTATCGCGTGAAGCTTTTGGGAAAGAGCCTGCTGCCGGGATCGATCGGTCGTTCCGCCCGGACCGTGCGGGCCGCGATGCGGGCGGACGCGCGGCGGCCATGAAGCGCGTGCCGGCCCCACGCTCCCGGGTGAATTTTCTCGCGCGCGTTCGCAAGATCTGCCTGGCCCTGCCGGAGGCCCACGAAAAGATCGCCTGGGGCGCCCCGACCTTCCGGGTGCGGAACAAACAGTTCGCCATGTTCCTGAACAACCACCATGGCGACGGCCGCATCGCCGTCTGGTGCAAGGCGCCGCCGGGGGCCCAGGAGAGCCTCGTCGGAGCGGACCCCGACCACTTCTTCGTCCCCCCGTACGTCGGGCCGCAGGGTTGGCTCGGCATCCACCTCGACAGGGGCCTGGACTGGGGCGTCATCGCCGGGCTTCTGAAGGACGGGTACCTCGAGGCCGCGCCAAAGCGTCTGCGCGCGACGTTCGAAACGGGCTAGCATCCTCCCTCCTGCGCGGCCGCTGTACG
>JBBDKM010000006.1:0-53054 GCA_040879385.1 Thermoanaerobaculia bacterium | reverse complement strand
CTCGGTTACTTCGCGGAGACTTTTCGCGATGCGAAGGGGGTGATAGCCTCCGCACGAGAATCTTAACGACAAGGAGGGATTCGATGAGAGTAAGACACGTCCTGGCGTTTGCGGTGTCGTTCGTTCTGGCGACGGTGGTTCTGGCGCAGGGAACCGGAGAGGCGAAGGCGAAGAGCGGTCCGAAAGCGGGGACAAAAGCGGCCGTCATCATGCCGGCCAGCGACCTGAAATGGACCGACCTCGACCCCACCGGTGCTCCGGGAGTCAAGGTCGCCGATCTGTGGGGCAATCATGCGACGGGCGCGTACGGCGCGTTCATGAAGTTTCCGGCGGGATTCGCGGCTCCTCTCCACACGCACACCGACGACATGAAGATCGTGATCGTGTCGGGCACGTTTA
This sequence comes from Thermoanaerobaculia bacterium, assembly GCA_040879385.1. Taxonomy (GTDB): domain Bacteria; phylum Acidobacteriota; class Thermoanaerobaculia; order UBA5066; family Gp7-AA6; genus DAHUXD01. Next base: position 52,655 of record JBBDKM010000006.1, on the reverse strand, counting down.
TTCATGGCCCGGAAGGAAAGCCCGAAATCCGGCTGGGGCCCGGTTCTTACCTGATGCAGCCCGGCGGGAACTACCGACACACGACGAGCTGCGACAAGGCCTCGGAATGCGTGTTCTTTAGCGAGAGCAACGGAAAGTTCGACCTCAAGCCGGTGGATGCGGGGAAGGCGCCCGCGAAGAAGTAGGAAGTGTGGATCTGAGTGGATCCGACGCGCGCCCGGCCGGACGCGGTCCGTCGCCAAAGCCATGAGGACTCGGGCTTTCTAGCCTTTCAGCCGGTCGCCGCCGGGTCAGGTTCTCGGCCGGCTTCTGCGCGATAGCGCTTTCGAGAACTACATGTACAGCACCTTTCAGACGGACAGAAGGAGCTCCGCTGTGTCCTTTGGTGAGGTCATCGCGATTGTCCGGGCTTCTGCGTCCGTGGCAGATTATCAGATAATCTGATACTCTGCCATCTATGAGCGAGCCCATTCGAGTCGGGAAGCGCGGAACGATCGTCCTGCCGGCAAAGATGCGCAAGCGCTACGGGTTCGAAGAGGGAACCATGATCGTCGCGGAGGAAGCGGAGTACGGAGTGGTGTTGCGGCCGGCGGCGGTCGTTCCCGTTGAGGTCTACTCGCCGGAGCGTAAAGCGGAGTTCCTCATCGCCAACGCGGTCGACGCGGGCGACCGCAAGAGAGCCGAAGAAGAGGTGCGAAAGCTGGGGCTCGACCCTCGCAAGACGCGGCCCCGAAAACCGTCGAAACGCTGATCGCCACGGATGCTTCGCGTCTTCCTCGACGCCAATGTCCTCTTTTCGGCAGCCTACCGCGAAGGGGCGGGTCTTCTGGCGCTGTGGAAGCGGTCGGACACCCAGCTGCTCACCTCCGGGTACGCCGCGGAGGAGGCAAGGCGCAACCTGGACACGGCGGATCGGCGATTGCGGCTGGAGGGGTTGCTTGCGGCCCTCCTCATTGCCGCGGAAGCTCCCCAGGTGCCGCTCCCGCGCGGCGTCCGGCTGCCCGAGAAGGACGAGCCGATTCTGCGCGCGGCCATGGCTGCGGGCGCCACGCATCTGCTGACCGGCGATCTGCGCGACTTCGGCCATCTCTTGGGCCGGCGAGCCGGCGGCGTGTGGATTCAGACGCCTGGTGACTTCCTGCGGGCGCGCTAACGCGCCTGGACTCGCGCGGCGCCGGTGTGGTGTGATCGCCGCCAAACGAACCGCAAGACACCGGAGGGCTCGATGAAGGCGATCCGCACGTGGCTCTCGACTCTCGTTCTGTTTGTCGCGGCCGCGCTGCCCGCGCAGGTGACGGCGATCCGGGCGGGCCAACTGGTGGACCCGTCCTCGGGAACGACCGCCCGAAACCAGATCATCCTGGTCGAGGCCGGAAAGATCACGGCCGTCGGCCCGTCGGTGGCGATCCCGAAGAACGCGACGGTCGTGGACCTGTCGAAAAAAACGGTGATGCCGGGCTTCTTCGACACGCATACGCACCTCTGCCTGAACCTCGACACGCAAGGCGGAAAGGGCCTGCCGGGGCTCCTGCGGTCGCTGCTGGCGGCGACGGCGATCGAGACGACGGCGTACCGCTCGATCGAAGGCGTCGCGAACGCCCTCGACATGCTGCGGTCGGGGTTCACGACGGTGCGCGACGTCGGCAATGCCGGCAACTACGCCGACACGGCCCTACGGCGCGCCATCGAGGACGGCCTGGTGCCCGGGCCGACGTTCGTCAACGCCGGCCGGATCATCGGGCCGTACGGCGGCCAGTACCACAACCTCCCGCCGGAGCGGGCGGACATCGCAATCCCGGAGTATCTCTACGCCGACACGCCCGATGAGATTCGCAAGACCGTTCGCGAGAACATCGCGTTCGGCGCGAAGCTCATCAAGATCGCGGTCGACGACCAGCCATACCTCTACTCAATGGAGGACGTGCGCACGTTCGTGAAAGAGGCCGCGGCGGGGGGCGTGAAAGTGGCGGCGCACTGCGCCACCGACGCCGGAGCGCGGATCGCCGCGGAGGCCGGCGTCGCCTCGGTCGAGCACGGCTACAACGCGTCGACGCCGACGCTCGAGCTCATGAAGGCGAAGGGCGTCTACCTCGTCGGCACCGATTTCACGACGCAGGCCTCGCACGAGATGGGGATGGACGAGTACCACCAGATCGTCGTCGACCGCCTGAAGCGCGCGTACAAGGTCGGCACTCCCGTTGCCTTCGGCACCGACGTCGTCTTCCTCAAGGACGGCGAGAACCGGGGCACGCTCTCGATCGAGTTCATCTCGAGCTTCGTCGAGGCGGGCGTGCCGGCGAAGCTCATCCTGCAGGCCATGACCGTCAATGCGGCGCGCCTGATGGGGATGGAAAAGGAGCGCGGGACGATCATGCCGGGTTTTGCCGCCGACATCGTCGCCACACCCGAGAACCCGCTCGAGAACATCGAGACGGTCCGGCACGTCAACTTCGTGATGAAGAGCGGGCGGGTCATCCGGAACGACTGAGGAGGGGTCGACCTCGACGAGCTCGTCGCGGTATACCCCAACGACGAGCGGGCCCACTTCAATCTCGGCGGCTATGACTTCGGGCAGCAGGACTTCCCGAAGGCGATCGAGCGGCATCATCGCCCTGGCGGAAAAGGACTACGACAAGGCGATCGCCGAGCTCCAGCAGGCGAACCAGCAGAACCCGCAGAACGTTGTCGCGGAAGGGGCGCCGATCGCCAGGCTCTGGAGCCGTACGCGTTCCGATAGACTCCCCCCTCAGTTTCGACGAACGTTTCCAACCCGTGCCGCGAGGAGGAACCCTGGCCGATCGGGACGGCATCTTGCCGGGGATCGCCGCCGAGACCGTTCTCGGCCTCGACAACGCTCCTCTGACGCTGCCGGTGGCGGGGGTGGGCTCGCGAGTGCTGGCCGCGTTTCTGGACGGGTTGATCCAGGGGGTTCTGCAGATCGGCTGGCTGATCGCGTGCTTCTGGCCGGTCGGGTTTCTCGGATCCGACAGGACGTGGCGGTACGTGGCGTACGCGTTCGGGGCCTTTCTGCTCGACTGGGTGTACTTCGCGGGGCTGGAGATTGCGATGCGGGGACGCACGCCCGGCAAGAAAATGGTGGGACTCCGGGTCGTCTCGCGCAGCGGCGGCACGGCGAGCGCGGGCGCACTGGCGGTGCGCAACCTCCTGCGCCCGGTAGACCTTCTCGTGGGGGTTCTGTTGATGGCGCTCGATCCGCTCTCCCGGCGGCTGGGCGACCGGCTGGCGGGCACACTCGTCGTTCACGACCGGGCCGCGGCGGATGAGCCGCTCCTTCGGAGGATCCCGAAGGGTTGGCAGGCGGAGGACGTTGCGCTGGTGGAGTCGCTGCTGCGCCGCGTGAGGGATCTGGAGGGGCCGCGGGCCGACGCGATGGCGTACCGGGTGATCGAGCGCCTGGAGCGAGAAGAGCCCTCCTTCCTCGACGGCGCGCGTGGCGGGGGAGACGGGCCCGTGATGGTTCTGCGCCGGGCGTTCGGCATCGAGCCCTGATGGACTACGCCGCCTTCCTCGCGATTCGGGAGCGCAGCTGGACGGAGTTCGAGCAGCGTCTCGACGACGCGCAGGCGCGGCCGCGCGCGATCGGGTACGAGGACCTGGAATTCCTGGCCGTGCGCTACCGGCAGATCCTCCACGACAGCGGGCTGGCGAACGCGCGCTTCCCCGGCACGGGGGCCGCGCGGCGCCTCAATCGCCTCGCGGTTCTCGCGACGCGCCTGCTGCACCAGGAGCCGCGGGACTCCTCCGCCTCGTTCCTGCGCTTCTGGACCGACACGTTCCCGCGGGCCTTCCGGCGCAACTTGCCGAACACGCTGGCGGCCGTGTTCCTGTTCTTAGTCGGCGCCGCCTTCGGCTTCGGCCTCGCGGCCGTGCAGCCTCCGATCGCGACGGCCGTGCTCGGCCCGGAGGCGGTCGACGGCCTGCGCGACGGGCGTCTCTGGACCGAGTCCCTCGTGCGCTCCGTTCCGCCGTCGATCTCCTCCTCCGCGATCGCCCGGAACAACCTGAGCGTCGCTCTGATCGGCTGGGCCGGCGGTGCGATTGCCGGGATCGGCGCGCTGTACGTCCTCTTCCTGAACGGGTTTTTGCTCGGCGCGGTCTTCGGCGTCACGCTGCACTACTCGCTGGCCGATCGGCTCCTCGAGTTCGTGTCGGCGCACGGGCCGCTGGAGATCACGCTCATCCTGGTGACGGCCGCGGCGGGATTGCGAATGGGACGCGCGGTGGTCGAGGCGTCGGACCTCCCCCGGCGCGACGTGCTGAAGGCCGCGGCGCGGGACGCGCTCGTGATCCTGTTCGGCTGCCTCCCCTGGTTCATACCGCTCGGGTTGATCGAGGGCTTCCTCTCCGGGTCGGCCGCCGTTTCCCCCGGAGTGAAGGCCGCTCTGGGGCTTTGCCTGCTCGGGCTCTTTCTGACGACTTCGTGGAATCCTTTTTTGAGAGAGGAGACGCAATGACCGAAGGCATGCCGGCCGAACCAATTCCCTTTCGGGTGCTGCTCGACGAGGCGATGAAGCTGACGCGGCGTCACTTCGGGAAGATGTACCTTCCCGTCGCGATCCCGCTGGCTCTGCTCGCGGGTCTCGTCGTGGTGGTCCAGCACCGGTTCCTCCAGGGCGTCGCCAGCGGCGAGATGGCGAATCCCCTCGGCGCCGGGGGTTGCGTCGGCTTCTTCGGGGTCATGCTCTTCTGGCTCGCACTGAGCGGCCTCTGCTCCGCGGTCCTGACGGCCGCCGCGGTGGACGGCGTTGGGGGCCGCCCCATCGCCATGAAAGCCAAGTGGGGCTTCGTCCTGCAGCCCTCGACGCTGGGGACGCTCATCCTGGCCCTCATCGCGATTTTCGTGGGCCTCTGCCTCCTCATTCTCCCGGGCATCTACATGGCTCTGCGCATGAGCTTCCTCATTCCGGTGATGGCGGCCGAGGGCCTGAAGAGCACGGGCGCCATGCGGCGCAGCTGGGAGCTCGTGAAGTACAACCCGCACAAGCGATTCCTCGACAACACCGCGACGAAGATCTTCCTCCTCTATCTCGTGGCAGGCTTGATCGGCTGGCTGGTCAGCCTCGTGGTCCAGCTTCCGTTCACAGCGATGCGGGGCGTCGCGGCGGCCCGAGACGTCGCGGCGGCGCAGACCGGCGGCGCAGCCTCGACCATGACGCTCTGGCTGCAGGTGCCCGCGCAGATGCTCGGCCAACTCGTATCGACGGCGGTCACCATCTACTCGTCCTTCGGCCTCGTGCTTCTCTATCTCGACGTCGTGCGGCGCAAGGAGGGGAAGGACCTGGCCTCAGCGATCGACGCGCGATTCGGCGGCGCGAGCCCGGCGCCTGCGCTGAATCCGCCGGCATGATGCCGCCTGTCGCCTACCACCCGGCCGACGGGGAGATGGTCCGCCGGATCCTCGCTGAGACCGGTGTCGCGACGAAGCCGGCCGGCCCGCCGCTCACCGCGTATGTCGACGCGTGGATCGAGGCGGTGATGCGTTGGGTCGCCGGGTTCTTCAAGGAGCGGCCCGGGCTCGCGGACGGGATCCTGGGCACCGCGATCATCATCGCGGTCCTCACCGTCGCCCTCGCGCTGACTCTCGTCGTCCTCTCGATCGTCCGGCGCGTGCGGGGCCGGGCCCCGCGGGGCCCGTCGGTGCCTCGCCTCGCCTGGACCGAAACTCCCGAAGGCGCGCCGCCGCTGCGCGACCGGCTGGCCTGGAGGGCGGAGATCGAAGCGCGGCTTTCCCGCGGCGACATCGCCGGCGCGCTCGACGCATTCTGGTGGTGGCTCGCCTCGTCCCTGCCGCTCGAGTCCGACGTCGACGCGAGCTGGACGACGCGCGAGCTGCTCGTGAAAGCCCGCCGCCGCGAGCTCCTCGGCCTGGGCGCGAGGCTCGACGTGCTCATGTACGGGCCGCGCATCCCCTCGCCGGGGGACGTGACCGCCTGCCTCGCCCGCTTCGAGGAGAAGCTGGCGTGAGGAAGAAGTGGATCCTGTCGGGAATCGTTCTCGCGGCGGCCGCCGTCCTGTGCACGCTTCTTCTCCGGCGCTCCGGCGCCGCGGGAGCGAGCACGCTTTCGGCGTCGCCTAAGGGCTGGCTCGCCGCGCGCGCGTACCTCGAGCAGCGGGGCAGCAAGGTCTCGCTCCTCGACCGGCCGCTCGACCAGGCGCAGGCGCAGGGGAAGGCTGGCGAAGAGAGCAGCCTGGTTCTGGCATTTCCGTGGCAGGGGTTCCCGTCGAAAGAGGAGCTCGACGCGTTGCGTCGGCTTCTGGCGGCCGGGGGAACGGTCGTGTTCGCCTACTCCGGGCAGCCGAGATCCATCGCCGAGCACTTCGTCGCCGAAGCGGTCGGCCTCGAGTTCGACGAGGCGCGCGGCGAGCCGCCGCGCTCGCCCCGCCGCTGGTACAAGTTCGTCACGGAGGAATGGCGGCTGAAGCCGGAGAAGGCGTTTGCCCCCGGGTCCGCTCCGGAGGTCGTCATCCAGGCGCCGGATCGAGTGCCGAGAGCGCCGAAGGAGGCGGAGATCCTCTATCGCGGAGACAAGGAGCGCCCCGCGGTCTTCGCCCTCCCGCGCTCGCGCGGCCGGGTGATCGTTGTTCCAGCCGACGCTCTCTCGAACGCCCGCCTCGGCAATCCCGGCAGCGCCGACCTTCTCGAATCGCTGCGCGTCGCGCTCCAGGGAGAGATCGTCTTCGACGAGTACCATCACGGTCTCGTGGCTTCCGATGTCGTCGCGGACTCCGGCAGCGCTGTGAGCCTCGACCTGCTTCTGGCACAGCTTCTCCTGCTCTATCTCGTTCTGGCGCGGGCTCTGGGAAAGCGCTTCGGGCCCGCGTGGGAAGAACCGCCGGAGATCACGAGCTCGACTGCGGCGTTCCTTCTGGGCCTCGGCGCTCTTCACCGGAAGCTCCGCCACTCGGCACCCGCGTGCCTCCGCCTGCTCGACGACGGGGAGCGCCTGGATTCCAAGGTCCAGGCGCCTGCCGAGCTTCGCAACATCGCCTTCGACGCCGGGGAGGAGGCCTTCCTCGACGTCGCCAGAGTCATCGCGCGGCTGCAGCGCCGCGGGAGGTCTGACTGACATGCCCTCGGAATACTCCGCCTCGGGAATCGAATCGCTCGGCCCCGCCGCGGCGCGCGTGGCGGAGGCCGTCCGGCAGGCTGTCATCGGCCAGGAGGCCGCCGCCGAGACCCTGCTGGCGGCCTACATGTCGGGAGGCCACGCGCTCATCGAGGGTGTTCCCGGCATCGCGAAGACGCTGCTCGCGCGCGCATTCGCGTCGAGCCTCGGCTTGAAATTCTCGCGCGTCCAGTTCACGCCGGACCTCATGCCGTCGGACCTCGTGGGGACCAACGTGTACGACCAGAGGTCGAGCGCGTTCCGGCTCGTCCGCGGACCCGTCTTCACGGAAGTGCTGATGGCCGACGAGATCAACCGCACGCCCCCCAAGACGCAGTCGGCGCTGTTGGAGTCCATGCAGGAGGGCCAGGTGACGATCGATGGCGTCACCTATCCGCTCCCCCCGGTCTTCTTCGTGATCGCGACGCAAAACCCGGTCGAGTTCGAAGGGACCTATCCGCTTCCCGAGGCGCAGCTCGACCGCTTCGCCGCCCGTGTGGACATGGGGCTGCCGGAGCGCGCGGCGGAGGTCGAGATCTACCGGCGGGCGGTCGCCGGGACGCTCGCCGGGTGGGGCTCCGAGACGGCGCTGCCGTCGGCCGCCGTCAGCCCCGACGAGGCTCTGGCGCTCCGGCGCGGGTCGCGGCGTGTGCACGTGGCGCCGGAGCTCCTCGAGTACGTGGCGAGCCTCGCCGCGGCGGTCCGCGAGTCGAACCGGGTGGAGATCGGCGTCTCGCCGCGCGGCGCCCTCGCGCTCCTCGAGATGGCGCGGGCCTTCGCGCTGCTCGGGGGTCGAGACTTCGTGGGTCCGGACGACGTGAAGCGGTGCCTGCACCCGTGCTGGGGGCATCGGATGCTGCTGACGGCCGACGCCGAGCTCGAAAACGAGACGCCGGCGCGTCTGCTCGGGCAAATCGCAAGCGCCGTGCCCGTGCCGCGCTGAGAGGAGACCCATCGTGCCGGCTCGCCGTCTTCTCGCCGCTTTCGGCCTGCTCGCGCTCGTCGCCGCGCTCTCGGTGCTGGTGCCGGGCCTCCGATGGGCCGTCCTCGGCGCCGATGCGGTTCTTCTCGCGGCGTTCCTGTTCGATCTGCACGCGGCACGCCGGGCGCGGCTGTCGGCGTCGCGGCGGTGGCCCTCACTGCTGGCGCAGGGTGCGCCGGCGGAGGTCTCGATCGAGCTTTCCGGCGCCAGCCGCGCCCTGACGGTCGTGCTGCGTGAAGGCCTGCATCCGGCGCTCGCGACGGCGCCGCTGCGGAACCGGGTCGAGGTTCGGCCGGGCCGCACGTGTGTCTGGAGCTATCGCGTTCGACCGCGGCGCAGGGGAGCGCACCGGCTGCTGCCGCTGACCGCGCGGGTCGAAGGGCCCTGGCGCCTCGCGTGGAGCGAACGGGAGCTCCTGCCGCCCGAAGAGGTCCGCGTCTACCCGCAGGTTCGCTGGGAAGGGCAGGCCGGGCGCCTTCTCGCGCTCGCGCACCGCCATCAGCTCGGACTCTCTCCCACCTCGCTTCAGGGCCTGGGCTCCGAGCCGTACGGCGTGCGGCTCTACTCGGAAGGGGATCCCCCGAACCGGATCCACTGGAAGGCGACCGCGCGGCACGGGCGCGTCATGGCGCGCGAGGAGACCTGGGAGAAGAGCGCGCGCCTCGTCATTCTGCTCGACTGCGGCCGGGCCATGGCCTCGATGGACGGGCGGCGCAGCAAGCTCGACGCGGCGCTGGCCGCGGCGCTCGCCTTGACGCGCTTCGCGTCGGCGCGCGGCGATCGGGTGCTCGTCGCGGCGTTCTCGGATCGGATCGAGCGGCTCGTGCGCGTGCGGTCGGGCTCGCGCGGAGTCACCCAGGCCTACGCGAGGCTCTACGACCTCGAGGCGCGCCTGAGCGAGTCGGCCTACGACGTCGCGGCCGAGGCCGCGCGCGACTCGGAGTTCCGCCGCGCCAAGGTCGTGCTTTTGACCTCGCTCGTGGATCTGGCCGGCGCCGAGCTGCTGCGCGAATCGCTCGTCGCGCTCCGCCGGCAGCATCGGCCGCTCCTCGTCCACCTCGAAGATCCCGACATCGAGCGCCTCGCGCTCGGCGCGCCCGCGCGCGCCGTCGAGGCGTACGCGAAAGTCTCGGCGCTCGAGATCCTCCTCGGCAATCGCCAGCTCGCGACGCGCCTCCGTCACGCCGGGATCCAGACCATCTCCACCTCTGCCGACCGCCTCACGCTCGACACCCTCGACATGTACCTGCGCTCTCTCCGCATCCACGCGCCCGGCTCCCGCCGCCGCGTCGGGCGGGTCGCCTGAAGGCGATCCGGGGATCGAGACGAGAGCGCCCTGTTTGTGTTCACACCTGGCGCGATTTCGGCGCTCGGCCGAGCCCGCAAAGGCGTTTTCGAAGGGTTCCGGGGGCGACTCGCAAGGGCCGCCCTTTTTTTGTCGTCGTGTCCGGCTTCGCCTCGCTCAGGATTACAGGCTCCGGAGGCGCGATCCCCAAAAAAATAGAGGCCCCTAACGGGGCCTCTGAACGAGCGGACTCAACCGGTTTCGAGTTCGTTAGACGCGGGCGTAGGAAGAGGCGGTCTCGTAGGTCTCGACCGTCGGAGTTCCCTCGATGACGGGCGTGAGCTTGGCGAGAACCTGCGGATAGGTCTGCGTCTGGTAGGTGTCGGCGTTCTTGCGATTGTCCCAGAGGCTGATGGCGTGGGAGCCCTTCGGGTTGACCAGCGTCACTTCCTCGAGAAAACCGTTCTGCTTCCGCAGCATCGGAAGGACATCCTTCTCGAACAGACCGGCGAACTCCTGCTCTTTGCCGTTCTTGATCTGGAAATGGACGTTTCGTGCGAATCTCATGGCGTTTACTCCTGGGTCCTTGAATGGTTGGCCTTCACCGGGAGTGCCCCGACCTCGAAGGAAGGGCGGCGACGACAAGGTTCCGAAGCCGACTGCTTCTTTGAAGGAGTTCCACCTTATCACACATTGAACCGCCGTCAAGCTCGCTGTTGTCATCATGAAAACGATGGACTGGTAGAGTCCAGGTAACCCAAAGCGAGCAAGGCTCTCGCCACAGGAGCGACGGGCGACGATGAAGCGCGCTGGCTGCGAGTTCGGTGCGGCGCTCGTACTGAGCGCCGGGGTCTTCCTGTGTGGCTGCGCCGGTTCCCGGCCATCCGCCCAGGCGTCGTCCGGCAAGGCGGGCGCGGAACCTGCGGGGCGGTGCGAGGGAACGCTCGGGCTGGAAGTCGTTCCGGTCTCGCGCCAGTTGCGGAGGACGCTTGCGCTGCCGCAGGATTTTCGCGGAGCCGTGGTCGGGGAGGTCCTTCCCGGCGGCCCGGCGGCGGCGGCCGGAATTCGGCCGAGCGACGTCGTGGAGGCGATCGGCGAGGCGCGCATCGGAAACGACTGCGACTTCGCCGCGGCGGCCTACAACCTCTCGTGCGAGCCGGTGCGGGTCGTGGTGCGCCGCGACGGGGCGGCGGTCGAGTCCACGCTCGTGCCGGTCGACCAGAAACCATTCCTCGACGAGAGCTGCCGCGACGGGGTTTCCAGCGCCTGTTTTCGCCAGGCATGGCTCCTCTGGAGAACCGACCGGGACGGCGCCCTGGAGCTCTACGACGCGGCCTGCCGGGCCGGCTCCGCCGAGGCTTGCGCATACGAAGGGCTGCGGCTCATGGACAGCCCGGATCGCGGCCACGACGCCGCCGCCGCACTCGAGCGGTCCTGCGAGCTCGGAAGCGGGGCGGGCTGCGCGCACCTCGCGTTCCTGCATGCGACCGGGAAGCTCGTCAAGAAGGACGATCGCCGCGCCACGGCGCTCTACGTCCAGGGCTGCGATCTCGGCGACGCGCGGGGCTGCTACAACGTCGGGTTGATGGCCGATGAGGGGCGGGGCGCCGCCCGCGACATCTCTCGCGCCGCCGCGAAGTACGACGAGGCGTGCGAGCTGGGCAGCTCGACCGCCTGCACGAACCTGGGCTTTCTCTACGAGAACGGGCGGGGCATCGAGCAGGACAAGGGGCGGGCCGTCGAGCTCTATCAGCGTGGTTGCGACGGCACGCGCTGTCAGCCCTCGAACCTGGGCGGTTGCGTGAACGTCGGGCGCGCCTACCGCGACGGGATCGGCGTCGAGAAGGATGCGGCGCGGGCAGCCTCGATCTTTCAGGAAGCCTGCGGCCGGACGCCCGATCCGGACGACATCCACTCGGACACGAACGGTTCGCGCGCGTGTTCGCTCCTCGGCGGGTTGTACCTCGCGGGCGACGGAGTGGAGCTGGACCTGACCAGGGGACGGGAGCTCTCGGAGCTGGGGTGCGACCGGGGCGACTCTTTCGGGTGCTTCAACGCCGCCGTCGTCTACACGAACGGCTCGGGCGTCGAGGCGGATGCGGCGAAGGCGGCTTCCTTCCTGGAGCGTGCCTGCGAGGGCGGCGACGGGGAAGGGTGCTATGACCTCGGCGTCGCATACGCGAGGGGAAACGGCGTGACGCGCGACCGCGGGCGGGCAACGGAGCTTTTGAGGAAAGCGTGCGGGCTGGGATTCGAGCGGGCCTGCGCGAAGAAGAAGCGCTGAGGTACTGGCGGATCAGGTTAGCCGGGGCGTTCGAAAGGGCCGCCGCGGGTTGGAAGACGAGTCCTAGAGTGACCCGCCCTTGAGCTTCTTGATCTGCTCGGCGCCGTTGGTGTTGTCGGGATTGAGAGCCACCGACCTCTCGTAGCTCGCGATGGCGCGATCGCGTTGGTCGTCCTCGGCGTAGGCCTCACCCAGGCTGTCGTAGACGTTCCAGGACTTCGGGAAGTCTTCGACGTTCATCTCGAACACGGCGACCGCGTCCTTGACGCGCTTCTTGCCGAGAAGCCAGTAGCCGACCCGGTTGACCTGTTCCTCGGTCAGAGCGGCCGTGGTCCCTTCGCGCTTCTGGTCGCGGTAGCTCTGGACGGCGGCGGAGCCGCGGGCGAGGACGTCCTTGAGGAGGGTCCGGGCCGGCGAGTCGTAGCGTTCGTAGTCGATCCAGGCAAACGTCGGCTGCCGGCCGCCGATCGCGGCGGTGACGATGTCCGGGATGATGCCGTGGCCCCCGAGGGAGTTGGTGAAGACGACGACGCCGAGGCGCTGGCGCGGGTAGCCGACGACGTAGCAGTGGAAGCCGGCGCCGTTGTCGCCCCAGTGCCAGATGGAGAGGCCGTCCCCGGTCTCCTGAAGTCCCCAACCCAGTCCCCAGGCGATCTCCTTCGAGAGGCGCCCGGTCGGCTTGGACGTGACGCAGTTCGAGCAGCCCTCGTCGACCTGGATCTGCGGCCGGAGCATCTCAGCGTGCGTCTTCTTCTTGAGGCCGCTCCCGTTGAGAGCCGCGATCAGGAAGCGCGCGTAGTCGGGCGTGGTCGTGTGCAGGGTAGCCGCCGACTCGGCCTCTGCCGGACGGTTCACGGGGCGGGGATCGCCGATGGCATCGTGTCCTGTCGCCTTGCGCCCCTCGAAACGGTCTTTCCAGGTGAAGCTGCTCGAGGTCATTCCGAGCGGGGCGAACATGAGCCGCTTCATCAGAGCGTCGAAGGCCTGGCCGGTCGCGTGCTCGACGGCCTTCTGAAGATAGACGAAGCCTTCGCCGGAGTAGCTGAACCTCTCGCCCGGAGCGAAGTGGATCTTGAGCTCCTTCGAAGATCGCCAGTTCGGGAAACCCGTCGTGTGCGACAGGACGTGGCGCGGCGTGATGAGCCGAAGCCTCGGATCGTCGGCGTAGTCGCCCGGCAGATACCTGACGATGGGGGTATCGAGGTCGATGACGCGGGCGTCCACGAGCTTCAGGACCGCGTACGCGAAGACGGGTTTGGAGAGCGAGGCCGCCTCGAAGATGGTGTCGTCGTCGATCGGGACGGGCTTGTCGGAGCTCGAGTTCTTGACGCCGAACGCGCGGTGCCACAGGACGCGCCCGTCATCCACAATCGCGAGCGAGACGGCGGGCACGTCGCCGTCCTTCATGAGCTGCGGGATGAGGCGGTCGAGCGACGAGGCGTCCTGCTCACGTAGCGAGGTCCTCAGGGGTTGGGCCGGGACGCACAGCGCTGCCCCGAGCAAAATCACCGTGAGCGCCGCGAACCGGGCAGAGCTCTTCATGCGCCCTAGGTTACGTTACCGGCGCAGAGAGGTTTCGCGGGCTCAGGGCCGAGGCAGAGATACCTGGCTACTGCGGAATCGGACCGTACACACAGACCTCCTTGCCGCCCCTTGATGGGCTCAACTCGGAGGCGGGGTGCGGACGTTCCGTTCCGCCTCCATCTCGCCTTTGAAGTGGCGAAGCGGAGGTCGGATTAGGACAAGCCGTGAGAAGAAAAGCGGGTCTAGGCGGGAACGGATCCGTAGCGCTGCTTGAGCATGCCGTCGATCTGGCGGCGAAGGGACGAGATGGCCTGGTAGTCGGGGTTGGCGCCGGAGAGAGCGTCGGCGAGCTCCTGGCGGACGCTCGGGTCGAGGGCTCCGTCGCGGGCGATCTCCTTCCAGAAGATCTCCAGGCGGCTGCGGGCGCGATCGAGGCTTCCGTGGCGCGCCCAGCTCTCGACCTCGAGGAGCAGGGCGATGAGCTGGTGCGCCCGCAGGCCGGCATCTTGGAAGACGCCCTCCGCCCGGGACGCCGCCGCGGCGGCTTCGGAAAAGCGGCCGGCGGCAAACAGGGCCTCGGCGAAGCCGATGCGCAGGTAGCCGAGCCAGTAGCGGTGATGCTCGCGGGAGAGGCGACGGAGGGCCCGGGCGTAGTCGCGCCGCGCCTCTTCGAAGCGGCCGAGGCCGGTCAGAAGGGTCGCCGCATTGTTGAGTGCGCCGACGTAGTTGCTCCAGAGCTCGTGGCGCTCGAAGACCGGGAGCGCCGACCGGAAGGCCTGCAGAGCCTCTTCAGGCTCCTCCAGCATGGCGTGGGCCAGGCCCTCGCGCCGCTGACGCGGCGGCAGATGGCGGTGTTCCTCTCGAAGGCGCTGGGGCTGCACTGGCCGGTTGGGCCAGCAAACTGAGCCTCGAGTGAAAGGGGCGGCCCGAGGGCCGCCCCTTCTCGTCAGTAAGGACGACGGTAGTCGCCCGCGATCCGCGGGGAGTGGTAGACGCGGCGATAGACCCAGCGAGGGTACGGGTCATGGACGAATACGCGCACGAGGCGATAGGGCCGGTGGTGCCGGGAGTAGGAGCGGCCGTAGTGGGGCCGGGAGTGCCGGGAGTACGAGCGGTTGCGGTCATACTTCCCGTGGTGATTCCCGTTGTTCGCGTAGACGTTGACGCTCCCGTGCGGCAGCGGGAGCTGGCCGCGGAACTCGACGTAGGGACCGGCGTGCTGCGCCTGTGCGTCCGAGGTCGCCGGCCCGAAGAAGAGCAGACCGAACCCGAGAGCGATGGCCGAGAGAAACGATTTCGTTTTGGTACCCATGACTGCCTCCGCGCAAACAGAAGCGCAACGAGCGTGCCGGAGGCGGTGCCGGAGGGCCTCGACGGAAAATCGCGCAGTATCAATCGGTTGAGGCGCGGCCGGTCGCGGAGCGGCGCGAGCGAGTGTCGTCGCAGCGCGACAGTGTGACTCCCAAGGGAGTCGGTGGGGCCCTTTGCAGGGGGGCGGGCTCAGCGCGGAGTCGGCGTCGGCCTGGGTGGAGGAGGCCTCAGAAGCTGCTGCAGCATGTCGACGGGGCTCGACTGCTTGCCGTCGCCGCTGTCGAGGACGTCGCCCAAGATCTTGCCGGCCGTGCCGCCGAGCTTCTCCTGGGCCTGCCGGGCGAGCACGCGGCGGCCGAGGTCGAGCACGAGACTCTCGTCGATCGCGACCTTCGGCGCCGCGATCTGACCGGACACGCGGAAGGGCAGCGCGAGGCGGCCCTGTGCGTCGGCGATGTACTTGCCGGCGTTGCCGAGGCTCTTGACGATCGCGGGGCCGAGGACGATGCGCCCCTGGTAGGAGAGCGTGCGGTCGAGGCCGAGCCAGCCGTCGGCCGAAACGGCGACGTCGCGCCCGGAGAGCGTGAGATCGGGCGTCGAGACGCGGCCATCGGCCAGGCGTAGGGAGGTCTGGAGCTTGTCGAAGGTCGTCGACTCGAGGCTCGGAGGCACCTGGAAGCCCGCGACCTTGCCGACCGCCGAGAGCGAGCGCGCGACCTCGGGCATGAGCTGCACGGTCCGCAGGTCGGCGTCTTCCACGGCGACGCGGCCCTCGCCGCGCGCGGTCTTCGAGATCGCGTCCCACGCGAGGCCCTTGCTCGCCACGGACATCTTCCCGTTCAGGACTCCCGAAAAGACGTTGCGGACCGAGGTCAGCGACTCGAGGAGGGGCTGCGCCTGGACGCCCTTGACGTCGAGCTCCAGGCGGGATTCGGAGCCCGCATGCGCCAGGTCGGCATCGACGACCGCGCCGAGCGTTCCGCCGTAGACGCGCGCGGTGGGAACGAGCGTGAGGGCTCCCTTGTCCAAGGACCAGTCCGCAGCGAGATCCGCGAACGGAAGGTCCGTCAGCTTTCCCGACGGCGCGGTGATGTGTCCCGTGAGCGCTCCCTTTCCGCGGGAGCCGGCCGTGGCCCGAACGGACGGCACGGCGAGGAAGGGCTGCCCGCCGACGCTGACGCCGAACGGCGCCGCGTCCACGGAGGCTCGGGTGTCGAGATCGGTGGACGGGCCTTCGATCTTCGCCTCGAGCTTGACGCGCCCCGAAAGCTTCACGCCGGCGGGGAGCGTGCCCGCGATCCCCGGGAGGCCCGTGACGTCGTCGATCGCGACGTCTCCCGGCGTGGCGATGCGGAGGTCGACACGCGGCGTCTTGCGCATGTCGTCCACGCGGCCTTCGACCGCGAGCGGCAGCTTCGCGACCGATAACAGCGAGTTCGCGATCGCCAGAGTTCCCTTCGACCAGTCCAGGGTCGCCGCGAACGTCCCGTCCAACGGCGGTACCGGGGACGAGGGCGCGGCGGGCACGAGCGCGAGGTTGCCGGCCAGGCTCAGGGCGCCGAGGAACGCGCCTTCGGCCTTGCCATCGATCGAGAAGGTGCCGGGATCGTTGGCCTGGAACGCGGCGACGTAGGGGGCAAGGCGCGCCAGGGCGAGGCTCTTCGCGGCGAAGGTCGCGTGCAGCGGCGACTCGCCCAGAGGCCTCTCGGCAGGCGGAGGCCCGAGCGTGCCCGAGAGTGTGAGGTTGCGCCCGGAGTCGGCGAGAAACCGCGCCGCTAGCTCGAACCGCGCGGGGCTCGACGGGCCGACGTCGTGGATGCGGCCGGTCAGGTCCTCGAGCGCGACGATGACCGTCTTGCCGGGAGAGACCTTGCGGTCGACGAAGAGGACGCGCCCGCGGTCGATTTCGATCCGCGAGACGAGCAGGGCAGCCGCCGCGGTCCGGGAGGCCGGCCCGCTGTCCCGCGCGCTCGCGGCCAGGAAGTCGTCGATGCTCAGGGCGCCGTCGGGGTCGCGCTCGACCGCCACCGTCGCGCCGTCGAGGACGATCTTCCGCACCTCGACGCGGCGGGAAAGGAGGGGCCAGAAGGCGACCTTGACGGAGACCTTGCCGGCCGAGACGAGCGCAGAAGTCTCGAAGCCCGGCTTGTTGTGAACCACGAGCTTCTCGACTCCCGCGCCGAGGCCCGAGAAGATCTGCAGCCGCATCTTCCCGATCTCGACCTTGCGGTGCAGGCTCGACTCCGCGGCGAAGATCACGCGCGCGCGCATCGAGTCGAGCGAGACGACGTAGGGAAGGGCGAGGACCAGCAGCACCAGGACCCCGATCAGGATCGCGGCGAGGCGAAGAAGGCGGCGGGAAGTCGGCGACATCGACCTGAACCTACCCCAGGGATGGGCGCTTTGAGCGCCCCCGTCCGAAAATCGGCGACCCGCGGCGATATAGTCGCAAGCTCAATCGGACCTCGAGGAGGGCCCCATGTCGACCACGGCTTTCACTCCCCACAACAGGATGCACAGCCCCCGAGAGCAGTATCTGGACGTTTACGAGCAGGAGCACGAGAAGACCATGCGCGTCCTGCGCGCCTATCCGCGCGACAAGAGCGAGCTGCAGCCGCACCCGAAGTGCAAGACCGCCCGGGGGCTCGCGTGGCAGTTCGTCGTCGAGCAGGGCGCAATGGAGAAGGGGCTCACGACCGGCTTCGATTTCTCGAAGCCCCCGAGCTTCCCGCCGGTGCCCGAGTCCTTCGACGAGATCCTCGCCGCTTTCGAGGCGGGCCACAAAAAAGTCACCGGCCTCATCGGGGGGCTGCGCGACGACGAGATGTACGCGACGATCCAGTTCTTCACCGGCCCGGGAAAGATCGGCGACATGACGCGCATGCAGTTTCTCTGGCTGATGCTCCACGACCAGATCCACCACCGCGGCCAGTTCTCGATCTACCTTCGAATGGCCGACGGGAAGGTGCCGGCTATTTACGGACCGTCGCTCGACGAGCCCTGGATGTAGGCGGCGTCCGAGTTCTCTTCCGCCGTCGTCCCGAGGAGCGGAGCGACGAGAGAGTCCGGCGCGTCGAGTTTGAGATCCTTCGGGCCTCCGGCCCTCAGGATGACGGCTGGGCGCCTTCGAGCGGGGGCAGCTTGTACCGGAGGAGAGCTCCGACTCCCTCGATGGGCTCGAGGAGGCTCGGGTCCTCGACGAAGCTCAGACGCGCGTCGGTCCGGCGCGCCAGGGCCACGAGGTCCGCGGCGGTCTGTTCCGCGTCGGCGCCCGCGCGATCGAGCTGCGCGGAGATCACGAGCTCGTCGACCTGACCGAACTCGAGGGCGCGCCGCACGTCCTCGGTTCCCACGGCGGCGAGGCCCCCGGCGCGGTACAGGCCGATCAGCCGCTCGACCTTCTCGGAGTCCGTCTTCGCGTCGCGCTCGCGCAGCAGCTCCTCGGCGACGGCGAGGATGTCGGCGACGGGCTTGTTCAGGTCGAAATGCAGCGAGTCGACCACTTTCTCCTCGAGCCGCTTGGGGAGTTCCTGGCGGATCAGGGGCAGGATCACGTCGTTGCCCGCGAACACGATGTGCTCGATCCGCTCTTCGGCGACGATGCGCGCGAGCGTCTCGACGAGCTCGCGGGCGTGCTCCTTCTGGTGGTTCTCGACATGCCGCTGGTACTGCATCGCCGACGTGCCGACGCCGCGCCTTCGCGGGAGGTTCTCGTTCTCCAGCTCTTCCTCGTCGATGAGCCGGCGCTGCGCGAACACGTAGATCCGGGCGCTCTGCGTGTCCGCGAGCACGAGCGCGTAGCGCGGGTTCTCATCGAGCAGTCGCGCGAGGTGAAAGAGCTCGGGCCGGTCCCCGACCGAAAGATGGTTCCCGTCGAGGAAGGCCTCGAGCTGCAGCGGTTCGAAGAGATCTCCCTCGCCCGCGCAGGCGAAGATCGCGATGCTGTTGCTCGAGGGCTCGATCCGGGTCTCCAGGTACTCCTGGATCTTCTCCATGTCCCGCTCGAAGCTCTTCCGCTCGGCGGACCGGAGCGGATACGTGCGCTGCCTCGCCGCGAGCTCTTTGCGGACGAAGGGTTGGTAGTGATCCTTGCCGCGCGAGTCGGCGCGGGCGTCGAGGTAGAGGCTCACGACGGGGAAACGGCTTTCGAACCGGGCGAGGCGATCGAGGGCGGCGGTGAGCGAGTCCTGGAGCGTCGTGCTGATGGTCATGCGTTCTCCTGCAAGCCGCAAGCCGCAAGGCGCGGGACGAGCGGATGAGCGGACGAAGGAAAGCGATGCACAACCTGTGCCCGGGGAGGTTCGTTGACCGCGCTGCTCGCAAGCTGAAACTCAACGGTTCTGCGTTGTTTCGGGAGGCCCTCCGAACCCACCTGAAGAGGTCGACCTGCGCGAGAGGGAGACCCGAGATCGCGAAGGGTACGGCCGGTATCCGGATTCGCTCGACGAGCCCGCCGTCTGGGACAAGGTGTCGCGGATTGGCCGGAAGAATAGAGCGAGAGCGCGAGGAAAGTCACGAGGACAGTCGCCGTGTATCGAATCCTGTTCGTCATGCCCGGCCTCCCACCTACTTGCCCTTCAGCTCTTTCTTCGCCACCCGCGTCAAGAGGACGGTCACGGCGGCCGTCGCGAGGAGACCGGCTCCGAGGAGCGCCCATTCCCAGGGGCTCCTCTCGCTCTTCTCGCCCACGCTCTTTCCGGCCACGCCGAGGTAGACGTAGAGCAGGGTCCCCGGCAGCATTCCGGCCCAGCTCGCGGCGAGGTAGGGAAGAAAGCGGACGGAGGTCAGGCCGTAGAGATAGTTCGAGAGGCTGAAGGGGATGAGCGGCGAGAGGCGGAGGAGGCCAACGACCTTCCAGCCGTTCTTGCCGATCGCCTTGTCGACCGCGGCGAACTTCTCGTTCTTCCGGGCGAGCTTTTCGACGCGCTCCCGTGCGGCGTACCGCGCGATCAGAAACGCGAGAGCCGCCGTGGCGGTCGAGGCGAGCGACACGATCACGAGTCCCCAGCCGAGGCCGAAGATGAACCCCGCGCCGAGGGTCAGGATCGCGCCCGGCACGAAGAGCAGCGCCGCCGCGATGTACGCCAGACCGTAGAGCAGGCCGCCGAGCGGCCCGAGCCCCGAGATCCAGTCCTGGAAGCCCTCGAGCCAGTCCTTAACCGGCAGGAGTCTCCACGCCAGGAAGAGGCCGACAGCGACGACGCCGAACGCGATCCACTTCGCGGCGCCGGCGGGTTTCTTCTTCGTCACATCCGCCTCCACCGATAGAGCCTCGTCAGGACGTTTTTCGCGAACGGCGTCAGACGTTTCCTCTGCTGCTGGTCCGCGACCTTGCGGGCGATCTCGGCGAAGGTCGGATAGGGATGGATGACTTTCGAGATTCCGGTCAGCCCAACGCCGTTCTTCATCGCCGACACGAACTCGACGAGCAGGTCGCCGGCGCGCTCGCAGACCAGCGTGACCCCGAGGATGCGGTCCCTTCCGCGGGCGGTCAGGACCTTGGCGAACCCGATCTCCTCGCTTTCCAGGACGGCGCGGTCCACCTCCTCGACCGGCTGCGTGAAGAGGTCGTAAGCGACGCCCTTCCTCCGCGCCTCGTTTTCATTCAGGCCGACGCGGGCGACCTCGGGCGACGTGTATGTGCACCAGGGGATGACCTCGGTTTCCACTTTGGTCTTGAGCAGCGGGAAGAGGATGTTGCGGACGACCGTACGCGCGTGGTGATCGGCGATGTGCGTGAACTGGTGGGAGCCCACGACGTCGCCGGCGGCGTAGATGTGGGGCTGGGACGTCTGGAGATGCGCGTTGGTCGTGACGCCTTTCTTCGTGTACGCGACACCGGCCGCCTCCAGGTTCAACCCCTCGACGTTCGGAACGCGCCCCGCGGCGAGGAGGACCGCGTCGCAGGCGATCGAGCGGTCGGAGACTGCCTCCTCGTCGAGCGAGAGGCGGATCGTGCGGCCGTCGGCTCGCACCCGCTTGACCTCGGTGCCGGTCAGAATGGTGACCCCTTCGGCCTCGAGCCGGCGGCGCAGGAGGCCCGCGGCGTCGGCGTCCTCCTTCTCGAGAAGCTGCGGCGGCCGCTGCACGATCGTGACCGCGACGCCCAGGCGGGAGAAGACCTGGCCGAGCTCGCAGCCGATCGGGCCGCCTCCCAGGATCACCAGGCGCTCCGGCTTTTCGTCGAGCTCGTCGAAGATCGTCTCGTTGGTGTAGGGGCGGACCTCCTTCAGCCCTTCGATCGGGGGCACGGCGGCGCGGCTTCCCGTCGCGATCACGAAGTTCGTCGCGCGCAGCGATACTTCGCCGACGCGGACCTCGTGGGGCGAGACGAACCTCGCGTCGCCGCGGAAGACGTCGACCCCCAGGCTCTCGAATCGCTCCTGCGAGTCGTTGACGGCGAGCTTGTCGCGCTGCGCCCGCATGCGCCGGAAAACGGCGTCCAGCTCGAAGACCGGTTTCTGCGGCTTCAGACCCCAGTCCTCCGCGTGCCGGATCTGGTCGATGAGCCGCGCCGAGGAGATCAGGGCCTTCGACGGCACGCAGCCCGTGTTGAGGCAGTCGCCGCCCATCCGCCCCCGCTCGATGAGCGCCACGCGGCCCCCGAGGCCGGCGGTCCCCGCGGCCGTCACGAGCCCTGCCGTACCCGCCCCGATCACGACGACGTTGTATTTCTCGTTTGGCATCAGCCCCCGTGGGTGCGGTCAGGCACCAGCGTCGACAGGCTCGCCTCCGAGTGCGGGCGGATCGCGGGACCCCCGTCCGAGCGCACCCAGTCGTCTCCTCTTCGGAGGAAGGGAAGCGCAAAAATCTTGCCAAGCGTGACCTTCCGGGGGTCGTCGTAGGCTGGCAAGCCGATCGTGATCGCGTCCTGCGGCACGTCCAGCCGTACGGTCCCGTGAAGATAGTCCCAGACGGACAACAGGCTCGACCAGTTCGTGTTGGTCTCGTTCTGGAAGTCGGAGTGGTGGATGCCGTGCATCCGCGGGGTCACGATGAGGCGCACGAGAACGCGCTCGACGCCGAGCGGCAGCCGCGTGTTCGAGTGGTGGAAGAGGATCGAGACGAAGAGGAGCGTCTGCCAGACGGCGACCGAGCGCGGGTCGACGCCGAAGACGGCGACTTGAAGCGCCCGATAGAAGACCGAGAGGCCGAGCTCGCCGAAGTGGAAGCGCACGGCGGTCGAGGCGTCCATGTCCCGGTCCACGTGGTGGACACGGTGGAAGCGCCAGAAGAAGCCGATGCGGTGGTTGGCCCAGTGCCAGAACCAGAGGGTGTAGTCGAGCAGGACGACGGCCGCGGCGACGCGCAGCCAGCCGGGCAGGGCGAGCCAGTTCAGAAGGCCGAAATCCCGCTCCATTGCCCAGCGCGAGACGGGCAGCAGGATCGGGATCGCCAGCAGCTCCCACGTCGCAAAGCCGATCCCGGCCGTCGCGAGATTGCGGCCTATGCGTCGGAGCCGGGATTCGCGGGACCGCCGAAGCGGCCGCCACGTTTCGGTCAGCAGAAAGAAGAGGAAAGTCCCCGCGACGATGGCCGACGTGAGCCAGGGGGACAGGGGCGATTGCATACCCAAAGATATCCCCCGGAGTTCAAGGCGGAGGCTCGGATACAGTACGGCGCAATGGCGACGAACCGCGTGGCAGTGGTGACCGGAGGGACCCGGGGCATCGGGGCCGCGATCGCGCGGCGCCTGGCGGGCGACGGGTTCGCGGTCTCCATCTCGGGCAGCACGGAGGGCTCGGTGCGCGCCGCCCTGGAGAGGTTCGCGACAGAGGGTCTGGCGATTCGGGGCATCGCGGCCGACGCGCGCAAGGAAGAGGACCAGAAGCGGCTGGTGGAATCGGTCGCGCGCGATGCGGGCCGGCTGGACGTCCTGGTCAACAACGCGGGACTCGGTCACTTCGCGCCGGTCGACAAGCTTTCGCCCGACCAGTTTCGCGAGGTTCTCGAGACGAACCTCCTCGGCGTCTACTACGCGGTCCACTACGCGGCGCCGCTGATGAAGAAAAACGGCGGCGGCTTCATCGTCAACATCGCGTCGCTGGCCGCGGTCAACCCCTTCGCCGGGGGCTCGGCCTACAACGCTTCGAAGTTCGGGCTGCTCGGCTTTTCGGAAGCCGCGATGCTGGATCTGCGGCACGACGGGATCCGGATGGCGACGGTCCTGCCGGGCTCCGTGGCGACCGAGTTCGGCCACTCCTCGAGCAGCCGCGAATCCTCGTGGATGCTCCAGCCCGAGGACGTCGCCGAGGCCGTCGCCGACCTGGTCCGCTTCCCCGACCGCGCGATTCCTTCCCGCATCGACCTGAGGCCGACGAGGCCGCCCAAGAAGTAGCGTTCGCGCTTTGGCATCCGCGACTCACGCACCCGAGCGGAAGGTGATCGCGAAGAGGACCAGGTCTTGTGTGTCACACAAGAAATCCGCCGGCGCCCCGGGAGGGCCCCGGCAATAGAATCCTGACGTGCCGGACCTGTCGACGCTTCTCGCGCTCGCGGCCTTCGTCCTGATCTTCGCGGGGCTGTCCGAGGGCTTCGTGTCCCGGGCGCCGCTCTCGTTTCCGATGATCTTCCTCGGCCTGGGGTACTTCCTCGGCAGCCGGGGGTTCATCTCGACGACGCCGCACTCCTCGACGCTCGAAGCGGTGGGCGTCGTGACGCTATCGCTCGTGCTCTTTCTCGACGCGGTACGGATGAAGTTCGACCGCTCCCCGAGCGAGTGGCTCGTGCCGTCGCTCGTCCTCGGGCCGGGCACGTTCCTGACACTCCTGATCGTCGCGGTCGCGGCGCACTTTCTGCTCGGGCTCCCGATCGCGACGTCGATCCTCCTCGGCGCGGTCCTGTCCTCGACCGATCCCGTCGTCGTACGCGACGTGGTTCGCGACAAGAGGATCCCGAGCGCGATCCGCCAGTCGCTGACGACCGAGGCCGCGACCAACGACGTGGTCGTGCTGCCGATCGTTCTGGTCGCGATCGCCGTCGCGAAGGCTCAGGCTTCGTCGTTTGGCGACTGGATGATTCTGCTCGGCAAGCTGCTGATCCTGGGGCCGGCGATCGGATTTGCAGTGGGAGCGCTCGGCGCCTGGCTGATGTCGCGCATGGACCGGCGGTTCGGAATCCGGCGGGAATACCAATCGCTCTACGGGATGGGCCTCGTGTTCGCTTCTTACACGGGAGCCGTGGCGGCCGGCGGGGACGGATTCCTGGCCTCCTTCGCGGCGGGCGCCGCCATCGCGGCCCTCGACCTCGAGCTGTGCGACTGCTTCCTCGAGTACGGCGACGCGACGTCCGAGATGATCATGCTCTTCGCGTTCATCCTCTTCGGCGCGGTGCTCTCGACGCTCGTCGGCACCGTCCCCCTCGCGGCCGCACTCGTGCTCGCGGCCGTCACGTTGTTCGTGGCGCGCCCACTGGCCGTCATGATCGTGCTCCGAAGGGCCTCGGTCTCCGGCAGCGCGCGGGCTTTCATCGCGTGGTTCGGCCCGCGCGGGCTCGCTTCGCTGCTCCTGGCCCTTCTCGCGGTCCAGGCCGGGTTCCCGGGCGCCGAGATGGTCCTCGCCATCGCGGGCGTCGTCGTGACGGTGTCGGTCGTCCTGCACGGAATCTCGGCGACGCCCCTGACCGCGTGGTACGCGCGCCGCGTCGCCTCGGAGACGCTGGCGGAGGAGCGCGTGAGCACGGCGCGCGACCTGCTGCGGGCGGACGTGGAGAAGGGCGACGTGCCGTTGGTCGAGGCCCCGGAGCTCGTCGAACGAATGCGCGGGCCCAATCCGCCCCTCGTTCTCGACGTGCGCTCGCGCTCGAGCTACGAGAAGGACCCGGCGGGGATTCCGGGCGACGTGCGGGTCCCGCCGGATGAGATCGAGAGCTGGGCCGCCAAACGCAAGCGCGACCAGTCGATCGTGGCGTACTGCACCTGACCCAATGAGGCCACCAGCGCCCGTGTGGCGCGGAAGCTTCGCAAGATGGGCTTCGACGCGGCGGCTCTTCGCGGCGGGCTCGAAGCCTGGCGCAAGGCGGCCGGCAGCGCCCCGGCGCCGATCCGTCCGCCGCGGACGGAGAGCCCGGCCTTCGAGGTCTAGGGCCTCATTCCTTCAGAGGAGGAAGGACCGTGAAGTGGGCCTCCTTCCGCTCGACGACGATCCCGCTCGAGTCGCTGACCGTGACGAGCAGCGTGTGGCTGCCGGGCGGCAGCCCCTCGAGGATCAGCTCGGATTGCCCCGGCGGCACGACCCCCCGCGACTCCTTGTCGACAAAGACTTCGATCCGGGGTGCTGGGGTCGGGGTGGGGGTCACGTTTTTGGGCGCGGTCGTGTCGGGAGGCTGCAGGTCGAGGCTGACCACGACGCGCACCGGGCCGTGCGGCACCCCCTTTCCTTCGGCGGGCTCGAGGATCCGGAGCCGGTAGGGGCTGTCGGCTGCGGTCGCGGGCGCCGCGGCCAGCAGGAGAACGAGCAGCGCGACGACGAGCGTCCCGTGCGGCTGTAGCGACTTCATGGGGTCCTCCAGGAGCTGGCTTGTCGTGCAAACGCGGTCCGCGGCTTCCGAGAGTGGCTCGCATCTTGCTCCTGATCAGGGATGCGGACCGGGTCGTGGACCCGCGTAGGGGATCGATAGCGGGAATTTTTTCGTTCCACTGTAAGGGGTACATATGCGAATCCAAAGAACCCTGTTCGCGGCGGCGCTCGCGGCGACCCTGTCCGGGCTCACGACGCCGGCGCCGGCGCGGGCGGACGTTTCGGTCAGCGTGTCGTTCTTCCACCAGCAGCTCGCGCCGCACGGGCGCTGGGTCTCCGCCGCTTCCTACGGCGAGGTGTGGATCCCGGGCAGCGTGGCGGCCGGGTGGGCGCCCTACCTGGACGGCGAGTGGCTCTACACCGACTACGGGTGGACGTGGGTGTCGGACGACCCGTGGGGGGACATCGCGTATCACTACGGCACCTGGGCGTGGGCCGACCCTTACGGCTGGGTCTGGGTGCCCGGGACGGTCTGGGCGCCCTCGTGGGTGACGTGGGCGTACACCGACGACTACATCGGATGGGCGCCCGTGCCGCCGTCCTTCGTGCTCTCCGTCGGAGGCTATTCAGGGCGTCCGATCGTGGTCTCCGAGACGCGTTACGTCTTCGTGCCCGCGCGGCAGTTCGTCGGCGTGAGGGTCTCGGGGGTCCGCGTCGCGCCGAGGCAGAACGCGGCGATCTTCCGGCGCGCCGCCAAGGCGACGAGCTTCCAGGTCTCCAACGGCATCGTGCGCACGGCCGGCCTGCCGTCGGAGCGGGTCGCGAAAGCCGCGGGGCGCACCATCGAGCGGGTCTCGATCACGCGCGCGAGAACACAGCCAACCGCGTTCGCGCAGGGCGGGTTCGGCAACGCGAAGAGCATCCCCGTCGTCGCTCCCAAACGCGACCGCGTGAAGGCGGCTCCGGCTCCGAGGTCCGAGGCTGCCCGCGCTCCGCGCGAGGCGCCCAAGCCCAACGCCACCAACCGGCAACCGGCAAAGCCCCAGGCCGCGATCCGGGAACGGGGGGAGACCCGGCCGGCGCCGAAGCCGCAGAGCGAGAAGGCGGAGCGGGAGGTCCGACCCCCCGCGCCGGTGCAGGCGCACGCCTCGGCCCCGAAGCCGCACGCCTCGGCCCCGAAGGCGCACGCCTCGGCCCCGAAGCCGCACGCCTCGGTCTCGAAGCCGCACGCCTCGGCCCCGAAGGCGAAGCCCCAATCGGGTTCCCGGCCGGACACACGCAAGCACGACAAGAAGCCCGAGACTCGCAAGCACGACACGAAGCCCGAGACTCGCAAGCACGACACGAAGAAGTAAGTGCCTCCAATCGGCCTCAACCCCCGGGAACCCCCGGCGGTTTCGCGGGGCCGAGGCGTACGGCAAGCACGCGCTGATCGAGAAGCGCGACACGAACGACCTGCTCTTCGTCGTCTTCGCGGGCTCTGCGCCTGAGTAGAATCCCGCTTGGAGGTCCCCATGTGGAACGCCGCTCTTCTCGCCTCCCTGCTTCTCATCCAGACGGCAGCCGCCGCCCCGGCCAGCGACGCCTCGATCCCTCCCTCCGAAGCGGGGGCGAAAGCCGCGCTCGAGAAGTCGCCGCGGCACGGCGAGTTCGTCGACGTGAAGATGCCCTCGGGCGGGCCGTCGATCAAGACGTGGATCTCGTATCCCGAGCGCAAGGACAAGGCCGGGATCGTGATCGTGATCCAGGAGGTCTTCGGGCTGACGGATTGGATCCGGAGCGTGGCGGATCAGCTCGCGAAGGAAGGGTTCATCGCCGTGGCGCCGGACATGATCTCGGGCCTGGGGCCGGGCGGGGGCGGCACGGAGTCCGTGGCGAGCCGGGATGACGCGGTCAAGCTCGTGCGGGGAATTTCCCCGGAAGAGGCGACGAAACGGCTCAACGCCGTCCGCGACTGGGCGATGAAGCTCCCGGCGTCGAACGGGAAGACGGCGACCATCGGCTTCTGCTGGGGCGGCGCGCGGAGTTTCGCGTACGCGGCGGCGCAGCCGGCCGTCAACGGCGCGGTCGTGTACTACGGCAGCTCGCCCGAGGCGGCTGATCTCGCGACGATTAAGGCGCCGGTCCTCGGGCTCTACGGCGCGGACGACGCGCGGGTCAACGCGACGATCCCGCCGGCCGAAGCGGAGATGAGGCGCCTCGGCAAATCCTACGAGCCCAACATCTACGAGGGCGCGGGACACGGCTTCCTGCGCGACCAGGAGGGGCGCGACGGCGCGAACCTGAAAGCGACGAAGCAGGCCTGGCCGCGGACGCTGGCGTTCCTGCGGGAGCGGCTGGGGTAGGCTTCGCGCATCGAAGGCCCCGTTCGGGGCTGTTCACACGGAAGGGTTCGACCACATCGGCGGGTGGCTCCTCGGCGGCTTCGGAATCGCCTGGATGTACCGGTCGAGGTAACCGCCCCTACTTTTTGGCCATCTTGAGGGCGGTGCGGATCGCGGCGTCGACGCCGGACTCGGCCCGGATCGCCTTGATCCTGACGCGCGCGTCCTTGGACAGGCTCCGCACCGCGGCCATGTAGCGGCCCTGCGCCTGGCGCGCGACGCGCTGGGCGCGCGAGATGGCCTTCTTCGCCTTGGGCCTGGCCCGACGGTAGGCCCTGCGGCCGTCGGCGACCAGCCGGCGCGCGACGGGAGCGGCGACCTCCTCGAGGGCGTCGAGCCGCGCACGGAGATCCTTGATCAGCTGCTCGCGGCGCTTCAGCGCCTTGGCGACGTCGGCGGCGGCGATCTTGCCGTCCTGGATCAATAAATTGAGCGCGACGGCGGCGTGCTCGGCGGAGAGTTTGAGGGCCTTCCTGGTCTTGCGTCTCATGGAGCCTCCTAAGTGGCGGAATTGTCGGCGCCCCGGTAGTCGGTGAGGAGCCAGACGATGAAAAGGACCGCTCCCATCGTGAGATAGAAGCGGCGTGCGGGGGATCCGGGCGAAAAGCCGGCCCAGAACGGCAACAGGATCAGGGCGATGGCGACGGCGAGCTCGACGAGGCCGTGGACGACGAGCGGGATAATCCGCGAGATGCCGCCGGGAAAGCGCGTGAGGAGCGTCAGGACGAGGTGGCCGATCCCGAGCGTGTAGCTCAAGAGAGCCGGATTGCCGCCCAGGCCGAGGACCAGCGGGGCCAGCAGAAAGATGGCCACAGTCACATAGTCGAGATACCCGTGAGTACGGGGGCTCAGAATCCTCATAGTGCCTCCGGAGCGCATCCTATATCGAGCGACCCCATTGAGGACTATTGAAAGAGCTACCAAGACAGAAGATTCTCTTCGACTTCGCCCCTCGTCGTCTCTTGTGAGGGCTGGGCCCTGGACGCAAACTGCAAGGGCGGAACCACTGTTGGCGCCGGGCGGAGTCCCGGGGTACTCTCGGGGCACTGAAACTGTTCGAGCAGCAAGAGAGGAGACCTCCATGAAATCGTCGGCGATTCTGCTGGGTCTGTCCGTCCTGGCCACGTGCCCGCTCGCCTTCGGTCAGCAGACCGACAGTCGCGCCCTCAAACCCGTAGCCCGCGGCTCCCTGACACTGGGAGAGGCAATTGCGATGCGCCGGCCGAGGCTCGTCGAGGGAGGGCGCTTGCGGCCCAAGGTCATCCAGCTGGAGGCTGCGGACAGCTCTCTGATGATCCCGGCTGCGGGCAGCGTTCAGGGATCGGGTGGAACATACTTTCACTCCGATTTTGCGCTCGCGACCGGAGCACCGAGCAGACCATTGGAATCGGCTGGATGGCCCAGGGCGTCGACAACTCGGCCGCGCCGCTGGATCACTTCACGATTCCCGCCAACACGACGGTGTTTCTCGCGGACGTGGTCGCGGACACGCTGGGCAAATCCGGCCTCGGCACGATCGTGGTGTTCGGGGAGACGCCGGGACTCGCTTTCGATGGCTCCGCGCAGATGCTCGGGTTCTCGAGGATCTGGACGAACCAGCCGAATGCGACGGGGACCGTCTCGCTGCAGTTCCCGGCCGTGTCTCTGACGGATTCTCTCGGTTCTCTCGTCGCGTTCGCCGCGGGCCTGAGGCACGATTCGCAGTACCGAACGAACGTTGGCATCGTCAACCTCGACACGGTCGCCCATACCTGGACAATTCGAATCGTCGGGCTGGCTCAGGCCCCGGCTAGCTTCACCGTCACCGTCCCGCCGGTTTCGATGAAGCAGGTTTCCCTTCCGACGGGCAACTACGGTGACCTGTTCCTCGAGTTCGAGTCGGACGGCTTCGGCTTCTGGTGGAGCGGCTACGGCGCTTCGGTGGACAACATCACGGGCGACGGGTGGGTCGCGCGCGCAATTCAACCGTAGGGCCGTGGCTCCGAATCGGGAGACTCGGGCGGCCAGGGCCGACACCTCGGCTCCTGCCCCTGACCTAGGAGGAGGCGGAAGCGCGCCGGCGCCTGGCCGCGGCCGGGCTCGCGCGCCGGAAGGAGCTTGCCCGCGCGGCGGGCGCCGAAGCCGACCTTCGGAAGCTGCGTCTCGAGGAGATCGAGTCCGAGCGTCGGGAGCTCGTGCGGCTCCGCGACCAGGACGTCATCGACGACCAGACTCTCCGCCGCGTCCAGCGGGATCTCGATCTGGAGGAGGTGCTCCTCGAATCCCCGTGTTTTCGGTTTCCGGCCTCAACGCGCGCAGCAGGTCTGCGCCTCGCGCGACGTCGCCTCGTTGTCCTCGATCACGTTGTAGACCTCCCACCGATTCCCGTCGGGGTCGGAGACCCAAAACTTGTCCTGCAGCGCGTAGCAGCAGTCCTCGCGCTTCTCCGCCTCGGCGGGCAGGCCGCGGTCGAGGAGCGTCTTGCGCCACGCTCGGACCTCCTCGGAGGAGTCGACGCGGATGCCGAGGTGCGACAGGGCCCCCTCACCGTCCTCCGCGCGGCGCCCGGGCTGGAGCGCGAGGTGGATCAAGGGCTCGGCGGTGACGAACTTCGCGTAGTCCGCCTTCAGCTTCGTCGGCTCGCCGAAGAAGCGGCGGTAGAAGTCGGCCGAACGGGAAAGGTCCGACACGTTCAGAGAGATGTGCACGGCGCTGGGCATGGTGGCCTCCATATTATAGATCGGAATATATCGATCTATGGGAACAAAAAAACTCGATTCACACGGCTTTCGCGACGGACTCCGCGACACTGGCGAGCGCGGCCTCGTTGCGCCGGTAGAACATCCAGCGGCCCCGCTTGTCCGCCTCGACGAGCCCGGCCCGGCGGAGCAGGCCCATGTGGTGCGAGACCGCGGACTGCGAGAGACCGATCGACCCCTCGATGTCGCAGGCGCAGAGCCCCCGCTCCTCGGGCGCGACCAGGTCGCAGCAGGATCTCCCGCGCGCGCGCAGCAGATCCAGGATCTTCAGCCGCGTGGGGTCCGCGAGGGCCTTGAGGACGAGCACGAGGTTGCCCGGCTGTTTCATAGATCGAGAAGTATAGATATATCGGCGGCCGTGTCAAGAGGCCCCGAATCCTCCCGCCCGGAGGAGGCGTAATTCGCTCTGGCGAAAGGAGATCCATGATTCAGATCCGGCGGGCCGATGAGCGGGGCCACTTCGACCACGGGTGGCTCGACACGCGCCACACGTTTTCCTTCGCCGACTACCATGACGAGTGTTTCATGGGCTTCCGCGACCTGCGCGTCCTGAACGAGGACCGGGTCGCGCCCGGCCAGGGGTTCGGCACCCACGGGCACCGGGACATGGAGATCGTTTCCTACGTCCTCGAGGGCCAGCTCGCCCACCGGGACAGCATGGGCAACGGATCGCCACAGTGGCGCAGGGGACGACCTCGGGCATCGTGCTGCGCTTCCTGACCGGATTCTTCCTCGCCGGCGTCTACCCGCCCGGAATGAAGATCATGGCGAGCTGGTTCCGGCAGGGTCGCGGCATGGCGCTCGGCGTGCTCGTCGGCATGGCCCGGTGTGTCATCCGGGCTGGAGAATCATGCTCCTCGTACCAGAGCTGGCCGAGGCGTGCCTACGGCGTCAGAAACGTCCGCACGAGAAAGACCGCCATCTGGCCTCGGTTGACCGCGTTGTCCGGGCAGTAGAGGAGCGGGCTCGCGCTGCAGCCGCCCGTGATGCCGCGCGCGTACAGGTCCGTGATGAAGTTCTCGGCGAAGGCGAAGGGCGGCACGTCTGCGAACGGGCTCGACCCGAACGGCGGGTCGTAGAAGTTTCCGATGAGGGTCTTCAGAAGAAACACGGCCATTTGCGCGCGCGTGACGTTCGCGTTCGGACAGTAGTTTCCGAATCCGCAGCCGGTCGTGATGCCCAGGTTGTAGAGCTCGTTGATCCAGTCGGCGGCGAAGGAGCCCGGCGGCACGTCGGCGAAGTAGGGCCCCTGGACGGGCGGGACGTGCGTCGCGCCCAGCTTGGCCTTGAGCAGGAAGACGGCCATCTGGGCCCGCGTGACGTCGAGCGCGGGGCAATAGTTGCCGCCGCCGCAGCCGGCCGTGATCCCGGCCTGCGCGAGCGTCACGATGTCCGCGTGGAACGGGTGCGAAGGCGGAACGTCGAGGTAGTCCACGGGGACTTGCACGGACGCCGCGGCCGTGCCGCAGCCCGGCACCGCATAGTCGACCACGTTGATCGTGACGGTGCCGGGGAGCGCGGCGACGAACTCGATCGCATTGGTTCCCTGCCCGGAGGTGATGGTCGCTCCGGTCACCGTCCACGCGTACGTGTGCCCCGGGGTGCCGGACACCGACGCCGCGGCCGGGACGCCGGGGGCCGCCGAGGCGACGGTCGAGATGACGGGCTGCGCGGGGGGATCGTCCACCGTGAAGGACACGGCATTCGAGGTGACGGTCGTGCAGGAATCCGTGACCACGACGTCGTAGCTGCCTTCGTCCGCGGCCGTCGCCGGGTCGATCGTCAGCGTGGCCGTCGTGGCGCCAGAGATGTTGCCGCCATCGGCCAGGTCCACGCCGTCCTTGCGCCACTGGAAGGAGAGCGGCCCGAATCCGGAGGCGTGGGCGGTGAGCGTCCCGGCCGATCCCGCGCAGGCGCCCGCCGGGGCGAGAGGCGCCACTCCGAGCCGCGAGTTCAGCAGGACCGTGATCGAGCCGGTGTTGGTGGATGCCACCGCGACGTCCGGGTGCCCGTTGCGGTCGAAGTCGCCGATGACGGCGAACACCGCATTCGAGCCGGTGTCGTACTCCACCGGCGACGCGAAGAACCCTCCTCCGATGCCCGTGAAGACCGAAATGCTGCCGCCGTTGTCGTTGGCCGTGAGCAGGTCCGCGAGGCCGTCCTCGTTGAGGTCGTAAATCGCGACGAAGACGACCGGCAGGCCCAGGCCGATCGTCGGGCCGGGCGCGAAGGTTCCGTCGCCGTTTCCGCGGAGGACCGACAGGTTCTGGGAATTGTTGTTGGCCACCACGAGGTCCAGGTCTCCGTCTCCATCGATGTCCCCCGAAGCCAGGAACCGCGGATTGTCCTGGACCGGGTACTGGACCGCCGACTGGAACGTGCCGTCCCCGTTGCCGAGAAGGACGACCGCCGCGTCGTTTTCGGCTGAGGCGGCGAGATCCACCTTGCCGTCGGCGTTCAGGTCGGCGGCGACGAGCGCGGTCAGGGTCCGCGAGAGATCGATATTCTGCGGCGGCGCGAAGCTCCCATCCCCGTTTCCGAGAAGCACCGTGATTCCGCCATTGCCGCAGCAACCGAAAGCGATGGCGACGTCGAGGTTGCCGTCGGCGTTGAAATCGCCTGCGGCCGGCATCGTGAGGTAACTGACCAGGAAGAGCCGGGTCGGGGCCTGGAAGGTCCCGTCGCCGTTGCCCTCGAGGAACCAGAAGTCGCCGTAGCCGGGTGCGCTGGTGGCCACGAGATCGAGGGTGCCGTCGTTCGTGAAATCCGCGGTGATGACGAATCCGGCCGGGCTTTCGAGACTGTACGAGGCGAAGGGCTCGAAGCCTCCCGTCCCGTCTCCCAGGAGGACGCCAACGGACTGATACTCGCTGACTGCGAGATCGGGAATCCCGTCGCCGTCGAAGTCGCCCTTCGCAATGGTTCGGACGCCGCCAGAAGTCGCGATGTTCCTGCCCGCCGCGAACCGTCCGTTCCCGTTGGCGATGAGGATGGAGACCGTGCCGGCGCCGGAGTTCGACACGG
Source organism: Thermoanaerobaculia bacterium (assembly GCA_040879385.1). Classification (GTDB taxonomy): domain Bacteria; phylum Acidobacteriota; class Thermoanaerobaculia; order UBA5066; family Gp7-AA6; genus DAHUXD01. The sequence continues at coordinate 19,539 of JBBDKM010000006.1, read as the reverse complement.
CGAGGTCGGGAAGCCCGTCTCCGTTGAAGTCGCCGTCCGCGATGCCCGCACCGGCACCGGCCGCGAGGTAGGAGTCGGAAAGCGAGAATCCGCCGTCGCCGTCTCCCCGGAGGATGAGGACCGCTTCCTGCCCGCCCTCTTGCACGATGGCCAGGTCCAGGACGCCGTCCGCATCGAAATCGCCGACGACGAAGGGGCCGGGGCTGGGTCCCGCCGGGTACTGCAGCGCGGCGCCGAAGCTGCCCCCGCCGTTGCCGAGGAGGACCGTCATGTAAGACTGGGTCGTCACGGCGACATCGAGGTGTCCGTTTCCGTCGAAGTCGCCCGACTCGATGTACGTCGGCGCGGTTCCGGCGGCGAACGAGAGCGGTGGGAAAAGCGTTCCGTCACCGCCTCCGAGCAGAAGCGAAACCGTGTTGCCGCCGTGGTGAGCGGCCACGACGTCCAATGCCCCGTCCTCGTCGAAGTCGCCGAGCGCGATGTCGCGCGAGGCGCCTCCCGCGGGAAACGCCGTCGCGGCTCCGAACGTGCCGTCGCCATCGCCCAAAAGGACGTATACCGAACCGGTGTATTCGGTCGTGAGGATCACATCCAGCGTGCCGCCGGTGTCGAGCTGCGCCACTTTGACGGAATAGACGTATCCGTTTCCCGCTGAGTAGCTCGCCGGCGGCTGAAACGTACCGTCGCCGTTTCCGATCAGGATCGAGACGGCGGAATTGGACCCGACCGCGAGATCGACGTCGCCGTTGCCATCGAAGTCGCCGGCGTCGAGGCCCTGGGGGTTGTAATCGGTGCTCGCCGCGATCGGAGGGCCGAAAGTGCCGTCGCCGTTGCCGAGAAGGACGCTGACCGAGTAGCCGCCCGGATTGGTCACCGCCAGGTCGGAAAGCGTGTCCCCATTGAAATCGGCAACGACGATCTCGCGTGGGTTGTAGCCCGCCGGATACGCCGGGGCCTCGACGAACAGCCGGGAGCTGCAGGTGGCGGCGCGGCCTGGAGCCGGAGCCGTCCAGATCAGCACCGCAGCAATGACAGACAGGAGTCGTTTCACGAAAACCTCCTCGAGGCCTCTGTTCTTTTCACGCTGGCTTGGGTATTCCTTGCACAGCCTAGTTCCGCCCGGCTGGGGGATCAAGGGGTCTTCGTCCTTGACGCTCCGGCGGGTTCGCCGGAAACTCCGCGTCACGGAGGGCCCGCATGTTCCTCGGACACTTCGGCCTCGGACTCGCGGGCAAGCGGGCGGCGCCCCGGCTTTCCCTCGGGACCCTCTTTCTCGCGACTCAGTGGGCGGATTTGATCTTGCGGTCATCCTCGCCCTTGGCGTCGTCAGCCACTGGTTCCTGGACGTGCTCATACACCGGCCGGACATGCCGGTCCTGCCGCGGGGTCCTTATCTGGGGCTGCAGCTCTGGAATTCGGTGCCGCTGACGATCGTGGCCGAGGCGATCGTCTTCGGGCTGGGCATCGTCGTGTACCTCAAAACGACGCGTGCCGTCGATCGCACGGGAACGTGGGCGCTGTGGTCGTTCCTCGTTCTTCTCACGGTGATCTGGGTCGCGAGCATCTTCGGGCCGCCGCCGCCCGACGAGCGTGCGGTCGAGTACTCGGGCCTCGCGCTGTGGCTCTTCGTCCCGTGGGGGTGGTGGATCGACCGGCATCGGGCTATCGTGGGCGGCCTCGGGGAGGCTCGCCCATGAGGACCGTGCTGCTTGGATTTCTGGCGCTTTCGCTGACGCACGGGGCCGCCGCGCAGTCCACGCCGGCGCCGGCGAAGGCCGTGCTCGCGGACCTCTCATGGATCGCGGGCCACTGGGTCGACGATTCCGGCGGAGACCTCTCGGACGAGACCTGGACGACTCCGTTCGGCGACTCGATGCTGGGGATGTGGCGCTACGTGGAGGGCGGCAAGGCGAAGGTCTTCGAGCTCCTCGCGATCACCGCCGAGCCCGAGGGCGTGGTGCTGCGGCTGCGGCACTTCGACCCGCAGCTCGCCGCGCGGGAGGACAAGGACAAGCCCGTGACCCTGAAACTGGTCTCCTGGATGCGGGGCGAGGCGCGCTTCGAGGGCCCCGCGGTCGGCGCCCCCGGTCAGATCGCCATCCACTACCGGCAAAAAACGCCCGACACGCTCTCCTGCACGCTCGAGAAGGAAGGCAAGGCGCAGGAGTTTTCCTTCCGGCGCGCGCCGAAGTGAGACTTTCCGTCGAGGTGCCCTACGGCGACGTCGACGCTATGGGACACCTGAACAACGTCGCCTACCTGCGGTATCTCGAGTGGGCGCGCCAGAAGTACTGGCTTGCGATGCGGGGCTCGACCGACTTTCTCGACATCGACTTCGTCGTCGCCCGCGCCGAGATCGATTACCGCTCGTCGGTCGCGATGGGCGAGGTCCTGGACATCGACATTCATGTCTCGCGCATGGGCAACTCGTCGTTCGACTTCTCGTACCGCGTGACCGCCGCCGACGGGCGGCTGGTGGCCGAGGCGACGACGACGCAGGTCTGCTTCGACTGGCGCACGCGGCTCAAGGCGCTGCTCTCGCCGGAGCGGCGGCGGGAGATCGAGGCGTTCGAGGCCGGCCCGCAGTAGACTGCGGGCGATGCAGGAGGCACGCATGCGCCGGATGTTGCTCGTGGCTGTCGCGCTGTCCGCTCTCGCCGCCTCCCCGGACCCGCCGGCGTCGCCCGACCCGAAGGCGAAGATCGACGCTCTCTTCCAGGAGTTCGACGGCTCCGACTCACCGGGCTGCGCCCTCGGCGTGTTTCGCGACGGAAAGGTCGCCTACGCGCGCGGCTACGGGATGGCAAACCTGGAGCTCGGCGTCGCCAACTCACCGCAGACGGTCTTCGACATCGGCTCGACCTCGAAGCAGTTCAGCGCGTTCGCGATCCAGCTCCTGGCCCGGGACGGAAAACTCTCCCTCGACGACGACATCCGCAAGTGGGTGCCGGAGATCCCGTCGTACGGAAAGATTGTGACGATCCGCCACCTCCTGCACCACACGGGCGGGCTGCGGGACTACATCGAGCTGATGAGCCTCCAGGGCGTGATGACCGAGGACCTCACCGGCGACGCGGATGTGCTCGACATCATGTCCCTCCAGAAGGCGCCCAACTTCGCCCCCGGCGAAGAGTACGTGTACTGCAACACCGGGTACTTCCTGCTCTCGGTGATCGTCAAGCGCGCGAGCGGCAAGTCGCTGCGGGACTTCGCGGCCGAGCGGATCTTCGCGCCCCTGGGCATGAGCCACACCCAGTTCAACGACTCGCACACGCGGATCATCCCCGGGCGCGCGACCGGGTACAGCAAGGCGAAGGACGGCGGCTTCGGGATCGATATGTCCGACTGGGAACAGACGGGAGACGGGTCCGTGCTCACGACCATCGAGGACCTGCAGCGCTGGGACCAGAATTTCTACGACCCGAAGGTCGGCGACACGAAGCTTCTCGAGGCGATGCTGACCACCGGCGTGTTGAACAGCGGGAAAAAGCTCGACTACGCCTCGGCGCTCCGCGTCGCAACTTACCGCGGCCTGCCCGCCGTCTCGCACGGCGGCTCCTGGGCGGGGTACCGGGCGCAGCTCGTGCGGTTTCCCGAGCAGAAGTTTTCGGTCGCATGCCTGTGCAACAACGGCGGAACCGCCAACCCGAGCCGGCTGGCGCATCAGGTGGCTGAGGTCTACCTCGGCGGGCTCATGAAGAAGGAAGAGTCCCGGGCGGAGGGAGAGAAAGCCGGCGAGGAAGCGCGCCTGGCGCCGTCCCGCGCCGAGATCCAGCGCCTCGCCGGCGCGTATCGCAACGCGGAGAGCGGCCAGCTCGTGACGCTCTCGATCAAGGACGGCAAGCTCGCCGCGGACGTCGGCGGGACCGCCTACATGCTCGTGGCGACCGCGCCCAATCGCTTTCACCTGACCGGAGGCCCCTTGGGCATCCGCAGCGAGGCGGAATTCGACGCGGCCCGCGGGACGCGGTCTCCCATGCGCGTCACGACGACGTACGACGATGGAGAGGTGGAGACCGAATCCTTTGCGCCGGTCGAGCGTTGGGCGCCGACGGCCGGGGAGCTCGAGCAGCTCGCGGGCAAGTACGCGAGCGCGGAGCTCGACACCACGTGGCGTCTCGCGGAGGAGGGCGGCAAGCTCTACATCCGCCACCGTGGGATGCCCGACAAGCCGCTCGAGCCGACGGTCGCCGGCGTCTTCACCCTCGATGGGATGAACCTCTCCTTCACGCGCAACGCCGCCGGGAAACCCGCGGGCTTTGTCCTCGACGCCGGGCGCGTCCGGGGCGTCACGTTCGTGGCACAATCCTTGTGAGCTGTCTGGACCATGGCTGAAAGGCGAACGTTCGCGCGCAAAAAGCGGCGGTTCCTCGTGGAGTTCAGTCTCCAGGGAGCCAACTGCACGGGGTTCACGTACGACGTTTCCCCGACGGGCATCTTCGTGCGTTCGATCCGCTTGCCCCATCCCGGCGCGGTCCTGACGGCCAGCCTGCATCTGCCGGAGGGCAAGCGCATCGCCGTGCGCGGCAAGGTCGTCCGTTCCTTCCGCGTGCCTCCGGCGCTCTCCCGGCTGATCCCGAGCGGGTTCTCGATTCGCCTGTCCGACACCCCGGAGGACTACTTCCAGCTCCTCGCCACCCTGTAGGGGTCAGGTCTGGCTTTTCGCCTTCCAGCTGAGCCGGCCTGGGCTGGTGCGCCAAGACGGTGAATCCTCCGGGAATGGCGAAAAGCCAGACCTGACCCCGAGCTTGACTCATTACTAAATAGGTAATAACTTATTTATATATGGGGCGGTCGGCCCGGGTGAGCCGGGAGCAGGTCATGGCGGCGGCGCGCGAGACTTTCGTCGAGCGCGGCTATGAGGGCGCGACGCTCTCTGAGATCGGCAGCCGCATCGGCGTCTCGGCGGCGGCGCTGCTGCGCCACGCCCCCAACAAGCGGGACCTCTTCGTCGCATGCATGGGGAGCGCGGAGCCCGAGCCGATGCCGCTCGAGTTCCTCGAGGCGCTGGACGGCTCCGAGGATCCCCGCCTGGTCCTGCGCCGTGCGGGCGAGACGATCATCCCGTTCCTCGAGGCGAAGATGCGGCAAATCGTCGCGCGCTGGATCTACTTCAAGAGTGTGTCCGGTGTGGGCCGGATGCCGCTGCCGTTCGATCCGGAGGCGCGGCCCACGCCGCCGCAGAAGAATCTGAAGTACCTCGAGGACTACATGCGCCGCGCCGTCAAGAAGGGACGGCTGCACATCGCGAACCCGCGCGCGGCCGCGCTGGCGTTCCTCGCCACCCTGCACTCCTACGTCTTTCTCCAACACGTCATGGACGTGCTCGAGAAGCCGATGCCCCTCGACGAATACCTCGACACGGTGCTCGATGTCTGGACGCGGGGCGCCATCGCCCCTGCAAGGAGGCCTCGATGAGACGCGCGCCCCGGCTGCTCCTCTTCGTCGCCCTGGCGGCCCTCGCCGCCGCGGCGTGCCGCGGGCGCGACGACGGAAAGACGGTGCATTTGAACGGCCGCATCGAAGCGCCGCTCGTGGACCTGGCGCCGAAGGTTTCCGGCCGCGTCGTCGAGGTACTCGTGCGCGAGGGGGACCGCGTGAAGGCCGGCCAGGTGCTGGCGCGGCTCGATCTCGGCGATACGGCCCTCGACGTGGAGCGCGACACGCAGGGCGTGCGCTCGGCGGAGGCGAAGTACCAGGATCTCGCCTCGGGCAGCCGCCGCGCCGAGATCGCAGCCGTCGAGGCGGAGGTCGCCGACCGCCTCGCCGCCGTCACCCTGGCCCGACGCGAGCTCGAACGCCAGGAGTCGCTGTTGTCCCAGAAGATCGGGACCGCGCGGGATCACGACGTCGCCAGGACGGATCTGGCGCGGGCGGAAGCGGTTTTGAAGGCGAGCGAAGAGCGGCACCGGCTGGCGCTCGAGGGGTTTCGCCGGCACCAGACAGAGGCGGCGCGCTTCGACGCGGGCCGGGCGAAGGTGGAGCTGCGGCAGTCGGAGACGGTCGCGAAGGAGGCGGAGATCCTCGCTCCGGCCGACGGCGTGATCCTGCACCGGATGGCGGAGCCAGGGCTGCTGCTGGCGGCCGGCCAGCCCGCGGTGACGATGGCGTTCGCGAACCGTCTCTACGTGCGGACGTTCGTCCCGGAGACGAAGCTCGGCCTGGTCCGCCAGGGCCAGAGCGCCGTCGTGAAGGTCGATACGTTTCCGGACCGGACCTTCCCGGCGCGGGTGGCGGAGATTTCGCCCGACGCCGAGTTCACGCCGAAGGCCGTCGAGACCCGGAGCGAGCGCGTCAACCTCGTCTACACGACCAAGGTCGATCTCCTCGACGGCTGGGAGGCTCCGCTCGTGCCCGGGCAGCCGGCAGAGGTGATCGTCAACGTCGAGGGCGAAAAGAGGTGATCGAGGCGCGCAGACTCGTCAAGACCTTCGGCGCGAAGGCGGCGCTGAAAGGCATCGACCTCTCGATCGCCCGCGGCGAGATGTTCGGCCTGATCGGACCGGACGGCGCCGGCAAGACGACCTTCTTCCGGCTGGTCGCGGCGCTCCTCGCGCCGACCTCGGGCTCGGTCGCGATCGAGCCGGGTGTCACGTTCGGTTTCGTGCCGCAGCGTTTCGCGATGTACGAGGACCTCACGGTCGACGAGAACCTCACTCTGCGCGCGCGGCTGTATGCCGTGCCGCCGGAGGAGGCGAAGCGCCGGGCGGCGGACCTGCTCGCCCGCGTGGGCCTCGACCGGTTCGGTGCCCGGCTGGCTGGCGCGCTCTCGGGCGGGATGAAGCAGAAGCTAGCGCTCGTGTCGGCGCTCCTGACGCGCCCGCCGCTGCTCCTCCTCGACGAGCCGACGACCGGTGTCGATCCGGTCTCGCGGCGCGAGTTCTGGATGCTCTTAAACGAGCTCCACCACGAAGGACTGACGGTCGTCGTCTCGACGCCTTACATGGACGAGGCCGAGTACGCCTCGCGCATCGGGTTCCTCGACGACGGGAGGCTGACGGCGCTCGGCAGCCGCGAGGCGATCGTGGCGTCGTACCCGAGGCGGCTTCTCGTCGTGCGGTCCTCCGACCGGGTGCGCGTGCGCCAGCGCCTGGCCGCGTGCCGGGAGGTGGACGACGTGTCGCTCTTCGGCATCGAGCTCCACGTCCGCGGGGCCGCGGGAGTCGGCCCCGAGCTCGACATCGTCGTGCGGGGTCTGCTGGCGGGGCTCGTCGATCCCGACGACGTCGTGACCGTCCCGCCCACGCTCGAGGACGTGTTCGTCCTGAAGAGCGAGGAAGGCGAGAAGGCCGCATGACCAGCGCCGCGCCTTCCCCCTTTCTGCAGGTGCGCGGCCTGACGCGCCGCTTCGGGAGCTTCACGGCGGTCGAGGACGTGTCGTTCGACCTGGCGCGGGGGAAGGTCTTCGGGTTCCTGGGCCCCAACGGTTCGGGCAAGTCCACGACGATCCGGATGCTGACGGGACTGCTCCAGCCGACCGCGGGAACGGCCGTCGGGTTCGACGGCCTCGACGTGACCCGGGACACGGAGGCCTGGAAGCGGCGGCTCGGATACATGAGCCAGAAGTTCTCGCTGTACGTGGACCTGACGGCCGAGGAGAACCTCCGTTTCTTCGGGTCCATCTACGGGCTCGAGAGCACGCGGCTGGAGGAGCGGATCGCGGCCCTCGCGAAGCGCCTCGACTTCCAGGCGCTCCTGCCGCTGCTGACCGAGGGCCTCTCGACGGGTCAGCGGCAGCGCGTGGCCCTGGCCGCCTCGCTGCTCCACGCGCCGGAGCTCCTCTTTCTCGACGAGCCCACGGGGGGCGTGGACCCGCGCGGGCGCCGCCTCTTCTGGGACCTCATCTACGAGTTGGCGGCCGAGCGCGGGATGACCGTGCTCGTCACCACGCACTACATGGACGAGGCGGAGCAGTGCGACCGGCTGGCGTTCATCCTCGACGGCCGCCTCATCGCCGACGGGGCGCCGAACGCTCTGAAGGAAAGCCTGCGCGGCCGGATCTTCGAGGTCGTTCCCCGGGGCGACCCATTCGCCGCGCTGTCGCGGGTGCGCGGCGAGGCTGTTCTGGAGGACGCCTACCTCTTCGGGGTTCGCTTGCGCGTCGTCGCCCGGCCCGGGGAAGCGGCCGCTGCGGAGCGGCTCGTCGCGGCGCTCGGAGACCGCGCGCCCGCCGAGCCGTCGCTCGAGGACGTGTTCGTGTCGTTCGCGCGCCGTCAGCCGGCGCTGGTGGAGAGGGTCCGGGCATGAAACGGCTTCTCGCGCTGACCTGGAAGGAGTTCCTCCAGCTCAAGCGCGATCCCATCACGATGCGCATGATCGTCCTGGTGCCGATCATGCAGACGTTCATCTTCGGCTACGCGATCAACTACGACGTCAAGCATCTGCGGACCGTCGTCTACGACGAGGCGAAGTCGGTCGAGAGCCGGGACCTCGTCTCCAAGATGACGGCGACCGAGTACTTCACTGTCGTCGGTCACGTGTCCTCCTTCGGCGAGCTCCGCCACGCGCTCGACTCCGCGCGGGCGTCGGTCGGCCTGGTCATCGACCGCGACTTCGGCAAGAACCTCCACCGTGGCGCGCCGGCGCGCGCCCTCCTCATCGTCAACGCCTCGGACACGACCACGGCGACGCAGGCCATGTCGATCGCGGCGGGCATCGCCAACGGGCTGTCGCAGCGGGTGCTCGCGCAGAAGGCCGGTTGGAAATGGCGCGACCCTCCCATCGACCTGCGGGTGCGGCCCTGGTACAACCCCGATCTGAAGACGGCGAGCTTCATCATCCCCGGGTTGATCGCGATCATCCTGACGTTCACGCTCATCCAGTTCACGGCCTCGGCCATCGTCCGGGAGCGCGAGCGCGGCACGCTCGAGCAGCTCCAGGTCACGCCCGCCACGCGCACGGAGATCATCCTCGGCAAGATCCTCCCTTTCACGCTGATCGGCTGCGTGCAGCTCACGATGACGGTCCTGCTGATGCGGTTCCTCTTCGGGATCGTGATCCAGGGCTCGATCCTGGAGCTCTATATCGTGGGTCTCATTTTCATTGCCGCCGTCCTTGGCCTCGGGATGCTGATCTCGACGGTCGCGAAGACGCAGATGCAGGCCATGCAGATGTCGACCTTCTTCCTGCTGCCCTTCGTGTTCCTGTCGGGCTACGTGTTCCCGATCGACGGCATGCCGTGGATCTTCCGGTGGCTCTCGCGGCTGATCCCGGCGCGCTACTTCATCGAAGTGCTGCGGGGGATCATCCTGCGGGGCGCGGGCCTTGCCGACCTCTGGCAGCCGATCGCGTGGCTGGGCTTCTATACCGTCCTGATCATCGGGCTGGCGGTCGCGCGCTTTAAGAAGACCGCCGCGTAGGGCGGGGCTATACCCGCCCGTAGCGGCCGTCCCCGGGGCGCACAGCGCCGAGGGACCCCGAACTTTTGCGCCTCCGCCTTACCTCACCGACACCGCGATGCCGTTCTCGAAAACGACCGTCTTCCCAACGCTCCGATAACTCCAGGTCTCCCGGCTCGATCCATTCTCCAGCGTTTCGGTGTGGACGTCGTCCGGGGAGCCGAGAAGCGCCCGCACCTGGTCCGGCGTCATGTTCTCGCTGACCGCGCTTCCGGCCGGCTGGTCGGCCTCGCGGGCCACGGCGTTTCCGGCGGCGGTCCGGGCGTCGCTCGCCCCGGCGGCCGACCGGGCGCGCTCGACGGGGTTTCCCTTCGCGGACCCCGGAGGGGCGGAGGAGAGGCTGCGCTGTTTGTAGAGATAGAAGCCGATTCCGGCGGCGATGAGGAACAGCAGCAGTCGCTTCATGGAGAACCTCCACGACGATGATACGCCGCCGCCTCTGTCGACTCGACTGTCGACTATCGACTGTAAACTGTCGACTCGTTATGAGCTACTGCCGCGCGGCGAAGGGCCACCCCTTCCACGGCCCCTACCACGATCGCGAGTACGGCTTTCCCGTCCGCTCGGACGCCGCGCTCTTCGAGCGCCTGGCCCTCGAGATCAACCAGGCCGGCCTCTCGTGGCTGACGATGCTCCAGAAGCGCGAGGGCTTTCGTCGCGCCTTCGAGGGATTCGATCCGGAGACCGTCGCCCGCTACGGCGAACGGAAGTACGAGCAGTTGCTCATAGACCCGGGCATCATCCGGAACCGCCTCAAGATCCGCGCTGTCATCGAGAACGCCCGGAGGGTCGTCGCGCTCCGCGAGAGCCATGGCTCCTTCGCGAAGTGGCTCGGCGCCCATCACCCGCGCCCGGCGAAGGCCTGGCAGAAGCTCTTCAAGGAGACCTTCGTCTTCACGGGCGGCGAGATCGTCGGCTCGTTCCTCATGAGCACCGGGTACCTGCGCGGCGCGCACACGCCGGGCTGCCCGGTGTACCGGAAGGTGGCCGCGAAGAAGCCTGCGTGGACGACAGAGAAGTGACGGCTCAGCGCACCGGGCCGAACGCCTTGACCTGCTCTTCGATGATCTTGCGGTCCCCGACGATGACGATCGTGGCCTTGTCGTCCTGCAGGTACTTCTGCGCCATCTGCTGCACGTCCTGGGGCGTCACCGCGTAGATCCGCTTGACGTAGCCGTTGAGGTAGTCCGCCGGCAGGCCGTGGAGGTCCACGAACTCGAGCTGCCCGATGATGCCCGGGCGCGAGGAGTTCTGGAGCACGAACACCCCCGCGCGGTAGTTCTGGAAGCCCTTGAGCTCCTTCTCGGTGGGCGGCTCGGCCTGCAGCCGGTCGACCTCGCCGAAGATCTCCTTGATGGCGGGACCGGTCGAGGCGGTCGTGACGTCGGCGAGCTCGACCCAGTAGGCGTCGCGATACCGGCTGGAGAGCTGGCCCTGGGGCGAGTACGTGTAGCCCTTCTGCTCGCGGATGTTCGAGGTGATGCGCGACGCGAACGAGCCGCCGAGCAGCACGTTCGTCAGATTCAGCTTGTCCCAGTCGGCGTTGGACGGGTCGATCACCGGCATTCCCATGGAGATCGTCGACTGGGGAGCGTCGGGGCGATCGATCAGGTAGACGGCGCGTTCGCTCTTGGGGGCGGGCGGGGACAGCGCGGGCTTGTTCCCGGCTTTCCAGTCGCCGAAGGCCTTGCGGATCGCGGCTTCCATGGCGGGTCCGTCGAAGCGGCCCACGACGTACACGTGCGACCGCGCGGCACCGAAGTTCCTGGCGTAGAAGTCGCGCACCTGCGCGATCGTGTAGCCGGAGAGCATGGCTTCGGTCGGGAACAGGCGCCCGTAGGGATGGTCGCCGTAGAGCACGGCGCGGAACTTTTCCTGGGCGAGGGGCTGCGGCTGGCTCTTGGCGATCGAGAGCTGGCGCGCCCGGTCTCCCTTCAAGCGGGAGAGCTCGGACTCCGGGAATTTCGGGTTGCGCGCCACGTCGGCGACGAGCGCCACCATCTCCGGCCCGAACTCGGCCAGCACGTCGCCGCCGATCTCGGTCCGGTTCTCGCCCACGGCGATGTCGAGGGACCCGCCCATGCGCGCGACGGCCTCGGCGATCTGCGGCGCGGTTTTCGTCGCCGTGCCCTCGGAGAGCATGTCGCCGGTCAGGTCCGCGAGCCAGACCTCGCCGGCTTTCTCGTCAACATTGCCGGTCAGGACGGCCAGGCGCACGGTCACCTTCGGCACGGTGCCGTAGGGGACGAGGGTCACCGCGAGCCCGTTGTCGAGGGTGAACGTCTTCGGAGCCGGGACCGAGAAGCCCTTCGGCTGGGCCGGCGCGGGAGGCGCCTGCTTTTGCGCGGACAGCGCCGAGGCCGCGCCGAGGGCGACGAGAACGAGAGCAATGCGGTTCTTCATGGTCATGCCTCCCTTACGACCCGCTCGGGGCCGGGGTCTTCGTATCGGCCTTCGGATCGATCACCAGGATCGTCCGGTTGGCGGGCCGCAGGTACTCCTGCGCCGTCTTCTGCATGAGCGCGGGCGTCACCTTCCGGAACTCCGCCTCGATGCCGTTGATCCTGGTCGGGTCGTCGTCGAAGAGCGCGAGCGAGGCGAGCAGGTCCGCCTTGCCGAAGCCGCCGAACTGCTCCATCTTGTCGTAGAGGTCCGAGCGCACTTTCACGAGCGCCCGGTCGAGCGTGGCCTGGTCGACCGGAGTCGTGCGCACCTTCTCGATCTCGGCGTCGAACACCTTCAAGATCTGGTCGGACGTCTTGTCCTTGTCGTAGAAGAGCGAGACGTCCCAGAGTGTGGGCCCGTTGACGTTGTACATGTCGCCGAGGCCGGAGTTGATTCCGCCGTCCACGTCGCCGGTCAGTCCGGACTTCTGGACGAGCGCCTGATAGAGCCGGCTGTCCTTGCCCTGCACGAGGATCTGGTCGAGGAGTCCCATCGCGTAGTACTCGGGCGTGTTGCGCTTCGGGGCGTGGTAGCCGATCGCGATCGCCGGACGTGTGGCGAGCTTGTCTTCCTTGGTGGCGCGCTTTTCCTTTTCCTGCCGCGGCTCGGAGATGTCCATCCTCGCCGGCAGGGCCGACGAAGGAATCGACGCGAAGTACTTTTCGATCCAGGCCTTCGTCTGGGCCGTATCGAAGTCGCCGACGACGACGAGAACCGCGTTGTTCGGGGCGTAGAACGTCTTGAAGAACTTCGCGACGTCCTCGAGCGTCGCGGCATCGAGGTCCGCGAGGTCGCCGTAAAAGTTGTGTGCGTTGTACCAGTTGGTGTTGGCGTACTGCGGGAGGTCGAGCCACGGGAACCCGCCGTACGGCTGGTTCAGGACGTTGACCTTGACCTCGTTCTTGACGACTTCCTGTTGGTTCTTGAGGTTGTCCCCGGTAATCGCGAGGCCCTTCATGCGGTCGGCTTCGGCCCAGAGGGCCGTCTCGAGCGTGTGCGTGGGCACGACCTCGAAGTAGTTGGTGAAGTCGAACCGCGTCGATCCGTTCAGGATGCCGCCGTTGGACTGGACGAGCCGGATGAACTCCATCTTTCCGAGATTCTCCGAGCCCTGGAACATCATGTGCTCGAAGAGGTGGGCGAAGCCCGTGCGGTTCTTCGGCTCGATGCGGAAGCCGATGTTGTAGTAGACGGCGACGACCGCCAGCGGGGCCGTCGTGTCCCGCGAGAGCACGAACTTCAGGCCGTTCGGGAGCTTCGAGTACCCCACCGGAATCCGGGGAGCGGCCGCCGGCGTGGCCGCGAGCGCGGTCGAGGCGGAAAGCGCCGCGGCGCAGAACAAAGCCCCGAGGGTCGCGAGCGTCCCCGGGCGCGGGGCGAATTTCATGTCATCCTCCTGTTTCAGACGGCAGAGCTTACGTCACAAGAAAAGGAAGGTTTCTGTTTGTCCTCCGGAGGGGCCGGTTTGTCCGGGATCGACGAGTTCGGGCCGGCCTGGTGGCTTCCGGGCGCACATCCGCAGACCATCTGGGGCCGCCTGACCCGGGGCCGCCGCCTGGTGGCCTTCCGGCGGGAGCTTCTCGAGACGCCGGACGGGGACGAGCTCGTCCTCGACCATGTGGACGGCCCTGCGGGCAGTCCGCGCGTCCTGCTTCTCCACGGCCTCGAGGGCAGCTCCTGCTCGGTCTACATTCAAGGCTTCCTGCGGGAGATCGCGCGGCGCGGCTGGCGGGGCGCCGCCCTGAACTTCCGGTCGTGCGCGCGCGATCCGCGCGCCCTGTCGCGCATGCTCCCGAACCGGCGGGCGCGGCTCTACCACTCGGGCGAGACCTCCGACCTCGACTTCGTCGCCCGTACGCTCTCCGCGCGCGAGCCCGGGACGCCGCTCCTGACGATCGGCGTCTCGCTCGGCGGCAACGTGCTCCTGAAGTGGCTGGGGGAGCAGGGGACCGAGGCGCCGGTCGACGCGGCCGCCGCCGTCTCGACGCCGTACGACCTCGGCGCGAGCGCGCGGCACCTCGAGACCCCGATCGGGCGCGTGTACGTCGGCAGCTTCCTGGCGACGCTGCGCGGCAAGGCGCTCGAGGCGGCGCGGCGGTTCCCCGAGGCGGCGGCCCGGATCGACCTGCCGCGCACGATCTCGGCGCGCACCTTCTGGGAGTTCGACGACGCCGCCAACGCGCCGCTCCACGGCTTCAAGGGCGCCGACGACTACTACCGCCGCGCCAGCTCTCTGAGCTTCCTGCCGAGGATCGCGACACCGACGCTCTGTCTTTCGGCCGAGGACGACCCGTTCCTCCCTCCCGAGGCTCTCGAGCGTGCCCGCGCCGCGACTTCGCCCGCCGTGACGTTCGCGACGACGCCCCGCGGCGGACACATCGGCTGGGTCTCCGGACCCGCGCCCTGGCGTCCCCGGTACTGGGCCGAGGAGTTCGTCGTCGACTGGCTGGCCGGACGCCTCGCCCAAGCCCCCAAAGCCGTTTTCAGGACTTCAGGGCCGAGGCGCGCGCTCGGGCCCGCTTACGGACGGCCGCGGGGGTGAAGTGGTCGGCGGTGACGTCGGTGTGGATGACGGTGCCGCGGCGGATCGTGACGCCGTCGGGGATCTCGGCGTTTTTGCCGATCGTGGTGATGCCGTGGCCGTCGGCCGGCTTCTCGCCCTTCGCGGCCTTGCCGACGCGGGCCTTGCGGCCGATGCGGACCGCCTTGTCCACGATCGTGCGCTCCACGCGCGCCCCGGCCTCGATCCAAACGTCGGTCAGGATGATCGACTCGCGAATCACGGCGTCGGGCCCGACGTAGACGCCGGCCGAGAGGATGCTCTTCTCCACGCGCGCCCCGGCGGAGATGATCGAGCCGTCCGTGATCATGCTGTCCTGGACGGTCGCGCCCGAGAGAATCGAGACCGGCGGCCGCTCCTCCGAGCGGGTGTGGACGATCCAGGCGCGGTCGTTCAGATCCACCGGCGGCGGCGTCTTCAGGAGGTCCATCTGCGTCTGCCAGTAGGCCTCGACTGTCCCGACGTCGACCCAGTAGCCCTGGAAGGGGTACGCGAAGGCGCGCAGCCCTCCCGTGATCATGCGCGGAAGGATGTCCTTGCCGAAGTCGTGCGAGGAGTCGCGCCGCTTGGAGTCCTCGGTCAGCACCTGCGACAGCATCTGGCGGCCGAACACATAGATGCCCATCGAGGCCAGGGTCCCCGGCGGATCCGCCGGCTTCTCGACGAACGCCGTGACCCGCTGGTTCTCGTCGGCGGCGAGGACCCCCATCCGCGTGGCTTCCTCGCGCGTGACGTTGAGCGTCGCGATCGTGACGTCCGCCTGCTTCTCGATGTGAAAAGCGATCAGCCACCCGTAGTTCATCTTGTAGATGTGGTCCCCGGAGAGGACGAGCACGAGGTCCGGCGAGCCGCGCTCGACGAACGAGAGATTCTGGGTGATCGCGTCGGCTGTCCCCTTGTACCAGTCCGTGTCGGAGCGGCCGCGGTACGGCTGGTAGATCTGCACGCCGCCGGTGAAGCCCCGGTCGAGGTCCCAGGGCCGGCCCGAGGCGATGTGCTCGTTCAAGGAGTGGGGACGGTACTGGGTCAGGATCATCACGTCGGAGATGCCGGAGTTCACGCAGTTGGAGAGCGTGAAGTCGATGATCCGGTATTTCCCCGCGAAGGGGACCGCCGGTTTGGCGCGTTTCTCCGTGAGCACGCCCAGGCGCGAACCCTCGCCGCCGGCGAGAATGACCGCGCGAGCTCTCACGAGCGGCTTCCTATCCGGCAGTGTGCGCCGCCCTGGCTTGCTGGTACAGCGTGGCGTACTCCTCGGCGGACCGGGACCAGGAGAAGTCGCGCGCCATGCCGTTTCTCTGAAGATCGGCCCATCGAACGGGCGAAGCGTACACCTTGAGCGCCCGTTCCAGCGCGTCCCATACGGCCCAGGGGTGGAACTCGTCGAACATCACTCCCGTCCCGCCGGGATCTCCCGCGTCGGTGACGGTGTCGGCGAGCCCGCCGGTGCGGCGGGCTACGGGGACGCAGCCGTAGCGCATCCCGATCATCTGCGCCAGACCGCAGGGCTCGTACCTCGAGGGAATGAGCAGGGCGTCCGCGCCGGCGTAGATTCGTCGCGCGTGCCGGCCGTCGAAGCGCAGCCGCACGCTGGCCCGGTGCGGGTAGCGCATCTCGAACTGCGCGAACGTGTGCTCGAGGCCCGGGTCCCCCGTACCGAGGAGGACGAACTGGCCGCCCCGCTCGAGCCACCGCTGCACGGCCGGCGCCGCGATGTCGAATCCCTTCTGCTTGTCCAGCCGCGAGACCACGGCCAGGAGCGGCATCCGCGGGTCCGGGACGAGTCCGGCCTCTTCCTGCAGCGCGGCCTTGTTCTCTGCGCGCCGGCCGAGGGTCGAGGCGTCGAAGGTCGCGGCGATCTCGCGGTCGGTCGCCGGATCCCAGGACTCGGTGTCGATCCCGTTGAGGATCCCGAAGAGGCGGTCGGCCCGCAGCCGCAGGACGCCGTCGAGGCCGTAGCCGCCCTCCGGCGTCAGGATCTCGCGGGCGTAGGTCGGCGAGACCGTCGAGATCAGGTCGGCGGCGAGGATGCCGATGCCCATCAGGGAGTCGCGATGGGATTCGGGCAGCGCGTTGAGCGCGTCGGAGCGCCGCAGCTTGTACTCGCCCAGGAACTTGCCCGCGCCCTGTCCGGCGTAGGGAAGATTGTGGATGGTGTACAGCGAGCCGACCCCGCGAAAGAAAGGATTCTCACGGCCCTCCGTGCCGAGCCACCAGACGGCCGGCGCCGTGTGCGAGTCGTGGGCGTGGACCACGTCCGGTTTCCAGGACAGCGCCTCGGCCGACCAGAGTGCCGCCAGCGAGAAGAAGACGAACTTGGGCCCGTCCTCCTCGATTGACCGGCCGTAGATCCAGCGGTCCTTCGGGATGGGCGGACCGCTGATGAGGAAGATCGGGACGCCGGCGACCTCGGTCTCCCAGACCTCCGCGGCCTGCTCGCTCCCCGTCGTGTAGACCGGGAACCGGGCGGCGAGCTTCGGGGCGTATTTCTCCCAGTCGATCGAGCCGTATCCGGGGAGAACGAGCCGAACGTCGTGGCCGAGGGCCCGGAGCGCCTTGGGCAGGGAGCCCGCCACGTCGGCGAGCCCTCCCACCTTGGCCAGAGGTGCGGCTTCGGCCGCGAGCATCAGAATCCGCACGGGGGCGATTATTCCCCAGTTTCGCGACCCGACTCGGGCCGGTCGGCCGCCGGCGCCGTGATATCCTCGGCATGTTCTCGTTCGCTCGCCCTATTCCAGGCCCGACCTGCGAATTCCCGAACGGTCAAAGCGAGAAGGCGCGAGGGTGCCTCGGCGGGCTCTCGTGTTCGAGCATCGCCGAGAGTTCGGGTTTGAGACGAAAGGGCTTTCCATGAAACTGTACGTGGGCAACCTGTCCTACAGCGCCGGCGAGAACGACCTGCGGGACCTCTTCTCGGCGTACGGCGCGGTCGACTCGGTCGCGGTGATCACCGACCGCGACACGGGCCGCTCCAAGGGCTTCGGCTTCGTCGAGTTCTCCAACGACGCGGAAGCGCAGGCGGCAGTCGCCGGCTTGAACGGCAAGGAAGTTTCGGGCCGTGCGCTGACGGTTTCGCCCGCGCGCCCCAAGAGTGAGGGCGGCGGCGGTGGCAACCGGGGCGGCGGCGGCGGATACGGCGGCGGCGGAGGCGGCCGGCGCAACCGCTACTGAAACGTCGGGCTCGGCCGCATCGCGGCCGGGGGAGACCGTCATGAGTCAGGACTGGAAGATTCGGGTCCAACGGGCCGAGCAGAAGCCTTTCGTTCACAAGGCCACGTTCGTGCGGACGAGCTCCGGCGGCGATGAGAACGCGCTCGATGCCCGGTATCTCTATGGAGACGGCGACCTCGCCGTGCTTCTCGAGGATCTCGGCGCCCGGGCGCCCGAGATCTGCCGGCTGATCGACACGCTGCACGGGCAGACCAGCGCAGAGATCCTCGTGGACGTGACAGATGAATCGATGGAAATGTTGACGCGGCGTCCCCCCGCGACGCGCTAGTTTTCGCCCGCTCGGAACCAAGGCAAGGACGATGAAAGAACGCAAAAAAGACTGGGTCGTCATCAGCTTTTTCATGCTGTCGCCGATCCTCGGAGTGCTCGGGACGGCTCTCTACTCCTGGAGATTCGGGATCCAGTGGTGGCAGCCGCTTCTCTTCCTGGTTCTCTACGCCATGGTCGGGCTGTCGGTGACGGCCGGCTATCACCGCCTCTTCTCCCACCGGAGCTACGAGTGCCATCCGGCGGTTCAGGCGTTCTACCTGTTCTTCGGAGCGATGGCGCTCCAGAACTCGATCCTCGCCTGGGCCTCGGATCATCGCGTCCATCACCGGTACGTGGACCGGGACTGGGATCCGTACAACATCAAGCGCGGCGGCCTGTGGGCGCACATCCTCTGGATCTTCTACAAGCGGGCCCCGGACACCTTCAAGGAAGTCCCGGACCTGACCAAGAACCGTCTGGCGCAGTTGCAGCATCGCTTCGCCAACCCGCTCGGCATCGTGGCCGGGCTGGGGATTCCGACCGCGATCGGCTGGGCCTTCGGCGATCCGATCGGCGGGCTGCTGTGGGGCGGCTTCCTGCGCGTCGTCGTCATCCACCACACGACCTTCTTCGTCAACTCCATCGCGCACCTCTACGGCTCGCGCCCCTACACGGAAGAGAACTCGGCGCGGGACAACGCCCTGCTCGCCTTCGTGACCAACGGCGAGGGGTTCCACAACTTCCACCATCGCTTTCCGTCGGACTTCCGCAACGGGATCCGCTGGTATGACTGGGATCCGACCAAGTGGCTCATCCGCGCGCTCGGCGCCGTGGGCCTCGCGCAGCGCCTCCGGAAGACTCCGCAGCTCGTCATCGAGCGCACGCGCCTTCAGACGGCCCTGGGCCGCGCCGAGCAGCGCCTGGCGACCGCCCCGTCGCAGATCGGAGAGGCGATCCGGCTGAGGCTCGACGCCGCGCACCATTCCCTCGAGCGCGCCGCGGAGCTGTGGAACGGGCTGCAGGAGAAGAGCCGCAAGGACTGGAAGGAGTACCGCGAGCACGTGGCCCGCGCGCGCGAGCACAAGCGGGCGGCGCTCCGGATGCTGGCGCGGGTGCCGGAACAGGCCTAGCCGACCCCCCGCAAAGGCAGGGAACCCTGCCGTGGACTCCGGTGCCCACACCAGCATGCTCGAGTCCGTCGTCCGACCGAGCCTCCTGCGGCGCTCGTTCCGCGTGATTTTTGCCGCCGGCGTGCCGGTCGTCTTCTTGGTCCGGCTTCTCGCGCCGTCCCAAAACGTGATCCACTCTAGGCCGTCGTCGACCTTCAGATCACGCGGCGCGTGAGCTGCCACACCTTCCGGCACTCTTTTGCGACGCACCTTCTCGAGGAGGGGTACGATATCCGGACCATCCAGGAGCTCCTGGGCCATCGGGACGTGAAGACCACCATGATCTACACACACGTCTTGAACCGCGGTGGACGCGGGGTGCGCAGCCCCGTCGACCTTCTCTGGCGCGGTCCTACGGCTCCACCGGATCTTAGACAGCTTTCGTCGCAGTCTAACTACCCCGACTCGCTCGTCCCTTTGGACCATCAACTGATGCCTGGCGAGGAAGATCCCGACGCTCTCACGGAGCCGGACGTAGAAGAATGAG
>JBBDKM010000005.1:0-8951 GCA_040879385.1 Thermoanaerobaculia bacterium | reverse complement strand
GGGGGGGGGGGGGCGCGCCCCCCCACCCCGCGAGGGCCTTCGGCCCCTCGACCCCACCAGGGGCTACCGCCCCTGGACCCCGAAAAACCCAAAACATAAACTGTCCACCGAAACGGGGCAGCTCCACAACACGCAGCGATCTTGTCCGGGTGACTCCCTCTGGTGGGATACTCCGTGCTCGAAAGGCTGCCCATTGCGCCTCTCCACCGGCAACCGACTCGGCCGTTACGAGATCGTCTCGCCCCTCGGAGTGGGCGGAATGGGCGAGGTCTACCGAGCAAGAGACACGCGCCTCGAACGGGAGGTCGCGGTCAAGGTCCTTCGGGAAGATCTCTCTGACTCCGAGAGCCTCCGCCGCTTCGAGCGCGAGGCGCGAGCGGTCGCGGCGCTCGCCCATCCCAACATCGTGATGCTCTTCGATTTTGGCCGGGAGGGACAGACCTCCTTCGCGGTCAGTGAGCTATTGGAGGGCGAAACTCTCGGCGGCCGCCTGGCCGCATCCGTCCTTGCCTGGCCAAAAGCGGTCGAGATCGCGATCGCCATCGCGGACGCTCTCGCAGCCGCGCATGCGCGAGGGATCATCCATCGAGACCTGAAGCCCGCCAACGTGTTTCTCACATCGGACGGCGGAGTCAAAGTGCTCGACTTCGGGCTCGCCAGTCTCGCTCCGACGTTTTCGCCCGGAGGGACCAGTTCCGCTCCGACGCAAGCGCACACCACCGAGCCAGGCACGGTCCTGGGGACGGTCGGATACATGGCGCCCGAGCAGGTCCAGGGCCTGACGGCCGAAGCGCCGAGCGACATCTTCTCGCTCGGCTGTGTGTTGTACGAGATGGTCACCGGGCGCAAAGCGTTCGAGGGCACGTCGGCGGCCGCCACGCTGGCTGCCATTCTGCGTGATGAGCCGGAGAAGACGGGCCGGGACGCCGACATTCCGGGCGAGCTCGACCGGCTGATCCGCCACTGCCTGGAGAAGAATCCCAGGGCGCGTTTTCAATCCGCACGCGATCTGGCCTTCGCCCTGCGTGCCATTCCGAATCCGGCGGCCCCAGGCACCGCCTCTTCAGGCAGCCGTCGACCCCTGGATTCCGTCGCGGTCCTTCCGCTGACGAGCACGGGCGGCGGCCCCGATGCCGAGTATTTGAGCGACGGTTTAACGGAGAGCATCCTCGACAATCTCTCAGAGCTGCCGAACCTGCGCGTGATGGCCCGAAGCACGGTCTTCCGCTACAAGGGCCGCGACATCGACCCCCAGGAGGTGGGGCGCGAGCTCGGAGTGCGCGCCGTGCTGCTGGGTAGCGTCGATCACCATGGTGACCGGTTCGTCGTGCGTGCCGAGCTCGTCGACACCCGGGACGGGACCCGTCTCTGGGGAGCCCGCTTCAACCGCACGGCTTCGGACGTCCTGACTCTCGAGGAAGAGATCTCGGCGGAAATCATACGCAAGCTGAGACTTCGGCTCTCCAGCGAAGAAGAGGGAAGGCTCGGCAGGCGCCCGACCGAAAGCCCGAAGGCCCACCATCTGTTCCTGAAAGGGCGCTTCTTCCTGCACAAGCGGACCGAGGAGGCGATGCGGCGTGCCATCGAGTGCTTCTCGCAGGCGATCGAGGAGGATCCCGAGTACGCGCTCGCTTACGTGGGCATTGCCGATTCCTGCGGGCACCTCGGCTTCTACACGATCTCTCCGCCGCGAGACACGTTTCCCCGAGCCAAGGCAGCGGCGATGCGAGCCATGGAGATCGACGAGAAGCTCGCGGAGGCCCTGCCTCCGCTCGGTCTGGCGAAGCACTACTACGACTGGGACCTCCGGGGCGCCGAGGCTGACCTGCTTCGGGCGGTCGAGCTCAAGCCGGCCTACGCCACGGCCCACCACTACCTCGCCGACTGTCTTCTCGCGATGGGCCGCTTCGAGGAGAGTCTCGTCGCCGCGGAGCGAGCGGAGGAGCTCGACCCGCTTTCTCTCCCCATCAAGGTGCAACTCTCCTACTGTCATTTTTTTGCACGGCGCTACGAGAATGCGGTCCGGGAGACCGACCGGGCCATCGAGATGGACTCCACCTTCTTCCCGGCGCATCGCGTTCGGGGTCTGGCGCTGACCCAGCTCGGCAGGCATGTGGAGGCGATCGAGGAACATCAGAAAACCGTGGACCTCTCGGGTAAGGGAACGCTGTTTCTCTGGCATCTCGGTCACGCCTACGCTGCCGCAGGCGAGCCCGGCGAGGCGCGACGCGTCCTCGCGCAGCTCGCGGTCTCGACGCGGTACGTCCCCGCAGACGAGGTGGCGTTGATCCACGCGGCCCTCGGAGACCACGATCGCGCCTTCGAGATGCTGGAGAAAGCTTACGTGGCCCGCTCCCACGGCCTCATCGTCCTCGGCGTCGACTCGAGGTATGACGTCCTCCGCCCGGACTCGCGCTTCACGGATCTGCTCCGTCGCGTCGGCCTGGCCGCGATGCCGGAAGGGGCGTCGGGCGTCCCATAGGAGCGGGGGTTGGAGCGGGCAACCGGGATCGAACCGGCGACATCCAGCTTGGGAAGATCGAACTCGTAACTGGGGATGACTGGGGATCTTTAGGGACCGTGCTCAGAAAGGGCATCCCCAGCCGTACCCAATCATCTCCAGCCATCCCGAGACCCGGCGCGAACAGTCCGCGAACAGTCAGGCAAGGGAAATCAAGTCGGTCGGGCTTCTCGGGCGGACGGCAGCCCCAACCTCTCCAGCAACGCCGCGAATCTCGGGTCGGCGCGCAACGGATCGAAACCCGGCAGCCCGGTGAAAGCGACGAGCAGCTGCTTCTCGTCGAAGGCCCGATCGAGCACCTGCCACGCACCTTCCCGATCGCCGAGTGCGGCCAACATCCACGCCTCCGGGAGGGCCGTCGTCGCCGGCGCGGGTCTGGCGCGCAGGGCTGCAAGCACGGCGCTCGCGTCCTCGGTTCTCCCTGCTGCCGCGAGCGCCCACCCGAGCGTGCCATGGATGAACGCACCCCGGTTGGAGAGAGCGAGCGCCCGTTCGAGGCGTGCGATAGCCGGATCGAAGAGCCTCCGGGCGGCCTGGGCCGCTCCCGACACCCAAAGCGCCAGGATGTTGTCTTGATCGAACGCCAGAGCCTGATCCAGGAACCGGCCGGCCTCCTCCGGCCGCCGCGCCTGCAGCAGGCAGAGACCTGTCATTGCGTAGGGATAGGGCGCGAGCGGATCGATCTCCCGGGCCCGCTCGAGAGTCCCGAGCGCTTCCTCGGTCCGTCCGTTCATGCAGAGGAGAATCCCAGTCCAGCAACGCGCCTGGACGTGGCCGGGCTCGACCTGCGTCGCCCGAGCCAGAAGCCGCTCCGAGTCCTTCCACCGCCGTTCTCCGAAGGCGATCATGCCCTCGACGTAGAGAGCCTCCCCGGGCTCTCCCTGCAGACCAGCCGCGGTCTGGAGTGCGGCTTTCGCCACGGCATAGGCCTCGCGTGACGGCCTCAAGCCGTATGCGGCCGCCAGAACACTCACGTCAGCGAGGCCGACCCAGGAGGGCCCGTGCGAAGGATCGAGCGCCGTCGCCTGCTCGAAGCAGCGCAGTGCGCCGCCGTGATCGTTTTTCGTGTAGCGCAGATGTCGCCCTTTCAGGTAGTGACGATAGGCCTCGAGGTCGCCGACCTGGGGCCGGGCGCGAACCGTTCGTTCCCCCGGGGCAAGACGAGCTTTTACTGCCTCGACGACGCCCGCTGCGATCTCGTCTTGGACGGCGAAGACGTCCGAGGCGTCCCGATCGAATCGACCCGACCAGAGCTGATAGCCACTCGCGACGTCGGTCAACTGCGCGGTGACCCGAAGTCGGTTGCCGGACGTCCGCACGCTGCCCTCGAGAACCTGTTCCACCGACAGCGCGCGGGCGATCGCCGACAGGTCGCTCCCATCCCGCCGGGCCCGGAAGGCCGAGGTCCGCGACGCGATGCGGATGCCGTCGACCTGGACGAGCGCGTTCATGATCTCTTCGGCCATTCCCTCGCAGAGGTACTCCTGGTCCTTGGCCGGGCTCATGTCCGAGAAGGGCAGCACCGCGATCGCAACCGCCGCGGGCTTCGCCGCTGGATCGGCTCCTGCGGGCGCGGGCACCTCGAGCCCCGCCTTGCGCAAGCCGTCAATGAGGCGCTCGACGTACTCGGGGTCCCACCACTTCTCGATGTCCTTGCGTACCCTGGCGGCGAAGTCCGGCCGCAGTTTGAGGAGCTCCCGCAAGGCCTTCGCGGCCGCATCACGTTCCCCGAGCTGCCCGTAGGCGGCGGCCGCCGCCGCGTGCGCAGGCCAGTGGCCCGGCAGATTAATCTTGAGCGCGAAACTGAGCGCGCTTCGGTCGTCGCCCTGGCGGTACGCGTTGTAGAAGTCGGCATACCAGTACCATCCGGGATGGTGGGGATTGAGCTGCTTGGCTCTTTCTGCCAGCGCCAGGCCGCGCTCCCAATCGCCCGCATAGGTCAGCAGCTCACCGATAAAGGCGATGGAATTGCCGTCTGAGGGATTGAGTGCGACGGCCCGTTCCGCCGCATGACGGAAGCCCGGGAAGTCCCTTTGGAAAAAGAGCGCCTGGGCCAGACTGAAATAGGCCAGAGGACTGGACGGAGCTGCGTCCACGGCGCGCCGCGCGGCGGTTGACCCGCTCGCCAGGGAATCAGCCTGAAGGTTGAATCCCTGCCCGTAATCCTGGACACAGAGCAACGCCAGCATGGCCCAGGCATCGGCATAAGCCGGCGCCTTCTGCACCGCCAACTCCAGGCCAGACCGCGCCGCCGCAAGCTCCTCGGCGGTGACTCGCTCGAGGTAGGAAAAGCTGCGCAGCACCGCCTCGTAGGGACTCAACTGCTCGGGAGGGCGGCTGCGGACAGCCTCACTCATGCTCCGCGGCAGAACCCCGTTCATGCCTGCGACCGTCGAAACGATCCGCGGAACCAGGTCGTCCTGCAGCTCGAAAACCGCTTCCGGGCTGAAGGCGCGCTCATAGTTCTCAGCCCAGAGATGAGCACCCGAGACCGCGTCCACGAGCTGCACCGCGAGGCGCAGCTTCGTTCCTGCCTGCCGCAGGCTTCCTTCCATGACATAGCGCGCGCCCAGTTCCTTGCCGATCGCCCGCACGTCCCCCGACTCGCTGGAATACTTCGCAGTCGAACCCCGGGCAATCACTCGGAGGTACGAAAAGCGCGACAGGCCAGTGACGATTTCTTCGGATAGGCCATCTGCCAGTCCTTTCAGCTCTGCGTTTGCGCCCGCGAACTTGAATGGCAGCACCGCGACCCAGAATCCCTCCTCGGCGCGGGCGGCGCCTGATTCGGTCTTTGCCTCAGAGTGGGGAATGTTGCCCGGTGCCGGGAATGCTGCGGATTCCTCTTCCGGAGCAATCTCCAGTCCCGCCTTGCGAAGGCCGTCCAGCATGTGTTCGACGAATGCCAGGTCGGGAAACCATCGCCCATGTTCTTCGCGCGCCGTTTCGGCAAAGTCGGGCCGGATCGCAAGCAGTTCTTGCAGTGCCTTTCGGGCCGCCTCGCGCATGCCAAGCTGCCCGTAAGCCGCCGCAATCACGGCGTGGGTATAGAAATTTCCCGGGAGGTTGATCTTGAGGGCGAAACCGAGGGCGCCGCGGTAATCGCGCCGGCGATACGCGTCGTTGAAGCTGGCAAAATAGTACCAGCCCGGATGTTGGGGATTGAGTTGCATGGCGGATTGCACCACCGCGCAGCCGCGTTCCCAGTCACCGGCATAGGCGATGAGATTTCCGATGTACGCCGCAACGGAAGCATCCATGCGGTTCAGTTCGATCGCCCGCTCCGCTGCTGAACGAAAAGCCAGAAAGTCCTTTTGGAAAAACAGCGTGCTAGCGAGGGCGTAATGGGCAAGGTTGTTAGAGGGCGCCGACTCCACGGCGCGCCGCGCGGCCGCAAGCGCACGCCCCAGCGGGTCGGGCTGTGGGTTCAATCCGTGTGCATGCTCTTCCCAGTACAGGTTCGCCAGCATGGCCCAGGCATCGCTCTGATTGGGCGCAATGCGGACGGCCCGTTCCAGAATCTGTCTCACGCGCGCATGTTCTTCCGGCGTAACTCGTTCCATGTAGCCAAAGGCGAGCAGCACCGCTTCGTGAGGGCTCAACTCTTCATCGGCCTTGCCGCGGAGCGCCTCGCTCATGCTGCGGGGCAGAACGCCGTACATGTCGGCAACCGTCGAGACGATCCGCGGAACCAGATCGTCCTGTAGCTCAAAGACCGTCTCGGGACTAAAGGTGCGTTCGAAGTTTTCAGCCCAGAGATGAGCGCCGCTGGTCGCATCGACGAGCTGAACTGCGAGCCGCAGCTTGGTCCCGGCCTGACGCAGGCTGCCTTCCATCACATAGCGCGCGCCCAGTTCCTTGCCGATCGCCCGCACGTCGCCCGATTCGCTCGAATACTCGGCAGTCGAACCCCGGGCGATCACTCGGAGATATGAAAAGCGCGACAGGCCGGTGACAATCTCCTCGGTCAGCCCTTCTGCCAGGGCTGTGAGATCGGAGTTGCTACCGCTATATTTGAATGGCAACACGGCCACCCAGAATCCCTCGTCGGCCCGGACAGGTCCCGCGTCAGTGCCCGACTTTGCCCGTTCTGCTCTCGCTGTGACCGGTCCGATCCGTCTCGGCGAGTCGGACGAGTCATCGTTCTCGGGAATCGAAAGCCCCGCTTTGCGCAGCCCTTCGAGAATGCGGTCCATGAGGCCGCTTGCGAAGTGCCAGGTCCCGACGTTCGAGCGAGCGTGCGCCGCAAACTCGGGATCGAGCGCCAGGAGATCCCGGACCGCGGCCTCGGCCTCGGTGCGCCGGCCGAGGTGCCCGCAAGCCGACGCCACCACCAGAAAGGGCCAGAAAAGGCCGGGTACGTCCACCCGGTTCGCGCACTCGAGGGCCTGCTCGTACTCGCGCTTGTGGAAATGCTCCCAGAGGGGAGCGAAATGCATCCAACCCGCGTGGTTGGCATTGAGCTCCATCGCGCGGCGCACGATCGCGGTGCCTCGCTCGAACTCGCCCGTGTGCACGATCTGCAGACCCAGGATCCCGACCGCGTCGGTGTTGAGCGGATTGAGGGCCATCGCGCGCTCGGCCGCGGGGCCAAACGCCGCGAGGTCCCGCCGGAAGAAGTGCACCTGCGCCAGCGAGACGAGCGCAAACTGGTTGGCCCGATCGAGCTCGACCGCGCGGCGGGCCGCCGCGAGGGCTCGATCGAGAGAGGTCGCGTCGCTGCTGAACCCAAACGCGTATTCGTCGACGTAGATCTGCGCGAGGCAGGCCCACAGGTCCGACTGCCGGTCGTTCCGCTCCAGCACGCGCTCCAGCCGGCTCTTGAGCGCCGCGTGGGCCGAGGGCGTGATCTGCTCGCGGTAGGCGAAATACTGGAACTGCCACTCCACCGGCGTGAGATCGACGTCGTCCCTCTGCCGGGCCGCGGACCTTATCGAATGCACGAGCACCCCGTAGCTATCGGCGACCGTTGCGACGATGCGGGCGGCGACGTCGTCCTGCACCGCAAAAGCGCTCGACGTCTGGAGGTCCCGACCATACGAGTCGGACCAGAGCTGCGCTCCCGTCTGGGTGTCGACGAGCTGGGCGCTCACGCGAATGGCGGAACCTCCCTCGCGGATGCCTCCTTCCAGCACGTAGCGCGCTCCGAGTTTGGCGCCCAGGGCCCGCTCGTCTCCGGCCACTCCCTTCAGGCGAGCCGCCGAGGCGCTCGCGACGACAGACAGATACCGAAATCGCGAAAGGCCGGTCACGATCTCCTCGGACAGCCCGTCGGCCAGGGTCGCGAGGTCGGCGTTGGAGCCGCCGTACTTGAACGGCAGCACGGCGACCCAGAAGCCCGCTGAACTGATCGGCGGGGCGATCTCCCGTGAGCCGCCCGTCGCCGTAGGCGAGAACTGCTCCGAGAGGTTGAACGCGATGTCTCTGGCCGACTGGAACCGATGGTCCCGGTCCTTCTCCAGGCAATGCTTGACGAGACGGTCGAGAGCCGGGGAAACGTTCCGCCCCGACTCCGACAGCTCCGGCGGCTCGTCTCGCATGATTGCCGCCATCGTCTCGGCGTTCGTGTCTCGCTTGAACGCCTTCTTGCCCGAGAGCAGCTCGTAGAGGATCGCCCCGAACGAGAAGATGTCCGAGCGGTGGTCGACCGGGAATCCCTTCACCTGCTCGGGCGACATGTAGCCCGCCGTCCCCATCACCGTCCCGGGCTCCGTGTGGCCCGAGCCCGTCGGCGCGCTCGTCTCCTTGCCCGGCGCGACGGCCTCGACTCGCTTCGCCAGGCCGAAGTCGAGGATCTTGAGGTGACCGTCTTTTGAAATGAAGAGGTTCTCGGGCTTCAGGTCCCGGTGGACGATGCCCTTCTCGTGGGCGGCGGAGAGGCCCTTTGCGACCTGTAGCGCATAGTCCACGGCCTGCTTCTGGGTGATCGGACCTGCTTCGAGTTTCCCGCGCAACGTCTCGCCTTCCAGAAGCTCCATGACAGCGTACGCGATGCCGTCCTGGCTTCCGAAGTCGTGAATCGCGAGGATGTTTTGATGAGAAAGCACCGCGACCGCTTTCGCCTCGCGCTCGAACCGGGCGAGCGTGTCGGTATCGGCTGCGACGGACTGGGGGAGGACCTTGATCGCGACGTCCCGATCGAGCTTCCTGTCCCGCGCCTTGTACACCTCCCCCATCCCACCCGCCCCGAGAGGCGCGAGGATCTCGTAGGGACCGAGGCGAGTCCCGGCTGAAAGCGTCATCGGGCTGCCAGGAGACTACAACGCGGCGGGCCACTGTTCGCGCAACGCGAACAGTTGGGCACTTTCTGCCAGCGTCTGTAACACCACCGCCGACATCGCGAAAACCACGTCGGGACGCGAGCGGAACGGTTGGAGCGGGCAACCGGGATCGAACCGGCGACATCCAGCTTGGGAAGCTGGCCATTTTA
>JBBDKM010000004.1:0-1596 GCA_040879385.1 Thermoanaerobaculia bacterium | reverse complement strand
CTGGGCAAGGGAATCCGGACCTCTCCGCGCGACGCGTTACTCGCGGACATGGTGCCGCCCGAGAGACGGGGCCGCGCCTTCGGCCTCCAGCGTGCGATGGACAACGCGGGCGCCGTGGCCGGGCCGCTGCTCGCCGCCTTCCTGTTGAAGTTCGTCTTCGACGACGAGCGCTCGGTATTCCTCCTCGCCGCGATTCCCGGCCTGCTCGCGGTGGCTCTGCTCGTCTTCGCCGTCAAAGAGACGCCGCGCGAGGGCAGGGGCGAGGCGGCCTCCGCCGCGCCTGCCGAAAATCCCGCGGCTGCCGGCTCCCTGCCGCGACGCTTCTGGATCGCCATCGGAATTTTCGTCCTCTTCACGCTCGCCGGCTCGACGGACGCCTTCCTGCTCCTGCGGGCCAGCGACGCGGGGATTCCCCTCTGGCAGCTTCCGCTCCTCTGGGCGGTCTTCCATGGGGTGAAGGCGGCCGCGGGCGTGCCCGGAGGAGCGCTGGCCGACCGCATCGGCCGGATCCCGACGATCATCGCGGGCTGGAGCGTCTACGCCGTCTCCTACGTGGGCTTCGCCTTCGTCTCGGGCCCGACGCAGCTCTGGGGACTCTTCGGGTTCTACGCCCTCTTCTACGCGTTGACGGAGGGGGCCGAGCGGGCGCTCGTCGCCGACCTCGTGCCCGCCGGGCTGCGCGGCCGCGCCTTCGGCGCCTTCCACGCGAGCGTGGGGCTGGCGGCCCTGCCGGCCTCGGTTCTCTTCGGCGTCTGGTGGAAGCTCTTCGGGCCGCACGCGGCCTTCCTGATCGGCGCGGCGATCGCGGTCGTGGCCACGGCGGCGCTCGTCGCCTTCCGGATGCGCCACGGAGAGCCCGCGGCAGCCGCGGCGGGAGGCGATTTCGAGGGCTGAGCCGTGCGCCGGCGACCTGATAGCATTCTCTCGTCATGGGTCCGGTCTGGCGGCTGATCAAAGGGCAGAAGGACATGTGCCACCGCTGCGGCCGGGAGATCGTGGACTTTCCGGCCGTCGGGCGGGTGGTCGACTTCCGGTTCGAGGCCGAAGAGAAGTACTGCTGGGACTGCTACCGCTACCTCACGCCATTCCTCGACGACATCGCGCCGGAATCGCAGGACCCCTTCCAGCCGGTGAGCAAGCCCGCGATCCCGTGACCGATTTCCTCTCCACCTTCCGCGGCTCGGAGCTCGCTCCCCTGGCCGAGAAGGTCGTCGCCGGGCAGCGGCTCTCCTTCGACGAGGGTGTGCGCCTCTTTCGGACGCGGGATTTTCTCGGCCTCGGCCGGCTCGCCAACCACGCCCGCGAAGAGCGGCATGGCAACCTCGCCTTCTACAACGTGAACCGGTACTTGAACCCGACCAACCTGTGCTGGGTCGACTGCGCGCTCTGCGCGTGGGCGAAGAAGGTCAACGAGCCCGGCGGTTACGAGATGGCGATCGAGGAATGCGTCGCCGAGGCCGGCAAGGGCTACAGCGAGGCGGTCACCGAGCTCCACATCGTGGGCGGCCTCCACCCGACCTGGCCCTTCGAGTACTACACCGGCCTCCTCTCGGCTCTGAAGGCGAAGTTCCCCGGCGTGCACCTGAAGGCCTGGAC
>JBBDKM010000003.1:0-53802 GCA_040879385.1 Thermoanaerobaculia bacterium | reverse complement strand
GAGATCCGGTGGTTCGTGCTCGCCTCGCAGGCGGCCTGGTGCCGGGAGAGGATCGCCCAGCTGGTCGAGCGGGCCAACCGCGCCATCGCGGCCCTCCGGGACCCCTAGGGCCGCTAGCCGGCCACGGGTGTTACCTTTCGTAACACTTTCGCCCGGGGCCCGCGGGCCCGCGGCAATCTCCTCTCGCGAAACCTCCGTCGATCGAGTCGTTTAGGCGAGGGCCGCCCCCCGGGCACAGGGTTCGCTTTATTAGAGCTCAATGGCGAACCGCATTGCCCTGTCCGAAATCGAAGAAACGACCGATCCGATCGGGTTCTCTGCGGGCTCTACGGCGCCCCGGCTCGAGGAGGACACGGTCACGGTCCGCTGTCGCCTGCTCACGACCGACGACGCGGCCCTCGAGGCTCTGCGCTACGCGCGCCGCGCCATGCTCCGGGAGGAATGGACACGGGGCGTCGAGGAGGGGGAGCCCTCCCTCGAGGAGGCCGTCTTCTCGGCGTTCGAGGTCACCTGGTCGGTTCGCGCCGGGCAACGCGAGGGGTGCCGCGCCAAGCTCCAGGAGCTCATCGAGCGCGCCGACCGGGTGCTGCGGGAGCGTTCCCCGGCGGGGCGGCGCTGACGAGGCGCGGGGACGGGCCAACGCGCATACAATTCCCTCGATGAGCGGCCGTCGCATCCGTAACCTGGTTCTGCTGGCGGCGCTCGTCGGCGTCGGCTACTGGGTCTACAAAGACCGCCCGACGCTTTCGGGCATCGTCGACTCCCTCACGAGCCCCCTGATGGGGTCCCGCGCCGCGGTGAAGAGCTCGGAGCGCAAGCGGGTCGTGGGGGACGCGACCACCGCGATCACCGAGCAGGTCGAGCTGCCGGTCGGCTCTGTGCGAGAGGGGATGGGAGGACGCGAGGTGAAGCAGCTCCTGGGCAACCCCGAGAAGTCCGAGAAGGAGTACCGGGACGGCGTCACGCGGTCGACCTGGACCTACACGCGCGCCGCCCGTGTCATCGTCCTCGAAAACGACCGCGTCGTTTCGATCACCGTCCTCCAATAGCCCGCGCGCTGGCGGCGGCGCCGAGCAGCCCGACGCGCCAGTCGAGCACGACGCGCACGGGGATCCGGGCGAGAAGCTCGACCATGGGCGGCTTGTCGTGGAAGGACCGGAGGAACGCGGGCCGTCGCAGCTCGGCGAGGATCTTCGGCGCAATGCCGCCCGCGACATAGACGCCGCCCGTCGCGCGGTACTGCAGCGCGAGGTTGCCGGCCTCCGACCCGTAGATCGACACGAAGGCCTCGAGCGCCAGGCGACAGAGCCGGTCCCGGCGCGCCAGGGCGAAGCGCGAGATGACGGCGGCGGGGTCCTCCGATCGGAAGGCGGCGGCGACTCGCGCGCTCTCGCTGGCCGCGCCGTCCCGCTTCAGGAACTCGTAGAGCAGCCCCAGGCCGCCTCCCGACAGAACGCGATCCCGCGTCGCACGGCCGAACCGGCCCCGTAGAAACACGACGAATCGGTCTTCGAGCGGGTTGCGCGGCCCGAAGTCGGCATGGCCGCCCTCCGAGGGCACAACTTCGCCGTGGCCCGACCCTCGCACGACCACGGCCTGACCCAGGCCCGTTCCGGCCCCCAGGATTGCGACCGGGCCGCCCGGTTCCGCCCGTCCCCGCTTCAGCGTCGCGACCTGGCGCGGCCGCAGATAGGCCAGACCGAGGGCCGCCGCGACGAAATCGTTGACGAGCGCCACGCGCGGGATTCCGCTCTTACGCGACAGCCGGGATTCCTCCAGGCGCCACGGCAGCTTCGTGACTTTGGCCTTCCCGTCTCGGACCGGCCCGGCGACACCGAAGCCGGCCGCGGCCGGCCGCGAGGTTTCGGAGTCAAGAAACTCCTCGACGATCTCTTCCAGGCCGGGGTAATCGGCGCTGGCGTAGCGCTCCATGCGCACGAGGTCGCTTCGGCGGGGGCCGATGTCGATGATCGCGATCGCGGTCTTCGTGCCGCCGATGTCCCCGGCCAGGACGCGCATCCGGTCGAAGCTACCACTCGGGCGCGTTAGAGTCGGGGCGGAGTGGCGCGTACAGAGGGGATCGCTCTTGCCGCGGGCGGCCAGGTCGCGCGGGCAAAAAAAAGCCCCGGGAGGGGTGGGGCCGCCCGGGGGGCGAAAGGAGGAGGTTGAGGTTCCTTTGCTCGATCAAGAGAGAGCAATCCGGCGGCCAACCGGGCCGAAACTGCAAGTGCCTCGCAAATAGCGACTTACTAGATTGGCGGTCGGATCAAGTGACGCGAATTGTCAGGCGTACCGCACCGGCGGTAACGAGTATTTTCCGGAGAGCCGGCGCCGGCCTCTTGACGGCCGCGCTCGTGCTCTCGGCCACCGGCTGCTCCTACATCTTCTCGGAGAAGCGCACGGTCTACCAGTTCGACCCGCCCTACGGTGTCGACAGTCCAGAGTTTCTGCGCTCCCTCGACGGGCTCGGCACCGAGATGGTCGCGGGAAACCGGGCCCGGCTGCTGCAGAACGGGGACGGGATCTTTCCGGCGATGGAGTCGGCGATCGCCGGGGCGAAGCTCTCGATCAACCTCGAGATGTACATCTTCGACGACAGCCAGATCGGGGCCCGCTTTTCCCGCGCGCTCGCCGAACGGGCCCGTGCGGGCGTGGAGGTGCGCATCCTCGTGGACGGATTCGGCTCGAGCCTCGGCCCCCTGAAGGAGCAGCTGGAGGCCGCCGGCGCGCAGGTCCGGATCTACAAGCCGCTGCGGATCTACTCGATCGACCGGGTCGGCAACCGCACGCACCGGCGGATCCTTACGGTGGACGGGCACATCGGTTTCTGCGGGGGCGTGGGCTTCGACGACCGCTGGAAAGGCGATGCGCGCACTCCGTCCGAATGGCGCGAGACGATGATCGAGGTGGAAGGCCCCGTCGTCGCGCAGCTCCAGCACGTCTTCGCGCAGGATTGGGTCCACACCACCGGCGAGGTTCTGAACGGGAACAGGCAGTTTCCCCCGATCGCTCGAGCCGGCGCCGTTCTGGCTCAGGTGATCGCGGCCTCGCGCACCGACTCCATCTCGATGTCGAAGCTGGTGCTGTACATGGCGATCCAGGCGGCGCGGCGGAGCATCTGGATCGAGAACGCCTACTTCGTGCCCGACCGGCAGATCCGGGAAGGGCTCATCGCGGCCGCGCGCCGCGGCGTCGACGTCAAGGTCATCGTCCCGGGAAAGTACATGGACTTCGCCAGCGTCCGCGCGGCCGCGCGCTACCGCTACGGCGAGCTCCTCGACGCCGGCGTGGCCATCTACGAGTACCGCCCCACGATGATGCACAACAAGGTCATGGTGGTCGACCGAATCTGGTCGACCGTCGGCTCGATCAACTTCGTCAACCGGTCGATGAAGAAGAACGCCGAGGTGAACATCGCGATCTACGACACGGGCTTCGCCTCCGCCGTCGAGAAGATGGTGCGCGCCGACCTCGCCCGATGCGACGTTCTGACCAAGGCGGGCTGGAAGAAACGAGGGCCTCTCGCGCGCTTCGGCGAGTTCTTTTTCTGGCTCTTCTCCGAGAACTACTGAGAAAGCCGCGCCCGCGTCCGTTTTCCCGCAGCCTGCTAGGATCTCCCGGATGCTTCAGGGACTCTTGACTCTCGAGCGCCCGCTGGTCGTCTTCGACACGGAGACCACGGGCACCAACCCGCGCGCGGACCGGATCATCGAGATCGCCTGCGTGAAGATCCATCCCGACGGCGTCCGCGAGGAATGGATCCGGCGCTTCAATCCGGGCATTCCGATCCCGGCCGGTTCCACCGCAATCCATGGCATTTTGGATGCCGACGTGGCGGCGGCGCCCCGCTTCCGCGAGGCCGCGGCTGAGCTGGCGGCGTTTCTCGCCGACAGCGACCTGGCCGGTTACAACATCGTCGGCTTCGACCTGCCCGTGCTTCGGAACGAGTTCCTCCGCGCCGGCGTGGCCTTCGAGGTCTCGGAGCGGCGGCTCGTCGACGCGCAGCGCATCTTCTTCTCGCGCGAGCCTCGCCACCTGGCGGCGGCCGCCCGTTTCTACTGCCAGAGCGAGCACAACGGAGCCCATGGGGCGCTCGCCGACGCCGAGATGACCCTGCGAGTTCTCGCCGGGCAGCTCGCCCGATACGCCGAGCTGCCGCGGACGGTGGCCGAGCTGCACGAGCTCTTCTGCGCGGGCATCGATCAGGACCTCGACCCCGAGGGCCGGATCCGGCTCGTCAACGGCGAGCCGACGGTCAACTTCGGGAAGAACCGCGGCCGCACCCTGCGCGACATGAGCCGCGAGGAGCCCGGCTTTCTGCGCTGGATCCTGAAGGGCGATTTCTCCGAGCCGGTGAAGACGATCGCCCGGAAGTACCTGCCGGAAGGATAGTAGGGCGCGGCTTACTTTTCCGCTCTCCCCACCTGCCGGAAGCGCAGGGTCTCACCGCTGGCGAGGTTGCGCAGGCGGAGGTTGCCGGGCTCGAGCTCGAGCGACCACTTTCCGATGGCGCCCCGCATCGCGAGGGCGCAAGTGGTCGAGCCCAGGGTGTCGCCCACGAAACCGTCGCCCTTGGGCTTCAGTGTGAAGCTGCAGGCCGACTCGAGCTCCCGTTCCGTGAAGCGTCCGACGTCCAGGGACAGAGCCGTGACGGCGGGATCGAAGTGCGGGATGTACGTGAAGTAGATGTCCTGGCCCTGAGCCTCGAGGCGAATCACGCCCTGCTGCCGGACGCTGTCCTTCTCGAACTGCCCGCTCACCTGCAGGAAGAGATCGAAGGGATGGGCGGGATCGATCGTGACCGAGCGGGTGTCGAGCCTGAGGTGGTTGCCCGGCGTCGAGCCCTCGAACGTTCCGGACAGAATCGAAGCGATACGGAACACCTGGTCCGCGCCGGCGGCACGGAGAGCGGCGGGGGCGAGGGCCAGGTTCAGGGTGACGGCGGCGAACAGAAGCCTTCTCATAGATCCTCCGGGTGCGTGTTGTGCGAGATCCGTTCCACTCCTTCGAGGCCGATGCGGAGCGGCTATTCCGCGGGGAAACTCGTGACGGGGCATGGGATTACACCGCCCGCGGGACGTGAAGTCCGGGGAGAACGGCGGCGGCCGGCGTCCCCTCGGGAGGACGAGCCGCGCCCGATGTGGGAATCGCGGAGAGGCCCTTGACGGTGCGCTCCACGGCCTTGCGAAAGGCCTCGCTGATCGACTCCTTCTCGTTGTCGCTGCCCCGATAGTCCGGGCGGAGGACGTCCTCGTTGGCCTCGAACTCGGTCAGAGTGCGTCCGGCCCCGTCGCGGACGGACACGGTCCACTCCGCGGCGGCCTCCCAGGCTCCCTGCAGCTTCACCGATGCGAGCCGGTGGATCTGGATCGTGATGGCGGCCTCGCCGGGAGTTTCCGACTGCGTCCAACGGCAGCCCGGAAAGGACTTCTGGATCGCGTCCCGGACGGCGCCGACCGTGCGCTCGGTCAACTCGCGGTCCGCCCTCCGATCCAGGACCTGCAGGTCCCAGCTCATCCGGCCCCCCGGGCAGGGCACGTCCGTATCGGGATAGGCGACCGGACGCACCGGCGCGGGTCCGCACCCGGCCGCGAGGGCCGCGAGCGTCAAGACGGCGAGCGGCGCTCTCGACATGGCAGGCTCAAGAACGCCGGGGAGAGGCCCGCCTCTTCCGTATTCCGTACAGCCGCGACATCTGCGCGAGCTCTTCGCGAAGGTCCTCGACGAGCTCGGGGGGCGACAGGGCCTCTGCATGGCGCCCGTACGCCAGGATGAACCGGCGCGCTTCGCGCACCGATTCGGCGGGCAGCTCGAGGATCGCTTCACCGCCGCGGCCGGTCTCGATCTTCTGCTGCGGATGCCAGACCATCTCCCGGACCTCGTCGGAGACCTCCGGCGAAAAGCGCACGCGGAAGCGGAAGGGCCGGCCCTTGCCCACGAAGAGCCCGAACGTGTTGCGGAAGAAGGTGTCCGGGTCGAAGCCCTTCGGGATCGCGTAGCGCTCGCCCGTCGAGCGCGCGCTGTCGATGCGCGCCAGGTAGAAGTTCTTGACCTGCGACTGCGATTGATCTTCCGCCAGCACCATCCAGTCCCGGCCGGCGAGGACGAACGCGTACGGTCGGATCACGCGGGGTTCGCCCGGCCCTTCGCCAGGGCGCCGGTAGCGGATCGAGAGCGCGACGCCCTTCTGCAGCGCCTCGGACACCGCCTGCCAGGTCTCTTCCCGCACCGGACGGAAGGCCGCCGCTCGCAACGCGAGCTTCTCCCGCACGATCTCGGGGCGCAGGCGCACGGCCGGGGGCATGAGGCGCGCGAGGCGCTCGTAGCAGGAACGCAGGCTGCGCGCCAGCGGCGTGCCGCCGAGCAGAGCGAGGACCTGCGCGGCCACGCCGATGGAAAAGAGATCCTGCCCGTCGACCGGGAGAAACGGGAGGACGTAGTCGTCGCGGCTGTACGCGTAGCCGTTTTCCTCGCGCCGAAAGTCGATCGGAGCCTCGAGCTCGTCCCGCAGGTAGTCGATGTCGCGCTGGATGGTTTTCGACGAGACCGAGAGTTGCCGGGACAGCGAGCTCGTGTTGGGGTGCCGGCCTTCCTTGATCTCGTGATGAATCGTCTGGAGCCGCCGCCAGAGAGGACGGTCCTTGAAAGCTCCCTCGCGGCCCACGCGCCGGATTCTGGTCCCCGGGTCAGGGAGACGCAATGGATTGCCGGGTGGCAGAAAGTGTCCGCGTTGTGTTCGCGGACACCGCGGCGACTGTCAACGCCGGCCGGAACGATGCCGCTAAATATATGATCGGCAATGGCTTACGACCCTCTCGACAGATGGCCCGGCGCTTGCTCCGCCAGAGATCCATCATGCAGATCCCTTACGACCTCGAGTTCGTCGAGAACCGGCCGACCGTGCGGGCGATCGCGTTGCGTGAGCCCTTCCCGGCCTGGCGTCACGAGCGCGGAGAGCGGGAGCCGGACGCCCTGGACTCGATCCTGCGCTGGATCCACCGGCTTCTCTCCCGGCTCGAAAAGCGCTGAGCGGCCGGCGTTCCACCGCGCCCGGTCATTTGAGGAGCGGCAGGATCTCCTTGGCCGTTCCGGCTTCCTTACCGTTGGGGTCGAGCTCCAGGTATTTCTGCAGATGCTCTTTGGCGATCGGATACTTCTTTAGGGTAAAGGCCGACATCCCGAGCCAGAAGTGCGCGTCGGCGAAGTCGGGCTTGGCCTCCACGGCCTTGGTGAGCATCGCCTCGGCGTCCTTCAGCTTGTTCTTGTTGTACAGCTCGATCCCCTTGTTGTAGAGGATCTCGGGCGAATTGGGGTTGGCTTCGGCGTAGCGGGCGGTCCATTCCTCCGCCCCTTTCTTGTCGCCCATCTGCCGGGAAGCCTCCGCTATCACGGCGTAGACGTTCGTCTGCGTCGGGTCGAGATCCGTCGCCTTCCGGCCGTACTCGACCACCTTCGCCCACTCCTTCTTCTCCTGGGCGAGCTGCGTGAGCGCGAGCCAGCCGGCCGGCAGATCCGGGTTCTTCTTGACCGCGTCGAGGAACTTGGTTTCCGCCCCGGCCTTGTCGCCGGCGTTAAGGGCCTCCACGCCCTCGTTGTAGGCGATGATCGCCTGCTCGTTGCCGGAGGGAGCGGGTGCCGCGGGCGCGCCTGGAGCCGCTTTGGCCGCGGCCTCGGAGATCTTCATGAGCTGCGTGTCGATCTTGCCCATGTCCCCGATCGGGATCTTCTTGTCGACGTCATAGGGCGCGTAGCCCTCCTTCTCGAACCGGACGTGATACGGCATCGTGCAGTCGTTCAGGAGCGTGCCGTACGAGCCTTTCCCGTCCGTCTTGACCGCGAGCTTGAAGGTCGTCAGGCTCGGCGTCGTCACGAGGACGCTGACGCCCTCCACTGGGGCGCCCGCCGAGTCGGTCACGACTCCGAGCAGACGGCACTGGGCGCCGGCGTGCAGGAAGCCGGCCGTGAGAAACGCGGCCAGCGCCGCGGCGATCCGAATCTTGGTCCTCATCTCTCTCCTCCCGGGGCGGGGCTTGGTCATGTTCCGCCGGCCCCTTGGTCCGGATTCTATGGGAGTTCGGGCCGTACGCGACAACGAGCCGCCGGGGGAGGAGATTCCCGACCGCTACGAGGTCCGGGCGGCGGCGCCGGCGCGCGGCAGAACCTCGAGGATCTGGCCGGCCGTCTTGTACCTGCCCATCGGCATGATGTGGAGCCCCCGGGCGAGCTTCGCGATTCCGGCCGCGAGCTCCCGGGCGATCGCCAGGCCCTCGGCCTTTTCGTGCTCCGGGCCGCGCTCGTTGGCCTTTCGCATCCGGTCCTGGATCGACGGCGGAACGACGACGCCCGGCACCTCGTTGGCGAAGAAGAGCGTCTGCTTGAGCGAGAGGAGCGGGATCAGGCCGATCAGGATCGGGATCGCGCGGGCCTCCGGCCGCTCCAGGAACCGCGCGAGCGCGTCGAGGTCATAGACGGGCTGGGTCTGTGCGAAGGTGGCGCCGGCCTCGATCTTGGCGCGGAGCTTCGAGAACTCGACCTCCTGGTCGGCGGCGGCCGGGTTGGAGGCGCAGGCGATCGCGAAGCGCGTGGGAGCGCCGATGGCGTTGCCGGCGAGGTCGGCGCCGCCGTTCAAGCCCCTGGCCATGCGCAGGAGCCCGAGCACGTCCACCTCGGAGACCTGCTTGGCCTGCGGGTAGTCGCCGATCTTCAGCGGATCGCCGCCCAGGCACAGGATCGCCTTGACGCCGAGCCCGGCCGCGCCGAGCAGGTCCGACTGCAGCCCGAGCACGTTGCGGTCGCGGGTCGTGATCTGCACGACCGCGTCGAGGCCCACGTCCCGCTGGATCAGGGCGGCGACGGCGATCGAGGACATGCGCAGGCGCGCCATCGGGTTGTCCGTCACGTTGACGGCGTCGACGCCCGAGGCCTTGAGCTGTCGGGCGCCGTCGATCGCGGTCGCGCAGTCCGCTCCCTTGGGCGGCTCGACCTCGCCGGTCACGACGAACTCGCCGGCCTCGGCGAGCTTGCGCTTCAGGCGGGAGGTCTCGATCGCAAGCGGCGCCGTGCGCTCCACCTCCGCCTCGACGACGACCGAAACGGGATTGGCCGAGCGGGCGCGCTTCTTTCCGGCCACCTCCCGCGCCATGGCGCGGATGTGCTCGGGGGTCGTGCCGCAACAGCCGCCGACGATCGCCGCCCCCGCCTCGACGAAGGCCGCCGCGTATTCGCGCAGGTAGTCGGGCGAGGAGAGATAGACGTTGCGCCCGTGGACCACGCTCGGGTAGCCCGCGTTCGGCATGACCGAAAGCGGGGCCGAGAGCGACGCCGGCAGCCGCGCGAAGATGTCGTGGGTTTCCTGCGGCCCCAGCGTGCAGTTCATCCCCACGGCGTCGGCGCCGGCCACCGCGAGCGTCGCCAGCGCGTGCGCCGCGGCCTCGCCGAAGGCCGTCCGCCCGTCGGCCAGGAACGTCATCTCGGCGACGATCGGGATCTCGGAGGAGAGTCCGCGCACCGCGCGCACGGCCTCCGCCGCCTCGAGGAGGCTCCCGAAGGTCTCGAGCAGGAGGAGGTCGATCCCGGACTCGAGCAGGACGCGCGCCTGCTCTTCGAAGATCTCGCGCACCTGCGTGAGGCTCAGCGAGCCGTAGGGCTTCACGAGGGCGCCGAGCGGGCCGATCGATCCGGCGACGAAGACCGGCTCTCCGGCGGCGGCTTCCTTCGCCAGGCGCACGCCCTCGCGGTTGATCTTGTCGAGCGAGTCGGCCCACTCGTGGGTCGTGAGCTTGACGCGGTTGGCGTCCCACGTGTTCGTCGTGAGGATCCGCGCGCCGGCCTCGAGGTAGTCGTCGTGCACCTCGCGCACCGAGTCCGGGTCGGAAACGTTCAGGGGCGAGCGCGCCTGGTCGGGGGAAGCCCCGCGCGAGGTCAGGAGCGTGCCGATCGCGCCGTCGGCCAGTAGCACTTCCTCGGCGATCGTCTTGCGGAAGTCTTTCTTCATTTCTCCGCCAACAAAAAAGCCTCTCGATTGCGAGAGGCGCCGGTCCGCGGGGGACCGTGTCGCGGCGCCCCTCATCTTTTTCTCCCCGGGGGAGAAATCCGGATTTGGCACCTGTCGAATCGCGCCGCGACGCGCGTTCCGGTTGCCGTGGGGTCGTCGGGCCGGTCCCTCGCCCACTCTGGATGCGGCCGGAGCGCGCGGACGCGCCCGGACGGGATCAAAGAACTGCCCGAGACAGTAGCGCCGGAGCGCACGGCTGTCAAACGGGCGTAGAATGCACCCGTCCTCACGGGTCGGGCGCTCCCATCGGCTCCTCGAAAGGAGCCGAGCATGACCCCGATTCTGGCCCTCTACTTCCTGTTTCCCCTGCTGTCTCAGGGCGGCGCTGCCGCGGACCCGTGGAGCCAGGTGCGGCTCACGATCGCCCGCGATCCCTACACGTCGAGCGACCACGTCACGCTGTGCCGCGTGCGCGCGGTCAACTTCGGGTCGCGGAGCTGGCAGGGCCGCGATCTGGTCTTCGAGGCGCGCGCGCTCAGCGGCGGGTCCGTGGTGCGTCAGCGCGGTCGGTTCGGGCTCGAGCTGGCGCCCTACGGCTCGCTCGAGACCCTCGTGGCGCTGCCGGGGCGCCACGATCGCTTCGAGGTCGTCCCGCTTCCCGGCAACGGCTCGTCGGCCGACCCGGAGAAGAAGCCGCGCAAACGGAGCAAGCGCCGGCCTCGGAGCTGACGGCGGACGGCGGAAAGCCATCCATTACAATGGCCGCGCATGAAAATCCTCGTCATCGGCGGTGGGGGGCGCGAACACGCTCTGTGCTGGTCGCTCCACCGGAGCCCTCTCGTCGAGGAGATTTTCTGCGCGCCGGGCAACCCGGGGATCGCGGAGGTCGCGGACTGTCTGCCCGTCTCGGCGGGCGACACCGTCGAGATCGCGGACCTGGCCGAGAAGCTCCACGTGGACTTGACGGTCGTTGGCCCGGAGCTCCCGCTGTCGCTCGGCATCGTGGACGAATTCACCAAGCGCGAGCTCCCGATCTTCGGCCCCTCGCGCCTGGCGGCGCAGATCGAGTCGTCGAAGGTCTTCTCCAAGGAGTTCTTCCGGCGGCACAAGATCCCGACGGCCGACGCCGTCGTCTGCCAGTCCGCCGAAGAAGCCCGCCGCGCGATCAAGCAGTTCGGCTTCCCGGTGGTGCTGAAGGCCGACGGGCTGGCCGGCGGCAAGGGCGTTCTCATCATCGAATCCGACGACGACGCCGAGCGGGCCCTGCGGCTCTTTTTCCAGGAGCGCATCTTCGGCGCCGCCGGGGACCGGATCCTCGTCGAGGAGTTCCTGCGCGGCCAGGAGGCCTCGTTCATGGCGGTCTTCGACGGCGAGGTCTGCGTGCCGCTGCCGACCGCCCGCGACTACAAGAAGGTCTACGACGGAGACCGCGGCCCGAACACCGGCGGCATGGGCGCCCACTCGCCCGCGGGGGTCTTGAACGCGGAGACCGCCTCACAGGTCTTAAAAGACATTCTCTGGCCGACCCTGCGCGGGCTCCAGGCCGAGGGGCGCGCCTTCCGCGGCGTCCTGTACGCCGGGCTCATGGTCACCGACTCCGGCCCGAAGGTCCTGGAGTACAACGCCCGCTTCGGCGACCCGGAGACGGAGGTCATCCTGCCCCGCGTGACGACGGACATGGCGGACGTCCTGGTTTCGGCCGCCCGGGGAGGCCTCGAGCGTTTCCTTCCGCTCGAGGTCAAGAACGAGGCCTGTGTCGGCGTGGTCCTCTGCGCCGGAGGGTATCCGAGCAACTTCGAGCACGGGAAGCCGATCACGGGCCTGGCCGAAGCGGCGCGCATGCCCGGCATCGAGCTCTTCCACTCCGGCACCGCGCGGGACGGGGACCGCCTCGTCACCAACGGCGGGCGCGTCATCGTCGTGACGGCCACGGCCCCGAGCATGACGGAGGCGGCGGTCCGGGCCTATGAGGCCGCGGACCGCATCCAGTTCGAAGGCAAGCACATGCGGCGCGACATCGCCGCGGGCGGCGTCAGGCCCAGCCGGATCTGACCGTCAGAACGACGGGCACCCCACAGAGCACTTCAGCTCGAAAAACGCGCCGTCCTGGGTTCCTCCGTCGAGGA
Source organism: Thermoanaerobaculia bacterium (assembly GCA_040879385.1). Lineage (GTDB taxonomy): Bacteria > Acidobacteriota > Thermoanaerobaculia > UBA5066 > Gp7-AA6 > DAHUXD01. The sequence goes on along the minus strand of JBBDKM010000003.1, from coordinate 41,682 downwards.
TGTTGATGTACCCCTCGATCGTCCCGGCGATGTCCCCGGCCGTGATGTCCGCGAACACGATGCAGGAGGTCACATTGGACGGGATGTTCGCTTGGGTCTCGTCGAAGATGTTGTTGATCTGCCGCACCTCGCCGGCCTCGAGGTTGGCCATGTTGATTCGGGTGCCGACCTCCTGGCCGTTGGTCGGGCTGTTCTCGGTCACGTCGTAGAACGAGAGCTGGACGCTGACCGGCCCGACGCCGTCGACGTCGGTGTTGGTGATGCCGAGGTTCGTGCGGAGAGCTCCGGCGACCGTCGGCGCGGGCTGGGTGTCGCGAATGAGGCCGACGAGCGAGCCCGTGGCGGACTCGAAGAAAAGCGAGCCGGGATAAGCGATGGCGAGCGTGCCGACCGTGGCGCCGTTCACGATGTAGGGGTTGTAGGTACGGGCCGTGACCGTGCCCTCCCAGCCGTTGCCCGACGGCAGACCGTCGAACGTCACAAGTAAGGTCCCGAACGAGGACTCTTCCGCTCCCGGCGCGAGCACGCCGAGGGTTCCGAGGTACTGGACGAAGTCATCCTCGTGGAAGCTCTGGAAGGAGAGCAGCGTGAGGGTCTCCCCCGGCGTGCACTGATAAACGTTGTTCAAGTTGTAGCAGTACTGAAACGTCGCCGTGACGTTGTCGGTCGTCGTGTTATTCGTGATGTCGATGGCCGTCCGGAAGAAGGATGTGCCCTGGACGCGAGTCACGATGTTGACCTGAACCGAGTACGTGGCCGCCGTCGCGGGGGCGGGGTCGATCCGCGCGGATTTAGCGGCCGAAGCGGGGGAACGGGTGACGACCCGGGGCCCGCGACCCTGCGCGGGGCCGTTGGCGGCGAAAAGCGGCGCGGCCGCGAGGGCGAGGGCAGCGGGCACCAGGGCAAAGACGCTCGGTCGCTTCATGGGTTCTTTCTCCTTAGTTGGTGAAACTCCCAGACCCGGGTGTGAACACTAGCAAATCCCGGTCCAGCTTTCGGGGCCTGAATTCTCGACTCTGCCGGGGGCCTTGCCGTCCGTTTGCCGGGATTCGCCGTCCTCTAATGGACTCAGGGGGCCCCTGCTAGACTCCGGCTCGTGCGCACCGCCGCCGTGATCCGCATCCTGACGGGCCTGATCTTCCTGGCGGAGGGCTGGTCCAAGCTGACTGGGGAGTTCGTCCGGGGCGGGTTCGCGGCGGACCTCAAAAAGATGGCGGCGGAGACCTGGCCCTTCTGGAGACACTTCCTGGAAACGGCGGTCGCGCCCCGCGCGGAGCTCTTCGGCTGGGCCTTCGCCCTCGGGGAGTTCGCCGTCGGCGTCGGCCTGATCCTGGGGCTCTTCACGCGCGTCGCGGCGGGGGGCGGCATCGCCCTGATGCTCCTCGTGCTGCTCGGCTCGGGGCGCGCGGAGCCCGGAGCCAGCTGGGACATGTGGGTGACCGCAGGCCTGACGGCGAAGTTCGCGCTGCTGCTTCTGGTGCTGCTCTTTGCCGTCGACCCGGGCAAAGTCTGGGGTCTGGACGGCTCGATCTCGAAGCGCCGTCCGGCGAGAAGGTCTGCCTGACGCCGGCCTACCGCAGGAGCTTCGCGACGGCCTTCTCGAAGTCCGCGGGGCTCTGCTTCCCGGAGAGGACGCTCGTCTTCTTGCCGTCGCGGCCGTAGAGGACGGAGAAGGGCAGCTCGCCGCCCCACTTGGGATCCACCGACTCGATGAAGTCCTGATCGTCGCCTCCGCTCGACTTTCGGTAGTTGCGGAAGTCGGGCTTCGTCGCGGCGAGGAACTTCTCGACGGCCGGCAGGTCCTTGGCGAGATCGGTCGAGACGCCCACGATCGAGAGCCCCCGGTCCCGGTACTTCTTCTCCAGGCGGACGAGGTCCGGAAACTCCTCCCGGCAGGGCACGCACCAGGTCGCCCAAAAGTTGACGAGGACGACGCGGCCCTTTTCCTTCGCGATTTCCCGCGCAAGCCCCTTCGCGTCGACCTCACCCGCCAGGCGCGGCCCCTCCGCTGCGAAAGTGACCGACGTGCATGCCAAAAGCAAGAGGGCGGCAATCACCGCCCTCCAATCCGAAATTCGAAATCTGAAATCCGAAATCGACATCACGCACGCTTGATCGTGCAGCCGAAAGCCCTGGTCTCGGCCTTCGAGACCGGCTGGCCGCCCAGGAGCGCGTCGAGCGCGTTCTTCAGGTCCGGCGAGGTGACCTTCGTGGCGTCCTCGTAGTTCTCGTCGATCCGGCCGTGGTACTGGACCTTGCCGCTCGCGTCGACGACGAAGACCTCGGGCGTACGCTTGGCGTCATAGAGATCGGCGACCTTGTTGTCCGGGTCCTTGACGACGGTGAAGCCCCAGCCGTTCTCTTTCGCGTGCGCCTTGACCTCGTTCTCGGGCTCGGTCTTGTTGCTGTTGACGCCGACGAAGAGGATGCCCTTCTTCGCGTACTCGTCGGCCATGCTCTTGAGGCGGACGTTGTAGGCGTTGGAGTAGGGGCACTTGGTGGCGATGAACATCACGACGACCGCCTTGTTCGTCCTGGTGGCGTCGGCGAGCGAGAAGGGCTTTCCGTCGATCGTCGTCAGCTGGAAGGCGGGGGCGGCGGCGCCGATCGCCGGGGAGTTCGCTGCGGCGATGCCGGCGACGGCCGCGAAAAGGGCGAGACAGACCGCGATACGGAACGTCTTCATCTTGGTTTCTCTCCTTAAACCCCCCGGAATCGGCCGGCCGGCCGGAAAATTCCTAGGCGTAGTTCGCCTCTACGGTTCCCCCCGCCCCGGGAGCCAGCGTCTTCGCTTCGGAAAAGCGGCTTCCAGGCCCGCGAGGCGAGTCTCCAGCTCGCCGATCCGGCGCGCCAGGTCCTCGACCGACGCCGTCCCGGCCGCCTGAGCGCCGGCGAGGCGCTCGATCTCCTCGCGCAGGGCTTCCTGATCGCCGCGGGACATCAGGGCTTTCCTTACGTCCGCGAGCCCCAGCCCGCTTTCGGTCAGGCGCCGGACCGTGACGAAACGCGCCACCTCGGCGTCGGCGTACCGGCGGTGGCCCCCGCCCGTCTTGCGGATCCGGAAGAGCGAGGGGAGCTCGCGCTCGTAGAAGCGCAGCGTCGTGATCGGGATGCCGGTGCGCCGCGCCACCGCCGAGATCGTCAGCGTCGGCGGCGGGGAAGCGCTGGGCATCTCTCGGGCCCCTCCCGACTCCGGACTCCTCCCGACGTCCCTACACCGAGAAGAGCGGCCGCTGCACGACGGGGTCGAACTTCCAGACGTACTTGTAGGCGCCGTTGAAGAAGTCGATCGTGATCTCGTAGTGCGCCTCGACGGTGATCACCTCGCGCGACTTCGTGATCTTGAGGTTGTCCTTCTTGACGGGAACCTTGAGCTCCTCGGCCCTCCGCAGGATCTCGAATTCGATGTTCTTCACGTCCTTGATGGAGGCGAAGGCAGCCTGCTCCTGCATGACGTCGTAGAACTCGGAAGTGGCGATCTTGACGGGGACGACCTTCCACATCAGGTAGCCGACCAGCACGATGAGGACGAGCCAAATGATGCAACCGACGTTGGCGGCTCCGCGAATTCCCCGTGACCGTCTCATGCGTTTGTCTCCTCCCAGGGCGTCTGCGCGATTCTAACTCGATCCGGGTCATCTCACGGGCAGAAAAGCGCGATCCCAGCGCGTCCGGCGCAGGAGGTCCACGGGAAGCCGCGCGGCCGCGATCCATCCGGCCGGGGCATCGGAGGCGCGGGGGAGCATCGACCAGTACACGAACATGGCCCGGCCTTTCAGGTGCCCCGCGGGCACGGGGCCCCACTCGCGGCTGTCGCTCGAGTCGTCGCGGTTGTCGCCCAGGACGAAATAGGAGCCTTCCGGCACCACGCGCGGCGCGAGCTGGTCGCGGCGCCGGCGGTCCTCGGGGATCGCGGGGTCGTCGGGCCAGATGCGGTCGTCGGAGTGAAACGCCCACGCCTCCTCGAGCGGCCGGCCGTCGACGAACACCCGCCGGTCCCGGATGGCGACGGTTTCCCCGGGCAGGCCGATGACGCGCTTGATGAAGTCGCGCCGCGGGTCGCCGGGGTAGCGAAAGATCACGATGTCGCCGCGCCGAACCGCGCGGCCAGGCAGCAGCCGCCGGAGCGGCCCGCCGCCCCCCGCGTAGAGGAACTTGTTGACGAGGAGCCGGTCGCCCGTCAAGACGGTCTTCTCCATCGACGGGCTGGGGACCGCGAAGGCCTGGAAGAGAAACGTGCGCGCGAAGAGGGCGAAGACCACGGCCGCGAGGATCGGGTCCGCCCGCTCGCGCCAGGGCCGGAGCGTCGGCTTCCGGACGCTCTCCGACGTCAGCGCACCACGGTGAACATCCGGTCCCATCGCGTGCGAGAGAAGAAGTGGATGGCCACGTCGGCGAGCTGCCGGATCTTTTCGATGGGGCCTCGCCAGATGTGCGAGTTGGGCTCGGCCTCGTAGGACCAGTACAGGACGGACGGGCGGCCGAAGATGTTGCCGCGCGGGACCGCGCCCCAGTAGCGGCTGTCGAGGGAATTGTCGCGGTTGTCGCCCATCGCGAAGAAGGAGTCGGGCGGAACGGGGAAGGGCCCGAACTGGTCGCGGCGCCGCGCCATGTCGGGGATACCCGGGCTGTCCGGAAAGGTCTCCGTCTCGATGTGCTGGACCGACGGGACGTCGTACGGCGCGCCGTTGACGAGGAGGCGCTTGTCCGTGACCTTCACCGTGTCGCCGCCCTTGGCCACCGCGCGCTTCACCAGGACGTTGCCCGGGTTGATGTCGTCGCCTGGCTTCTTGAACACGATGATGTCGCCCGGCCGGACGTCGCGGTACGGGAGGAACTTCGTCAGCGCGGGCAGGCGCGGCGCGAACGCGAACTTGTTGACGAGCAGGTGGTCGCCCACGAGGATCGTGCGCTCCATGGACCCGGTCGGCACCTGGTAGGTCTGCACGACGAACGTCCGCACGAAGAGGACGAAGATCCCCGCCACCAGAAGGGATTCGTACCACTCGCGCGCGGTCGAGTGCCGCGGGGCCGCGTCGGCTTCCGGGTCCTTTGTCTTCTCCTTCATTCGACTTTCAGCACGGCGAGAAACGCCTCCTGCGGGATGTCCACGCGGCCCACCCGCTTCATGCGCTTCTTGCCCTCCTTTTGCTTCTCGAGGAGCTTCCTCTTGCGCGTGATGTCGCCGCCGTAGCACTTGGCAAGCACGTTCTTCCGGATGGCCGAGACCTGTTCCCGGGCGATGATCTTCGCGCCGATCGCCGCCTGGATCACCACCTCGAACATCTGGCGGGGGATGATTTCTTTCATCTTTGCCGTCAGGAACCGCCCCTTGGCCGCCGCCTCCTCCCGATGGACGATCAGGGACAGCGCGTCGACCGGGTCGCCGTTGACCAGCAGGTCGAGCTTGATGAGGTCGCCCTCCCGGTAACCCGAGAACTCGTAGTCGAACGAGGCGTAGCCCTTCGAGATCGACTTGAGCTTGTCGTAGAAGTCGAGGACGACCTCGGCCAGCGGGAAATCGTACGTGAGGACCACGCGGTTGGATGCGAGGTACTCGAGCGACTTCTGCGTGCCCCGTCGTTCCTCGGAAAGCTTCAGAAGCCCTCCCAGGAAGTCGTCGCGGGTGATGATCGTGGCGGTGATGTACGGCTCTTCGACCCGCTCGATGTGATTGGCCACCGGCATGTGGTTCGGGTTGACGATCTCGAGGATCTCGCCCCTGGTCGTCGTGACGCGGTAGTTCACGCCGGGCGCCGTCGTGATGAGGTCGAGGTCGAACTCGCGCTCGAGCCGCTCCTGGATGATCTCCATGTGGAGGAGGCCGAGGAAGCCGCAGCGGAACCCGAACCCGAGCGCCGTCGAGTTCTCCGGCTCGAAGGAGAACGACGCGTCGTTCAGGCGGAGCTTCTCCATGGCGTCGCGCAGGTTGGGATACTCGTCGGAGTCCGTGGGAAAAAGGCCGGCGAAGACCATGGGCTTGGCCTCGGCGAAGCCAGGCAGCGGCTCCGCCGTCGAGCGGCGCACCTCCGTGATCGTGTCGCCGATGCGGGTCGAGTGCAGGTCCTTGATGTTGCCCCAGAGAGAGCCGACCTCGCCGACCGACAGGGCCGGCACGTCCTCGGCCTGGGGCCGGAAGACGCCGAGGGCTTCCACGTCGGTCTCGAGGCCGGTGCCCATCGCGCGAATCCGCATCCGCGGCTCGAGCCTCCCGTCGACGATGCGGACGAGCGAGGTGACCCCGCGATAGGGGTCGTACCAGGAGTCGAAGAGCAGAGCCTTCAGCGGCGCGTCGGGGTCCCCCTGGGGCGGCGGGACGTCGCGCACGATCCGCTCGAGGAGCTCACCGATGCCGATCCCCATCTTCGCCGACGTGAGGATCGCGTCGTCGGCGGGGATGCCGACGACCTGCTCGATCTGCTCCCGCGCCTTCTCCGGCTCGGCGGAGGGCAGGTCGATCTTGTTGATCACCGGCACGATGACGAGGTTGTGGTGCGTGGCGAGGTACGCGTTGGCCAGGGTCTGGGCCTCGACGCCCTGCGTCGCGTCCACGACGAGGACCGCGCCCTCGCAGGCCGCGAGCGAACGCGAGACCTCGTAGGAGAAGTCCACGTGGCCGGGAGTGTCGATGAGGTTCAGGACGTACTCCTGGCCGTCCTTGGCCGTGTACTTGAGCGTCACCGCCCGCGCCTTGATCGTGATGCCCCGCTCTTTCTCGAGGTCCATGTCGTCGAGCATCTGCGCGTGCATCTCGCGCGCGGCCACGGCGTTGCAGCGCTGCAGGATGCGGTCCGACAGCGTCGTCTTCCCGTGGTCGATGTGGGCGACGATCGAGAAGTTGCGGATGAAGCGGGGGTCGGTCATGAGAAAGTCGACAGTCTACAGTCAACAGTCGGCAGTCCGGAATCCTCCCCGGCCACGGTCAACTGTCGACTGTCACTTAGGTCCCCAGCGGCCACCGAGATCGTGCGTTGGCTTGCCAGAGGTCTCCCGCCCCGTCTCGCCGGAAACGCAGCAGCCCGGCCCACGCGATCATCGCCGCATTGTCGGTCGTGAACGCGCGGTCGGGCAGCCGCACGGGAACGCCATGCCCCTGCCCCCAGGCCGCGAGCGCCGCCCGGAGCTCCGTGTTGGCGGCCACGCCTCCCGAGAGCGCGAGCTCGCGCATGCCCTCGGACGCGTGCACGGACGCGACTCGGTCGAGAAGGGTGGCGACGATCGCGTGCTGAAAGGAAGCGAGGAGGTCGACCAGCTCCGCGTCGAGACTCTCCGGCTCGAGCGGCGAGCCGTCGATGCCGCGGCGCTGGAGCTCGCGGAGCATCGCGGTCTTCAATCCCGAAAAGGAGAAGTCGCGCGAGCCGTCGCGGGTTCGCCCGATCGCGAAGGGGAAGCGGCTGCCGTCGCCGCGCGCGGCGACGCGCTCGCCGCCCGGGCCGCCCGGATAGCCGAGGCCCGCGCGCCGCGCGATCTTGTCGAAGGCCTCGCCGGGAGCGTCGTCGCGGGTGCGGGCCAGCGGGACGATCACTCCGTCCTCGACGCGGACGAGCTCGGCGTGACCGCCCGAGACGACGAGGCCGTGGAACGGGTACGCGACGGGGAGCGCCGCCTCGCCGCCCGGGCGCAGATACGCCGAGAAGAGGTGGCCCTCCAGGTGATTGACCGGCACGAGCGGCTTGCCGCGCGCGAAGGCCAGCGCCTTGCCCGCGGAGAGCCCGACGAGCAGCGCGCCGATCAGGCCCGGCCCCGCCGTCGCGGCCACGAGGCCGACGTCCTCGAGGCGCGTACCGGCGATCTCCAGGGCGTCCTCCAGGGCTACCGGCAGGTTCTCGAGGTGCGCGCGCGCCGCGACCTCCGGCACGACGCCGCCGTAGAGCGCGTGCGCCCTGATCTGGGAGGAGATAACGTTCGACCGGACGCGGCCCTCGCCGTCGAGCACGGCGACGGAGGTCTCGTCGCAGGAGGTTTCGATGCCGAGGACGATCACGACGGAAGGACCATGAACCCCTCGCGCCGGGCGGCGTCGCGCAGGCGGTCGTCGAGACAGACGAAAGCGAGGGATTCGGGACGGTCCTCGGACGCGATCAGGGCGGCCGCGAGCTGCAACGCGTCGGCGGCGCGCAGCGCGTGGGTGCGCACGAGCCGAAGGGCGCGGGCCCGCGTCGGTTCGAGAGCCGTCACCGGCCGCCAGCGCCCGACGAGCTTTGCGATGTCGACCCGGGCGGCTTCGATCGGTTCCGGGCCGAGCCCTTCGCGTTCTCGCCTCGCGAGGGCGGAGGCGATCTCGACCTCCGTCAGGCACCAGACCGCTTGCTCCGGGTCCTCCTCGCGCATCGCCCGCAGACGCAGGGTGCGCGGCTCACTGACCACCAGCGACACAATGGCCGAGGCGTCCCAGAACTTCACCGGCCCGTGCGACGCTCCTCGAGCAGCGCCTCGAGAAGCGAGAACTTTGGATCGACCTGCACCGGAGGGCCGAGGACGATCGGCCCAGAGTTCTTCGGCGGCGACATGATCCCTCGCCGCTCCGCTTCGCGCACCCACTCCGGAATGCTCTGATCCGACGCCGCGATCGGCTCGATGCGCGCGATGGGCGTGTCGCGGTCGTAGACGATCACGGTCTCGCCCTTGCGCACACGGGCGAGGTAGTCCGAAAGCCCGTCCCGGAGCTCCGAAATTCTGGCGTTCTTCATGACGCCATTATAGCCAGGTTGGGCGTGAACCGCGGCCTACGCCTTACGTCTGACAGCTTCCGCCAGACTCTGCGCGTACGGCGGGCGGCAGATGCCCTGGTCCGTCACGATGGCCGTGACGTACCGGGCGGGCGTCACGTCGAAGGCGACGTTGCGGGCGCCCACGCCCTCGGGGGCGATCGCGTGCCCGGCAAAGGAGAGCACCTCCGCCGGCGAGCGCTCCTCGATCGGGATCGCGGCGCCGTCGGGGCACGCGAGGTCGATCGTCGTGGTCGGGGCGGCGACGTAGAACGGGACGCCGTTCTCCTTCGCGAGAACCGCCAGCGAGTACGTGCCGATCTTGTTGGCGACGTCGCCGTTGCCCGCGATGCGGTCGGCGCCGACGACGACGGCCTCCACGGCGCCGCGCGAGAGGAAGTGGCCGGCCATGCTGTCGGTGATCAGCTCGACCGGGATGCCGTCGCGCGACAGCTCCCAGGCGGTCAGGCGTGCGCCCTGGAGGAACGGCCGCGTCTCCGAGGCGAGGACGCGAATCGGCTTGCCGGCCTCGATCGCGCCGCGGATGACGCCCAGGGCCGTGCCGTACCCGGCCGTCGCGAGGGCGCCGGCGTTGCAGTGCGTCAGAACCGCTCGCTCGCCCGTCAGCAGATCCGCCCCGAACCTCCCGATGCGGCGGCAGGCCGCGATGTCTTCGGCGGCGATGGCGTCCGCCTCGGAAACGAGCGCGGGCTCGAGGGCTGCCTCGGAGGCGCCCTCCTCCACGGCGGCGTCGAACCGCCGCTGCATGCGCTCGAGCGCCGCGAAGAGATTCACGGCCGTCGGCCGGGTGGAGGCGAGCAGCCGCCGCGCCGTCGCGAACCGCTCGACGGGCGCCGTCGAGACGCCGCTCCTCAGGGAGAACGCCGCCCCGTAGGCGGCGGCCACGCCGATGGCCGGAGCCCCGCGCACCGCCATGTCGCGGATCGCCACCGCGATCTCCGGGGCGCGCTCGAGCGACAGCCAGACTTCTTCTCCAGGCAGCCGGCGTTGGTCGAGCAGCCGCAGCACGCGGCCTTCCCGGTAAAGGGGACGGAAGGTCTCGGTCGCGCCGCTCACCGGCCGTCGGGCCGCACGACCAGGGCCGCGCCTCCTCGGCGCGGGTCCGCGACCGCCTCCGTGCGCCCGCTTCGCAGCACCCCCACTGCGTGCACCCGGCCGATCCGGCCGGGCACGGGATCCCGCGTGCTCACCTTGACCGCGTGGCCCATCGCTTCGAGCGCCGCGATCCAGGCGGGGTCGAAGGCGTCCTGCTCGACCTCGAGCACATCGGGGAAGTCCTGCTGGTGAAACCGGGGCGCCCCGACGGCGGCCTCCAGGGTCTCGCCGCGCAGGACCAAGCCGAGCAGGACCTGAAAGTTCGTGGTCAGGATCGTGGATCCGCCCGGCGTCCCGAACGCGAAGACGCCGCGCCGGGGCACGACCGCGATCGTCGGGCACATCGAGGAAAGCATGCGTTTTCCGGGCGCCACCGAGTTGACCTCTCCCTGGATCAGACCATACAGGTTCTTCTCGCCCGGCCGCGTCGCGAAGTCGTCCATCTCGTTGTTCATGAGAAAGCCGAGGCCCTGCGCCACGCGCGCATTGCCGAAGGAGTCGTTCAACGTCGTGGTGACCGCGACCACCGTGCCCTCGCCGTCGACGACCGAGAAGTGGGTCGTCGAGGACCTCTCCGGGAAGACCCGCGCGAGGTCGGCGGACGGCATCGCGCGCGCCCGATCGATGGACGCCACCAGGCGCGCGATGCGAGCCGGATCCGTGAAGAGCTTCTGGTTCACGCCGGGGAAGTCCGGGTCGCCCAGCCAGCGGTTGCGATCGCGGAAGGCGCGCTTCTCGATCTCGGCCAGGAGGTGGGCCGCCGCCGCGTCCATGGAGCGGAACCGCTCGCGGCCGACCCGCTCTGCCGCGAGCGCCATCTCCGCGAGCACCGGGCCGGAAGACGGCGCCGCCGTCGTGAAGACCTGGGCCCCCGCGAACCGGAAGGAAAGGGGCTGGCGGATCCTCGCCGTGTACCGCCCGAGGTCGCCCCGCGAGATCAGCCCGCCGATCCGTCTCTGTCCTTCCTCGATGGCGCGCGCCGTTTCGCCGCGGTAGAAACCGTCCTCGCCGCGGTCCCGGATCGCCGCGAGCGTGCGGGAGAGCTCCGGCTGGCGGAAAACGGTTCCTGGCTCCGGGGCGGCGCCGCCGGGAAGGAAGATGTGCGCTGTCTCGGGATCTTTCGCCAGATCGTCGCGGTGAGCGGCGATCGACCCGGAAATGTTGGCGGTCATGGGGAATCCGTCGCGCGCCAGCCGCACGGCCGGAGCAACGACCGTTTTCCACGGCAGCCGTCCGGCCCGGCGGTGGGCCAGCGCGAGGCCCGCCACCGATCCGGGCACCCCCGAGGCGAGCGGCCCTTCCGTGGAGGACGGCGGCGGGCCGCCGCCGGTTGCTTCCCGGAAGAGGTCGCTCCGCGCCCTGCGGGGCGCGGTTTCCCGGAAGTCGATCGCCAGCACCCGGCCCCGGGCATCCCGCGAGATCCAAAACCCGCCGCCGCCGAGATTGCCCGCCTCCGGCCAGGTGACCGCAAGGGCGAAGGCGATGGCGACCGCGGCATCCGTGGCGTTGCCGCCCTGGCGCAGGATGTCGAGGCCGACCCGCGCCGCCGTCTCTTCTTCGACCGCCACCGCGCCCCCGGTTCCCAGGGAGGCGCGAGGCGGCTCGGCCGCGGGCAGCGCGGTCGCGAGGACCAGGAGGGCCGCAGCGAGCCGCCGTTTCACTGCGCTATTCTACCGGCCCGATGAAATCGATCCGCGAGCTGCCTCTGCAGGGTCGCCGGCTCTTCCTCCGCGTCGACTTCAACGTGCCCCTCGACGGCGGTCGGGTTTCCGACGACACGCGCATCGTCGAGACCCTGCCGACCGTGCGGCTGGCCCTGGACAAGGGGGCGCGCGTGCTCTGCGCCTCGCACCTGGGCAAGCCCGGGGGCAAACGCAAGCCCGAGCTGTCGCTCGCGCCCGTGGCCGTCCGGTTTGCCGAGCGGCTGGGGAAGTCGGTGGGCTTCGTCGACGACTGCGTCGGAGCCGAGGCGGCGAAGGCGGCCGAGGGCCTCGGCCCCGGCGAGGTGCTGCTGCTCGAGAACCTCCGGTTCCACGCCGGCGAGGAGGCCAACGACCCGGAATTCGCCCGCCAGCTCGCCGCGCTCGCCGATGTCTACGTGGACGACGCGTTCGGAGCCGCGCATCGCGCGCACGCCTCGGTCGTGGGCGTGCCGAAGCTCGTGCCGGAGAAGGGCGCGGGGCTTCTCCTCGAGAGGGAGGTCCGGGAGCTCTCGCGGCTGCTGGAGCCCCAGCGGCCCTTCGCCGCGATTCTCGGGGGGGCCAAGATCTCCGGCAAGATCGACACGCTGCGCGTCCTCTCGCGCCGCGCGGACCTGCTCCTGATCGGCGGCGGCATGGCCAATCACTTCGTGCGGGCGCTCGGCCTTTCGGTCGGCCGATCTCTCCTGGAAGAGGACAAGGTGGCGCTCGCCCGCGAGATCCTCGACTTCTGCAAGGAATCCGGCCGAACGATCGCGCTGCCCTCGGATTTCGTGGTCGCGAAGTCGCCGGACGACGCCGCCGGCGCGAAGACGGTCCCGATCAACCGGATCCCCGACGACCTCATGGCCCTGGATGTCGGGCCCCGAACGCTCGACCAGTTCGAGCGGCTCCTCGGTCCGGCGAAGACGATCTTCTGGAACGGACCGATGGGCGTCTTCGAGAAACCCCCCTTCGAGCGGGGCACCATGGGACTGGCGCGCATCGTCGCGGCGTCGCGGGCGGTGACCGTCGTCGGAGGCGGCGAAAGCGTTCAGGCCGCGCACGAGGCCGGCGTCGCGGAGAAGTTCACGCACGTTTCGACGGGCGGCGGAGCGTCGCTGGAGTTCCTCGCGGAAGGGAAACTACCCGGCATAGACGCGCTCGAATGAACCTTTCTCCATGAACCTCCTCGTCGCCAACTGGAAAATGCACAAGACCCGCGAGCAGGCGCGGGCCTACGCCGCCGAGCTCGGAGATCGCATCGGAGACGGCATCCCGGGCCGCGAGCTCGTCCTGGCGCCCCCGTTCACGGCGCTCCAGGACGCTCGCGACTCAGGCGGCCGCTGGTCGCTGGCCAGCCAGAACGTGGCCGCTGAGCTTTCGGGAGCGTACACGGGCGAGGTGTCCGCGGGGATGGCGGCCGATGCCGGATGCCGCTACGCCATCGTGGGGCACTCGGAGAGGCGCCGCTACTTCGCGGAGGACGGCGCGGTGCTCGCGAAGAAGGTCGCCTCCTGCCGCGCCGCGGGGGTCACCCCGATCTACTGCGTCGGCGAAACCGCGCAAGAGCGGGACGCGAATCAGACGGCGGCGATCCTCCGCCGGCAGGTCGAAGCCCTCTCAAACGATCCCGCGGAATGCCCCCTCGTGGTCGCCTACGAGCCGGTCTGGGCGATCGGAACGGGCCGCGCCGCGACCCCCGCGGACGCCGAGTCTGCGCGCGTGCAGCTGGCCGGTCTTCTCGCGGGCCGGCCGGGACTCCGCATCCTGTACGGCGGCTCGGTCACTCCCGAGAACGCCGGCTCCCTGCTGGCCGGGTCGGCCGTGGACGGCTTCCTGATCGGCGGAGCGAGCCTCTCGGCCTCCGGTTTCGAGTCCATCGCGCGCGCTTGACGGCCCCCCCGGGGCCGCGTAGACTTCCCGCCCTTTTCGTGGAGGCCGCGTGTACATCGCCCTGGTGACCGTTTATATCCTGATCTGCTTCTTCCTGATCCTGGTGGTGCTTCTCCAGCAGGGCAAGGGAGCGGACATCGCCGGCGCGTTCGGCGGCGGCGGCAGCCAGACGGCCTTCGGCGCTCGCGGCGCGACCACCATCCTGCACAAGCTGACCACGGGCGCCTTCGTCGCCTTCATCCTGATGTCCCTCCTGCTCTCGATCCTGGAGGCTCGCCCGCGGTCGTCCGTGATCAAGACCCTGCCGGCGGCAGCCGCTGCGCAGAAGGCGCCCGCCCCGGCTCCGGCGGCGCCGGCTCCCGCTCCGGCCGCAGGCTCCGCGCAGCCGGCCGCTCCGCCCGCCCCGGGCACCGCGCAGCCCTCCCCCGGGAGCCCGGCGAAGCCGTAAAATCGTCCCCCGTGCCGTCGTGGTGGAATTGGTAGACACGTACGTTTGAGGGGCGTATGGGGTAACCCATGCCGGTTCGAGTCCGGCCGACGGCACCATCTAGTCGGGAGTCGGGAGTCGGGAGTCGGGAGTAAACCTCCTGGCCTCCCGCGCGTCGGTTCATCCAGGAGGTCATCGATGAACCGACGCCTGCTCGTCGCCTTCACGGCGACTTTGATGTTCGTCCTCGCCCTGCCTGCCCGGGCCGTGTACTCTCCGTCGACGGACAACGGCTGGTTCATCACGGCCGGCCGCGTCGCGGGTGTGGGAGGCGCGCTCTTCCGCACCGACATCTGGCTCTTCAATCCGAACGAGGCGGCGGCGGTTACCGTGACTCTCGTGTTTCACCCCGCCGTGACCAGCGGGCAGGCGGCCTTGGTGCCGGTCTCCTCGAGCCCGATTACGCTCGCCGCGCGAGAGACACGCTTCTTCCCCGACGTCACGTTCGATACCGTGCCGGTGGGCGACGGAGTCGTGGGTTCGCTGGAGTGGGAGTCGAGCGGGCCGGTGATGGGCGCGGGACGGATTTACACCTTCACGCCGACGGGCACCTATGGGTTCTTCCTTCCCGCGATCCCCCCGTCCGAATCCATGGGAGCCAAGGCGAGCGCGGACGACACGGTCAACGTCTTGCAGCTCTATGGCATGAGCTCCGGCGATGCCGACTTCCGCACGAACCTCGACCTGACGAACACTTCGGGAGTCGCGTTGCCCGTCGAGGTTCGCGTCATCGATCCCGTGACCGCGCAGGTCTACGGCGGAACGCAGACCTACAGCGTCGCGCCGGGCTCGCTCCTTCGGTTGGGACAAATCCTGACGGCCGTGGGGGCGCCGCTCGTCGATGGCTTGCGCATCACTGTCGGGATCACCGCCGGGACGGCCGTTCCTTCGGGCGGAATCCTGGCGGCGGCCTACATCCTCGACAACCGGACTCAGGACGCGTTCGCCTTCGTGGGCCAGAGGCAGAACCCCTAGTCGGGAGTCGGGAGACTCTCTTCTCTACGGTACCGGGTCGCTGCCGCCCCGCGCCCAGGGGTGGCATCGCAGCACCCGTCCCGCCGCGAGGGCGAGGCCGCGAGGGCTGCCGTAGCGGCTGATCGCCTCGCGGCCGTATTCGGAGCAGGTCGGCTCGAACCGGCAGCTCGCGAGGCCGCTCTTCGCGAGCGCCGGCGAGACCGATCCCCGGTAGGCGTCGATGGCGGCAACCGCCAGGCGGGCGGTCACCTGCCGCGGGGTGGGCCTCAGCGCGTCGCCCGCGAGAAAGCCCAGCACCGCCGCGAGGACGGGCGCCGCGAGCGAGGCGCGCGCGGGCGCCCCCGCCTCAGGATGAGCCGGAGAGCCGGTCGGCATGGCGGGAGATCCCGGGAATCACGAGCCGCTGGCCCTCCAGCGCCTTCACGGTGGCGAGGATCGCGATCGACACGTAGAGGAGCGACGCGATCAGCATCGCCACGGCGTAGAGACAGGAGAGCGCAGGCACGACGATGCCGATGAGGGTCGCCGCCAGCCCCACGACAACGACCGCCGCGAAGAGCAGCAGGCCGTTGACGGCGTGCCAGCGGACCTCCGGGTCGCGGAGCCGGGCGAGAAGCGGGATGAAGCCGAGGAATCCCAGATAGCAGAAGGCGAGCAGCCAGGAACGCGTCGGGGGAGAGCCCTCGGCGGACATCGAGGGGGACGATATCAGTCTAGTTCGTCCTCAGCCGGATCGTCCCGTTCACCGTCTCGCAGTGGAGCGGCTCGGCGCCGCCGTTGTAGCTGCCGCGCGCTTCCTTGGGGCCGAACTTGCCCTCGACGCGCAGATCGACGCCGCCGCCCTCGATGTGCCCGTTGACGGTCTCGAGGTCGTAGCGAACCGAAGACAGTTTGTCGAACGCCACGTCGATGGATCCATTGACGGTCTCGATCCGGCTCTTCTTGAGAGGGCCCCGGAAGCTCAGGCGCACAGAGCCATTGACGGTCGAGGCGCTGGCGGGCCCGTCCTGGTCGGAGAGCTCGATGGATCCGTTGACCGCGTCGCCAGACAGCGAACCGGTGAATCCCGAGGCCACCACCCGTCCGTTGCAGGTCTCGAAGCGCACCTCGGCGCCGGCGGGAACCTGGAGCTCGTAGTCCACGTGCGCGTTCTGTCCGCCGAAGTCGAGGAACCCGAAGAGCCGCCGCCGCCGCGGGTTCACGGTCTCGACCCGGATCTCGTCGCCGAGCTTCCGGACGCGGATCTCGGTCAGGCGAAGGGTTTCCTCGGATCGGCCGCCGGTGGCCTTCTTGAGGGCCCGGACCTTGAAATACGGACGATCCCAGGCCTTCGCCTCGATATTGCCGTTCACGTTCTCGACGGAGACCCTCGAGATCCCCTCCATGGAGTAGGCCTTCTCGAAGATCTCCTCCCGCTCTCCGGCGAGGACGGGCGTCGCGAGGGCCAGGAGCAGCAGGGCAAGCAGGGTCTTACGCATGGACACCACGATCTTAACAACGGAAATCCCGCCAAAAGGTTCTGGACGCGGGACCGGGGGCACCGAGAGGATCGAGCACACTCTCATTCGGACCGGAAGATACGGGTCCCACTGCGCCGGTCGCATCGGCGGGGGGCCTCCCCATCCTCCAGCAGCGGCCAGGCGTCGTAGAGGTTCCAGAACGGAATGAGCAGCGGCAGATTGCGCCGCAGGGAGCCCAGGGCGCCGGGCGGCCGGCCGTCGGCCCGCCGGATCTCCAGCGCGAGCCACCGGCGGGCCCGCCCGCCCCGGGCATCCCGCAGCAGGAAGGCGGCGGTCGCAGCCGCAGCCAAGGCGGCCCACATCCAGGGGATCGCGGTCCGAGCGGCCGGTAGGTAGCGCCAGACCAGGGCCGTCAGCGCCAGCCCGACGATGTCCGCGACCGCCGCGCAGACCAGCACGTCGAGGAGAAGTGAGAGAATCCGGGCTCGCCGCATCGAAGCGGGAATTGTGAATCGCTCCTCGTCAATTGGGAATGGTGAATCGTGAGCTCTCCATCCGCGGCCGACCCCGGTTCCCGGCCGCTGGCTGACTGCCACCTGCACTTCGAGGGCTGCCTGCCCGCCTCCGAGATCGGGCGGCTCGCCCGGCGTTCCGGGCACTCATTCGCGGACCCGGCGGTTTTCGAGACCGCGCGGCGCGGCGTTCGCAACGCCGAGGGGTTCCTCCTCCTCTACGCGGAAGTGGCCCGGCTCTTCACCCGGCCCGAGGACTACGTCGCCGCGGCGCTCGCGGTCGCAGAGGCCCTGGCGGACGACGGTCTCCTGTACGCGGAAGTCTATGTCTCGCCCGAGATCTTCGCGCGGATCGGCCTCGATCGCGCCGCCTGCGTTCTGGCGATCAACGCCGGATTCCTCGAATCGCTCGAGACCCGGGGCATCCTCTGCCGCATCCTTTTCGACGCCGTGCGCCACTGGGGACCCGAGTCCGCGGACCGCGTTCTCGACCTCTACGAGGAGCTGCGGCTGCCCGCGATCGTGGGCTTCGGCCTCGGCGGGGACGAGAATTCGTTTCCCGCCGCCGCGTTTGCGGGCCCGTACCTGCGGGCCCGGGCCCTGGGGCTGCGGACCTCGGTGCACGCCGGCGAGTGGGCCGGACCGGCCGCGGTGCGCGAGGTCCTCGACGCGCTGCGCCCGGACCGGATCGACCACGGCATCTCCGCGGCGGAAGACCCGCGCCTGCTCGCCCGCCTGGCCGAGGAGGACACGATCCTCTGCGTGGCTCCGACGAGCAACCTCCAGACGGGGGCCGTCGACCACGTGGCGCGCCACCCGTTGAAGCGGCTGCTCGACGCCGGTGTGCGGGTCACGCTGTCGGCGGACGACCCGGTCCTCTTGGCAACGACGACTTCCGGCGAGTACCGCCTCGCGCGCGAAAAGCTCGGGCTCGACGACGGGCAGCTCCGCCAGCTCGCCGACAACGCCTGGCACGCGGCCTTCTGCACGAAGGCGGAGCGCGAGGCGGGGTTGAAGAAGGGTCGTGAGTCGTCAGGTCAGGATTCTCGGATCAAAAACCCGTAGCGCCTCCAACACCCCTTCGACCCGCGATCTCCTGACCTCGAGCTCGAAGACCGGTTCGGGCTCGAACCGCTCTGCGGCCAGTCGCACGTGCGGCGGATCGAGGAGGCGGCGGACGGCGCCGGCCTTCTCGTAGGGGCAGCGGACCTCGACGCGCACGGTGTCGTAGATCGTCTGGGCTCCCGCGGCCGCGAGTGCACGCTCGGCGGCGAGGCGGTAGGAGCGCGCCAGCCCGCCGGTCCCGAGCTTCGTGCCGCCGAAATAGCGGACGACGGCGGCGACGACGTCCGTCAGGCCCGCCGAGTCGATCGCGCCCGCGATGGGACGGCCCGCGGTGCCCGAGGGCTCGCCCGCATCCGAGGCGCGGCGCAGGGGAGACTCTCCGGCGCCGATCTTCCACGCGAAGGCGACGTGCGTCGCGTCGTGATACTCGCACCGCAATCGCTCGAGCTGCTCCTCGGCCTCGGCGACCGAGCTTGCTCGAGCCGCGACGCCGAAAAACCGGGAGCCCTTCTCGCGAGCCTCCCCGCGGCCCGGCGCCGCGGGGACCGCGCGGGCGTCGGCGTCCTGGCTCACCCGGCGAGAGTCTTCTCGTAGAGCTCGCGGTAGCGTCCGACGAGGACGTCGGTCGGGAACTCGTGCTCGGCGCGCCGGCGGGCTTGCGCCGAAAACTCCTGCCAGAGCTCGGGGTCCTCGAGCAGCCGCAGGGCCGCGGCGGCCATCCCCTCGACGTCCCCCACCGGCCGCAGGAAGCCGCTCCTGCCGTCCTCGACGACCTCGGGCAGTCCGCCCGCCGCGGTTCCGATGACGGGAACGCCGCACGCCATGGCCTCCAGGCCCGCGAGCCCGAAGGACTCCGCGTCGGAGGGCAGGAGGAGCAAGCTGGCCGCGGGCAGGATGGTCTCGATCGCGGCGACGTTGCCGAGAAAGATCGCTCGGTCGGCGTAGCCGCCCTCGCGCGCCAGCCGCTCCGCCAGCGAACGGTCCGGGCCGTCCCCGATGAGCAGCAGGCGCGACGGGACCGTCCGCCGCACCCGGTCGAAGACCGAGAGGACGTCGCGGATCCGTTTGACGGGCCGAAAGTTCGACACGTGCGCGAGGAGCGCCTCGCCCGGGAGCGCGAGCGAGCGCGCGAACGGGGAGGCGTTGCCGGAGCGGTACTGTCGCGTGTCGACGAAGTTGGGCACCACCTCGATCGCGCGCCGCACGCCGAACTCCTTGACCGTCACGTCGCGCAGGTAGCGCGAGACGGCGGTCACCGCGTCGCTCTGCTCGATGCCCCAGCGCGTGATCGGGAGGTACGAGCGGTCCTGTCCGACGATCGTGATGTCGGTGCCGTGGAGCGTCGTCACGACGCGGAGCCGGGCGCCGTTGTCGGCTCGCATCTCGCGGGCGAGGATCGCCGAGATGGCGTGCGGCAGCGCATAGTGCACGTGGAGGAGGTCGAGCTTCGCGTTGGCGGCGACCTCCGCCATCTTCGTCGCCAGCGCCAGCGTGTACGGCGGCGAGACGAACAGGGGGTAGGTGGGCGCGACGACCTCGTGGAAGTGGACGCGCTCTCGCGGCAGGTCCAGGCGCGAAGGCATGGCGTAGGAGATGAAGTGGACCTCGTCGCCCCGGTCGGCGAGCGCGATCCCCAGCTCCGTGGCGACGACGCCGCTCCCGCCGAAGGTGGGATAGCAGGTGATGCCGATCTTCATCCGGCTCTCGAACCTCCGCTCTCGGTGCTCAGCTCAGAATCCCGGCTCGTAGCCTTCGAACGCCTTGACCATGTCGTCGATCCGCGGCGGGCGGCGGGCGAGAAAGCCCTCGGCGAACGGCACGCCGATGAGGATCCCGAACTCGCGGGCGCGCGACTCGATCGTCTCCAGAAAGTCCTTCTGCGACAGAACGGTCTGCGGCTCCGCGGAGCCCTCCTTGTGGAACTGGCTCTCGAAGGCCCGCATCGCGGCGCGCCGCGTCTCCATGACGCCCGTGACGTCGACGACGAAATCCGGCCGCCGCATGTCGAAGGTGGAGAAGTAGACGGTCTGCTGCGGGCGGTGAGCGGGGTGCGCGGTCTCGAGCTTGCGCAGGCCCGCGTAGTACGCCGCGTCGGTCACGAGCTGCCCGGCCCGGCGGTGGTCGGGGTGCCGGTCGTCGGGGTACGGTGTCAGCACCAGGCGCGGCTTCTCGCGCCGGATGACGTCGATGACTGCGAGCTCTTCCTCGCGGCCCCGCCGCAGGCCGCCGTCGCCGAAGTCGAGCGTCTCGCGGAACTCGGCGCCGAGGATCTCGGCGGCGCGGAGGGCCTCGCCGGCCCGGATCGTGGCGGAGCCGCGCGTGCCCATCTCGCCGCGCGTCAGGTCCACGATCCCGAAGCGATAGCCGCTCTTCTTCAGCCGGACGAGGGTGCCGCCGCAGGTCAGCTCGACGTCGTCGGCATGGGCGGAGATCGCGAGCACGTCAACGGGCATGCGGGCTTGCTCCTTCGGCGCCGGCGTCCACGACCACGGCCCCGCGTGTCGAGTCTTCGGCTGCGGCGCGGCGTAGCGCGTCGCGCACGCCGTCTCCGTGCGCCAGCAGCGGCGTGAGCGGCGGGTAGACCCGCTCGGCGGGAACGCCGCCGGGCATCAGGAGGCGTTCGAGCCGCTTGCGGCGCCCCGTTTCCACGTCCTCGCGGCGCCCGGCCGCCTTGCGGGCGCGCTCGGCGAGTTGCTCGAGCTGATAGGCGACCTTGCGCTTGGTCGTGTCGAGCGCCCCGAGGAGCGAGGCGTCGAGCTTCTCGAGCCCCGGGGCGAGCGCGGAAAGCCCCTCGTCGGCGGCCCGAGCGATCGCGGAAAGCTCGCCGGACCCCGGGACCTCGACGGCCGGCTTTGCCGCGGCGGTGAGCAGGTCCTTTTCCGCGACCCCCAGCGCCTCGGCGAACCGCCGTTCGGCCGGGCCCCGGAGGACGACGTGGGTCCGGGGGATCAAGACCGGCGGCGTCACGTTCAGAACGGGAAAGAGCGGAAGGCTCTGCGCGTGGTACGCGATCTCGGCTGCCCCCATCACGCTCGCTGCCATGGGGAAGAGGTACGACTTGAGAGCCGGCCGGGTTATGACGTCGGCCGAGGGCCAGGCTTTTCCCGCCTCCACGCGCGCGACCGCAGCGGGCAGGTCCTCGATCCGGCGGCGGCCGTCCTCGTCGATCGCGAAGAAGGAAAAGCCCTCCGGGACCGGAGCGGGAACGGCCTTGCCGGCCCGGCGCAACTTCTCTTCCGTTTCGCGAAGGACCGTCCGGAGCTCCTTTTCCCGCCGCGCCGCCTCGAGAAACAGTTCGACCGTCGGGGCGCGCATCGCTTCGGAAAGCGGGTCGACGACGAGAAGCGGGTCCGGATCGACGAGATCGAGGAGCGTTTCGGCGAATGCGTCGCCGTAGGAGACGCCGGCGGCGCTGCGGCGCGCAAACGCCTCCAGGATCGCCGCGCCGGCCTCGTCCTTCGCGTCGGGGCGGAACGCTTCCACGATCCGCGCGACGCCCGCCGGGATGGGCAGCGGTCCGACGGGGTGGCGGTTCTGGCGGTCGGCGCCCTCGAGCACGAGGATCTCGGCGCCCTCCTTCGAGGGCCGCGCGGTGCGGGCGACCTCCTGCAGGTCGTGGTCGTCCGTGAGCGCCCAGAAGACCGGCACGGCCGGGACGCCCCGCCGCGTGAGCTCGCGCGCAAGATGGATGGCGTCGAACGCCTTGACCAGCGTGAAGAGCGGTCCGGTGAAGAGCCCCACCTGGTGTCCGGCCGAGACGGCGACCGCGCGGCCGGCGCAGAACTCCTCGGCCAGGCGACCGGCCGCGCCGCCCCGGAACCGGAGGGCCGAGGGCGGAAAGCGCGGACGCGCCCCGGCGGACAGCAGATGGCGTCCCCGCTCCGCGGCAGCTTCGAGCGTCGGCGGGTCCGGGTAGAACTCCGGCAGACCGTGGAGATAGTCGAGGAACAGGGGAGAGAGGCCGGGGTACTTCGTGTACGGAATCATGACGGCCGTCCGGGCTTGCGTGCGAGAACGATGAGGCGGGGCGAGTCGGGCCCGACCGGCGCCCCGTCGAATCCGCCCCACACTTCCTCGATCGAGAGTCCGGCCCCCTCGAGAAGGCCGACCAGCTCGTCGGCGGTGTAGGCGCGCACGCTCTCGCGGAACACCTCGCTCGAGCCGTGGCGGCGGACCTCGATCTCCTTTTCGAGGCGCCGGGTCCCGGTGTTCCAGGAGCGGCGGATCCGGTATTCCTTCTCGCCGCAGCATCGGCGCTCCTCGGGAACCAGGCGCGCGAGCGCGTAGTCCCGCCCCACGGTGTCGCAGAGCAGGGCGCCGCCCGGCTGGAGCACGCGCTCGATCTCCGCGAACACCGAGACGTTCTCGGCCTCGAGGAGAAAGTAGCCGAAGCTCGTGAAGAAGTTGACGACGGCCCGAAAGGTCCCGTCCGGGAACGGAAGCGCCCGCATGTCGCCGCGCACGAGGGGCAGCCCTTCGTCGCGCCGGCGCGCCAGGTCCAGGAGCGGCGCCGAGTAGTCGAGGCCGATCGGGGGCACTCCCGCCTCCGCGAAGGGCACGGAGTGGAGCCCCGATCCGCAGCAGAGGTCCAGAAGCGGCCGGGGCTCAGGCCCCAGGTGCGCCAGCGCGAACGCGGCCTCGCCGCGCGCGGATTCCAGGTCCCGGTGGGGGTAGAGGTCGAGGTACTCCTCGCCGAACCACGATTCCCACCACGCCATGGCGGGCGATTATGCCAGACGGGTTTTCGCGCGCATTCCGTTAGAGTTGCGCCGATGACAGCGATCGGCGACATCCCGGCTCGCCTACGTCCTGCGGACGGGCGAGACACTGAGACTGATCCCGAGCGCACCATGAGCAAGACGCGATACCTGCCGGGCGCGGCTCTCGCCCTCGCCATACTCCTCGCCGCGGCGTGCGGCGGCGGCCTGAAGACGATCTCCAAGGACGGCTACCGCGCGACCCTTTCCTTCTCGGAGGAGGAGCGCTTCCGGGTCGCCGTGCGCGGCGAGTCCAAGCGCGTGGAGCTCGTCGTCGACGGCTCGCCCCTCGTCAAGGTCGTGCGGCCGGACCTGAAGAAGGTCTGGCAGTTCCGGCCCTCGACGAAGAAGTTGATGGAGAGCGATTGGGCGCCGGCCGTTGAGATCGTCCCGGGCTATCCGCTCGAGCCGGGATTCGATCCCGAGGCCTACGCTGACCGGTTCGGCGGCCAGATACGCCGCATCGGCGACGCCGCCCACGGCCTGCACCCGTGCGACCGCTGGGAGATGGTGCTGCCGTCGGGAGACAAGGCGGTCATCTGGGCCGCGCGGGACCTCGAGAAGCTCGTCGTGAAGATCGAGCACGCCAAGAAGGACCAGGGCGACGAGTACCAGCCGTTCACCACGGCGGAGCTTCTCGACGTGCAGACGGGGGCGGATCCGGATCTGTTCGAGAAGCCGAAGGGCTTCACGACGGTCAAGAGCTACGAGGAGCTCCTGAGGAAGTCGTGAGGGGTTATGAGTCTTGGGTCTCGAGTCGTGAGTCGTTCTGACGCGTAACAGCCACCCGGGTGGCGCGTCGGCGACGAGCGAGCTGCGCGACTCCGCTGCACCCGCGCATCAGGCGGCCTATCGATACACGTCTTTGCGATCAGCGACTCGTACGACGAGCATCAGCAACTCGTCGTCAGCGATTGAATACACAACTCGATATCGCCCGACGCGTACGCGGTAGCGATTGCTTTCGTCAAGGTCCAGGGCCGCCTCACGGTTAGCCGCCACTGGGGCACCGCCCGGTTTTTGCGCCGCGCTCCGGTCTCAGTCTGACGAGTTGGACTTGCTGGACTTTACCGTGACCGCAGTGGCGGCCTCCTCGTCTTCAGGCTTCGTCAAAAGGATAATCGCGATTTCCTTTAGCTCCTTACTACGAGGCAAGACGACCAGCTTCTTGACCCGGTCGCCCGCAATACCAAAGCGCTTGAAGTTGGCTGGCAGCCACCGCTTTAGCCTTGCTTCATCTGTTGGGCCCATCTTGTCCAGCTCTGCCAGAATCGCCTTCGCTTGATCACCACTCACGAGATCGCTGGGATAGGTCAGTCGGTAGATGTTGCTCCTGGAGGAGTTGAGGTTCGTCGCAGCCCAAGCGAGCGTCGCGATAAGCAACGACGCGATCACACTGAACGTGAACCGAGCTTTCATTTGGAATCCCTCCTTCCGCCGACAAGTGGCGGCTAACTTACGATTACGCCGCGACCCTCTCTCTTCCCCGGATCGGCTCCAGCGGCTCGAAGTCCCGGAAGAGGATGTGGTCGTAGAAATAGTGCACGAGCAGGAACGACAGAACGACCACGTAGTAGCTCTTGTCCTGCGGGAAGCCCAGGCCCTTCCAGAGGATCAGGTAGATGACGCCGGACGACAGCGTGGCGCCGACCATCGCGAAGTAGAACTTCTTGGTTTTGTCTTTGCCCGCGAGCGCCCGCGCGAAGCCGCTGCCGATCTGCCCGTTCTCGGCCTGGCGGCCCAGAATGAACCAGGTCAGCGCGAGGTACTGGAGCGAGTGCCATGTGTTGAAGCCCTGGAACGACACGTCGAGGTTGTCGAAGAGGGGCACGACGAAAGCCATCGCGACCGTCATGGTCATGAAGAGCAGGCGCGGCCACGAGGTCTCTCCGCGCCGGATCTCGCCGAAGGTCCGGACGACGTAGAAGAGAAAGAAGATCGCGTAGCCGGCCGTGAAGGCCACGGCGACGGAGCGGTGCTTCAGGAACTCGGGGAAGAGGAGCACGCTGTCGCCGAGGGCGAACTTGTTCTCGACGAACTTGTACATGGCCATCAGGTACAGGGCTCCGAGGATGACGCCGCCGTCGAGCCAGCGGTCGAGCGGGCGGATCGGCGCGCCGGCCCGGATCCGGTACGTTTCGGAGATGTACTGGGCCTGGTGAGTGACGTGGATCGAGGCCCACAGGAAAAAGCCCGTCAGGAGCACGATGAACGCGTAAACGGATCCCACAACCACCAGCGTCGGAATGAGCACGAGCGGCAGGTAGGCGAGCACCGGGTGGCGCTTCCGGAACCGGGGCTCGAGCGCCGTGCGCAGGTAGGTCCCGTACATGTGGGGGCCGCCCACGAGCAGCGTGACCGACAGGCCCACGACCAGGCTCGAGGTCGCCTCGGAGAGGCCGAGCTTCTGGAGGAGGCCGTAGGAAACGTAGGGGAAGAAGACCAGCACGCCCGAGAGGCTCAGGAAGAGCAGGTCGAACTTTCGATTGTGGATCCAGAGGGCGGAGTCCCCAGCGGGAACCGCCGCGGTCATGGACGGCATCAGACCCCCTCCTGAAACGAAGCCCCTCGATCCTAGCAAAACGTCCGGCCCCCGGCCCGGGGCAGAGGCCGGTAAGATTATCAGCCCGATGCTGAGCCTGGGCCCTCTCCGGATCGACCCGCCCCTCGTGCTCGCCCCCATGGCGGGCATCACGGACCACGTGTACCGCCTGATGCTGCGGCGGATCGGGGGCGTGGGCCTGGTGACCATGGAGTTCATCTCCTCGGAGGCCATCAGCCGGGGCAGCGCCCGGCAGCTCCGCAAGATGGTGTTCTCGGACGAGGAACGGCCGCTCTCGATCCAGATCTACGGCTCCGACCCCGAGCGCATGGCCGCGGCCGCCGACATCGTCGAGGAGCTGTCGCCCGACGTGTGCGACATCAACATGGGCTGCCCCGCCAACAAGGTCCTCAAGGGCTGCGCGGGCGCGGCCCTCATGGGCGACCTGCCGCTGGCGCGCGAGATCGTCCGCACCGTGCGCCGCCGCCTGTCGATGTCGATGCCGCTGACGGTCAAGTTCCGGCTCGGCCTGGACGACGGCCGCCTCAACTTCCTCGATCTGGGAAGAATGTGCGAGGACGAGGGTGTGGCGGCCGTCGCGATGCACGCGCGCACCGCGCGGCAGATGTACACGGGCCGCGCCGACTACGGGCGGATCGCGGATCTGAAGCGCCACCTCTCGATCCCGGTCGTGGGCAACGGAGACGTCGCCGCGCCCGAGGACGCGCTCGCCCTCTTCGCCGAGACCGGCTGCGACGCCGTGATGATCGGGCGCGCGACGATGAAGAACCCCTGGATCTTCCGCCAGATCGCGGACCGTCTGGAAGGACGGCCGGTGCGCGAGGCCACGCTCCTCGAGCGGCGGGACCTGATGCTCGCGCATTTCTCGGCGATCGAGCAAACGGCCTTCGAGCCGAAAGAAGCGCTCCACAAGCTGCGCACGATGACGGGCTGGTACACCAACGGCCTTCCCCACGGCCGGGCCCTGCGAGTCCGGATCTCGGAGCTCGAGACCCCGGCCGACTTCCGGTCCGCGGTCCTCGAGTTCTTCGCCGATCTCGCCGCCGCGGCGGCCGGCGCCGAATCCTCGGCCGCCTAGCAGACGAGTCCGGCCTCGCCGGCGATCGCGGGAATTCCCGGCCCCCGGCGCGCGGTTCGTCATCTCGCATGAAAGTCAGACTCCTCTCCGCGCTCCTGCTTCTGCCCCTGCTCGCGCTCGCCGCCGCGGCCCCGGCGCAGACCCGGCAGACCGAGCTCTCGACCGATGCCGGCCAGTTTCCGCTCTACGTGACGGTCGAGTACCTCGGCATGGCCGGGTTGAAGACGGTCGTCCGCATCCGGCTCCGGGCCCCGGAGCTCTCGATGGCCGCCGCCCGGCGCGGCCTGAAGACTTTTTCAGGCGAGCTCTCGGGCAGCTTCCTCAAGGGCGAGGACATCGTCCAGGCGTTCAAGTATCCGGTGTCGGGAGAGCTCGGGGAGAAGACGACCTTCCAGTACGGGTTTCTGCGGGCCATCGAGCCCGGCTCCTACAAGCTGAAGCTGGTGCTCTCCGCCCCCGGAGGCCGCCAGGTCGGAGAGGCCGCGGTCGATCTCTCGGTCCCGGAGGTGGGATCGCCCTTCTCGCCGGACATGGCGCCGGGCGAGTCCTCGACGCTCCCGACGGCGGAAGCCGTCGTCATCGCCGACGAGGCGCAAGCCGCGGCGACTCCGGCCGGGGCGCCGAAGCTGAAGATCCTGCCGCCGGCGCGCGAGACGCCGATCGGCCTGCTGCGCCTGGAAGCGGACGTGTCGCCCCCGATCACGAAGGTCGAGTTCTACCTCGAGGACAAGCTCCTCGTGCGGCGCTCGAAGCCCCCCTATTCGGTGGAGATCGATCTCGGCGAAGTGCCGCGCAAGCAGACGATCCGCGCGGTCGGCTACGACGCGTCCGGCAAGGTCATCGACGAGGACGCCTGGGCGATCAACCAGGGCAACGCGCGGGTGGCCATCAAGATCCTGCCGCAGCCGGATCCCGCGTCGGGCAAGGTGCGGATCAAGGTCGCGGTCCAGTCGATCGCGGGCGGCGTCGCCCGGCAGGTCGACCTGTTTCTCGACGACAAGAAGCTCAAGAGCTGGACGACGGAGGGGCCGTACGAGATCACGATCCCGATGACGGAGTACGCGAAGTCGGACTACCTGCGCGCCACGGCCATCGCGGACGACGGCCGGGAGTCCAACGACATCCGATTCCTCAAGGGGCCCAACACGGCGGTCGAGAGCGTGCGCGTGGACGTCGTCCAGCTCCACATCTCGGCGATCGACAAGAGCAACCGGTTTGTGAAGGGCCTGACCGAGGCGGACTTCACGGTCCAGGAGGACGGGCGGCCCCAGATCATCACCGGTTTCGAGGTCGCCGACAAGCTGCCGCTGACGATCGGCCTCGTCGTCGACGGGTCGGGCTCGATGGAAGAGTCCATGGCCTTCGTGCACGAAGCGTCGGCCGAGCTCTTCAAGCAGCTGATCCAGAGCAAGGACAGAGGATTCGTGATCGAGTTCCGCGAGCAGCCCCGGATGGTCCAGGACCTGACGGGGGACTCGGGGGCCCTGCAGCGCGCGGCGCGCACGCCGCAGGCGCGCGGAGCCACGGCCCTCTACGATTCGATCGTGCTCGGGCTCTACCAGTTCCGGACGCTCCAGGGGCGCAAGGCCCTGATCGTCGTGACCGACGGCGCGGACAACCGTTCGCACGTGGACTACGACACGTTGCTCCGCTACGCGCGCTCGGCGGGAGCGCCGATCTACTTCATCGGCATCGACATCTCGGCGCTCAACTTCGGGATCCGGAAGGTGATCAACGAGATCGCCAGGGAGTCCGGAGGCGAGGTCTTCCACGTCGGAAACTCCGCGAAGATCCGCGAAGTCACGCAGCGGATCGAGGAAGAGCTGCGCTCACAGTACGTCATCGCCTTCCGCACCGACTCCCAGAAGCCCGACGGCGAGTACCGCGCCGTCGCGGTGGCCGTCGGCAAGCCGGGAGTGACGGCGAGGACGATCAAGGGGTACATTCCGTAGTCGGGAGTCTCGCCTTCGTCTACTCCGGAAAATTCGCGACGACCGCGTGCTTCTGCGCCCACCGGACGACGCGCGCGTTCGGGGTCGCGGCCATCATCTCGACGAGGTCCTTCATCCGCACGAGGGCGACGACGGGCTTGCCGCTTCCCCAGAGCCTCCAGAACTTCTCGCGCGACCAGAAGAGCGCCTCGCGCACCTCGGGCCGCGTCTCGAACTCGGGCTCGAGCTCGCCGCGGTAGGCGGCGACGGGAATGGGCGACTTCAGCTCCCATGACACGCCGTTGAGGTAGTCCCCGTAGCCGACGATCGGCGCCTGACGCGGCGCTGCGGCCTCCCTCGCGGCCGACGCCAGCTCCGTCGAGAACCGTGCTTGCGGCATCCTCGGCCAGCCCAGAGCCACGCCGGCGAAGAAGGCGGCCCAGCCCGCCGCGACCGCCGTCAGCGCGAGGGCCGGGGAGCGCGCCGCAAAGAGGGCCGCGGCCCAGGAGGCGACGACGAGGCCGGCGAGCGCGGGCGCGACGATCGCGACGAGTTCCAGCCGCCGCGCCTCGGCCCGGAGCTCCGGCACCAGCAGGACGGCGGTGGCCAGCGCGGTGGCGAGGACCGCCTGGGCGATCCAGAGCCGCCGCATTCCTCCCTCCGGAAGTCCCTGCGCGGCGAGGACGGCCGCGGCAGGGAGGGCGGGGAACAGATACGGCGGCAGCTTGCTCTGCGAGAGCGAGAAGAAACCGAAGACCACGGCGAACCAGAGAAGGAAGAAGAACCCCTCTCGATCGCGGCGGCGGGCCTTCCACGCCCCCGACAGAAAGAAGGGCAGCCCCGGCAGGAACCCCAGCACGAACACCGGAACGAAGTAGTGGATCGGCCCCGGGCGTTTGGCGGCTCTCGTCGCGAACCGCTGGAAGTGCTCGCGGATGAAGAAGAAGTCGAGGAAGCCGGGGTGCCGCCGCTCGACGAGAAGGAACCAGGGCGTCGCGAGCGCCAGAAAGACGAGCGGCGCGGGCGAGAGGACGAGCGCTTTCAGCAGCGGCAAGAAGCGCCGGGTCGCGAGGCTCCAGAGGAGGAGGATCGCGCCGGGCAGGACGAACGCGGCGAGCCCCTTCGTGAGGAAGCCCCCAGCGGCCGCCGCGCCGGCCAGAGCGGACATCGCCTTCCACGCGCGGCCCTGCTCGAGGCGCAGGACCGCCGCGCGCCCGGCGAGCAACGTCGCCGCGAAGAAGAACGTGAGGAGCCCGTCGGTCAGGTTCGTGCGCGAGAAGAGAAAGCCCATGGGAGCGGCGAAGAAGAGAACCCCGGCCGACAGCCCCGTGCCGCGGCCGCCCCGGCGCGCCGCCAGAACCACGAGGAGCATCGTCGCAAGCCCCGCGAGCCTTGTCACCAGGCGCGCCGCCCAGGGAGTCTCGCCGAAGACCCGTAGCGCCGCGGCGTTGACCCAGTAGAGCAGGGGAGGCTTCTCGAAGTAGGGCACGCCGTTCAGTCGCGGCACGAGCAGGTCTCCGGCGGCGAGCATCTCGCGCGGAATCTCGGCGTAGCGCGTCTCGTCCGGCTCGGCGAGGAAGGAGCCCGCGGGCTCGAGCCAGATGACGGCGGTCAGCAGCAGGAGGGCCGCCAACAGCACGCGCTCGCCTCCCGGCCCCTCTCGCCCCTCGTGCCTCACTTGGTGGCGTGAGTTTACTCTGCCCGGGCGTGCGGCCGTCTCGCGCCCTCCCGCGGCATCCTGCTAAGATCGCCCCCGTTTTGGCGGCCGACGAACGTGTACGCTGGGCCCTGGTTCTGGGCGCTTCCTCCGGATTCGGCGAGGCGTGCTCCCTCGCGCTCGCGCGGGCGGGCTGGAACATCTTCGGGGTGCACCTCGACCGCAAGTCCACGCTCCCGAACGCGGAGCGGATCGCCGGCGAGATTCGGGGCATGGGCCGGCGCGCCGAGTTCTTCAACGCGAACGCGGCCGACGACGAGAAGCGCACCGAGGTGATTGCCGCGATCGCCTCGACGTGCGGCGGCGATCCGCCCGAGTCGCGCGTGTCCGTGCTCCTGCACTCGCTCGCCTTCGGGACGCTGAAACCGTTCTTCGCCGAACCGCGCGAGAACGCCATCGCCAAGCCGCAGATCGAGATGACGCTCGACGTCATGGCCAACTCGCTCGTCTACTGGACGCAGGACCTCTTCTTCGGCAAGCTCCTGGCGCCCGGAGCGCGCATCTTCGCGATGACCTCCGCCGGCGACCACATCGTGTGGCCGGCCTACGGCGCCGTCTCCGCCGCCAAGTCGGCCCTGGAGTCCTACGTCCGTCAGCTCGCAGTCGAGCTGGCGCCCCACGGGGTGGCCGTGAACGCCCTGCGCGCGGGCGTGACCGATACGCCGGCCCTGCGGAAGATCCCCGGCAACCAAGCCATGATCGAGCGCGTCCTGGCCATGCACCCGGCGGGCCGCCTCACGCAGCCGGCGGATGTGGCGCGCGCGCTCGTCGCCCTGTGCGGCGAGGGCGGCGCGTGGGTGTCCGGCAACGTCGTCGGCGTCGACGGCGCCGAGGACATCGCGGGCGGAAGGTAAGGGTGAGTCTGGGGTCGGGAGTCGGGAGTCCGGAGCCCGCGGTTCCAATCCCAGGGCCGCATTCCGAGACGGGAGTTCCCGGCGAAACCTGGACGCTCCTCAAGGAGAAGGCGGGATTCCGCGAGTTCCGGCTCGACGCGAACGGCCTCTCCGTGTTGCTTCTCCAGAACCGTGTCGCCCCGGTGACGACGTTCGCCGTCGTCTACCACGTCGGGAGCCGCAACGAGGCGGTCGGCCACACGGGCGCCACCCACCTGCTCGAGCACCTCATGTTCAAGGGAACTCCTGACTTCGAGCGCGCGAAGGGGACGGCGGTCGCCGCGGTCCTCGAGGGAGTCGGGGCCCGCTTCAACGCGACGACCTGGTTCGACCGGACCAACTACTACGAGACGATCCCTTCGGACAAGCTGCAGGTCGCCGTCTGCATCGAGGCCTCGCGCATGCGGCAGGCCTTCCTGCGCGACGAGGACCGCACGCCCGAGATGACGGTCGTGCGCAACGAGTTCGAGCGCGGGGAGAACTCGCCCTTCCAGGTCCTCTACAAGCACACCTTCGCGACCGCGTTCCGCGAGCACCCGTACCACCACCCCACGATCGGCTGGCGCAGCGACATCGAGGAGGTTTCGACGGAACGGCTCCGCGAGTTCTACGACACCTTCTACCACCCCAACAACGCGACGGCGATGGTCATCGGAGACTTCGAGGAG
Source organism: Thermoanaerobaculia bacterium (assembly GCA_040879385.1). Lineage (GTDB taxonomy): Bacteria > Acidobacteriota > Thermoanaerobaculia > UBA5066 > Gp7-AA6 > DAHUXD01. The sequence goes on along the minus strand of JBBDKM010000003.1, from coordinate 10,177 downwards.
GCGGAAGCGCTCGAGCTTCTGGCGCGGTATTTCCGCGCCATCCCGCCCTCGCCGCGGCCCATCCCGAGGGTGTACACGGTCGAGCCCCCGCAGGAAGGGGAGCGGCGTTTCCTCGTGCGCCGCGCCGGTCAGGTCGCCTGGTGCGGGCTGTCGTGGAGAACCGTCGAGGCGCGGCACGCGGACACGCCCGCCCTCGCCGTGCTCGGCAACATCCTCGGCGGCGGCATCACGTCGCGCCTCCACCAGGCCCTCGTCGAGAAGAGTCTGGCGCTCGCCGTGACGGTCGTGCCGTGGCAGCTCCGGGACCCGGCCCTCTTCTCCGTATTCGCTCCGGTGCGGCCGGGGGTCGAGTTGGGCGAAGTCGAGAAAGTGATCCGCCAGGAGGTCGCGAGGATCGCCGACGCCGGCGTCACCGACGCGGAGTGCGAAAAGGCGAAGACCCAGATCGAGGCCGAAGTGATCTTCGACCGCGATTCGACCGATCAGATCGCGACGTCCCTGTCCGAAGCGATCGCGGTCGCCGACTGGGAGTGGTATGTCGACTACCCCGCCGCGATCCGGACGGTGACGCCGGAGGACGTGCGGCGGGTTGTGCTCGAGTACCTGCACGACGACGCATTGACCGTGGGGCTGTACGTTCCGAGGCCTCCCGAGGGCGGGGCAACGCCGGAATCGGCCGGGGACGACGCATGACGGCCGACGTCGCGCCCGCCCGGAAGCGGCTCCCCTTCACGGAAGCGGTGCGCACGCGCACACTCGGCAACGGCGCCCGCCTCTTCGTGGTCGAGAACCGCTTCAACCCGACCCTGGCGATCGCGGGCTCGCTCGCGGCCGGGCGGCTCTACGCTCCGGCCGGCCGGCGGCTCATCGCTTCGATGACGGCGGGCGAGCTGATGAAGGGCACGGCGCGGCGGACCAAGCTGGAGCTCGCCGAGGAGCTGGAGAGCCGCGCGGCCAGCCTCGGGTTCAGCTCCGACGTCTCGGATCCGGTCGGTGTGGACATCTCCGGAGGGGCGCTTTCCCGGGACGCGGACGTCCTGCTCGATATCCTCGCCGAGGTCCTGAAGACACCCGCGTTTCCCTCAGACGAGCTCGACAAGGAGAAGAAGCGCCTCGTCGGCGCGATCCGCCAGCAGCAGGACCAGCCCTCCGTCCGCGCCTACGAGGAGGCGCTGCGCCGCATCTACCCGCCGGCGCACCCGCTCCACCGCCTGACGGCCAGCGAGCGCATCACGCGGGTGGAGGCCCTCGAGCGCGACGACCTCGCCGCGTTCTACCGGGAGCGCTACGGCGCCTCTTCCCTCGTCCTCGTCGTCGTGGGAGACGTCGAGTCCGAGCGGGTTCTCGACCGGCTGGAGGGCAGCCTCGGCTCCTGGGCGCCCGGCCCCGCGCTGCAGATTCCGGCCCCGCCGACTCCCGGCGCGGCGCCCGCCAACGAGACCGTCCCGATGCCCGGCAAGGCGAGCGCCGACGTCGTGCTGGCGATGCACGCGGACTTGACGCGCACCGATCCCGACTACCTCGCCTGCTCGCTCGCCAACTCGGCGTTGGGACAGTCTTCGCTGACATCGCGTCTCGGCGTGCGCGTCCGCGACACGGAGGGCCTCACCTACGGCATCCACTCGAGCTTCTCCGCGACGCACGTCGCCGGCCCCTTCGTCGTGAGCCTGACGGTCAAGCCCGAGAACCGCGACGCGGCGCTCGCCTCCACACTCGACGAAATCCGCCGGTTCGTGTCGGAGGGGATGACCGACAAGGAGCTGGCCGAAGAGAAGAGCTCGCGGTCGGGCCGCTTCCAGGTCGATCTGGGCTCCAACGGCGGCATCGCGCAGGCGCTGGAAGCGGCGATCTATTTCGGCTTCGGCGTCTCGTACCTCGACGAGTTTCCCGCGAGAGTCGCGGCGGTCACGCGGGAGGAGGCCGACGCCGCCTTCCGGCGCCGGGTGCGGCCGGAGGAGTTCACGATCGTGAGCGCGGGAAGCTTCGAGGACTTGAAATCGGCTGGCAGTGTATGACCGAACATGAAAGAATGCCACGGTAGATGAGACGACCCCAGCACCGCCGCCCGATGCGCCGGCGCCCCGGAGAGGCGCCCCCGACCCACCGGGTCTGGCTCTCGAACGAGCCGCCGTACCGCGAGGGGCCGGCGGCGGATGGGAAGACCGTCTTCCGGATCCGGCTGGACAACGAACCCTCTCCCGAGTGGATGCGGGCCTACCGGGCCGGCCTGCTCGGGCTGATGCCCGAGGACCGCGACGCCGTGCTGCGCTTCGAGTTCCAGGGAGACTCGGTGCGCTTCTCCGCTTCCGATACCGAGGTGGGGCGCCTGCGCCGCGTGCTCGAGCAGCGCGTGCAGGCCGTCAACGGGATCCTGTCGGGCGGCCGACCCGTCGAGTCCTAAGAACCCGGTCTCCGCTCCACCCACTCCAGCCGCCGGTAGTCGAAGGCGGCGCTCTCTCGCGCGTTGAACTTCACGATGTCGAAGTAGGGCGAGAGATCGAAGTCGCGGGGCACGCAGAGGGTGGGGTGGCGGGCGCGCAGCAGTCCGCTCCGGGCCCGCCGGGTCGGGCGCCCCAGGATCTGTTGGCGCAGGCGTTCGCGCAGCGTCTCCGGCTTGCGGCGAACCGGCACGGGCAGGATCGGAAAGCCGACCGCGCCGAAGGCCTCCGCCAGCAACGACGAGCAGATCGTCTCGGTGTCCCGTCCGCTGCCGAAGTGGAGCGCGTCCTCGCGCAGGTGCGGCGGGATCAGCTCGAAAGGCAGCAGATACCGCGTCAGGTCCCAGAAGTTGCGGCGGTCGTACTGGAAGCCGATCCGCGCGATCACGTAGTCGAGGACGGTCCGCAGGTCCTCCGGCTTCAACCCCACGGGCCGGCAGATGCGCACGTTGAAATCGGCGTACTTGGTCAGCGGCGAGACGACGACCCCCTTCTCGACCAGCGCCTCGACTACCAGGTGCCGCGACTCCCGGCCGAACCGGCGCTGATTCTCGCCCCGCGTCGCCGCATCGCGGCCGAGCAGGGCGTCCCCGATGTAGAGCGCGCTGTGCGACCAGGTGGACATCGTCAGGTACTTGATCGCCTGGGACACGCGCTGGTCGCCGTCTACGAGCAGCACGTCGCCCGGCCGGATGGTGGCCTTCAGCTTCCCGGGCTCGTTGTCGACGAACCGCCGGTACCGCTTTCGCGGTCGCGTGAGGCGGCGGAGGAACCAGCCGGCGACGGCGCGTCGCATCAAGTCCGGGGTCAGGTCTTCATTTTTCGGATTTCAGCGACGCGGTTGCCGAGGAAGCAGCGTTCCGAAATCCTGAAAAATGAAGACCTGACCCCACCCGCTTGCTACTCGTCCGGAAGCTCGGGCTCTTCCTGCATCTCCCGTTTCGTGCCCGGAGCGAGAAGATCCATGAGGAGGTCCGGCAGGTTTTCGGAGAACTGGCTCCGCGGCAGGACCTGGCTCACGCCCGCCGCCTCGGCGTCGCGGGCGAGCTGCTTGTCGATATGGGAGAGGAATCCGATGACGGGGAGCGCCTCCGTGGCCTTGCGGCTCCGGAGCTCGCGAACGGCCGCCAGGGAATCGCCGTTCGAGGAGAGCTCGAGGAGCACGGCCACCGCCGCCTTGTCTTGCCCGGCCCCGGGCAGCTCCTTGGCGCTCACGAAGCGCACGGGCGCGTTCAGGTGACGCGCCGTCGCCTCGATCTTCGAGCGGAAGAACAGGTCCTCCACGCAGGCGATGAGGATCTTGCTCATGATGGCTGCGGGATTGTATCCCCGATCGCGGGGGGAGAAGACGGAGGGCGTGAGGCACGAGCCGGGTCGCCGATCGCCTGCTCAGAACAACTTGACCAAGTCCACCATGTAGCGGTTGATCCAGAAGTCCAGATCGAGGCGCCGCTGGACGACCGCCGAGCCCTGCACGTAGACCTGCGGCAGGACCGTGACTCCCAGGGCCAGGCGGTGGCCCTCGTACCAAGTATGCCACCACCAGTCGTCGCCGTTGTAGGCCCCCACGGTCGCGTCCCTCTGGATGTACTGGTAGGAATAGACCGCGCGCCAGTTTCCGGGCGTACCGAGCCGCCCCACCACCAGAGCGCCTTCGAAGGCGAGCCGTCGGCCCGTTTGGGCCTCGAAGTTGTTCATCCCGTCGAGCGAGACGAGCACGGGCAGGCCCGCCAGCGGGAACCGCAGCCGCAGGATCAGGTCGGCGACGTGGAAGCCCGAGGCGTACTCGAGCCGGCCGTCGGCGAGTCGCGGCGTGTTCTCCCGGATATAGACGGGCTTCAGGTCCCGCAGGTCGTAGCTCCAGTAGGACGCGGCGGCCTCGATCTGGAACCGCGCCGCGTCGCCCGAATGCCAGACGACCTGTCCGACGGCGATGCGCGACCGGTCGCCGTCGCGCTGCGGCGCGTAGAAGCCGGCGCCGGCAAGCGTCCAGGCGCCGTCCGGGCTCGACCAGGCGGCCGCCGCGCCGGGGGTCTGGATGTCCCGGTCCCAGAGCATCTCGGTCGCCACGAGCGGGATGCCGAAGCGGCCCGCGCGCACCGCGAAGGCGCCGGGCCGCCAGAGGATGTAGTACCGCTCGAGGGCGGCGCCGCGGGACTCGTAGTTGTCGTACTGGGGATAGGACTCGGCATCGGTCCCGTAGTCGAAGACGCCGCGTACGGCGATGCGGAGGGTCTCCGACGGCTCGAACCCGACCTCGGGGCGCAGCTCGAAGCGCCCGCGGCGGACCGGCTCGTAGCCGCGCCAGTGATCGACCTGGTCGTACCGCGCCAGGAAATCCCAGCTCAGCGAGAGCTTCGGCCTCGCCGGCGGCTCCTCGAAGTATTGCGGCTCCTGGGCGTGGGCGACGCCCGCCACCAGAAGCCCGATCCCGATCGCGAGCCGAAGCGTTCCGGACGGCGTTCCCCGACCCCGACTCACGCCGTCACCCGCGTCAGCGCCTCGTAGAGGTCGTTGACGGTCTGGTAGCGGTCTTTCGGGTCCTTCTGCATGCACTTCAGGATGATCTGGGAGATCTTCGGTTCGATCTTCGGGTTCCGGGTCTGGGGCGAGGGCGGGCTCTCCTGGATGTGCTTGAGGACCACGGCGAGCGGCGAGTCTCCGTCGAAGGGCAGCGTGCCGGTGAAGACCTCGTAGACGACGACCCCCGTCGAGTAGATGTCGGAGCGGAAGTCGAGGGGATTGCCGCGTGCCTGCTCGGGCGACATGTAGTCGGGCGTGCCGACGACGGTGCCCTCGGCCGTCATGCCGCGTTCCTCCTTGAGGCGGGCGATCCCGAAGTCCATGATCTTGAGTCCCCCCGTCGCCTCGATGATGATGTTCTGCGGCTTGATGTCGCGGTGGATGACGCCGACCTCGTGCGCCGCGGCGAGCCCCGCGCAGATCTGCTTGGCGATGCGCAGCCCGACGGGCGTGGGCAGGAGGTCGCCCGCTTCGACGAGCTGCTTGAGCGTAAGGCCCTTGATGAACTCCATCGAGAGGTAGCGGAGCCCGCCCGATTCGCCGAGGTCGTGCGTGCGGAGGATGTTCGGATGCGTGATCCGGCGCGCCAGGCGGATTTCCTGCTTGAAGCGATCCAGCAGCGTGGGGTCCGCCGAGAGCGCTTCGCTGCGGAGCGTCTTGATCGCCACCGCGTCGTCGAGGTCGCGGTCGTGCGCCCGGTAGACGATCCCCATGCCGCCCTTGCCGAGGATCCCCTGGATCTCGTAGCGGGAGGCGAAGAGCTGGCCGACCTGGGGCTCGGCGCTCCCGCCGGGCGCCGCCGGCCCGCGGGCGAGAACCGTTTCGGCGGCGTCGGCACCCATGTTTATCGTCAGAGAGGCGACGTACTGTTCGAGGGCGGCCTTCTCCTTCAGCTCTTCGAGCATCGCGCGGAAGGAGCGCGCGAGGATGCCGATCTCGTCCTTCGACTCCACCGGCAGGTCCGGCGCATCGAGGTTGCCCACGCGGACGGCCTCGGTGGCGCGCACGAGCCGGCCGACGGGGCCCGTGATGCGCCGCGCCAGGAAAAACGACAGGAGAAAGGCCAGCAGCAGCGCGCCCAGGCCCACCATGATCTGGGTGTTCTGGATCTGCCGGAAGGCCGCCAGTTCCCTGGCGCGGCTGCGCAGCGCCACGGCCGAGCCCACGAGCTGGTCCGTGGAGGAGCGGATCGGCAGCACGTAGGCGAGGTAGGTGTCTCCCGCCAGATCGAGCGCGAGCGGTCCGATCGTCTTGCCCTGGCGCATCACGGCCTGAACGAGGTCGTCGCGGCCCTGGACCGCGTGGACCGCGGCCGCGCTGAGGGGCCCCATCGTGGAGGCGGCCAGCGCCGCCTTCGCCGGCTCGGAGGGCTTGGCCGCGTCGGCGAGGAAGACGACCTGCGTGTTCAGAAGCTGTTCGAGGTTGCGCGCGACGGCGTCGTTGATCATGAAGGCGGCCGCGATGACGCCCGCCAGCCGCGTGCCGCCCTCCAGCACCGGGGCCGCGACGACGTTGTAGAGCTTCCCCCCGGAGAGCCAGATGCCCTCGGTCTCGGCCCCCTGGAGGGCGCCGGCGATCGTCGGCACGCCCGACAGGTCGACAGCGTAGGGAAGCGGCTTGTCCGTGCGGGCCAGCGCGACGCCCTCGGGGTTGGTGGCGATGAGGAAATCGGCCCGGGTGCTCGAAGCCTGCTCGCGCTTCAGGGTGTCGAACACGGTCTCGGGGTCCGGCTGTCCCGTCTCGGGCACGAGGGTCGACATCAGCGAGATCGTGCCGGCGTTGTTCACGACGACAGAGAGGGCGCGGTGCAGGTCCCCGTAACGGTTCTGCAGGAAGGACTCCCAGGCCGGTCCGGTCTTCTCGAGGTCCTCGGCGATCTTCGCGTCCGCGACCTTGCGGGCCTGGTACGCGGAGACCGCCACGGCGCCCCCCACGGCGATGAGAATGAGCAGCGCCGCCGCGAGGAAGATTTTGAGCGTCAGCGAGAACTTCGGCGGCTCCGGCGGCGGAAGCCTCAGCCCCCGGAGCCGAAACTCGCCCGAGGTGACTCCCGCGGCCGCGGGAGTCTCAGTAGCGCTCATCCTCGGCTTCGCCGGCTTTCGGCTTGTAGTCCTTGCCGTACTTGTTCTTGTGGGGCGCGGGCTTGTAGCCGGACAGGTCGAGGCGGAGCGAGACCGGCGTCTCGCCGGCGGCGGCGACCGTCACGGGCTGGCTCGTCTCCGTGCCCTCCTCGTGCCACGCCTTCACGACGCGAGCTCCCGGCGGCACGCCGTCGAAGCGGAAGGCCCCGTCCGGCCCCGTGACCGCCACGAAATCCGAATCGACGACGATGACGAATCCCACCATCTGGGGGTGGATGTTGCAGTAGACGCGGACGAGGCCGGGCTCCTCGAACGTGTGGGACTTGGAGCTGCCGCTCCGGTACAGGCCGAGGTCGAAGCGGTTCGAGCCCGAGACCGAGAACACGTTGTGGTAGATCGGGTCGTCGTTGGGGAAGTCCACCGCCGCGTTCTTCGCCACGGCGACGACCCGCGGCTGGAAGCGCTTGGAGGAACTCTTCATCTGCCCGGAGGCGGCCGCGGGCGGGTTCCGCGAGGACGGGAGGCCGCTCACGCGCGCGCCCTCGATCCAGACGACCGCGTTGGAAGCGTCGGCCTGCTCCTTGCCGTCCTTGACCACGACGACTTTCCCGGACACCGTGCCGCCCTCCGCGGTCGAAGCCGACACGAGGAGCGTCAGAAGAATCGCAGGGCCGGGCTTCCCCATGGTTCGCGAAAAAATCATAGCATCCGGACGCCGCGGCGCCGGCGTATCATCCCCGCGGCGGAGGACGTCATGGACGAGAAACGGGTCGAGATCTTCGGCAAGGACACCTGACCCTACACGACCGCGGCCCGTGAGGACTACGCGCGTCGGAAGTATTCGGTCCGCTACATCAACGTCAAGCAGGACCGGGCGGAGCTCGATCGGATGGTGCGCCTCTCGGGGGGCCGCGACGTCCCCGTCATCGTCGAGGACGGCCGCGTCACCGTCGGCTTCGGAGGCACGTGAGGCGTGTAGCGCGCCCCGGAGGGGTGCGCATTTCCGATTCCCCTCCCGCGCCTGACGCTTATAATCTCCGCCCACTATCTTGACCCTCAACGCCTGAGAGCGGAGGTCGCATGGCGCACGAGTCTTCGTCCGGACAGGAGTTTCGCCCCTACGTCCCGGCCGACAAAGAGATCCCGGAGTTCACCCCCAAGGCGATTCTCCTCGGCGTCTTCTTCGGCGTCCTGTTCGGCGCCGCGACCGTGTACCTGGCGCTGCGCGCGGGGCTGACCGTGTCCGCCTCCGTGCCGATCGCCGTCCTGGCGATCGCCGTCTTCAAGAAGATCGGCAAGTCCACCATCCTCGAGAACAACATCGTCCAGACGATCGGCTCCGCCGGCGAGTCGGTGGCGGCCGGAGCCGTCTTCACCGTCCCGGCGCTGCTCTTCCTGTCGGGCGGCGAGAACTACTTCCGCTACCTGCAGATCTCGATTCTCGCCATCTTCGGTGGAATCCTCGGCGTCCTTTTCATGATCCCGCTGCGGCGCGCCCTCATCGTCAAGGAGCACGGCAAGCTCCCCTACCCGGAAGGCATGGCCTGCGCCGACGTGCTCATCGCGGGGGAGAAGGGCGGCAACCTCGCCAAGATGGTCTTCGCGGGCGTCGGCGTGTCAATTCTCTACAAGTTCCTGTACGGGGTCGTGGGACTCTGGCAGGAGACGCCGCTCTGGTTCCACACGAAGAAAGACTCTCCGACCTATCCGGCGGCGACGCTCGACGTCGCGGTCACTCCCGAGTACCTGGGGCTGGGCTACATCATCGGGCCCCGCATCGCCTCCGAGCTCTTCTCGGGAGGGTTGCTCGCGTGGATGGCGCTCATCCCTCTCATCGCGATCTTCGTGCCGGAGACCCGCCTCATCGCGGACCTGAAAGCGCTCGGGTTCACGGACGCCTGGATGGCGAGCAACTCGTACGCGAACTGGATCTACCGCGCGTACATCCGCTATATCGGAGCGGGAGCCGTGGCCTGTGCCGGCGTGATGACGCTGATCAAGACGCTGCCGACGATCGTCTCGGCCTTTCGCGAGTCGGTCAAGAGCTTCGGCGGCGGCCGCGGGACGGCTCCGGCGACGAAGCGGACCGACCGGGACCTCGGCATGGGGATCGTGCTCATCGGCTCGCTCGCGATCGTCCTGATCCTCGCGATCCTGCCCAACTTCCCGCACGGTCCGTTCCCGCAGTCGCTCCTGGTGTCGCTTCTCATCGTCGTCTTCGGCTTCTTCTTCGTGACGGTGTCCTCGCGCATCGTCGGGATCATCGGAACCTCCTCGAACCCGATCTCGGGCATGACGATCGCGACGCTGATGATGACCTGCGTCGTGTTCGTCGTGATCGGCTGGAAGGGTGACGTCTACCAGGCCGTCGCGCTGTGCGTGGGCGCGATCGTCTGCATCGCCGCGGCCAACGCCGGTGCGACGTCGCAGGACCTGAAGACGGGCTACATCGTCGGGGCCACGCCCCGCTACCAGCAGCTCGGTTTCATCATTGGCGTGGTGACCTCCTCGCTCGTCATCGCGATCACTCTCTTCGTGCTGGACCAGACCTACCGCGGCAGCGAGGCGCACGGCATCGGGGGACCGCAGCTCCCGGCGCCGCAGGCCACCCTGATGGCCACGATCATCAAGGGCCTGCTGGCCCAGAACCTGCCGTGGGCGCCCGTCATCGTCGGCGTCTTCCTCGCTTTCATGGCGCAGCTCGCCGGCGCGCACGCGCTCTCCTGGGCCGTCGGGGCATATCTGCCGGTCTCCACCACCGCGCCGATCTGGATCGGCGGCATGGTCAAGGCGCTCGTGGACGGCATGCGGAGGAAGAAGGAAGGCGTGGTCAAGGAGGAGTCCGAGCTCTCCTCCGGGATGCTCTACGCGACCGGGCTCGTCGCGGGCGGCTCACTCGGCGGGGTTCTCATCGCGTTCGTGGCGTTCTTCGGAGACCGGGTCCTCAAGATGGAGAGCCCGACCCTTCTCGAACGGCTGGATCTCGGAGCGAAGTTCTTCCCACAGATCAAGAACGGCATCGTGAGCGGTGGCCTGCTTTCCGGCATCGTGTTCGCGCTGCTCTGCGTGCTGCTCCTGACCAACGCGAGGAAGAAGCTGACGTAAGGGGGCGGGTCGGGTGGCGGCGGACGCTAC
>JBBDKM010000002.1:52167-54888 GCA_040879385.1 Thermoanaerobaculia bacterium | reverse complement strand
GCGAGCTTCGAACCAGTTTCGGACGGCGGGGTGGAAGGACGCCAGGGACACCGCGAGGATCTTATCCGAGGAGACGCGATTCCGGGCGGGTTCAGTTTGCGGCGGCGACGAGCTTCTGGAATCGCGGGTTTTTTCGGAGCGGATCGAAGTTGGGGTCGATCTTCAGCCATCCCGGGGAGAGGTGGTACGGGATCTTCAGGAGCGGCTCCAGATGGTCGAGTGCCTTCTCCGGTTCACCGACCAGAATGTAGATCCGCACGAGCTGGTGCTGGAAGTAGGGGCCGAAGTACGCATCTTTCGTCGGGAACGTGAGCGCCACGGCGCGCTCGCCCTCCCGGATGGCCTCCTCCTTCCGGCCGCCGTAGGCCAGCGCGAGACCGAGGAGGACGTGGAGCTGCGCGTCGCCGGCTGCCCCGCGAAGTTGCTCCTCGAACGCCCTTGCCGCCTCCTCCGCGTAGGTCCGCACGCTCGCCGTGTCGCCCTTCAGGGCAGCGGCCTGGGCGAGACAGATGCCCCAGGCGCCTCTGTTGTCGTCGAACGCGCTCGGCGTGAGGCGAAGGAGGAGATCCCGCTGCTGGTCGTCGAGGACCCACACGAGATCCAGGTAGGTCCCGACGAAAGCCACGAGCGCCGTCGGCTCGACCTGGCCCGCCGCGGCCCTGAGCACTGCCCGGGCCCCGGCCAGGTCCCCCTGCGCGAGGAACGTCATCGCCTTGCACTCGATCAGCCAGAGGTCGGTCGGCGAGAGGGCCTGTCCCGTGTCGATCGTTTCGCGAGCCTCGGCGTAGCGCCGCAGCGCGAGGAGTGTGTCCGCCAGCCTCTGTTTCGGAGCAACCGAGCGGGGATCGAGGCGCTCGGCCTGCCGGAAGTGCCCGACCGCCGACTCCCAGCGTCCGAGACGCAACTCCGCCAGAGCGGTCGCCGTCAGAAAGTCCGGGTTGCCGGGGGCGAGGCGATGTCCCGTGGCGTAGTGTTCGAGCGCGCCGTCGAAGTCGCGAGTGACGTCGAGCTGATAGTAGCCGAGTGCCAGATAGCCCTCCGGACGGTCGGGGGCGAGGGCCACCGCTTTCTCCGCCCCTTTCCGCGCACCCTCTGCCAGAGTCGGGCTGGGCGTGCTCAGCAAGTACAGCATCGAATTGCCCTGAGAAAGCCGCCCCCACGCCTGCGCAAACCCGGGATCCAACGCCACGGCTTGCTCGTAGAAGCCGAGCGCCTTGCGCATGCTGGCCGGATCGATGACGGTCATGCTCTTCGAGGCCTCTTCGCCCCTTAGAAAGGCGTCGTAGGCGGCGAGGTTCTGCGTGGGCTTCTCTGAAAGCCGCTTCGCCTCGCCCGCCCCGAGCGCCACTCCCAGAGCCTGCGCCACACGTGAAGCGATGTCCGATTGCACCTGGAAGACGTCGGTCAGCGCCGCGTCGAAAGGCTGCTGCCACTGGGAAGTCGGCGCGCCGGATCCCGACACTTCGATCAGCTCCGGTCGGACCTGGACGCGGCTCGTGTCTCCGGTTTTCTGCCAGCGCACCGTCGCGGTGAGGAGGTACTTGACGTCCAGCTCTTTGCCGATCTGCTTTGGCGTCTTGGCCGTCTTCTTGTAGGGCGTCGAGCTGCTTCGAGCGATCACTTCGACGCCCGGGAGGGAGGTCAGCTTGCCGCGGATCTCGTCCGCGATGCCGTCGGCGAAGTAGTCGTCCTCGGGCGATCCCAGGTTCTCGAAGGGCAGCACGGCCACGCGCTTGACGCCCGCGGCTCCGGGCACGGTCTTCGGAGGCCGCCGCATGAGAAGCAACCCGGCGGCCGCGAGAACGACGATCGCCGCGGCGACGATCCAGACCTTGCGCTTTCCGGCGGGTGGCGCGGCATGCCTCTCCTCGCTCGTGACGGTTGGCGCGGAGGTCTCCTCCAGGGCAAACTCGATGTCACGCGCCGACTGGAAGCGCCGATCGCGATTCTTCTCCAGGCAGTGCCGGACGACGCGGTCGAGGGAGGCCGGGATGTTTCGCCCCGAAGCCGACAGCTCCGGCGGCTCCTCCTTCAGGATCGCCGCGACCGTGTCGCTCACCGTGTCCTTCTTGAATGCCTTTTCACCCGAGAGGAGCTCGTACAGGATCGCGCCGAACGAGAAGATGTCCGAGCGGTGATCGACGGAAATCCCCCGCACCTGCTCGGGGGACATGTAACCCACGGTCCCCATCACCCGTCCGGGCTCGGTGTGAACGGAGTCCGTGGCCGCGCTCGTCTCCTCGCCCGGGGTGGCCGAATCGACTCTCTTCGCCAGGCCGAAGTCGAGGATTTTCAAATGCCCCTGCCCGGTCACGAAGAGGTTCTCCGGCTTCAGATCGCGGTGGACGACACCCTTCTCGTGAGCCGCGGAGAGGCCTCTCGCGATCTCGAGCGCGTAGGCGACGGCCTGCTTCTGGGGGATCGTTCCCGCGATGAGCTTTTCGCGCAGGGTCTCGCCCTCCAGGAGCTCCATGACGGCGTACGCGACGCCGTCCTGGGTCCCGAAGTCGAAGATCGACAGGATATTGGGGTGCGACAGCGCCGCGACCGCCTTGGCCTCGCGCTCGAACCGCGTCAGCGCGTCCGGGTCGGACGATACGGATTCCGGCAGGACCTTGATCGCCACGTCGCGGTCGAGCTTGGTGTCCCTGGCGCGGTAGACCTCGCCCATCCCACCCGCGCCGATCGGCGCGAGGATCTCGTAGGGACCGAGACGTGTGC
>JBBDKM010000002.1:16874-52067 GCA_040879385.1 Thermoanaerobaculia bacterium | reverse complement strand
CCCATCCCACCCGCGCCGATCGGCGCGAGGATCTCGTAGGGACCGAGACGTGTGCCGGCGGCGAGAGTCATGGGGTGGCCGGAGGGATTCTACCGGGGCGCCAGGGCCGCCGGGAGGTTCCGGGATCTTTCGAGGGCGTGTCGACCTATCCGTCCGGCTAGCTCGCGCCGCGAGCCGTCCCCAACCATCCTCCGTGAAAGCCGGCACGCCGCAGGCCGCGGACGAGGAAGGGGCACTTCTTGAGGGTTTCCCAGATCAGGCCGGAGTGAAAGTTCTCGATCATCACGACGATCGGGCCGTTGTTCAGTCCGAAGTTTCTCGGGGAGATCCATCCGCACGGGTCGTCCGTGCCCGCCGAGAAGGTTGGATTGAACGTGGCATGGAAGCCGTACGGGCTGTTCTTCCCGACGCCCATCGCGTCGATCCAGCGAATCGTCGGGACCACGATCTCGGGAGCGAAGGGAAGAGACGCGACGACGGCCCAGGGAGCAAGGGTGCCGTCGTCGGGACCGTAGGGGATTCCGCGCGCGACATAGTCGAAGAAGCGGCGTTTGATCCCGTCGATCGTTTTCGTCGCCGGTCCGAGCCCTTCGCTCGCCGTGATTCCCCAGCAGAACTCCCCATAGCCCGCGAACCCGTGCGGATTGCGCATGGCGTATCGCTGCTGCGCGAGGGTCGCGCGGCGGCTGTTCTCGAAGTAGTCGATTCCGCGCGCGCGCATGTAGGCATCGCGGATGCCGCGAAAGTCGACCCAGACGTGCGAGAGCTGATGCACGAAGAGCGGCCCCGCGTAGAGGAACTCGAGGCCGTAGAGCTTCTTCCACTTGTACGAAAACGTCGAGGCCGCATAGCCCCGCGGCTGGATGGGGTGAGTCGGAGAGCCGAGCGCGAGCAGATAGAGCAGGATCGCTTCGCTGTAGCCGCGCCACCGGTGCGGAAGAAACCCCTTCTCGGGCGTCCAGCCGTGCGTGATCGTGCTGCCTCTCGCGGTGGCCCATGCCCAGTCGACGCGCCGGTAGAGCTCTTCCCCGATCCGGCGGATCTCGACTTCCTCCGAGTCCGCTCCCGTAAAGTAGGCTCCCGCGCAGAGGGCGCCCGCGATCAGATAGGCCGTGTCGACCGTCGAGAGTTCGCAATTCCAGACCCGGCGCCCCGAATCCATGCTGAGGAAGTGGTAGTAGAAGCCCCTATGGCTCGCGGCGTCGGGCTGAGGGCCCTGGGGACTGTTGCGCAGGAACCGCAGCGTCGCCAGCGTGCGCGCCCGGGCTTCCTCGCGAGCCATGAACCCCCGCTCGCAAGCGACGACGTAGGCCGTCAGCGCCAGGCCGATGGCCGCGATCGAGGCCGGAGACCCGACGTGCGTGCTGTCCCGCACCAGGCCGGTCGCGGCGTCGGTTTCGTGGAGGAAGTAGCCGAAAGACGCCCTCTGCAGCCGCAGCAGGTCTTCCTCATCCACGGGGTCGAAGCGAGGCTCACTCGAGGGACGCAACGGCGCTTTGAACTCCTTCGGCCAGGGTCGGATGAATGTGGATCGAGTCCCGCAGCACGGAGTACGGGGCCTTCGCGTTCATCAGCGCGACGAAGAGGTGGACGAGCTCCGACCCTTCCGCCGACAGGACGGCGGCGCCGAGAACCAGGTTCGTCGCGGCGTCCACGACGACTTTGACCGACCCGTTGGTCTCGGAAAGCTCGCGCGCCTTGCCGTTGTCGCGCATCTGAAAGCGGCCAATCTTGACCCGGGCGCCCGACGCGCGGGCGTCTCTCTCCGTCGCGCCGACCCGCCCGAGCTCGGGGTCGGTGTAGATCGCGTAAGGAACCACGCGCCTGGTCGTGCGGGAGCCGTCGCCGCTCAACTGCGACTGGAGGATGCGGAAGTCGTCCCACGACGTGTGGGTGAACATCGGCCCGCCCCGGATGTCGCCCGCCGCCCAGATGCCCGGCACGCTCGTCGCGAGCCGCTCGTCCGTCTCGACGATCCCGTCCCTGCGGACCTTCACTCCGACTTTCTTCAGCCCCAGGTCGTCCGTGTTGGGCTTTCGTCCCGCGGCGACGAAGACGTGCGAGCCCCGGATCGCATCGTGATGGCCGTCCGTCTCGACGTGGACCGTGACTCCCCGGCGCCCCCTCGCGACGCGGGTGGCCAGCGAGCCGAGGCGAAACTGGAGCCCCTCGGCCTCCAGGAGGCGCTGGAGAAGCAGGACCACGTCCGGATCCTCGTGCTCCAGGATCGCCCCGGCGGGATCCACGATCGTGACCCGGCTTCCCATCCGGCGGTAGAACTGACCCATCTCCAGCGCGATGTAGCCCCCGCCGATGAAGACGAGGTGTTCGGGAAGCTCGAGGCGATCGAGCCAGTTGCCCGCCTCCAGG
The DNA here is from genome assembly GCA_040879385.1 of Thermoanaerobaculia bacterium. GTDB lineage: Bacteria > Acidobacteriota > Thermoanaerobaculia > UBA5066 > Gp7-AA6 > DAHUXD01. The sequence goes on along the minus strand of JBBDKM010000002.1, from coordinate 49,697 downwards.
TAATCGACGTTCTGGAGCCCCTCGACTTCCGGAAGAAGCGTTCTCGTTCCCGTGTCGAGCACGACCTGCCGGGCGAGCACGCTCTCGTCTCCGACGCTGAGATGGAAGCAACCGTCTTTCCGGCCCGTGAAACGCGCGTGACCCCGGAGCAGCCGCGGATTGGCCGACTTCTCGAGGCCGCGGCGCAGGCTCGCGCGCGACTGCATCAGGATGCTGCGCGCGCGGTCGAGGACGGCCGGGAAGTCCACCTCGACCGTCGGGATCCGCAGGCCGAACACCGCTCCCCGCCGCGCCTGGAAGGCCACGCGCGCCGAGGCGATCACCGCCTTCGACGGCGTGCAGCCGAAGTTGACGCAGGAACCTCCAAGATTCTTGCGCTCCGCGAGGGCCACACGGTGGCCGGCCTTCGCGAGATGATGAGCGAGCGGGATCCCCGCCTGTCCCCCTCCCACGATCAGGAAGTCGCAGGTCTGCGTTTCGGTCACGGCGCCTTCGCGGGCGCCTGCAGAGCGTGCCATCTCAGCTCGCCGGATCATACGTTGGATCGCTTCTGCATCGGTTACCGGCACCGACACGCGACCTTCCGGCAACGACGGTCTCGGATTGGTGGGAGGTGAGGGGATCGAACCCCCGACCACCTGCGTGTAAAGCAGGCGCTCTACCGCTGAGCTAACCTCCCTCGGGGAAGTCGACAGTTCACAGTTTACAGTCGACACGCGATCCTTCTTTGAACGCGGCGAGACGGGACCATATGATCCGTGAGGGAACGTCTTTCGGCTGCCCGCAATGAAACTTCGATCGCTTCTGCTCGCCGGTCTCGTCGCCGCGGCTCTTCCGGTCCGCGGAGAGGTGCTCACCCTGCCCGCGGCCGCCTCGATCGTCGGCGGAGCGCCGTTCTACTCGGATGTGCGGGCGTTCAACACCTCGTACACCGCGAGCCTGGACGTGACCGCCACCTACCGGTGCTTCATTCCGCTGCCCTGCTCGGTCGGGATGCCGCAGATCCAGTTCACGCTCGGCCCGCGGGAGTCCCGGGCGTTCGACGACATCGTCGTCTCGGAGTTCCAGGCGCCGAACACCGCCGGCGGCGTCGAGTTCGAGTTCGGGGGCCTGGCGACGGACCTCGTGGTCACCAGCCGTCTCTACTCGACGGAACCGAACCCGACGGTCGGGATGTTCATCCCCGCGATGCAGGAGTCTCAGGCGCACGCGACGTCGGTGCTGACCTCGATCCGGCACGACCCGGCGGGCACGCCGGGCGGCTTCCGGACCAACGTCGGCGTCTTCAACCCCGCCGGCCGCTCGGCAGCGGTCACGTTCTCCATCTTCGAAAACGGCGTCCCCCTCGGGGCGCCGGTGTCGACCTCGGTCACCTCGCACTCGGGCGCGCAGGTCAGCGGAATCTTCGAGGCAGCCGATGCGGGAGACGTCTCTTCCGACAACGCCGTGATCGTCGTCTCCGCGTCCGAGCCGGTCTTCTCCTACGCCGCCGTCATCGACAACGCCACCTCGGACCCGATCTTCGTCGTCGGCGCTCCGGACCAGGCCGCGACCCGGACGCCCTCGCCGACGGCGGCGACGGCGACTCCCACGCTCACGGCCACGGCGACGCCGACCGGCTCCCCCACGCAGACACCGACCCGCACGCCGACCGGCCCGACTCCGACGAGCACCGCGACCCCGACCGCGACGTTCACGCCAACCGTCTCCACGGCGACCGCCACTCCGACGCGCACGCAGACCTTCACCCGCACGCCGACCCCCTCCCAAACGCCGACGCCCACGCCGCCTCCGGGGGTGCGATTCGTGGGGGTCGGGCAGAACGGAGACAACTTCGTCGACGGGGACAGCGGCACCAACGTTTCCACGATTCAGGTCGGCACGACGATCCAGTGGAACTGGATCAGCGGCCTTCACTCGACGACCTCGGGTACCTGCACGCCCAACTGCTTTCCCGACACGCGCTGGACCTCGGGTGAGCTAACGCCACTGGCAACGTTTTCGCGTACGTTCAATGAGCAGGGCACTTTCCCGTACTACTGCACCGAGCACGGGGTCATGATGACCGGCACGGTGGTCGTCAACCCCTGAGCGAGACGAACCGGGGCTCGAGCGGACCCTAACCCGCTCAGGCGTTGCCGGCACGCCGTCTGGTGCGCAGAATGGTATATTTCTACCATGAAAGCCACCATCGACTCTGCCGGACGGATCGTCATCCCCAAACCCATCCGCGACCGGCTGGGCCTCACCGCCGGGGAAGCGCTCGAGCTTCTCGAACGGGATGGACGCCTCGAGATCGGACCCGCGCCGACACCGATGGCCCTGGTCTCGAGGAGGGGCGGTGTCGTCGCCGTGCCGCACAAGCCTCTGCCGCCCCTCTCCGATGAGGTCGTCCGGGAGACCCTGGAGCGAACCCGGCGTTGATCGCGCTCGACACGAGCGTCGTCGTCGCCGCGTTTGCGTCCTGGCACGAGGGACACGCTTGCGCGGTTGCGGCGCTCGCGCGCCGTCCGCGTCTCCCATCGCACGTGATCGTGGAGGCCTACTCCGTCCTGACGCGGCTCCCACCACCCCACCGATCGCCCCCCGGGATCGCCGAGGCGTTCCTCCGGGAGCGCTTTCCCGGCGCTCCGCTGACGCTCCCGGGCGCCGCACAGCGTGACCTCGTGGGCTTCGCCGCCCGGGCCGGCCTGGTCGGCGGCGCCATCTACGACGTGCTCGTCGCAGCGACGGTCAAGCGTTCCGGCGCCATACTCGTCACCCGCGACCGACGGGCCGTTCCCGTCTACGAAGCCGTGGGCGTCCGCTACGAGTTCGCGGACTGAAACTCCGAAGAATGAAGCCCTGACCCCCTAGATTGCGATGGAGGCGAAGCGCTCGATCTCGTTGACGGGCATCGGGCGCGCGAGCAGGAAGCCCTGCCCGTAGGGGACGCCGAGCGACTGGAGGACGCGCAGCTCTTCCCGCGTCTCGATGCCCTCCGCGATGACCTTGGTGTGCATCTTGCGGGCGAAGCTCATGAGCGCCTCGAGAAGGTCCTGTTTGACCTGCCGGCGGTCGATGCCGCGCACGAACACGTTGTCGAACTTCAAGTAGTCGGGCTCGATGTCGGCGAGCGAGGAGAGGTTCGAGTAGCCCGTGCCGACGTCGTCGACGGCGATGCGGAAATTCTGCGAGCGGAACTTCGAGAGCACCTCGCGGAAGAGACCCTCGTAGACGGCATAGGTCCGCTCGGTGATCTCCAGGACGATCCGGTCCGGCTCGAGGCCCAGCGCGAGGACCTGGTCCCGGAACACCGGTCCGAGGAACTCCGGGTCCGACGCCGCCGCCGGCGAGAGGTTCAGGAAGATCTGGCGCCGGTTGGGGGCTTGCGCCGCGGCCTCGAGCGACCGCTTGCGGCAGACGCGCTCGAGCGGGACGAGGAGCTCCGTGCGCTCGGCGAGCGAGAAGAGCGTCTCGCCGCTCTCGAACTCGCTGCCGCGGGGCCCGCGCGAGAGGGCCTCCATGCCGATCATGTTGCCGGTGGCGAGGTCGAAGACGGGCTGGAAGACGGGGCGGATGTCGCTTCGCGAAATCGCGTCCTGCAGCAGCTCGCCGCCCCTTATCTCCTGGCGCACGGTCTTGCGCGTGACCTGGTCGCGCGCCTCCTGGACGCCGCGGTAGATCAGGCGCTCGACGCGGTGCTTGGGGTCTTTCATGATGCGCGCCGCGCCCACGAACGACCGGAACCGCGCCGACACGTCGGCCCGCTCGGCGAGGTAGCCGCGGATCAGCTGGTCGAGCTCCGCGGCCTTCTGGCCGATGCCCGTCTGGCCCTCGGCCAGGGCGCCGTTCTCAGGAGAGACGAAGAGGATGATCTCGTCGGAGCGCACGTTGGGCAGGCAGAAGGTTCCCAGTGGAACGATCCCGTCGGTTTGGAAGGCCTTCAGCCGCCGGACGAAATCGAGGAGCAGGTCGTCGTAGGCCTCCCAGCCCCAGACCGCTTCGACGTTGCCCTCCGAGCTCGGGCGGAAGACCATCACCGAAAGCGAGCCCGTTTCCTCGAGCCACGTTCGCAGGTCATCCAGCAGGACGGCGACCGTCGGCAGGCCCGTCTCGCGGTCGTAGAGCCGGGTACGCTCCTTGAACCATTTCCCGCGGAGAGCGACGAGCTCGCTCTGCTTGTTCTTTGTCGTCACGTATGGGCAGCTCTCGAGGGCCGCGCCTCAGGATAGCACCGCGGCGCGCCGCCGGGGCCCCCTTCTCCCCCCCCAACGCCTGCGCTTCACGAACCCGTCGCCACCGGGAGCACGCGCCCCTCCTGCAGGTTCGCGAGAGACTCGTCGGTTCCGAGCACGACGAGGACGTCGCCGTGCACGAGGCGGTCGCCCGGCCCGGGAACGAACCGCCGCTCGACGCCGTCCCGACCCATCCGCTTGACGGCCAGGATCGAAACGCCGAACTGCGAGCGCAGAGCCGCCTGGGCGATGGTCTGCCCTTCGATGGCCGGCGGCACGTCCATCTCGACGAAGTGGTGGTTCTCCGGCAGCTCGAGATAGTCGAGCTCGCCTCCCTCGGGCCCGATGGTCCGGACGGGCGTCAGAAGGCGGCTGCGCCGCAGAACCTCGCTGTCGAAGGCTCCGAGAAGGTCGCGCTGCGTCACGATGCCGAGGAAGCGGCGTGTCTCGGGGCCGTCGACCACGGGAAGCTGGCCCACGTCGCGAAACCAGATTTTCTCGTTGACGCTCGCCAGCGACTCGTCCGGTGTGACGAAGGGGATCTCGGTCAGCAGGTCCGCCGCGATCACCAGGGCGGAGAGATTCCGTTCGGGAAAGGACTCCTTGATGTCGTGGATGTCCACGACGCCGAGGAGCCTCCCCTCCGCGTCGCCGATGTACAGGAAAAGGCTGCGCGACCGCAGGAAGGCCGCCACGATCTCCGGGAGAGGCGTCGTGCTCGGAACCATCACGACGTCCCGACGCATGATGTCGGCCACCCGCATGCTCGCCAGCGCGGTGGCCGCGGGAGTCTTCTCCCAGACGATCCCGGCCGACCGGAGGCTCTCGATGTAGATCGACTCCTTCTGGAACACGCGGGCCATCGCGACCGCGGCGACCGAGACCGCCATCATCGGCAGCAGCACGGCGGTGTTCTGCGTCAGCTCGAAGATCATGATCACGGCCAGCAGCGGCGCCCGCGTCACGCCGGCGAGAAGACCTCCCATCCCCAGGAGCGCGTATCCGCCGACGGGCGCCTCGAAGGAAGGAGAGATGAGATTGCATGCCTGTGCGACCATGCCGCCCACGGTCGCGCCGATCAGCAAGGACGGCGTGAAGACGCCGCCGACTCCCCCCGAGCCGATCGTGGCGCAGGTCGCCACGGCCTTCCCCGCGAAGACGAGCAGGAGGAAGAGGACGGTCGGGTGGCCGTGCAGGATGCGGTTGGTCGCCTCGAAGCCGTTGCCCGCCACCTCCGGAAGACCCACCGCGATCGCGCCGACGATCGCTCCGCCGATCGGCATCGTGATCCACACGGGTAGCTTCGTCCGGCGGAAAGCCTTCTTCGCCGCCGAGAGCATCCGCACGAACAGGGCGGACGACGCTCCGGCCGCCAGCCCGATCGCCAGGAACGGCAGAAACTCCACCGCCGACTGCAGCGAAAAGGGAGCCACGCGGTAGACGGGCTCGTCGCCGAGCACGGAACGCACCAGGACCGTCGACACCACGGCGGAAACGACGGCGGGGCCGAAGATCGTCATCGAGAAGGAGCCCACGACGACTTCGAGCACGAACAGCGTGGCCGCGATCGGCGTGTTGTAGGCCCCGGCCACGCCGGCCGCCATGCCGCACGCCGTCAGGATCCGGAGCCGCTCGGGCGAGACCTTCCACCACCGCCCCAACGCCGACGCGAAGGCGGCGCCGATCTGGATGATCGGCCCCTCCCGGCCCTCCGAGCCCCCGGCCCCGATGACCGGGATCGAGGAGGCTCCGCGGGCGAGGGCGGGCCGGAGGCGCACGGTCCTGCGGCCGAGCGAGATGGCCTCGATCATGAGGGAGATGCCGCTCGTCCCCTTCTCCATGAAGTAAAAGTGCGCGATCAGCCCTCCGACGAGGGCGCCCGCTATCGGGAAGAGCACGCGCAGGACGACGGGGACCGTCTCCATGCCCACGACGACGTCTTCGCCGCCGAAAAACAGCCGCGTCAGGGAAAGCGTGGCCAGGCGAAAGACGACGGCCCCGAGGCCGCCGAGAGCGCCCGCGAGCACCGCGAGAACCAGGAACTGTGTGTTGGGATCGCGCCAGAAAAAGCGGCCGAAGCGCGAGGGCCGCGGCGCGACGGCGATCTCAGGGGCGCTCATTCTCCATCTTCGTACTTCGGGGCGTCGGACTCGTCGATCTCATCCTCGGAACCGAAAAAGAAGGAGTGCGCGCAGTCCGTCCCGCAAAACGTGTTGCCGCCCATACGGGTCGCGCACGTATCGCAGACCGACTTGTGGCACATCGGGCAGCGCGGAAGGGCGTAGGGGAACTCCACGTTGCACTTTCCGCAGTTGTCCGACAGACCCGCCATGCAGAAAGTATAGCCGGGCTTTTGCTATCATCCGCCGCTGCCGGCGGTGTAGCTCAGTTGGTCAGAGCAAGCGGCTCATATCCGCTGTGTCCGGGGTTCAAATCCCTGCACCGCCACCAATCTTTTCCCCTGCGGTAGAGTCGCCGATCCGCGCGGGCGGGCGGGGCGAACACCTGGAACGGGATCCGAGGCAACAGCCGTCGGGTTGCCTATTTCGAGAGAAGCCGGTCGAGCTCCCGGCGTACGTCCTCCATCTGGACTTCGTGGTCGGGCTGCTTCCACAGGACCTTGCCGTCAGCGGAACGAATGACCAGGCCATGGTTCTCGAAGCCGAGCGACTGAACGATCTTCTTGTTCTCCTCCGTCGTGGCGTCGAGGTTCTGCCCTCGGACTCTGCCCTTGTACTCATGCTCCAACCCGCTCACGGCGGGCTTGATCTTCGCGCAGATCGGTCAGCCGGGCAAGTAGAAGTAAGTCACCTCCAGCGCCCCCGTCTTCTCTGAGAGCGCCGGAGCGAACGCGGTCGAGAGCGAGAACAGGGCTGCGAAAAACAGTTCGCGTCGAGTCGTCATACCCCCTCCGTTTTCGGCGGGGACCATACTACTGGGTTTCAGACGCGCTTGCTTCTCGCCGCCTTCAAAACCGACCCCACCTTCGATCCGCTGCGCGGAAAACCCCTGGTTTCAGGAGCTCGTCGCCGCCGGCGGGAACTGATTCCGAAAGAACGGCCGGATTTTCGCGGCGAGGCGGGCGGCTCGTCAGTCCGGCAGGTCCTCGAGCCTCACGCCTCGACCCGCTTTCAAGTCGCGACGCGCCGTCTCGATCCGCGCGAGGAACTTCGGGCCGTTCTCGAGCCGGTAGTCGAGCCAATCGTCTTCAGACTGGAACCCGATCAGGACCCCGGCAGGCTTGCCGTGACGCGTGATGACGATCTCGTCAACCTCGGCGAGCCTCAGGAATTTCGACAGATCGTCCTTCACTTCCGACAGGGCGACTCGCTTCATTCGCGTCTTCCGGACCGCTCTAACCATTCCGACACCTCTAGGACCAGCCCTGCCCGCCTGACCTCTCGGATCGGGTCGCTGGGGAGGAAGCGATGCACGTGCCGGGAGTATAGCCGGCGCCAAGCGCGGAACGCGCGCCGATGGGCTAGGGCTTCGCGTCGGCAGCCGCAGGCCAGACGGGACTAGCGAGCTCGATCCTCCAGATGGGCCCGTCCATCGCGAGCGGTCCCTCCGACCGCACGAAGGCCGGAGCCTCTCCGCCGAGGATCCAGACGTGGGAGTCGGCCGGCTGCTTGCCGATCAGGGGCGCCACCAGCCCGGCGACCCCGCCGATCTCCACCTTCACGACGTAGTGCATGGCCTTTCGCGGCGAGCCGCCGACCGAGAAGGGCTCCTCCCCCGCCGGGGTGATGATCAACGTCACCATCCGCGGCTTGGGCGCGGCCGCGACCATCGAGATCGTCGTCCGCGCGGCGTTGGGGCGAATGTTCTTCAGCAGCGTGAGGATCATCCCGTTGGAGAGGTCGGGCGGGACCTCGAGGCGTTCGGACGCGACCTTCTCCTTGCCGTCTTCCTTGTAGCGGACCGTGACCTGCCCGCTCCGGCCGTCGACCGAAACGTCGATGGGGACCGGAAAGGCGGGCCCCTTCTGGATGAGGCGGTCGCTGACGAGCCGAAAGGTCCGGCGCTGGGTGAACACCGCCGTCTCGTCGTGGATCGAGCCGTCCTTGAAGTGGAAGACGAGCCGGCTCGTGACGCGATTGCCTTTGGTGGTCTGGATCAGGTCGCCGACGGCGAGGGTTTCCCCGTCCAGGGTACGGAGGGAGAGGAAGCCGTGGACCAGTCCCTCGGCATGACGCACGGAGACGGCCTCCGCCGGGAGGATCGCGGGGAAAACCAGCGAGGCCCCTGCCAGGAGCACCGTACCAAGACGCAATCTCACGGATAGCCCTCCGAAGCCCATTCTGGGCGACACCTCCTTCACAGCGCAAAACTCGGACCAAAAGGCCGTACCATCTGGGCCATGGGACCCATTGCCGCCGCCCTCGCGCGCGCCGCCGAATCCGGCCTGATCCCCCCCGGGGAGAGCGTTCTCCTCGCGGTGTCGGGGGGGGCCGACTCGACGGCCCTCCTGTACGGCGCGGCGGAGGCGGCGGCCCGGACGGGCTGGGCGGTCGCCGTCGGCCACGTCCACCACGGCTGGCGCCCGAGGGAGGCCGACCGGGATCTCGCCTTCGTTCGAGAGCACGCGCGGCGCCTCGGATTCCCCTTCGCCTTTCGCCGCCACGACGCGCGCGAGGCCGCGCGGGCGCTGCGACTCTCCCCGGAAGCCGGAGCGCGGCACGTCCGCTACGCCGCCCTCCTGGAGATGGCGCGCGAGGCGGGCGCGCCCCTCGTCGCTACGGCGCACCAGCGTGACGACGCCGTCGAGTCTTATCTTCTGGCGCGCGACCGCCGGGGAGGCCTGGCCCGGCTGGCCGGCCCCCGCGAGCGGCGGTCGGACGGCGTCGTGCGGCCGTTTCTGTCGGTCACTCGGGCCGAGATCCTGGAGTTCCTCCGCGAGCGCGGCCTCGCCTTCCGGCGCGACTCCTCCAACGGAAACCTGGCCCTCGACCGCAACCGCATCCGCCGCGCGCTGTCCGTTACGGCCGACGCGGACCGGCGGGCGGCCGGGGCGGAGCTCGACCGCCTGACCGAGGCGCGGGAGAGGCTCGAGCGGGAGTTCTCCGAGCTTGTCGAGCCCCACCTCGGGTTCGGGCCCGATTCTTCGTCGGCCGACGCGGAGATCCTGGGGGGATGCCCGGAGGAGCTGCGCCGCATCGCGCTCCACCGGCTGGCCTCCCCCTTCGCCCGCCCCGGCCGGCCGCCGATGACAGGCCGCGAGCGCGAGCAGATCGTGGGGCTCCTTGCCTCGGGGGCGGATTTCCGCTTCGAGGCGGGACGGGCCATCCGCTTCGAACGCCGCGGCCCGACCCTCACGGTGCGTTGCCGCCCCTCTCCGGCCGGGCGGCGGGAGTACGATCCTGCAAGCCGGACCTCGACCATGCGGGCATCCGCGGAGATCCAACTGTGAGACTCGAACCAGTCTATGAAGCGCGCCTCGTCGCCGAACGGGTCGCGGCCGTCGCGGGAGCCATCGACCGCGACCTCCGCGAGCGGCCCCTCGCGGTCGTCTCGATCCTCAAGGGGTCGGCTTTCTTCATGGCCGACCTGGCGCGGCAGATCCGCGGCCCCTTCTCGTGCGAGTACCTGCATGTGCGCCGCGCCGAGGGGGCCAACGACGTGCTCCAGATCGACTTCACGACCGGCTTCACGGTGTCCGGCAAGCACGTTCTGCTCCTGAAGGACGTCGTGCACACGGGCGTCATCGAGACCTATCTGATGGACAACCTGCGGGGCGGCGGCGCGGCCTCGCTCCGGCTGGCCGCGATCATCGACAAGCCGCTGGACCGTAAGACCAACGTGTCCGTGGACTTTTCGCTCTTCTCGAGCGAGGGCGGGGGCCTGTACGCGGGCTACGGGATGGAGCACGAGGGCCTTCACGCCCACCTGCCCGACATCCACGAGGTCGTCGAGCAATAAATCGGCGCGGGAGTCCGTTATGCTGGTCGTCCGAAGGAGTGCCCGAAGGGAGTTAACCCGTTGAACGCAACGATCAAGAACCTGCTTCTGTGGATGGTCATCCTGGTGCTGATCATCCTCGCGTGGAACGTCTTCAAGACCGGCGCCACGGCCGTCGAGGAGGTCACCTTCTCGCAGTTCCTGGACCAGGTCAATCAGGGCCACATCCAGTCGGTCCGGATCCGCGGCGAGGAGATCAGCGGCCAGTTCGCGCCCTCGGCGGGGAAGCGGGAACCGCGCTTCCGGACCTACGCGGCGGAATACCCGGACCTCGTCAAGGACCTGCGCGCCAAGAACGTCGAGATCGAGATCGCGCCGACGAAAGACTCGACGTTCGTCTCGGCGCTCGTCATGTACGGGCCGCTCATCCTGCTCGTCGCGATCTGGTTCGTGATCATGCGGCAGATGCAGGCGGGCGGGAACAAGGCCATGTCCTTCGGGAAGTCGCGGGCGAAGCTGCTCACGCCGAACCAGAAGAAGGTGACGTTCAAGGACGTCGCAGGCGTCGAAGAGGCCAAGGTCGAGCTCCAGGAGATCATCGAGTTCCTCAAGGACCCGCAGAAGTTCCAGAAGCTCGGCGGCAAGATTCCGAAGGGGGTGCTCCTGATCGGAGCGCCCGGCACGGGCAAGACGCTCCTTGCCCGCGCGGTCGCGGGCGAGGCCAACGTCCCCTTCTTCACGATCTCGGGCTCGGACTTCGTCGAGATGTTCGTGGGCGTGGGGGCATCGCGCGTGCGCGATCTCTTCGAGCAGGGCAAGAAGAACGCCCCCTGCATCATCTTCATCGACGAGATCGACGCCGTCGGCCGGCACCGCGGCGCGGGGCTCGGCGGCGGGCACGACGAGCGGGAGCAAACCTTAAACGCCCTCCTCGTCGAGATGGACGGATTCGAGACCAACGAGGGCGTCATCCTCGTGGCCGCGACCAACCGGCCCGACGTGCTCGACCCGGCCTTGCTTCGGCCCGGGCGGTTCGACCGCCGGGTCGTCGTCGACCGGCCGGACCTGCGCGGACGCGAGCAGATCCTCAAAGTGCACACGCGCAACACGCCGCTCTCGGAGAACGTGGACCTCATGGTCATCGCCCGCGGCACGCCCGGGTTCTCGGGGGCCGACCTGGCCAACCTCGTCAACGAGGCGGCGCTCAACGCGGCGCGGTTCAACAAAAAGAAGGTCGAGATGATCGACTTCGAGTACGCCAAGGACAAGGTCATGATGGGCCCCGAGCGCAAGTCCATGATCATGACCGAGGAAGAGAAGAAGAACACGGCGTACCACGAGGGCGGGCACGCTCTGGTCGCCACACTCCTGGCGGACGCCGACCCGGTGCACAAGGTCACGATCATCCCCCGCGGACGCGCGCTCGGCGTCACGATGCAGCTTCCCTCCGAGGACAAGTACTCTCACACGAAGGAGTACCTGGACGCGATGATCACGGTGATGATGGGCGGCCGCATCGCCGAGGAGAAGTTCCTCGGCCACATGACGACCGGCGCCGGCAACGACATCGAGAAAGCCACCGACATGGCGCGCAAGATGGTCTGCGAGTGGGGCATGAGCGAGATGGGGCCGCTGACCTTCGGCCGGCCCGAGCAGGAGATCTTCCTCGGCCGCGACTTCGGCCGGACGCAGGACTACTCCGAGGCGACGGCCAACCAGATCGACGCTGAGGTCAAGCGCATTGTCACGAGCGCCTACGACCGGGCGCGGAAGCTGATCTTCGACAACGAGAAGGCGATGCATCGCCTCGCCCGCACACTCCTCGAGAAGGAAGTTCTCGACGGCGACGAAGTGCTCCAGATCATCGCGGAGGAGTCGGGCACCGACGTCTCGAAGCTCCGCAAGACCGGCCCGCCCAAGCCCCCGATCCTGCCCGGCGGCACGCCCGAGATCGCCGGCGGGAACATCGGACCGCTGGTGCCGGAGCCGGCGTAGGAGAATCCGCAAGCCGTCAGCAGACGTTCACAGTTCACAGCCGACAGTCGACAGTATCCCCCCGAACTGTTGACCGTGAACTGTCGACTGTTGACTCCATCCATTACACTCCCCCGGTGCCTCAAAGCGCCGACCTGATCCTCCCTGCTCCGGACCTCGAGACGCTCCGGGAGATCTGTTCCTGGGACGGGTTCCGGCCGGCGACCTTTCCGTCGTCGGACTTCCCGGTCGACGTCGTGCGCTTCGAGGGCTCGGCGTCCCGGCCTGTCGTGATCTCGCGGAGCAAGCGCGCCGAGACGCTCCGGGCGATGCCGGCTTCGCTGCGCGAGCGCGCCGACGCCGCGTTCGCCCGAGCCGCGGCGCGGCCCGCCCGGCTGAGGCTGGCGCGCGGGGGGAGCCTCGACCTCTCGGGCGGCCCCGTCCTGATGGGCGTGCTCAACGTGACGCCCGACTCGTTCTCCGACGGCGGGCTCTACTTCGACCGGGACCGTGCGGTCGAGGGGGCCCTCCGCATGTTCGAGGAGGGGGCGGCGATCGTGGACGTGGGCGGCGAGTCGACCCGCCCGAAGAGCTATGGCGCGGCGCGCGAGCCTACGGCCGACGAAGAGCTCGCGCGCGTCGTTCCCGTGATCGTCGGGATCCGCGCCCGCTCGCAGGCTCCCCTCTCGATCGACACGCGGCGGGCCGTCGTCGCCCGGGAGGCGTTCGCGGCCGGCGCCGACCTCGTCAACGACGTGTCCGGCGGCCGCTTCGACCCGGACATGGCCGAGACCATCGGAAAGACCGGCGCCGGCGCTATCCTCATGCACATGAAGGGGACGGACCCGCGCACGATGCAGGACGACCTGCACTACGACCATCCCGTCGCCGAGGTCGCCGCCGTTCTCGCCGCGGCCGCGCGGCGCGCCCTCGAAGCGGGGGCCGCGCCCGACGGGGTCGCCATCGATCCCGGGCTCGGCTTCGGCAAGAGCCTGGAGGGGAACCTCCTCCTGCTGCGGCATCTGGCGGCCTTCCGGTCGCTCGGGCTGCCCCTCGCGGTCGGGGCCTCCCGCAAGGGCTTCGTCCGCCGCTTCTCCGGCGTTGCGGAGGACTCTCCCGCCGAGGATCGGCTTGCGGGCTCGCTTTCCGCCCTCTCCGCGGCCGCCGCGGCGGGAGCCGCGATCCTCCGGGTTCACGACGTGCTCGCCTCGGCGCGCTTTCTGCGAATGTCCCAGGCGATCGCGCGCCCGCGGATTTCCACACCCGCGCCGGCCGGGGCGCCGGTCCCGTGATCGACGCTCTCACCACCCGCTTCGGCCCTCTCGCGCACCTGAATTTCACCTGGCGCGACGCGCTCGACATCCTCCTCGTCGCGGTCATCACGTACGCGCTGCTGCGCCTGATCCGCGGCACGCGCGCCGTGCAGATGGCGCTGGGCCTGCTGGCCATATCCCTCGTCTACGGGACCGCGCTCCTCTTCAAGCTCGTCGCCCTGACGACGATCCTGAAGGCGGTCATCTTCTACGTCCCGTTCGCCATCATCGTGCTCTTTTCGCACGAGCTGCGCCGCGGCCTGGCGGCGTTCGGGCGCACGCCCTTCTTCGCGCTCTTCTCCGGCTATCACGCCGAGGAGACCATCTCGGAGATCGTGCTGGCCGTCACCTCGCTCTCGGCGCGGCGGGTGGGCGCCCTCTTCGTGCTCGAGCGGCGGGAAGGCCTGAAGACGTACATCGAGAACGGGTCGCCGATCGACGCCGTCGTGTCCTACGACCTGCTGGTGACGCTCTTCGCGCCGGGCACTCCCCTCCACGACGGGGCCGTCATCATCTCGGGAGGCCGCATCGCCGCCGCCGCGAGCTTCCTGCCCCTCTCGCTCAAGGAGGGCCTGCCCAAGCGGTTCGGGACCCGGCACCGCGCCGCGATCGGGATCACGGAGGAGACCGACGCGATGGCGCTGCTCGTGTCGGAGGAACGGGGCACGATCTCGCTCGCCCGCGACGGAGAGCTCCAGGAAGACCTCGATGCCAAGTCGCTGCGGGACCTCCTCCTGCGCGAGTTCGCGGCGCACCGGTGACGAGAACACGCTGATGCAGATCTCGCGCGCCCTCTTCCGCAACTTTGGCGCCAAGCTCGCCGCCCTGGTCATCGCCGGGCTGACCTGGTTCGCCCTGTCCGGAGAGCGCCGCGAGCGGATCTCCGAGCGCAGCTACCGCATCCCGCTCTCGATCGTGAACGTGCCGCGCGGCACGATGATCGTTTCTCCGCTTCCGGACGCCGTCGACGTTCGGGTCCGGGGGCCCTTCACGCCGCTCCGCCAGCTCGAGCCGGGCAAGCTCGAGGCGGTCGTGGATCTGGCGGATGCCGCGCCCGGGCAGAAGCGGTACCCGCTCGAGCCCGCCGACATCAACGTCCCGCAGGAGGTCGAAGTCATCGCGATCTCTCCGGGAGAGATCCGCCTCGTGCTCGACGAGGTGCAGGAGAAGACGCTTCCGATTCTTCCCGAGATCACGGGTCAGCCCGCGCCCGGGACCCAGGTCGAAGGCGCGGCCGCGGAGCCGAAGAACGTCCGCATTTTCGGGCCCGCGCAGACAGTCGCGCGGATGACCCAGATCCGGACCGACCCGATCTCGGTCGAGGGACGGGACGCGTCGTTCTCCGTCTCCACCACGGTCTCTCCGCAGGCGCCCGGGGTCCGGGTGCGCCAGGGCCAGATCGTCACCGTGCGCGTGCGGATCCGCCCGGCGCCGACGCCGGCGCCGACCGTCCGGCCGCGCAGGAAGTAGCCGCGGCATCGTGAAGCTCTTCGGCACGGACGGACTGCGGGGGAAGGCCGGCGATTTTCCGCTCGACCCTGCCTCGGTGCGACTCCTCGGGCGCGAGCTCGGCCGGCGGCTCTCCGAGCGCGCGCGCGGTGGCCGCGTCGTCCTCGGCGGCGACACGCGCGAGTCCACGCCGAGGATCGTGGCAGATCTGGCCGCGGGGCTGTGCGAGGGAGGCTGCGGCGTGGCCTCCGCCGGCATCATCCCGACCCCGGGCGTGGCCGAGCTGGTGCTCGAGATCGGGGCGGCGGCCGGCGTCGCGGTTTCCGCGTCACACAACCCGTACGAGGACAACGGGGTCAAGATCTTCGGCCCCGACGGCCGCAAGTGGCCGGACGAAGAGGAGGAGTACCTCGAGAAGAAGCTCGTCGACGCGCGGGAGCGGTCCGAGACCGTCACCACGCCCGCGCCGCCGGATCCGGACCCCGGCCTCGTGGCGAGCTACGTCTCGCGTCTGAAGGCCGGCGTGCCCAACGACCTGGACGGCTTCCCGGTCCTGATCGACGCCGGCAACGGCGCGGCCTTCCAGATCGGGCCGAAAGCGTTCCAACGGGCGGGCGCGCGCGTGACGGCGATCCACGACGCGCCCGACGGCCGCAACATCAACAGCGGCTGCGGCGCGCTCCATCCCGAGACGATGGCGAGCGCCACGCGCGAGTCGGGCGTGGCGCTCGGCGTCGCCTTCGACGGCGACGCGGACCGATCGATCTTCGCGGACGAGACCGGCCGGATCCTCGACGGAGACGACGTCCTCTGGATCGTGGCCATGGACTGGAAACGCAAGGACCGCCTGCCCCGGGGCGGCGTCGTGGGGACCGTGATGTCCAACTACGGCCTCGAAGCCGCGCTCTTCCGCGAGGGCATCGCGTTCCGCCGCGCCGCCGTGGGCGACCGTAACGTGGCGAGACTCATGGACGAGACGGGCGCCGCGCTCGGGGGAGAGACCTCGGGGCACATCCTGCTCGCTCCCCTTTCCCCGGCGGGCGACGGCATCCTGACGGCGCTCGTCGTCTCGTCGATCGTCCAGGGCAGCGGCCGCCGGCTCTCGGAGCTCGCGACGCTCGAGAAGATGCCGCAGACGCTGCGCAACGTGCGGGTCGCGCGCCGCGTCGCCATCGAAGAGGCGCCGACCATCCGCGGCGCCGTCGCCCGCGCCGAGGACGCGCTGCGCGCCCGGGGGCGCGTTTTCCTGCGCTACTCGGGCACGGAGCCGCTCCTGCGCATCCTCGTCGAGGGCCCCGAGTCGGCCGAGGTCCACGCGATCGCGGACGAGCTCGAAACCATCGTGCGGGCGGAGCTGGCGTGAAGGAGGTCCGCGCGGTCCTCTTCGACGCGGGCGGGACGCTCATCCACGTCGACGGGCCGCGCATCTGTCGCACCGCCGGAGTCGCGTGGGACGCCGGGACTTTCCGGGCGGCCGAGACGGTCGCCGTCGCGGCCGTGAGGGCCCTGGTCCTCGAGAACCCGGCCTCGCGAGACGCCGAGCGGCTCCCCCTCTACCTCGACACGATGCTGTCGGGTCTCGGGCTGGAGGCGGGGCCGCCCTTGCGTGAAGCGGGGGGCCTGGTGGCCGCGGAGCACCGCCGCACCAACCTCTGGTCCCGCTGCGCGGACCGGGCGCCCGAGACGCTCGAGGCCCTGCGGGGGCGGGGATACCGCGTAGCTTGCATCTCCAACGCCGACGGGCGGGTGCGCGGCCTTCTGGAAGCGGCCGGCCTGCTGCCCCACCTCGAGTTCGTCGTCGACTCGGCCGAGGTCGGTGTCGAGAAACCCGACCCGAGGATCTTTCATGCCGCCACGGACCGTCTGGGGCTCGAACCGGCCGCCTGCGCCTACGTCGGCGACATCTACGAGATCGACGTCGCCGGGGCGGCGGGGGCCGGTCTGAAGCCGGTCCTCATCGGGGACGGGCCCGCGGTGAGCCCCGTCGCCCGCGTGCCGAATCTGTGGACCCTGCTCACGCTCTTCCCGGCGATGGCATAGACTTCGCGAAACTCCTCGCCGAAAGGAGAACCCCACGATGGACCAGCGCACCACCCACCGCAGCGTCGCCGGCAAGAAGCTCTCCTTCCCCTCCCCTCCCGCGCCGGCGGAGGCGCGGACGGGAAAGCGGCCATCACGACGCGGCCGGGGCCGCGGCGAGCCGCTGGATGACCCGGGACATCTTCTCGCGGACCTTCTCCGCGATCGGACGGATCGCTTCGGGACGCCGGGCCAGAGTCGTCATGGCCATGGGGTCGAAGGCCGCCACGACGCTGGTTCCCGGTCCGGTCTCCCAGACCGCCACGTTGCACGGCAAAAGCAGACCAACCTCCAGCTCGGCCTCGAGGGCCTCGTGCGCCAGAGGCGGCTGGCACGCGCCGAGGATGACGTACGGCCGGAAATCCACCCCCAGCTTCTTCTTCAGCGTCTCGCGCACGTCGATCTCGGTGAGGATGCCGAACCCCTCCTTCGCCAGCTCCTCCCGCGACCGGGCGACCGCCTCCTCGAACGGGAGCGCAACGTCGGTAGACAGCCCGTAGGGGACGGTCACAGCGTCCTCCCCGCGGCAACCGCCGTCGGCTGCGGGCATGAGGCGGGCACCCCGAGCTTCCCTAGGAACCACATCATCGGGCACCAGCCGGTCAACGCCGACTGGAACAGGTTGACGCCGACGAAAGCGGTCAGCAGGAAGAACCCGGGATGGACGAGCCAGCCCAGCGCGAGGCTGCCGAGCACGAAGCCCCCGGCGATCCCCCGGAGCAACCGTTCCATCGTCATGAGCAGCACCTCCTCACTCTCTTGGAGCCTCGGCGGCGGAAAAAGGTTTCAGGCGGCGGTGGCGAGGACCGCCCCGCCCCGCCGGCGCGTCAGCAGGTAGTAGAGGACGGGGACTGTGAGGCGCGACAGAAAGGTCGCCGCGACCTCCCCCATCATCAGGCTGATCGCCAGGCCCTGGAAGATCGGGTCGAAGAGGATCACCGCGGAGCCCACGGCGACGGCGGCGGCGGTCAGCAGCATCGGCCGGAACCGCACGGCGCCCGCCTCGATGACCGCCTCCTCCAGCGGCATCCCCTCCCGCACCTTCAGCTCGATGAAGTCCACGAGGATGATCGAGTTGCGGACGATGATCCCCGCCCCCGCGATGAACCCGATCATGGACGTGGCGGTGAAGAAGGCGCCGAAGAGCAGGTGGCCCGGCAAAATGCCGATGAGGGAGAGAGGGATCGGCAGGAGGATCGCGAGCGGCGTGCGGAAGCTCTGGAACCAGGCGATGACCAGCAGCGTGATGAGCACGAGCACGGCCGCGAAGGCGATGCCGAGATCGCGGAAGACCTCGTAGGTGATCTGCCATTCGCCGTCCCACTTGATCGCGGGACGATCGGAGGTCTCGGGCGCCGCGACCGCGAAACGGAGGATGGGCCCGCCCCCGGGCGCACGGGCGGCGTCGATGCGCTCGTTCAGCTCGGCCAGCGCGTAGACGGGGCTCTCTTTTCGGCCGGCGAGATCGCCCAGGACGTACACGACCGGCTTCAAGTCCTTGTGCAGGATCGGCTGCGGCTCGGGCACCACCTCCGCGCGGGCGAGCTCTCCGAACGGGACGGCCGCGCCTCCGGCGGAGCGGACCCGAAGCGCCAGGAGGCTCTCCGGGCGCGCACGGTCGGCGGCCGACAGCCGCAGACGCAGCGCCACCGGCTCGCGGGAGCGCGGCAGGTCGAGCCGGCCGACGAGCTCCCCTTCGCCCGCGGAGGCGGCCGTGGCCACGGCCGTCGCGGGAGCGACGCCGTGAAGCGCGGCTTTCTCGGCGTCCAGGCGCAGCAGCCGCGCCGGGCGCGGCGCCTCGAGGCTCCAGTCGGCGTCCACCACCCCCGGCGTCGTCTCGAAGAACCCCCGCAGGCTGGCAGCCAGGCCCTCGCGGCTGGCCTCGCTCGGGCCGTAGACCTCGCCGACGAGCGTCGAAAGCACGGGAGGGCCGGGCGGAATCTCGACGACCTTGACCCGGGCCGCGCGCGACCGCGCGATCGCGACGAGACCCGGACGCACGCGCTTGGCGATGTCGTGGCTCTGGGCCGAACGCTCGTCGCGGGGGAGCAGGTTGACCTGGATGTCCGCGCGATGAGGCTCCCGGCGGAGGAAGTAGTGGCGCACGAGGCCGTTGAAGTTGAAGGGGGCGGGCGCCCCCGCGTAGATCTGCCAGTCGCGGACCTCCGGCTCGCGTGCGAGCGCGCGCGCCATCCGCCGGGCGGTCTCCAGCGTCTCCTCGAGCGGCGTGCCCTCGTCGTGGTCCACGAGCACCTGGAACTCGCTCTTGTTGTCGAAAGGGAGCATCTTGACCCGCACGGCTCCAACCAGCACGGTCCCGACCGCGAGCAGGAAGAGCAGGCCGACGCCGGCAAAGAAGAGACGGCGCGCCGAGGGCCGCCGCAGGAGCGTGCCCATCACGCGCCGGTACAGCCGGGTCGCCCGGCCTTCCGCGCGCGCCTCGGCATGCGGCGCCGTCCGAGCCGTGCGGAAGATCCGGACCGCGGCCCACGGGGAGACGAGGAAGGCGACCACGAGGGAGAAGAGCATCGCCGCCGAGGCACCCGTCGGGATCGGGCGCATGTACGGGCCCATCAGCCCGCGCACGAAGGCCATCGGAAGGATCGCGGCGATGACGGTGAAGGTCGCGAGGATCGTGGGGTTCCCGACCTCGGCGACGGCGCGCACCGCGACGACGCGCAGCGGCTCGGACGGGTGCTCGCGGTGATGGCGCTCGATGTTCTCCACGACCACGATCGCGTCGTCCACGAGGATGCCGATCGAGAAGATCAGGGCGAAGAGCGTGACGCGATTGAGCGTGTAGCCGAAGAGGAAATAGACGAAGAGGGTCAGCGCGAGCGTGACGGGCACCGCGATCGCGACGACGGCGGCACTGCGCCATCCCATGGCCAGCGCGATCAGGACCGACACGGAGAGCGTGGCGAGGAGGATGTGCCGGACGAGCTCGTTGGACTTCTCGTTCGCGGTCTCGCCGTAGTTGCGGGTCACGATGACCCGGACCGAGGCGGGCAGGAGCCGAGGGCGCAGGGCCTCGACCTTCTCCAGGACCCGCTCCGCGAGGGAGGTCGCGTTGGTGCCGGCGCGCTTGGCGAGCGAGAGGGTCACGGCGGGCGTCTCGGGACGGCCCGGCTCGCCGAAGAAAACGTAGTCGGAGGCCTCGTCGGGCCCGTCCACGACGCGCGCGACCTCCGCTACCGTGACGGGACTGCCTCCGCGCACGGCCACGACGGCGTGCGCGACCTCCGTCGCGTCGCGAAAGAGGAAGCCGGCCTCCACGCGGACCTCGCGGTTGCCCGAAACCGAGGATCCCGCCGGGACTCGCGCGGCCGCCGCGCGCAGGCTCGCGGCGAGCTCCTGCCAGGTCACGCCGGCCGCCGCGAGCCGCGCCGGGTCCGGCTCGATCCGGATCGCCCGGGGCTGGCCGCCCGTGACGGTCACGCGGGCCGCCTCGGGCACCTCCGCGAGCTCGCGCGCGAGTTCCGCGCCGAGGCTCCGCAGCCCAAAAGGGGAGACCGTGTCGCTCGCGAGCGTGAGCGTCAGGAAGGGCACGTCGTCTATGGAGTGGAGTTGCGCGACAGGGGGCGGGACCTCCGGCGGCAGCTCCGGGGCGGCCGCCGACAGCCGCTCGAAGACCTTCACGAGCGAGGCCTCGTTCGGCTCGTTGACGCGGAAGCGCACGGTGACGAGCGCGCCGCCGGTGCGGGCGGTCGAGTAGACGTGCTCGACACCGGGGATCCCCCACATCGCCTTCTCGATCGGGTCCACGACCCGCCGCTCCACCTCCCGCGGCGGGGCGCCGGGGAACGCGGCGCGGATGTCCACCATCGGGACCCGGATCTGCGGCTCTTCTTCCCGCGGCGTTGCCGACAGCGCGAGGAACCCGAGCGCGATGGCCCCCGCCGCGAGCAGCGGCGTGAGCTTACTGTCCAGGAAGCGCCGCGCGAGGCCTCCGGCGAGGCCGAGCTCTCCTCTCATCCCTCAGGCTCCACCAGCGCTCCGTCCTGGAGCGAAGCGGGCGCGAGGACCACTGTCTCGCCGGCGTGGAGCCCGGCCCGCACTTCCACGGACTCGAGCGTCTCCGCGCCGATCGCGATCCAGCGCAGGCGCGCCCGCCCCTGCTCGACCACGAACACGCCGGTCAGCCCGCCGCGCTCCACGAGCGCCTCCTGCGGGACCGTCAGGCGCCGGCCGGCGCTCTCGGACGCCAGAAGCTCGGCGCGCGCGAAGAGGCCGGAGCGGAGCCGGCCGTCCTCCGGAAGGTCCGCGCGCAGGAGGAAACGATGGGTGAGGGGATCGGCCGCCGGAGAGAGCGCCTTCACCCGGGCCGCGAGCCGCTCGGGTATTCCGTCCACGCGCACGGCGAGCGAGTCGCCGGGGCGCAGCCGGCGGGCTGCGTCCGCTTCGACCGTAGCCCGCAGCTCGTATCCCCCGTCGGCCTCCAGCGCGAGCAGGCGCTGCCCCGGGACGACGAGCTCTCCCTCCCGCACCGGCGCTGCCGTGACGCGGCCGGCGAACGGCGAAGCGATGCGCAAGTACGCGAGCGCGGCGCGTGTCTCCGCGACCGCCGATTCCGCCGCCGCCGCCGCCGCATCCGCCTGCTCCTTCTCGCGCGGCGTGGCCGCGTCCCGGGCGAGCAGCCCCGCGATCCGCTCCCGCTCGGCGGCGGCGCTCCGGCCTGCCGCCTCCGCAGCCTCGAGCCGCGCCCGTGCGTCGCGGTCGTCCAGAACGAGGAGGAGCTGCCCGGCCTGGACCGCGTCCCCTTCGCGGACGAGGACCGACCTAACGGAGGCCGCCGCGCGGGCGGTGATCTCCGCCGATTCCCGCGCGGCCACCACGCCGGGCGCGGTGGACCCGGGAGCGGCCGCCGTCTCCACCCGGGCCACGCGGACCGCCACGGCGGGCGGCCTGCGCGGCGCGGCGGACTGCGCCGGCTCGGGAGTCTTCCCGCAGCCGACGATCACGAGAGCGCCGCCGAGAACAGAAAGCGCCAGGCGCCGGATCATTTCGACTCGTTTCCGGGGCTCGCCCCCGCAACGCGCTCCAAGGCAGCGCGGGCGGCCGCGACCCCTGCCTCGGCGCGGGCTTCGGCCGCGGAGGCGCGGGCGAGCTCGCTCTCCGCGTCGAGAGCGTCCGTCATCGAGGCCTTCCCCGCGAGCCAGCGTTCGCGCGCCACTCGGAAGACTTCCCCAGCGTCAGCGTGGTCCGCGCGCGCCGCGTCTGCCGCCAGCCGTGCCAGATGCAGCTCCCGCCAGCGCGCCTCGACCGCGAGTCGCGTCGCGATCTCGGCGGCACGCGCTGCCGCGTCCGCCGCGGCGCGCTCCGCGCCGGCTGAAGCGGTTCGGAAGCGCCGCGCGGGGTCCCAGAGGCTCCAGCGAAGCTGCAGGGCCACCGAGCCCGACTGCGCCCCGCGCGAGAATCGCGCCCGGTCGTCCTGGTAGGAGCCCGCCGCCTCGAGAGACGGGAGCGCCGAGAGGCGTTCGACCCGCAGCGCTTCGCGCGCGGCCAGCGCGTTCGCGCGCGCCACGGCGAGCTCCGGAGAGCCCGACAGGGCTTCGCGGGTCCATTCCTCCAGAGTGTCCCCCGGCTCTTCCGGGTCCTCAGCCGGAGAGGCCGTGAGCCGGAGGGGCCGGTCGGACGGCCAGCCGAGCAGGCTCCGCAGCCGCGACCGGAGCAGCTCCGAGTCGGATCGCGCCCGGGCGACCTCCACCTCCCGCCGGCGCCGCCGGGAGCGGGCCCGCAGCAGATCGGAGGCCAGAGCGGCGCCCAGCTCGCGCCGGGCCTGTGCCTCGCGCTCGAGCCCTCGGGCCGCCTCGAGCGACTTCTCGCAAGCCTCCACTTCCCGGTCTGCCGCCGCGACCCCGTGAAACACCTCGGTCACGGCGAGATGGAGGTCGCCACGCGCCCCACGGGCCCGCTCCCCTTCCGCTTCCGCAGCGGCGCGCGCGCGGGAAGCCGCCGCGCGCAGCGTGCCCGAGACGTCGAGCGGCAGACGCGCACCGAGCGAGGTCTCGAGGTTCGAGTCGGAGCCGGGGCGGTTCAGACTCCCGAGCGCGAGGTCCTCGGAGGAGAGCTCGCCCCGGTTGAGTTTCTGCGCGAAGACTCGGGCCGGCACGTCGGTGCGCCCCCACGCCGCTTCGAGGCCGACCGAAGGCAGCCAGAACCGACCGGCGGCTCTGGCCCTCTCCGAAGCCGCCCGGGCGGCCTCCGAGGCAGCCGCCAGGCCGGGATCGGCGCGCTCGGCGAGCGAGATCGCCTCGGCCAGCGTGAGCGGAGGCGGCTCCTGCGCCGCGGCCGCCGACGAAACGAAAGCCCAAACGGCCAGGAACAGCGAGACTCTACTCGGCCAGGTCATCTGGAGGCCCCCCATCGGTAGGGGGCGGAGCCTTCGGGGTCGAAAATAGCAAGTCCCTCCGTTCCGGTGTCAAGAACTGGCGCGTCCGCAGGCAACCCCACAAGCCGTCGGCAACCCCGCCCTTCCTCGGTCCATCGGCTGAGAGCCGCGCCGGCGCGAAAAGGTTCCCGGTTGCCGCGAACACTCTGTTTCGTTACGGTGTGCCCGGTGGCGAACGGGACCCGCGCGGAGACGATCGACCGGCTCGCCGTCGAGCTGGCGGACCCGCTCTTCAACTTCGGCTACCGGATGTGCGGAAACCGGGAGGACGCCGAGGACGTCGTCCAGGAGACGTTTCTCTCCGCCTGGCGGGCGTGGGACTCCTTCCGCGGCGACTCGAGCCCGAAGACCTGGCTCTACTCGATCGCGAGCCGCGTCTGCCTGCGTAAGCGCCGGCGGCGGTCGGGCGAGCCGAATCGCTTTCTCTCGATCGAGGAGGTCCTGCCCGGTCCGGAGAGCGCGCTCGCGTCCCCTTTTGATGTCGCCGACCGGAACGCGGCGCGGGAACGCGTGCGGCGCGCCATCCTGCGGATCCCGCCGACCTACCGCGGGCCGCTCGTACTGAAGGACATCGAAGGGCTTTCACTGCGGCAGATCGCGAGGACGCTGCGCCTGAAGGTTCCGACCGTGAAGACCCGAATCCACCGGGCGCGGCTCGCTCTCCGCAAGGAGATCCTGGGCGAGCCCTACGGCGGGGCGGCGCCGGCCGCGGAATGTCTCGCGGCCCTCCGACAGGCTCTCGAGTCGCTCGACCGGGGCGGGGCGCCCTCATCCGCCCACCTGTGCGCCCGATGCCGCCAGGTGTATCGCACGCTCGCCTTCGGCCGGGACGCGTGCTCCGCGCTCTCGGGCGAGGCCCTGGCCGCGGCGGCGAGGGCGCGGCTCTGGAGTCGGCTCAGGGCGGAGGCCTGCGGGCCGCCGGCTCGATCGGCCGGCGTACCTCCTCCGTTGTCAGAGAAGAGAAGCAAGCGCCGCCGCCGACGGTAGGAAGGAGCAGCGTGGGAACCCGCACCAAACGCCTCACACTGGTTCAGCAGAACGATACACACGCGTACCGACGTCCACCCGAGGAGCGCGGCGAAAGTCTCTAGCCGTACCTCTCGACGTCGGGCGGGATCTCGCCGGTGACATTCGGCTCCTGGAAGATCAGGGCGGTCCCGCCGACCGGCAGATACACGGTGTGATTGCCGGCGGCCATCTCCACCCGGCACTCATAGTAGCCGTGCGGCGAGGTGGTCATCAGCGTCGCGGGCTTGTTCTTGAAATCGAGCATCGGGCAAAAGACGATGACTTTCGACGGCATGTCCGGCTCACTCCTTCTCGAGCAGGCTCTGGAGCTCTTCCCACGTCATGGTCCGAATCCCCAGGACCTTCGCTTTTTCGAGCTTCGACCCTGCCGATTCTCCCACGAGCACGAGGTCGGTCTTCTTCGAAATCGACCCGGAGACCTTCGCTCCCGCCGCCGCGAGGCGCTCGGCGGCGTCCTCGCGGGAGATCCCCGGCAGGGTCCCGGTGATCACAACGGTCTTTCCGGAGAGCGGGCCGGCGGCCGGCCGCGCACGGCGCACGCCCTCGAAGTTGACGCCATGCCGGCGCAGCTTCTCGACCAGCTCGCGATGCTTCGGGTGGGAGAACCAGACCGCGATCGCGGCCGCCGTGTTGGGCCCGACCTCCTCGACGGACTCGAGCTCCTCCGCCGTGGCTGCCGCGAGCGCGTCGAGCGAGCCGAAGTGGCCAGCCAGCGTGCTGCCCGCTTTCTCTCCCACGTGGCGGATCCCGAGAGCGAGGAGAAGGCGCGAGAGGTCGTTTGTCTTGCTCTTCTCGATCTCGGCCGCCAGGTTCGAAGCCGACTTCTCGCCCCACCGCTCCAACGCCGCCAGGTCCGACGGCCGGAGGTCGTAGATCGAGGCCACGTCGGTTAAGAGACCCGCCGAGACGAGCTGGTCGACGAGCTTATCTCCCAACCCCTCGATGTTCATGGCTCGCCGGCCGCAGAAATGCCGCAACGCCTCGCGCACGACCGCGGGACAGGCCGGGTTGACGCAGCGCAAGGCGACCTCGCCCTCCTCCCGCACGACCGGATCGCCGCAGACTGGGCACTTCTCGGGCATCGCGAAGGGGCGGGCTCCCTTCGGGCGCTTCTCCAGGATCACGCGGACGACCTTCGGGATGACGTCGCCCCCCTTCTCGACGACGACCGTGTCGCCCAACCGGACGTTCTTGCGCGCCAGGTCCTCGTAGTTGTGGAGCGTGGCACGCTTGACGGTCGTGCCGGCCAGCAGAACCGGATCGAAGTGCGCCACGGGGGTCAGCGTTCCGGTGCGCCCGACGTTCACGCCGATCTCCCGGACGACGGTGGTCGCCTCCTCCGCCGGGTACTTGTACGCGAGCGCCCAGCGGGGCGACTTGGCGGTCGAGCCCAGCGCGGACTGGGTCGCCCGGTCGTCGACCTTGATGACGACGCCGTCGGTCTCGAACTCGAGCTCGTGGCGCTTTTCCTGCCACTCTTCGACGAACCGGCGCACGTCCTCGAACGTCTCGCACCGCCGCCAGTGCGGGTTGACGGGAAACCCGAGCGCCCGGAGCCGCTCGAGCGCGGCCGACTGGCTCTCGGGCATCGGCGCCGCCTCGACCATGGAGTAGACCCAGGCGCCGAGGCGGCGCTTCGACGTGATGCGGGAGTCGAGCAGACGCATGGTCCCCGCGGCGGCGTTGCGCGGGTTGGCGAAGAGCGGCTGCCCCTCCGCCTCCCGCTCGGCGTTGACGCGCTCGAAGGCCTTCTTCGAGTAGTAGACCTCCCCGCGGATCTCGAGCGGCGTCTTCTCGGCGATCTGGAGCGGGATCGAGCGGATCGTCCGCACGTTCGGCGTGACGTCCTCTCCGCGCGCGCCGTCGCCGCGCGTCGCGCCGCGCACGAGCGCGCCCGCCTCGTAGCGGAGCGAGATCGAGAGGCCGTCAATCTTGAGCTCTACGACGAATCCCCGCGGCTCGCGGCCGAGAACGCGGGTCGCGCGGGCCAGCCAGGCTCGGGCCTCGTCGGAGGAGTAGGCGTTCTCGAGCGACAGCATCGGCTTCGCGTGCGCGACCGTCGCGAACCCCTCGGCCGGCTCCCCGCCCACACGGCGCGACGGCGAGTCCGGTGAGGCGAGCTCGGGATGCTCCGCCTCGAGGGCGATGAGCTCGCGCAGGAGACGGTCGAATTCGGCGTCCGTGATCTCCGGCCGGCTCTCGACGTGATACAGGCGCTCGTGGCGGCGAATCTCGCGGCGCAGGTCCTCGACCGCCTCCCGCGGGTCGGGTTTTTTCGGCACGGCTGCATGCTACAGTCACCGCAATGTCTCCGGCAAAAGTGCGAGCCCTCGCCCTCGCGCTCCTCGGAGCGGCGGCGCCGGCCCGGCACCTGGCCCAGGACTTCACGCCTCCGGTCGCCTCTTACCAGATCACCTGCCGCCTCGACTCCGAAAAAAGGACGGTCGAGGGGACGCAGGTCCTGACGTGGAAGAACACGACCTCGCGCGCCGCCGACACCCTTCGGTTCCACCTCTACCTGAACGCCTTTCGCAACTCCCTCTCGACGTTCCGACGGGAGGCGCGCGGAGAGCACCGGGACGGCAAGATCCCCGACTCCTGGGGCGCGATCGAGATCCTCCGGATGACCGGATCCGACGGCGCCGACCTGTTGCCGTTGCTGCGCTACGTCTCCCCCGACGACGGGAACCCGCACGACCGGACCGTCGCCGAGGTCCTGTTGCCGAAACCCGTCCAGCCGGGCGAGACGATCGCGGTGTCGATGGACTTTCTGTCGCGGCTGCCGCGCGTTTCCGTCCGCACCGGCTACAAGGGCGACTTCTTCTTCGTCGCGCAGTGGTTTCCGAAGCTCGGCGTCTTCGAGGAGAAGGGCTGGAACTGCCACCAGTACCACGCGGCGACCGAGTTCTTCGCGGACTTCGGCAACTACGACGTCTCGATCGACGTGCCGGGGCGGTTCAAGGGCAAAGTCGGGGCGACGGGCCGCCTCGTGGACGAGCGGGAGACCTCGCTCGGCCGCGTGCTCTACCGTTTTCGGCAGGACGGCGTCCACGACTTCGCGTGGACGGCGGATCCCGCCTATGTCGTGCTGGAAGACACGTTCCGCGAGGCCGGGACCGGGGACGTGCGCCTGATCCTGCTGCTTCAGCCCGAGCACCGCAGCCAGGCGGGGCGACATTTCGGCGCCGCCAAGGTCGCGCTCTCGGGGTACGGCCGCGTGCTGGGGCCCTACCCCTACGGCACGCTGACCATCGTGGACCCGCCCTGGGGCGCCGGCGGGGCCGGGGGCATGGAATACCCGACGCTGATCACCGCGGGGACCTCCTGGAGCGCGCCCGCCAGCGTGCTGCGGCCCGAGGGCGTCACGGTCCACGAGGCGGGCCACCAGTTCCTGTACGGCCTGATCGCCTCGAACGAGTTCGAGGAGGCCTGGCTCGACGAGGGCTTCAACACCTACATGTGCGATCGCGTCCTCCAGGCCGCCTACGGCAACAACCGCGTCGAGCTCTCGGTCTTCGGGCTGCACGTCCCGCTCGGGATCGACATTCACTACCCGCTCGACACGAATCGCCGGTACTTCGAGGTCGCCGACTGGGACGTGCTCGCATCGGAGGGATGGAAGTTCCGCGACCGCAAGTCCTACGGCGCCCACGTGTATTCGAAGACCGCGCTGACGATGGCGACACTCGAGCGCCTCCTCGGCCGGCCGGCCATGGATCGGGCGCTGCGCCTCTATGCGGACCGCTGGCGGTTCCGGCATCCGACGACGAGGGATTTCCTCGCGGCCGTCAACGAGTCCACGGGACAGGACTGGCGCTGGTTCTTCGACCGAACGTTCTCCTCCTCGGGCACGGTCGACTATGCCGTGGCGGAAGCGGCCAGCGATCCGGCGAAACCGCCCCGCGGCCTCTTCGAAGCCGACGGCAGGCTCGTCGAGCGGCCGCCGCCCGCCCGCGCGAAGGCCCGCGGCTGGGACAGCCTCGTGACGGTCGTGCGCCGCGGCGATGTAGCCATGCCGGTCGACGTCGTGCTCCGGTTCGCGGGAGGAGCGACGTGGCGCTCGCGCTGGGACGGCGAGGCGCGGTGGAAGCGCTTCCGCGTCGAGGACGGGCCGCGCTTGACGGAGGCTATCGTCGATTCCGAGGAGAGAATCCTTCTCGACACCGACCGGACCAACAACGGCCGCCGGCCGGTGGGCGACCCGCGCGCCGCGACGCGCTGGACCTCGCGCGCCGTTTTCTGGATCCAGAACATGATCGACTTCCTCACGGTGGCCTGGTGAGCCTTGGGCCCCGCGCGGCGGCCTGCTTCCTCCGGGGCCTGAAGCTCTCGCTGAGCAAGCCCTATCTCGCCCTGGCGCTCTGGCTCATCCAGCTCATGCTCGCCGCGGTGGTCATCCTGCCGATCTCCAACGCTCTCCACGCGCTGCTCGACCATTCCCCCGCCGCCGACGAGATGGTGGCCAATCCCGACTATGGCTGGTGGGAAACCGTGCGGCGCGTGCATCCCGATCTCCTCGGGAACTTCCCCGAGCTCGCCACGCGGCTGCTCTCGCCGGAGGGCATCCGCTGGTCCGAGCTGTCCGGCCTGCGCGGCGTCGGCGCGACGGCCTTCTCCCTGGCCCTCCTGGCGATCGTTCTCCACGCCTTCGGCCTGGGCGGCATGCTGGGCGCGTTGAAGGAACCGCACAGCTCGCTCGTCACGTTCGGGCGCGAGGGCATGCGCCGCATGCCGGCTTTCCTGGTCTTCACCTTCGCGGCCTTCGGGGCCGCGTTCGCCGCGTACGAGTGGATCTACGTGAGATCCGGCGAAGCCCTTCGGGACCGGGTCCGGGAGCTCCACACCGAACAGGCCGCCCTCGCCGTCACGGCCCTGCGCCTGGCCGCCCTCCTCCTGGCGCTCGCGGTCATCAAGCTGCTGGCCGATGCCGTCCGCACCGTCTGGGTCGCGCGCCCGGACCTACCGCCCGTATCGCGGTTCTTCTTCGGGATCGGCGGGGCGCTGGCCCGGCCCCTGCGGCTGCTCGGCATCCTCGGGCTCTACGCCGCGGTGACGGCCGGGCTGTACGCGATCTGGCTGGTGCTCGATCCCTCCGCCGGCGGAGAAGCGCGGTTCGCCCTGGTGCCGCTGATCCTGGCGCAGCAGGTCTTCGTCTTCGCGCGGCTCCTGATCAAGGTCGGCTACTACGCGGCCGTCTCGGAAGCGCTGACGCGGGCGCCGTCTCCGGAGTACTCGTACGTGGCGGGCTCAACGCCGCCCGTCGCGGACGAAGCCGCTCTCGAGCGGCTCTAGCGCGGAGTCGAAGCGCGCCCGGTAGACGAAGGGCTGCCGCCGGATTCCCTCGTTACCTCCCCGCTCCCAGGGCCCGGTGAACCACGGAAGGAACCGAAGGTCCTGCACGATGACCTCGGCGCCCCCGTCCTTGCCGGGGTACACCGTCTCGAGCGGGAACCGCGCGAAGGCGAGGTAGACGCTCCAGTCCGGCAGCGCGCGCGCCGCCGCCAGGGCGGGCGAGCCCGGGGGCCGCGCGAACCGCTGGATCCGAGCCCGCTCGGGGGGCGGGTAGTAGTCCGACACGCTCTGGAGGATCTCGGTCCACTTCTTCGGAGGCTGCGGATTCTCGGCGCCGCGCGCGAAGGGCCCGATGTCGAAGAAGGCGACGTGGATCTCCCCGTCGTGCTCGGAGATGCCCATCCAGCGGAAGGGCGACAGAAACTGCGGCAGCACGGCGACGCGGACCCCGGGCGGCGGCTGATCCATTCGCTTCCAGTTCGCGAGCGCCCGCGCGTGGAGGATCGCGCAGAAGCACAGGTAGACGAGGAGCGCCACGGCGCCGGCCGCCGCGATCCGCCGCCCGTGCCTTCGAAAGACGACGGCGAGGACCATGCTCGCGAGCCCGATCGACGTGAAGATGGGGTCGAGAATGAAGACCCAGTCCAGCGAATAGCGGGTCCGCGAGATCGGCGTCCAGAACATGGTGCCGAAGGAGGTGATCCAGTCGAAGAGGATGTGCGACGCCAGGCTGACCACGGCGAAGACCCAGAGCGTGAGCACCCGGGCTCGCCGCAGGAAGAGCTTTGCCGAGAGGGCGATGGCCAGGGCCAGGAACGGCAGGACGAGAAACGAGTGCGTCCAGCCGCGGTGGTCGCGCAGATAGTCGAGGCGGTTGGAAAAGAAGAGGAAATCGAGATCGGGAATCATGGCGGCGGCTGTCCCGAGGATGAGCGCGGCGCGCGCTCCCGGGCGCTCCGCCAGGGCGCGGGCGAAGACGGAGCCTGCGAAGCCGTGGGAGATCGTGTCCATGCGAGGGCGGAATGATAGCGTCTCCCCGTGGCCGGGCAATCCCTGAAAGGCAAGGTCGCCCTCCTCACGGGCGCGTCCTCGGGCCTGGGACGCGCGTTCGCGATCGCCCTGGCAGAGGCGGGCGCGAACGTCTTCCTCGTCGCCCGGCGCGAAGACCGGTTGCGCGAGGCCGCGCGAGAGATCGCGGACTCCGGGGGCGAGGCCGCCTACCACGTCTGCGACCTGCGCGTCGTGCCGGCGCTCTACGACCTGGTGGACGTCGTGCTCGCGCGGTACAAGCACATCGACATTCTGATCAACAACGCCGGCGTCGGTTACCGGGCCCCGCTGCTCGAGACCAAGCGCTCGGAGATCGCCGAGATGCTGGAGACCGATCTCAACGCCGCCATCTACCTGACGCAGGCGGCTCTGCACGCGCTCCTGCGCAGCGCGCCGTCGGACATCGTCAACATCTCGTCGATCGCCGGCCTCGAGGGGTTCGCCGAGGGCACGGTCTACTGCGCCGCGAAGTCGGGCCTCGTGGGCTTCACGCGCGCGCTCGCGGCCGAGTTGAAGGACGCGAACGTCCGGGCCACGTCGATCTGCCCCGGATCCGTCGACACGGAGTTCTTCGACCGGTTCCGCCCCATCCTCGAACGGCCTCTGATGCTGTCGGTCGAGGATGCCGTACGCGCGTTGATGTACGTGCTGACCTCGCCGCCCAACGTCATCCACGGCGAGGTCGTGCTGCGCCCCCGGGTGGTCTAGCGACGCTCCCCTCTCGTGACGCTCGACGGTCTCGTATAATTCCTCGACAGATGCCCGCGATTCTCCTCGTCGACGACCAGGGGCTCTTCCGCGGCGCCGCCGAGGAGGTT
Source organism: Thermoanaerobaculia bacterium (assembly GCA_040879385.1). Taxonomy (GTDB): domain Bacteria; phylum Acidobacteriota; class Thermoanaerobaculia; order UBA5066; family Gp7-AA6; genus DAHUXD01. The sequence goes on along the minus strand of JBBDKM010000002.1, from coordinate 18,187 downwards.
CTCCGGCGGACAGGCTGCGAAGCCCTGTTTGCCGCCGGCGGGACCGAGGCCCTCGATCTCGCGCGCCGGGAGCGACCTCAGCTCGTCGTCGTGAGCGCGCAGATGACGGGGATGACAGGCCTGGATCTCGCGCGGGTACTGAAGGCCGACCCCGCCTTTGCCCGCACCCCCATCGTCCTCGTCGGCCCGCCCGGGATCGAAGACAAGGCCCGCCGGGCCGGCGCCGACGCGAGCCTCGCGACCCCGCTCGACCCCGAGGCGTTCTTCGCGACCCTGCGGCGCTATCTGCAGGTCCTGCCTCGCGAGGAGGCACGCTCGGCCGTGGGTTGGTCCGTCACCTTCTGGCGCGACGGGCTCCAGCACACCGGGACCATCCGGGACCTCTCGCGGGGGGGCTTCTTCGTGCGGACCGACGTCCGCCAGCCGATCGGGGCTCGTCTCGAGGTCTCGTTCGACGTGCCGGTCGAGCACGGCGTGCGCACGGTCGTCGCCGAGGCCATGATCGTGCGCGTCGGCAAGGAGCCCGACCGCGGCCTCGGCTGCCGCTTCTTCCAGCTCTCGGCGACCTCCAAGGGCTACCTCGAGGAGTGCCTGAGGATCCTGGCGCCGGGCGAGGCGCCCGCCGAGCCGTAAGCTCACCTGCTGCGGGGGCTGAGATGGGGTGTTATCGCTTGATGAGTTGCTTTTCGTAGTGCCGCCGCGACCCGGTCGTGCGAACGATATCGAGAACCGCCTCAGGGTATTTGGCCACGATCCTCAGAAGGATTCTGGCGCTGCCCTCCGGCTTGCGACGCCCCTGCTCCCAGTTCCTCAGGGTGCCCGCGCTGATGCCCATCAGCGCTGCGAACTTCGACTGACTCAGCCGGAATCCCTTGTGAACTGCGCGCACGTCAGGTTCGCCGACCTGAAACGCCCGGGAAGGCTTGCGCCGCCCCCCGAGAATCCCACCACCCTCCTGTACGCTCTGACGAAGCTCCTCGAACAGCTCTTCCTTCATCGGTACTCCGCTTCAACGATCTGCCTCAACAGCTTCTTCTGGTCAGCCCCAAGGTCTGCCCTCTCGTTCTTCGAGAAAGCAAAGAGCATCAAGAGCCGACTCGAGGCCGGATGCCAGAAATAGATCACCCTACAACCCCCGCGCCTTCCACGACCCTTCGAGCCCCAGCGGACCTTCCGCAGACCGCCCGTTCCAGGGATGACATCGCCCGCCGTCGGGCGCCGGACCAGATGGACCTGAAGTGCCCGTTACTCCTCATCGCTCAGCAGGTCCTCGATTCGCGCCGTGAACACGCGAGTCTCGAGGATGACCACAG
>JBBDKM010000002.1:0-16774 GCA_040879385.1 Thermoanaerobaculia bacterium | reverse complement strand
GGCGTATATGTGTCAAGGCCTCGTTGGCGCGTCTAACCTCGATTAGGTCGCCGCCGCGGCCAGGTCGACGAGCTCGATCCCGGCGTCGCGGGCGACCCGGATTGAGCGCTCGTCGCGGTAGAACTCGCCAAAGTAGACGCGGGACAGGCCCGAGTTGGCGATGAGCTTGAAGCAGGGCCAGCAGGGGCTGGCCGTCGTGTACAGCTCGGCGCCCTCGATCGAGACGCCGTTCTTGGCGGCCTGGATGATGGCATTGGCCTCGGCGTGGACGGTCGCGACGCAGTGGCCGTCCTCGATCAGGCACCCGACGTCGGAGCAGTGCGGGAGCCCGCGGATCGAGCCGTTATAGCCGGTCGAGAGAATCGTCTTGTCGCGCACGATCACGGCGCCGACGTGCTTGCGGGGGCAGGTCGAGCGCGTCGACACCTGCCGCGCGATGTTCATGAAGTAGGTGTGCCAGTCGACGCGTTCGTCGGTCATCGGCGCGATTATGCCGTAGCTGTCAACACGGCCGTCCGCGGAGCTCCGTCCCCTATGTCAGAATCGACCCGTGACCGAAAATCGCCGTGTCGTCATCACCGGAATGGGAGCGGTGACCGCGATCGGCGGCTCGCTCCCCGATTTCTGGGCGCACCTGCTCGAGGGCGTGTGCGGGATCCGGCCGTTCTCGCTCTTCGACCCCGCGGCCTACCGCACGCAGACGGCCGCCGAGGTCACGGAGATCCCGGACGCGTTCCTGACGCCCGGAGAGAGGCGGCGGATGTCGCGGGCTGACCGCATGGGGGTCGCGGCCGCGCGCGAAGCGATCGCGGCTTCGGGACTCGACCTGGCGCGGGAGAACCCCGCGCGCGTGGGCGTGATCCTCGGCGGCGGCACCTCCGGCCTGATCGATTCCGAGGCCTTCTTCGCGCTGTACCTGCGGGGCCGCAAGGGGCGGCCGTCGAAGGTTTTGAACCACCTTCCCGACTCGATCACCGACCGGGTCGCGCAGCGCTTCGGTCTGGAGGGCATCAAATCCACGATCACGACCGCGTGCTCGTCGTCGGCCAACGCCATGGGCTACGCCTTCGACGCGATCCGAGCGGGCCTCGCCGACGTCGTCGTCACGGGAGGCTCCGACGTCCTCGCCCGCCTCACCTACGGCGGTTTCAATTCCCTGCGCTCTGTCGACCCGGAGCCCTGCCGCCCGTTCGACCGCGAGCGCAAGGGGCTCTCGATCGGCGAGGCCGCCGGCATCCTGGTCTTCGAGGAAGCCGGGCGCGCGCGCCGGCGGGGCGCTCCGATCGTGGCGGAATTCCGCGGCTACGGCGTCACCTCCGACGCGTACCACATGACGGCGCCCGACCCCTCGGGGGGGGGGCCGGCGGACGCACGATCCGGGCCGCGCTCGAGAACGCCGGCGTGAACGCCGAGGAGGTCGACTACGTCAACGCGCACGGCACGGCGACGCCGCAGAACGACTCGGCCGAGACGGCGGCCTTGAAGGCCGGGCTCGGCGGGCGCGCACGGGAGATCCCGATCTCGTCCATCAAGTCCATGATCGGCCACTGCCTCTGCGCCTCCGGCGCGATCGAGGCGGTCGCCACCGCGCTGACGGTCCGCGACGGAAAGGTCCCCCCGACGATCCACTACGAGAACCCCGACCCCGCCTGCGACCTCGACTACGTGCCCAACACGGCCCGGGACATGCCCGTGGACGTGGCGCTGTCGAACTCCTTCGCCTTCGGCGGCAACAGCTCGGTCGTCGTGCTCGCGCGCTACGACGGTTCCGCGCCCTGATGGCCTCCCGCGGGCTGGTGACCGGGACCGGCGCGGTCTCTGCGCTCGGCCGCACGCCGGAGGAGTTCTTCCGCCGCCTGTGCGCCGGCGAGAGCGCGATCCGGCCGTTCCGCCCCGAGGAGCGCGGCAGCCTGCAGGCCACGCACGTCGCCCGCTACGACGGCTTCTCTCCCCAGCCCGAGATCCCGGCCATGAAAGCGCGACGCCTCGACCGCGGCAGCCAGTTCGCGCTCATCGCGTGCTCGCAGGCCGTCGCGGAGGCCGGGTTCCGCGTCGGCGACGCCCCGGAGTCGATCGGAATCGCCATGGGGACCGGCTCCGCCGGGGCCGGCGCCTTGACCGAGTTTCTGAAGGTCCTGATCCTCGAGTCGCCCGAGGCCGCTCCCCCCTTTCACTTCCCCAACACCGTGGCCAACGCCCCGGCCTCTCAGGTCTCGATCGAGCTGAAGATCTACGGACCCAACGTGACCATCACGCAGAAGGACCCATCGGCCTTGAACGCCCTGCTCTTCTCGGCGCTCGCCCTCGCTTCCGGCCGCGCGAAGGCGATGCTCGCGGGCGCCGTGGACGAGTGGAACGAGTTCTACGCGATGGGGTTCGACCGGGTGGGGGCGCTGCGCGGAGAGAGACGCGCCTCGGGCATCGTGCAGGGCGAGGGCGCCTTTGTCGTCCTCGTCGAGGAGGAGGCGTCGGCCCTCGCGCGCGGCGCCAGGCCCCTGGCGCGCCTGTCGGGACTCGGCACCGCGGGCGTGCCCTCCGAGCCCTACCGCTTCGCGCCCGACGCGGCGGCGATGGCGCGCGCGATGCGCGGAGCGCTCGAGGACGCCGGGGTCGAGCCCGGGCGGATCGATCTCACCTTTCCCTCCCGCGACGGAGTCGCGGAGATGGACCGGGCGGAAGCCTCGGCCATCGGCGCGATCTTCGGCGACGCGGTGCCCCGCGCGATCGCCGTCAAGGACGCGATCGGCGAGATGGCGGCGGCCGGAGGGGCCCAGCTCGTGGCGGCCGCCCGGGCCCTGGCGGACGGCTCGAGCCGCTGCGCCCTGGTCAACTCCTTCGGCGCCGGCGGAAATTTCTTCGCGGCCGTGATGGAATCGGCCTCGTGACCGCCTCCGTCCGCGCCGCGGCGCCTCTGAAGGGGCTGACCCTGGACATCCCCGTGCGGTTCGCCGAGTGCGATCCGTACGGCGTCGTTTGGCACGGCCACTACGTGCTCTACCTCGAGCACGCCCGCGAGGCCCTGACCGGAAAGTTCGGCTTCACGGCCGCCCGCGCGCTCGAGATGGGCTACCGCGTGCCGATCACGCGCCTGGCGCTCAAGTACCGGGCGCCCGCGCGGCCGGACCAGACCATCCGGGTCACGGCGCGGCTGCAGGCGCCGAGCGTCGCGCGCTTCGTCATGGACTACGAGATCCGGAGCGAGACGGGTGAGCTCCTGGCCTCGGCCGAGACCGAGCAGGTCGTCGTCAACGCGGCGGGCGAGCTGCTCCTGACGCTGCCCGCCGGGCTGCGGGCCATGTGCGCCTCGATCCTCGAGTACCAGGACTCTCTGGACGATCCGGTGCGATGACGAAGGAGAAGCCCGCCGCGTCGGCCAACCGCCACTCCCTCGGGTTTCTCGGCAGGTTCCTCGCCTTGCTCGTCGCCTCCTACTTCCTCGTGGCCTCCCGGCCGGTCAACGACGCCGTGATCGTGCCTTTCACCGCCGGCGTGGCCCGCGTCTCGGCCGCGGTGCTGGACCTGCTGGGCGAAAGTGTCGCCGTGTCCGGCACGGAGATCCGCTCCCCCCGGTTCGCCGTCAACATCGAGAACGGCTGCAACGGGGTCGAGACGGCCCTGCTCTTCGGCTCCGCGGTGCTCGCCTTCCCGGCTCCCTGGAAGCGCCGCCTCCTCGGGCTCCTTCTCGGCCTTGCCGCGATCCAGGCCATCAACCTGGTGCGCGTGGTCTCGCTCTTCTGGATCGGCGCGCACCGGCCCGCGCTCTTCTCCTCCTCGCACACGGTGCTCTGGCAGTCGATCGTGGTGCTGTGCGGCGTCCTGCTCTTCCTCCTGTGGGCTTCGCGCGAACAGAGACGGCCCGCGGCCGTCGCCGCGGAAGATGGCCGGACGCGGGGCCGCTGACGGGGGCGCCCCCCCGCTCCGGCTCGACGGCGGGGCCGTCCTGCGTCTCGGGCTGGGGTTCGGAGCGGGCCTCTTCGTGTGGTTCGCGTTCTCCACGCCTTACGCGCACGCGATCGCCGCGCCGGCCGAACGATTGTTGCGCGCGTTCGAGAGCCCGGCCGTCACTCGCCTCTCGGTCTCGCCGGGCGAGTTCCGCGTCGACCGCGCGGACTTCCCTCCCGATTCGCCGCGTCCGGGACTTCCGGCGGGCGGTCTGCACTTCAACTTCGTGATTCTGACCGCGCTCTTCGCGCTCGGCCGCGACCCGCTCTCCTCCCGGAATGTCGGCCGCTTCTGCGTGGCCGCGGCGGCGCTGTGGGCAATCCACGTCCTGGCGCTCGTCTTCCAGATCGAGGCGCTCTACGCGACGCGGCTGGGGCTGTGGAGCGAGGCCCACTACGGCGCCTTTGCCCGCAACTTCTGGGCGGCGGGCTTTCACTTTTACGAGATCGCCGGCCGCTTCGCCGCGCCGTTCGCGCTGTGGTGGGGACTGGGGCGGACGGACGGGTGGCCGCAAGGCCCCCCCCGAGCGTAGTGGCCGGGCTGTGCCCGCCTTACCGCCGGCCCCGCTCCCGCCGTAGATACCGGTAGTCGGGGATCGAGAACTCCTTGAGCTTCGCGATGAGCGAACCGCGGGAGATGTTGAGGACCTGCGCGCCGCGGCTCTGGTTGCCCTCGGCCCTCCGCATCGCGCGGTCGATGACCTCGCGCTCGACCGTCTCCACGATCTTCTTCAGGTCGTCGGTCTGGCGGAGCACCGTCTCGGCGAGGCTCGGCTCGGCGACCGGGCCCGCCGGCGGAGTCGGCACTTCGATCGTCTGCCGGACCGCGGGCTCGCCGCCCGCCTCGCTCGCGATGCCGGCGAAGGCGATCCCGGCGACCTGCACGAGCTCCTCCAGGAAGAGCACGGCGCGCGCGGCCAGGCGCGGCGACTCGCGCACGAGAATCCCGGCGCACCCGCCGCCGTCGCCGGCCGGCTCGATGATCAGCGTGAGCACGCCGGTCACGGTCTCGGCGCGCGACAGGCGCTCGCCCGAGCGCAGCTCCTGGACCATCCGCGGCGGAAGCATCGGGTTCTCGCGGAACGTGGACGCGAGGGGCCGGAATCCGGCGCTCGCCGAGAACTCCCCGACGGCCCACTCGGACGGGGGCAGCTCGCGGTCGAGAAAGTCCGTCAGCTCGGTGGCGAGGTCCTCGGGAGAGCGGGCCGCGCGGCACAGACGATAGGCGGCCACACGAAGCCCGCGGTACTCCACCTCGGTGATCGGCAGGGCCGGCAGGATGGCCGGCGCGGGGCCGGGGTCGGCAGCCGCGGCAGGCGGGACTGCGGTGTCGCCTGTCGGAATCTCCCTCATCGGCGTGGGGCGTATCACCGGCGCCGCCTCGACGACCGTGAGCGTCGCCTCGCCGATCGTGATGCGGTCGCCGGGAGAGATGGCGCCGCCGAAGAACTCGCGGCCGTTGACCTGCACGGCCTCGATCCCCTTGAACAGGTCGATGTGAAAGGCCCCTTCACGCTCGAAGAGCCTCAGGTGCCGCCCGTAGACGCCGCGGGCGCGAACGACGATCTCGTTTCCGGACGAGGCGCCGACGGTTGCGGTCGAGCCTGTGACCCGGTGCATTTCGGCCCCGGCGCCGGGCCTTCGGCGAACTTCGAGTGTCAACATGAGGAACTCCCTAGGCGGTGGACTTTATACACTTACTGACCGCGAGCGCAACACACGTCGATGCCGTCTGTGCGACCCGCGGTCACATTGCGCATCGCGGTTGTCTCAGAAGAGGCCGGACACCCGGCCGTCGTCGTCCACGTCGATCGTCTCGGCTGCGGGCTTCTTCGGCAGGCCCGGCATCGTCATGATGTCCCCGCAGATCGCGACCACGAAGTCCGCGCCGGCGAAGAGGCGCGTCTTGTCCACGTGGAGCGTGAAGCCGGACGGCCGTCCGCCTTTCCGCGGATCGTCCGAGAAAGAGTACGGTGTCTTGGCGATGTTGATGGGGAGGTTCCCGAAGCCTTGCTTCTCGTATCGGGCGAGCCTCTGCTCCGCCTCCTTCGAGAAGGACACGCCCCCGGCCCCGTAGAGCCGCCGGGCGCAGCGCGATAATGGCGCGCTTGCCGAGGCGGTTGGGCGCCTGGCCCAGGCCCACGGTCGTGGTCGACTTGCCCTCCCCCGCCGGGGTCGGCGTGATCGCGGAGACGAGCACCAGCGGCGCTTCCGGGCGCCCCTCGGCGCGGGCGATGGCGGCGACCGAGACCTTTGCCTTGTCCCGGCCGTAGGGGATGAAGTCGTCCGGATGGATTCCCGCGGAGCGCGCGACCTCCTCGATGGGACGCAACTTCGCTTCCTGGGCGATCTCGATGGCGGACTTCATGCGGGCCCGATCCTAGCAACACCGATGGTCACGCCGGGGCGTGGGGACTCACGGGACCGGCTACGGGTTGTGCTCCGGCCGCGCGGGCACCCCAATAAGTTGTGGCTAATCCCCGGGGCCATTTGCTACATTCCTTTGCAGATGCTCCGGCTCCAACGCGTCGAAATCTCGGGCTTCAAGTCCTTCTACGAGAAGGTGGATCTCTCCTTCCCGGGCGCCGTGACGGCCGTCGTCGGGCCCAACGGCTGCGGCAAGTCCAACATCTGCGACGCGGTGGCATGGGCGCTGGGCGAGCAGAGCGCGCGGGCGCTGCGGGGCGAGAAGATGGACGACGTCATCTTCAACGGCTCGAGCAAGCGGCGCCCCCTGGGCATGGCCGAAGTCATCCTGACGCTTTCGGCGTCCAACGGCGACGGCGACAAAGGCGACGACAACGGCCTGCTCCGCATCGGGAGGCGCGTCTACCGCGACGGAGAAGGCGAGTACTTCCTGAACGACAAGCAGGTCCGCCTGCGCGACATTCAGGACCAGCTCCTCGGCACGGGACTCGGCGTGCGCGCCTACTCCGTCATCGAGCAGGGGCGCATCGACCAGGTCCTCTCGACCAAGCCTCAGGACCGCCGGCGCCTGATCGAGGAGGCCGCCGGAATCACGAAATACAAGCTCAAGAAGCGCCTGGCCGAGGGCAAGCTCGAGGAGACCAGGGGCAACCTGCTGCGGCTCTCCGACATCATCGCGGAGATCGAGCGCAACGTGACGTCGCTGAAGCGGCAGGCATCGCGGGCGGCGCGCTACAAGGAGCAGTCGGAGCTGCTGCGGCAGCGCCGGGCGTCGCTCCTGCGGGCCCGCGCCGATCTCCTGGGCGAGGCGCTCGCCGCGGCCGAAAGACTTCGCGACGAGCGCCGGGACCGCGAAGCCGAGGCCGCGGCCGCTCTGGCCCGCGCGGAGTCCCGGCTGGCGGCGGCGCGGCTGGAGGCGTCGGATGCCGCGGCGGGGCGCGATGCGCTGCGGGAGGCCCTGGCGTCGCTCGAGTCGGCGATCGCGCGGGACGACGCGCTCCTGGAGTCCAACCGGCGCGCCGCGATGGACCTCGCGGCCCGCCGGACCGCGATCGAGCGCGAAGGCCGCGACTTCTCCGCCGAGCAGGCGCGCGCGGCCAGGGACCTGACGGAACTCGAGGAGCGCCTGGCGCGCAGCGTCGCCGAGGCCCGCGCGAAATCGCTCGCGCGCGAGGAGGCCGACCAGAGAGCCTCCGAGGCCGCCCTGCTGTGCGCGGCGCGCGAGAGGGAGCTCGAGGACACGCGCAACCTCGCCCTGGCGGCGGCAGGCGATCGGGTCGCGATCCGCAACACACGGCACGAGGTGGACCTCGCGGCCGAGCGCGTGACTGCCTCGCTCTCGCGCCTCCTCGGGACCTCCGCCCGGATCTCCGAGGAGCTCGCGGGCCGCGAGGCAGGGGCTTCCGAAGCCCAAACGGAGGCGTCGCGCCTGCTCGAGGCCGCGGCACAGGCGTCCCGGCGAGTCGCCGACGTCGAGGACGCTCTGGCCTCGACCACTCTGCGCCTGGAGGAGGCCGAGACTTCGCGCGAGGCGGCCCGCGCGTCGGCGGGAGCGCTCGAGCACCGGTTGGCCGCGCTTCTCGAGACGCTGCGCGCCCGCGAGCTCGGCGTGGACGAGGTGCGCGCGGCGCTCCGGGGAGCGGGCCTCTCCGAGCAGGGCGCGCTCTCGGATCGCATCCGGCCCCGCGCGGGATGGGAGGACGCGGTCGGCCTCGTGCTCGGAATGGATTCGGACGCCCTGCTCGCCGCCGGCGACGTGATGCGCGCGGTCGACGCCATGCGGCCGCTCTCGGCCGCGCGGATCGTTCGCGCCGACTGGCGGCAGGACACGCGGCAGGCCGAGATCGGAGGCTGCCTCGGCTGGGAGGACGTGCTCGAGGGCCACGCGAGCCTCTCCAACGCCGAGAAGGCCGCCCTGCCGCCCACGGCCTTCGTCGAGCGGCTTGCGGATGCGCTGGCGCTTTCCGAGCGTCACCCGGGTACGACGTTCGTCACGCGCGGACGGGAAGTGGTCCGCGGACCCGTCGTGCGTGTCGCGGGACCCTCGGCGGAGGCCTCCGGCCTCTTCGCCCTGCGCCGCGAGGAGGACGTTCTGCGGGAACGGCTCCGCGAGTCCCGCCGGAATCTCGAGGCGGCGGAGGGGCGCCTCGAGGAGCTCCGCGCCGCGCGCCAGGCGCGGGAAGCAGAGCTGCCGCCGCTGCGGGAAGAGGAGCGCGAGGCGCAGTCCGGCAACCGGGCGTTCGCGGCGCGTCTGGACGAGAGGCTCGCCGAGCGCGACCGCCTTTGCCGAGAGCGCGACGTTCTCGCGGAGGAACAGTGCGCGCTCCGGGACGAGGCGGCGGGCCTCGACACGCGGCGCCGCAGCCTCGAGGAGGAGGAGCGCCGCCTGGCCGGCGCCGAAGACGCCGCGCACCAGAAGGTCGCAACGCTCTCCGCGTCGCTGTCGGAGGCCCGATCAGTCGCCATGTCGGCCGCCGAGGAGCTCGCGCACCGGCGCACCGAGGCGGAGGTCGCCGCCGAGCGGCGCCGCGCCATGGAGGCGGCCCGCGACATGCTGCGCGAGGCGCACTCGACGCTCGAGCGCCGGCTCGCCGAGGCCTGCGAGGAAGAAACGCGCATCGCCGCGCGCGCCGCGGAGCTCGGGGAGGAGGAGACGGGCGCGCGGCAGCGCCTGAAGGACAACCTCGCCACCCGCGAAACGCAGTCCGCCGGGCACGGAGCGTCCGTCGAGACCGCGCGGGACGCCGCGGCGCGCGTCGAGGCGGCCGAGGCGTCCACGAGGACCGACCGCGCCGCGCTCGATGCCGCGCGCGAAGCGCGGTTCGAGGCGGAGGTCACCGCCACCCGCGGTGCCTCCGACCTCGAGCACCTGATTTCGCAGGCGCGCGAAGAGTTCGGCGTCGCCCCGGAGGCTCTCGAGCCGCCGGCCGACACCTCCGCCGAGGCCATCGCGGCGCTCGAGGCCGAGGTCGCCGAGCTCGCCGCTTCGATCGAGCGCCTGGGTCCCGTCAACGTGCTCGCCTTCGAGGAGCACAAGGAGATGTCCGAGCGCCTCGTGTTCCTCACGACGCAGCGCGACGACCTCCTCCGCTCGATCGCGGAGCTGCAGGAGTCGATCCGGAAGATCAACGCGACCTCCTCGGAGCGCTTCGCCGAGGCGTTCCACACGATCAACGCGAACTTCAAGCAGATGTTCGAGCGGCTGTTCCAGGGCGGCTCGGCCGAGATGAAGCTCCTCGACGAGACCGACATCCTGGAGACCGGCATCGAGATCGACGCCCATCCGCCGGGCAAGCGCAACCAGTCGATCCTGCTGCTCTCGGGCGGGGAGAAGGCCTTGACCGCGATCGCGCTTCTGATGGCGATCTTCCGCTATAAGCCGTCGCCCTTCTGCATCCTGGACGAGGTCGACGCGCCGCTCGACGAGGCGAACATCGACCGCTTCACGCGGCTCCTGCGCGACATGACCGACGAGACCCAGTTCATCGCCATCACGCACAACAAGCGGACCATGGAAACCGCCGACGTCTTGTACGGCGTGACCATGGAGGAACCGGGCTGCTCGAAGATCGTCTCGGTCAAGTTCGACTAGCCTCCGCGTTTGACGCCGGGCCGCGCATTCCGTAAGATCCGCCGCTCCGGCTCCGAGCCGACGTAGCTCAGTTGGTAGAGCAGCGGTTTCGTAAACCGCAGGTCACCGGTTCAAGTCCGGTCGTCGGCTCCAATCGTTCCCGAACCCGGACCTGAGACGGCCGGCGTCGTGCCGGGCGCGACGGGACAGCCGAGCCGGCGCCTTCTCGCCGCGACCGCCGCGTACACGCGCCGCCCGACCCACGGCACGCCGGGCACGTAGAGGAACGGCGCGACCGGCCAGGCGAGCGGCAACGCCCATGCCAGAGCCCGATACGCGTCGAAGCCGGAATGGATACGACCTCGCGGGGTCGCGACGTGCATGCTCTCCAGGCACTGCTCCTGCGTCAGCGCCGGGAACTCGCGCTGGATCCGCGGCCAATCGCGCAACGCGTCCCGGAACGCGATCCGCTTCCGGATGTCGAGACGGCGCAGGAGGGCCACGGAGAATGACGTTCGGCACGACCAGCTCCGAGAGCCCGCCGAGGAGCAGCCAGACGGCAGCGAAAGCGGCCGGCGCTTGCAGTTTCCGAATAGTCGTTCTCGTAACCCCGTCCTTCCGACCTCTCTGGATCTTAGCCCCGCCACGGCTGTCTGGCTCGTTCGACCGGCGGCCGGATGCCGGCCCCAAGGCGTAAGCTGACGCCGATGCCGATCCGGAGGGTCCTCCAATCCCGCGTGCCGGTCAAGGTCTGGACGGACGACCTCGAGGAGTCGGCTCGCCGGCAGCTCGTCAACACCGGCGCGCTTCCCTTCGTGTTCAAGCACGTGGCCGCGATGCCCGACACGCACTGGGGCATGGGGGCGACGATCGGGAGCGTGATCGCGACGAAGGGGGCCATCTGCCCGGCCGCGGTGGGCGTCGACATCGGGTGCGGCATGGCGGCCGTCAAGACCAGCCTCGATGCGGGCAGGCTGGACGGCAAGCTCGCGACGCTGCGCCACTCGATCGAGCGCGGCATCCCCGTCGGCTTCCACCAGCGCCGGGAGCCGCACCCCCGGGCCGCCGCGCTCATGGCCAAGGGGGCTTCTTCCCGCCTGCCGTCCGTCTCTTCGGAGGCGGAGCGCAAGAAGGCGGCTCTGCAGTGCGGAACGCTCGGGGGCGGGAATCACTTCATCGAGGTCTGCGTCGACGAGGACGACGCGAAGGTGTGGGTCATGCTGCACTCCGGCTCGCGCAACATCGGGAAGGTGACGGCGGAGAAGCACATCGACGAGGCGAAGAAGGCGATGCGCAAGGCTTCCACCCCGCTTCCGGATCCCGATCTCGCCTATCTCCGCGAGGGCTCGGAGCCGTTCCGCCGGTACGTCGCCGACCTTCAATGGTGCCAGGAGTTCGCCCTGCGGAACCGGCAGATCATGCTCGACGAGGTCCTGAAGGACCTCCGGCACGACGTCGGAGATTTCGAGCAGGCGGAGGCGATCCACTGCCACCACAATTACGTCGCGTGGGAACGCCACTTTGGCGAGGACGTCATCGTCACGCGCAAGGGAGCGATCCGAGCACGAAAGGGAGACATGGGCGTCATCCCCGGCTCGATGGGCACCGGCAGCTTCGTCGTGCGCGGCCTCGGCAATCCCGAGGCGTTCGAGAGCGCGCCGCACGGTGCCGGGCGGAGGATGAGCCGCGGGGCGGCGCGGCGGACCTTCACGACGGCGGATCTGGCGCGGCAGACAGAAGGCGTTGAATGCCGCAAGGATGCGGGGGTCCTCGACGAGATCCCGTCCGCCTACAAGCCGATCGGCGAGGTGATCGAGAACTCGTCCGACTTAGTCGAGATCGTCGCCCGCCTGAAGCAGGTGATCTGCGTCAAGGGGTAGGACCCCGGAACTCCTCCGCCCCTTGCGGGGTCCTCTCTTCCAAGGAGGGCCCGTCATGTTCGACACGACGCTGCTCGAGTCCAGGAAGAGTCGCAGGTTTCGGGGGAGAGGCGCCGGTTTTCCCCTGGCGGTGGCGGCCCACGCCCTGTTGATCGGGGCGTTCGTCGGCGCTTCGGCGTGGAGCGTCGGCGAGCCCGAGGAGCCGGAGACGCGGATCGCGGTCGTCCCCACCTTCTCGCCGCCCCCGCCTCCGCCACCGCTGCCCGGCGGCGGCGAGCAGGTTCCGACGCACGCCCCGCCTCCACGCAGGGACGATGACCCGCAACCGCCGGCTTTCCTTCCGCCCGACCTGTCCGTGTCGGGATCGGAGGTCCCATCGACCGGGCCGGGAGAGTCCGGGTCGGAGACAGAGGGCCCGGGAAGCCCGTTCGGGACCCCGGGCGGCACCGGCGAAGTCCCAAGCGTGGGCCCGCCCGGCGAATCCGACGTGATTCTGCGCCCGGGCGGCGACGTGACGGCTCCCGTGCTGCTCTCCCGGGTGGACCCGGTCTACCCGGAGGCGGCCCGATGCGCGCGCCTGGAGGGGACGCTCATTCTGGAGGCGGTGATCACCGCGGCGGGCGACGTCCAGGACGTGCGCGTCCTGAAATCCGTCCAATCCGCTGCTCGACGCCTCGGCTGCGCAAGCCGTGCGCCAGTGGCGCTACCGGCCGGCGACGTGGAACGGCCGCGCCGTGCCCGTGTATCTGACGGTCACGGTGAGATTCAGCTTGAGAGATTGACCCCCTTCCGGCCCCTGACGCCGGCCCCGGGACCCTGACGCCTCACGCATCCGCGGCGCTTGCAGGAACGCGGCCGACCGATCCGGTTGGAACCGTATTGATTCGTATATAGTCGTTAGTTCCATGCGACCCGACCTGCAAGGCCCCGTCTCCGCCGCCGAAGCGGCCCGACTGCTCGGGGTCAGCCACCAGACCGTGAAGCAGTGGATCTACAAGAAGCGGATCCGCTCGGTCCGAACGCCCGGCGGACACCACCGGATCCCCCGCAGCGAGGTGCAACGGCTGGCGGGCTCTCCCCTGCCCCGTGCCTCCACGGGCGTCGGGTTGGAGGCGATCAGCGGCCGGAACAAGCTCCTCGGCATCGTCACCCGCGTTCGGGAATCGGGCCTCCTCGCGGAAGTCACCTTCGACGTCGGAGGCCAGACGCTGACGGCGATCATCACGAAGGCCGCCGTGCGCCAGCTTGGCCTGAAGTCCGGCTCGCCCGCCTACGCGCTCATCAAGGCAACCGAAGTCATGGTGATCCGAGCGTGAAGCAGGTCCGCGGACTCGCCGTGCTCATCGGACTGGCGCTGGCGGCCCTCGGCGCCGGCCCGCAGGAGAAGCCGGAGATCCTCGTGTTCGGCGCGGCGAGCCTGACGGAATCGCTCCAGGACCTCGGCAAGGCCTGGGAGGCGAAGACGGGCCGGCCCGTGACCTTCTCCTTCGGAGCCTCGAGCGACCTCGCGCGGCAGATTCAGGCGGGCGCGCCGGCGGACGTCTTCTTCTCCGCCGACACCGCGAAGATGGACGCACTCGAGAAGGCAGGCCTGGTGCACGCGGAAGATCGGCGGGAGCTCCTGTCGAACATCCTGGTCGTGATCGTGCCGGCTTCCTCGAAGCGCCAGATTCGATCCCCGCAGGACCTCGGCCGCCTCCCCCGCCTCGCGGTGGGCGACCCGGACTCGGTACCGGTCGGCATCTATGCGAAGAAATGGCTCGAGGGCCTCGGCCTCTGGGAAAAGATCCGGCCGATCCTCGTGCCGACCCTGGATGCCCGGTCGACGCTCGCGGCCGTCGATAGCGATGCCGTGACGGCCGGGATCGTGTACCGGACGGATGCCGCGGTCGCGAAGTCCGCCCGCGTGGCTTTCGAGGTCTCCGACGGGCCGGAGATCGCCTACGCGGTGGCCCCGCTCGCCGCGTCGGCCAACCGGAAGGCCGCGGAGGAGTTCGTGCGTTTCCTCGCCGGAGAGGAAGGGCGGGCCGAGTTCCGCAGGCGCGGGTTCCGCATCCGCGGCGCGAAGTAGCCTGCCGTGTCGCCCGACGATCTCTCGGTCCTGCTTCTGACGCTTCGCGTGGCCGCGATCGCCACGCTCCTGATTCTTCCGTTCGGGATCGCGGCATCCTGGCTTCTGGCGCGGCCCTGGCCCGGCCGGACCTTCGTCGAGACGATGCTCACGCTGCCCCTCGTCCTGCCGCCGACCGCCGTCGGCCTGCTGCTCCTCGAAGCGCTACGCAGATCCGGCCCGATCGGCCGGATTCTCGATCGCGCGGGCGTCGAGGTGCTCTTCACCTGGAAGGCCGTCGTCGTCGCGACCGCGGTCATGTCGTTTCCGCTCCTCGTCCGGCCGGTGCGCGCCGCCTTCGAGGAGATCGACCCCCGTCTCCTCGCGATGGGCCGGTCGCTCGGCCGGGGGCCCTTCGAGGTCTTTCGCCGTGTCGCGCTGCCGCTCGCGTGGCGCGGGATCGCCGCCGGAGTGCTCCTCGCCTTCTCCCGGGCTCTGGGCGAGTTCGGCGCCACGATCATGATCGCCGGCAACATCCCCGGGCGCACGCAGACGCTCGCGCTCGCGATCTTCCACCGCACCCAGATCGGCCAGGATGCCCCGGCGATGCGGCTCGTGGGCGTGGTCGTCGTGCTCGCCTTCGCGGCCGTTTGGACGACGGAATTGCTCACTCGGCGGCGCGGACGTCGGACCGCCGCATGATCGACATCGACATCATCCTGCCGCTCGCCCGCTTCCCGCTGCGCGTCGCCGCGAAGCTCTCGGGCGACACGGTGGCGATTCTGGGGCCCTCCGGTTCGGGCAAGACGTCGCTGCTCGAGGCGATCGCCGGCCTGCGGCGGAAGGCGTCGGGACGCATCGCGGTCGGAGGCGAGACGCTGATGGACACAGCGGCGGGCGCCTTTCGTCGCCCCGAGAGCCGCCGCATCGGCTACGTGCCGCAGGACGCCTGCCTCTTTCCGCACCTCGACGTCGCGGGCAACGTGCGTTTCGGCATGAAGAGCCGGGCCGGCGGGGCGCCTCTCTTTCAGGAGGCCGTCTCGATCCTCGAGATCGACGGCCTGCTCGGTCGCTACCCTTCCACGCTGTCGGGCGGCGAGCGCCAGCGGGTGGCCCTGGCGCGGGCGATCGCCACCGAGCCGAGGCTTCTGCTCCTCGACGAGCCGCTCGCGGCCGTGGACCCGGAGCTGAAAGGGAAGATCCTTCCGTACCTGCTTCGCGTTCGGGACACGCTGCGGATCCCGTTTCTCTACGTCACGCACAATGCCGGCGAGGCCAGCGCGGTGGCGCACGAAGCGATCGTCCTTCGGGAGGGAACCGTCGTCTTCGCCGGCTCGCCCGACGAAGCCCTTGCCTCCATGTCGCTCGTCGATCCGGAAGCCCGGTTCGACAACATCCTCGCGGGACCGCTCGGCGCGCAGAGCGGACGAGGGGAAACGGGGTCGCTCCGCGTGGGCGATGCGCTTTTCGCCGTGCCCGCGGACGAGTCGGCGCACCCGGCCGTTCGCGCCGTCTTTTCAGTCGCCCCGGAGAACGTCCTCGTCTCGACGCGGCCACTCGTGGGAATCTCGGCCCGCAACGTCCACCCGGGGAAGGTGATGTCGCGGGAGGTCTCGGGAGCGAGCGCATGGATCCGGATCGCCGCTTCCGGTCTGGAATGGACGGCGCGCGTCACGGGCTCGGCCGCGGAGGAGCTCGGCCTCGAACCCGGCGCCGAGGTCTGGATCGCCGTGAAAACCCACGCTTTCCGGCGTCTTCGTTAGCGAAAACGACCCTTTGGTCCGGGGCTTTCGGCGCGGGCGCCGCCTTCGCCGCCAGGGTCACAGGAACTTCTTGAACTGTTCAATCGTTAGCCCAGCGTCGCTAATGATGCCACCCATCGTGAAGGCGTTCACGGGGTTATGCCTGGGGATCGTGAGAAACCGCACACCATCGGTCATGACCGCGTGCTTCCCACCCGGCCGTACAATCCTGAACCCGGCCTTCTCCAGCGCCCGAATAACGTCCAGGTGGTTTACACCGGGCAGCTTCGGCATCGCCTAGATCGTAACGTCGACTTCCCGGACTTCCTTGCTCTTTAGCGACTCCTCAACCGCCGCCAGATACTCACGAATGGCATCCTGGATGTTCTCCAGAGCCTCCTCCTCCGTCTCGCCCTGCGACCAGCAACCCGGAAGGCCCGGGCACGAGACGCTGAAGCCCTCTTCGCTACGCTGGACAGAGACCTTGTACCGCATGCCCCAATTCTACCCCCTGCCAACACTCGGGATTCGCGGACCTCACGCGACTCAGACTGCGGTCGCGAGCATCCGCGGTTCGTCTACGGCCCGGGCGGGAGGCTCGCGAGCCACTTCTCGACGGCTTCCCGTTCTCCGGCCTTCAGCCGTTTGAGAATCCCTTCCGGATGGGCGGCGATGACCCGAGAGTCATCGAACGGGAGCCTTTCGTACATCTGGCCCCCCGGCTCGTGGCACGGCGCGCAGCGGCTCTGGAGGACCGGGCGCACGGAGGTAGCGAACGCATCGGGCGCCGGCGCGGGAGCCGGGGCGGCGGGAGCTTCGACCGCGGACGCCGCCGGCGGGGCCGCCGCGGAGTTTCGGGTGCCTGCCCCCTCGCCGCAGTCCCGGGCCGGCAGCAGAAGAAAACCGAGCACGAGACCCATTCCGAGGCGCGGAAGAACCATCAGGCACTCACGTTGCGCGTCCAGTGGTATCGAGGCCGCGACGAAAAAGCAAGTTTCGCGGGACGAGAGGGCGGCGCGACCCGTGACAAAAGGACTCGTCCACGTCCGAAAACTCTTCCCGAGCTCCCCGACACGGGTTTCCCAATCACGGCCCGCGACCTCGCGAGCCACCTCGCCGGCGCGCGCGATTTCGCCGAGGGCGAGCAGGTCGCCGCTCCCTGT
>JBBDKM010000001.1:0-9373 GCA_040879385.1 Thermoanaerobaculia bacterium | reverse complement strand
GCGACGGGCCGGCCGCGCCGAGAGTGCCGGAGCTCGCCGTGCAGCTCAGGGCTTCGAAGGTGGCGCTGACGCGGATCTCCACCGGGCTCTCGAGCAACGCGCCCCAGAGATCGGCCGCGTGCTGGAACGCGATCAGCCGCTGCTCTCCCACCGTCGTCCCCGAGTTGCCGCCGACCGGTGTCGCGGGCGCGGGGTCGTTGAAGCCCACTCCGGGAAGGTTTCCGTTGACGACCACAATGGTCGCCGCTTCGCCCCGGCGAGCCGGCGCCGCGGCGAGGCAGGCGAGCACGGCCAGGGTCGAGGCGGCGCTTTGGACCCTGCGAGTTCTCATGGCTCCATCTCCCCGGCGGGGACGCCGCTCGCTGCGGCCGTCCGGCCCGACTCCGGGGCGCACCGCGCGCGCGACTCGCCGTCGGGACCCGTCTCCAGCACGACCTCCATGAGGAAGGCGGTGCCGAGGTCGACCGACTTCATGCCGCCCGCGTGCGTTTCGAGCACGAGGGCCGAGACCTTCGCGCGGCGGGCGCGCCGGCGCTCCTCCGCGATCTGCCGCAACTCCAGGGCGGTGGGCGCGCGGCGCTTTCCGGTCACGGGATCGACGAAAAGGCGCACGCCGGGCGCCGCCGGCGCCGGCGGGTCGATGGCGGGGCAGGCCTCCCGAGCCGGCTCCGCGGCGTTCGCAGGAAAAGACGCCACCAGAAAAGACAAGACGACCACCGACGACCGAAGCATCCGGACTCCCATGCTGACCTCCGAGGGATTCTACGACGGACGGGGCCTCTGTCGCATTTCCGGTTCCTCTCCGGTCAGGCCTCGGCACTCTCCGAGAAACAGGTGGACCATAAATGAACGAACATTTATAATCAACGGATGTCTCCGAGGCCCCGCGAAAAGTCCGACGAAGACCTCCTCGAGGGGACCATGCGGGTCATCAACCGCCTCGGCCCGGCGAAGATGACGCTGGCCGACGTGTCGAGCGAGACCGGAGTCGCCCCCGCGACCCTGATGCAGCGCTTCGGCTCGAAGCGCGGGCTTCTGCTCGCGGTGGCCCGTTACGGCGCCGAGACCGTGAACCGGCAGTTCGCCGAGATCCGCCGCGACCACGACTCCGCGCTGGCAGCCCTGAGCGCCGTCGCCTCGACCATGACGCACATGGTGGAGACGCCCGAGGCGCTCGCGAACAGCCTGGCCTTCCTGCAGATGGACCTGGCCGATCCGCAGTTCCACCGGTTCGCTCTCCAGCACGCGCACGCCATGC
Organism: Thermoanaerobaculia bacterium; assembly: GCA_040879385.1. GTDB lineage: Bacteria > Acidobacteriota > Thermoanaerobaculia > UBA5066 > Gp7-AA6 > DAHUXD01. The sequence continues at coordinate 8,115 of JBBDKM010000001.1, read as the reverse complement.
GCGCCGAGATCCGCGGCCTGCTCGAGGCGGCGATCGCCACGGGGGAGCTCGCGCCGTGCGACACCCGCCGTCTCGCCCGCGCCATCCACGGGATGTTGAACGGGTCGCTGCTGACCTGGGCGGTCGACCGCGAAGGCGCCGTCGAGAAGCGCGTGCGGGAGGATCTCGAGATGCTCATCCTGCCGCATCGCCGGGCGCGCCGGCCCACGCCGCGCAAGTCGCGGCGCTGAAAGATCCGCGATGGGGTCAGGTCTGGCTTTTCGCCTTCCGCCATGCAGCCGCCCAAAAATGCGCAATGCCAGACCTGACCCCAGCGCAACCTGCTAAACTCATGTCCCGATGAGGCTTGCCGGGCGGCAGCGTTTCGAGCCGGCTCCCCCGAATGCGGCGCAGCTTTCTCTCTTCCCCGGTCTTCCCCCCTCGGCCCGTATCCGGCTGGCGATTCGCCTGACCGAGTCGAACGTCGCCCGCACCGTGCCTCCCGGCAGGTCGGGCGTCTATTTCCTGAAGAGCGTGGGCCCGGACGGCCAGGTGGCCGAGCGCGTGGGGCGCGACGACGTGGACCTGCGGCAGCGGCTCCTGCAGTACGCCCGGGCGGGGCGGTCGAACGTCCTCTTCGGCTGGATCCTGGCCGAGGACGCCAACGAGGCGTATCAGCTCGAGTGCTACCTCTGGCACGCTCACGGCGGCGCCTGGGCGGGCATCTCCGGCGACGCGCACCCGACGCCCTGCGAGCGCATCCCGTTCCTCGGCTGTCCCGACTGCGACGAGTAGAATCCCGGTCTCGGCGCCCGGCCGCCGGGAGGGGAGCCGCAACGTGGAGGTCCTGACCAACTTCGTCGGAGGGGCGTGGGTCCCCTCGCGCACCGCCGAGTTCCTCGACGTGCACAACCCCGCCACGGGCGAGGTGATCGCGAGGACCCCGCTGTCCACGGGCGAGGACCTCGACGCGGCTGTCGCGGCGGCGAAGAGGGCGTTTCCGGGATGGCGCGACACGCCCGCCCCGGTCCGAGCGCGGGCGATGTTCCGCTTCCGCGAGCTCCTCGAGGAGAATTTCGAAGAGATTGCGCAAACGGTGACGCGCGAGCACGGAAAGACGCTCGACGAGTCGCGGGGGAGCTTGCGGCGCGGGATCGAGAGCGTCGAGGTCGCGTGCGGCACCCCGTCGCTGATGATGGGCTACGGCGCCGAGAACATCGCGAGCGGGATCGACTGCAACGTGATCCGGCAGCCGCTCGGCGTGTGCGCGGCGATCGCGCCCTTCAACTTCCCGGCGATGGTGCCCCTGTGGTTTCTGCCCTTCGCCGTCGCGACGGGAAACACCTTCATCGTGAAGCCCTCGGAGCAGGTGCCGCTGACTCAGCGGCTCATCGTGGGCCTCCTCGAGCGGAGCGGCCTGCCTCCCGGCGTCGCCAACCTCGTCAACGGCGGCCGGGCCTTAGTCGAGGCGATCTGCGATCACCCGGACATCCGCGCCGTTTCCTTCGTGGGCTCGACCGCCGTGGCGAAGGCGGTCTACCGGCGCGCGACCCATGCCGGCAAGCGCGTGCAGGCTCTGGGCGGAGCGAAGAATTTCATCGTCGTCATGCCCGACGCCGACCTCGACCGCGCGATGGGCGTCATCACGGAGTCCTTCTACGGCTGCGCCGGCGAGCGGTGCCTCGCGGGCAGCGTCCTCGTCCCGGTCGGCAGCGTCCACGCCGAGGCGCGGGAGCGGTTGGCGGCATCGGCGCGGGCGCTCAAGGTCGGCGACGGCGCCCTCGAGGGCGTCATGATGGGGCCGGTGATCAGCGCCGCGCACCGGCAACGCGTGCTCGGCTACATCGAGAAGGGGATCGCCGAGGGCGCTCGTCTCATCCTCGACGGCCGCGAGAACCCGGTCGCCGACCGGCCCGACGGGTTTTTTCTGGGGCCCACGCTCTTCGACGGCGTCGCCCCGACGATGACGATCGGGCGCGAGGAGATCTTCGGACCGGTTGCCGCGATCACGCCCGTGAAGACGCTCGAGGAGGCCATCGCCGTGATGCACGCGCACCCGAACGCGAACGCGACTTCCATCTTCACCTCCAGCGGAAAGGCTGCGCGCGAGTACGCGCGTCTGGCGACGGCGTCGATGGTCGGAGTCAACATCGGCGTTGCGGCCCCGATGGCGCAATTCCCCTTCGGCGGCGCGCGGGACAGCTTCTTCGGGGACCTGAAGGCCCACGGACGGGACGCCTACGAGTTCTACACCGACAAGAAGGTCGTCATTTCGAGGTGGTTCTGACAGGAGTGACGCAATGAGCACGATCAAGGCCCAGGCGCCGCCGAGCGAGCTCAGCAAGAGCGTCCGCGAGAAGCACCGGGAGTACATGCTCCCGGCGACGATCCAGTACTACGAGGAGCCCGTCGTCCTGACGGAGGGCAAGGGGCTGCGGATCAAGGACGCCGACGGCAACGAGTACCTCGATTTCTTCGGCGGCATCCTCACGGTCTCGGTGGGGCACGCCAACGAGAAGGTCAATGCTGCGGTGCGCGCGCAGATCTCGAGGCTCTCCCACGTTTCCTCGCTCTACCCGACGATTCCGGTGGTCGAGCTCGCCGAGAAGCTCGCGCGCCTGACCCCCGGGCGGCTCAAGCAGTCCTTTCTGTCGGCCACGGGCACCGAGGCGGACGAGACGGCCGTCATGCTGGCGCAGCTGGCGACCGGCGCGACCGAGATCATCGCCCTGCGCCACGGCTATGCCGGCCGCTCGATGCTCGCGCAGGCGGCGACGGGGCACTCGACCTGGCGGCCGCTGCCGACGCAAGTCCCCGGCGTCAAGCACGCCGTCTCGCCGTACTGCTACCGCTGCCCGCTGAAGCTGACGTACCCATCGTGCGGCGTCGCGTGCGCGAAGGACATCGAAGAGCTGATCCGCACGACGACCACGGGGCGCGTCGCGGGTTTCCTCGCGGAGACGATCCAGGGCGTGGGCGGCTTCATCACGCCGCCGCCCGAGTACTTCGAGATCGCCGTCGGCATCGTCCGCAAGTACGGCGGCGTCTTCATCTGCGACGAGGTGCAGACGGGATTCGGGCGCACGGGCGGAAAGTTCTGGGGGATCGAGCACTACGGCGTCGAGCCCGACATCCTGACGATGGCCAAGGGCATCGCCAACGGCCTGCCGCTCGGCGCCTGCATCGCCACGCCGGAGATCGCCGCGTCCCTGAAGGCCATGACAATCTCGACCTTCGGCGGCAACCCGGTCGCGTGCGCCGCGGCCAATGCCACGATCGACATCATCGAGCAGGAGGACCTGCCCGGCAACGCGGAGCGGATGGGCCGGATCCTGCGCGACGGATTCGAGGAGCTCCAGCGCCGCTACCCGCGAACGATCGGCGACGTACGCGGCATGGGCCTGATGCAGGCGCTCGAGCTCGTCGAGGACGAGATGGCCGGCAATCGCACGCCGGCGAAGGCGATGACGAACCGGGTCTTCGAGGAGACGAAGAAGCGCGGCCTCCTGATCGGCAAGAGCGGTCTCGACGGCAACGTCTTCCGCGTCGCGCCCGCGCTGAACGTCGCCCGAAGCGACGTCGAGGAAGCCCTCTCGATCATCCGCGAGTCCTTCGAGGCGGCCGGGGCGCGCTAAGCCGGCCTCCTGAATCGACCAACTCCCCAAAGAAGTTCTCGAACGCGCCGACCCCAAGATTCTTGCCCTGGCTGAGAACACTTTCCCCTCCTCGCACATCTGGCGTAAGCTGGTCAACGGAGGAGGCGCATGGCTCGCCTCGTTTCGCGATTCGGAGGACAACCTGCTCGCCCTGACGACCGAGGTGCGTCCGGGCTGAGGACCATGGCGCGCCGGGCCGCCCTTTTCGCGGGTGCCGTCCTGCTCGCGGTGGCTCCGTCGCTCTCGGCGGCGGCGCCCGATTCTTCGGACGCCCCGATCCGTGGCCTGCGCGGGGAGCCGGACGTGCGCGCTGTGGTGTGCTTGAGCGACATAGCGCTGCAGGGCGCCGGGCTGGCGCCCGCTCGGCGGAGGAGGCCGCTGGGCCCGCTGTCGAAACCGCGTGACCTGCCGGTGCCGGAGGGGGCGCTCGTCCGGATGGAGGCACGCGCCGAAGCGGCCGCGCTTCTGTCCGCCTTGCCGCCTTCGCCCGCGCCCGCCGCGAGCTTCGAGGCCCTGCCGGACGACCCCCTGACGGAACCGCCCGACACGCATGGTGCCGTCGGCCCGAACCACCTGATGGTGACGTTGAACTCGCAGGTCCGTATCCAGGACCGGAGCGGCAACGCGCTCTCGACCGTAACTCTCTTTGATTTCTGGCAAGGGTTGTCCGCCGGTGGGGAGGACGCTCCGTTCGATCCGCGCGTCGTCTACGACCCCTACGCCGACCGCTGGATTACGACCGCGGTTGGGAATTTCTACAGGAGTCTCCTGGTGGGTGTGTCACAGACCGGGGATCCGACCGGGAGCTGGAACCTCTACAGGATCGATCCCGACCCGTTGCAGGTGGATTTTCCGACCCTGGGCTTCAACAAGGATTGGATCGTCGTGCAGGGCGCCATGTGGACGAGCAACTTCCAGTTCAGCAGCTCGCGGATCTGGGTGTTCGGGAAGGCGAACCTCTACGCGGGCGGGACCGGCTCGTTCACGTCGATCTCTGGCGAGGGTATCGGCGGGTGGCCGGCCGTCACGCTCGATCCCGATGTCTCGGCTCTGTACCTCGTGCAGGGGTGGAACGGCAACGTCGACGGCAACGGCGTAGTGCGCCTGTCCACGATCACGGGCTCGATCGGCTCGGAAGTCTTGACGGTAGTGTCCTTCGTCGCCACGCCGAATCCCTGGTCGGCCTTGTATTTCGATTTCTGTCCACAGATGGGCGACCCGAGGAAGATCACCTGCTTCGGTGAGACCAACGTGGTCTTCCGCAACGGCACGATCTGGTGGGCGCACGCGATCGTTCTACCGGCCGTCGCGCCGACGCGAAGCGCGATCCAATGGTGGCAGCTCGCGCCCGACGGCGGTGTCGTGCAGCGCGGGCGCCTGGACGACGCCTCGGGCGTTCTCTTCTACGCTTTCCCCAGCCTCGCCGTGAACGGAAGGGGCGACATGCTGCTCGGGTTCTCGAGCTTCTCCGGGCAGCAGTTCGCGAGCAGCAGCTACGCCTACCGGGCCGCGGGCGACCCGCCCGGCACGCTCCGGGCGGAACGCTTGTTCAAGGCCGGCGAGGACATCTACGTCCGGGATCAGCACGGAGCTAACCGCTGGGGCGACTACAGCGCGACCGTGGTCGACCCGGTCAATGACCGGGACTTCTGGACGATCCAGGAATACGCCGCGACGAGGGACCCCATCAGCCTGGCAAGCCGCTGGGGAACGTGGTGGGGCCTCGTGGTCCCCGAGGTCGCGCCCGTTCCGCGGACGCCGCCTCAGCCTCCCGCGCCGCGGGGAACCCCCCTCGCGCTGCCGCCGCGCGGGCCGTGAACGCCTCTCGAGGGCCGAGCGCTTCTGAGGCGTCGCTTGGTCGAGAGTCGAGAGTTTGAGCAACCGTCACACTTCCGTGGTCCTGCTGTCGCTGGCCTTCGCCGGTGTGGCGAGAGCCGCGCTGGCCGCGGCGCCGGTGGACGAGCGCATCTTCGCGGGCAAGGGGCCGGGCGAGACGGCCTCTGTGCTCGTCGTCATGCGGGAACAGACGGATCTCTCCGCCGCGGAGGCGATCGCGGACCCGGAGGGGCGGCGGCGGTTCGTGTTCGAGGCACTGCGGGCGCAGGCGGAGATCTCCCAGCGGCCGCTCGTCGAGCGGCTCGGCCGGGCCGGTTTGCGGTACCGCTCGTTCTACCTCGTCAACATGCTGGAGGTGGAGGCGGACCGCTCCCTCGCCAACGAGCTCGCGCGCCGCGCCGACGTGTCGTCCCTCGCAGCGAATCTTCCGGCGGCCCTTGCGCAGCAGCCGCGTTTCGAAGAGGCGGAACGTCGTTCGTCGCTCTCAACTCCCTCGACGGTTGAGCCCAACGTCGCGAAGATACGCGCGCCGGAAGTGTGGGCCATGGGCTTCACGGGGCAGGGCATCGTCGTTGGTGTCGCCGACACCGGATTGACCTGGGACCATCCGGCGCTGAAGCCGCACTATCGCGGTTTCGATGGGGTCTCTGTTTCGCACGATTACAACTGGCACGATGCCGTCCACAATGCTGCAAGCGGAAACATGTGCGGCTCTGACTCTCCGTCGCCCTGTGACGACGACACGGATGCTGGCGGTCACGGTACAGCCACGAGCGGGCTGATTGTCGGCGACGAGGGCGACTCGAAGATCGGTGTTGCCCCTGGAGCCAGGTTGATCGCTTGCCGGAACATGGATGCCGGCGACGGGACTCCAGCACGATACGCCGAGTGCTTCGAGTTCTTCCTCGCCCCGACCGACCGCAACGGGCAGAACCCGAGGCCGGACCTGGGCGCTCACGTGATCAACAACTCGTGGGGCTGCTGGATCTCGGAGGGCTGCACGGACCCGAACCTCCTCAAGGCGGTCGTCGAGAACACCAGGGCGGCTGGGCTGTTCATCGTCACTTCGGCGGGAAACGACGGACGACTCGGTTGCTCCTCAGTGAGCGATCCGCCGGCGATCTACGAAGCCTCGTTCTCGGTCGGCGCCATTACCCTCGATGATGCTATCGCCGATTATTCGAGTCGAGGCCCCGTTACTCGAGACGGCTCGGGTCGGCTGAAGCCCGACGTTGTAGCGCCGGGCGTTCTGGTCAGAACGTCAGCTCGGCCGAGCGGCTACCAGCTGTTTTCCGGCACCTCGGCCTCGAGTCCGCACGTGGCGGGCGCGGTGGCGCTGCTTTGGTCGGCAGTACCGAGCCTGCGCGGACAGCCGAGCGAGTCGGCGGACATTCTGCGGCATGCGTCGACGCCGCTGACGTCGTTGCAGACCTGTGGATCCTTCCCCGGCGCGGCCGTCCCCAACGCCGTGTTCGGTTGGGGACGGATCGACATCAAGGCCGCGGTGGCGCAAGCCGTTCCGACGCCGCGGGCGCGGCCTCAGCCTCCCGCGCGGCTCCCCCGAACCCCCCGCGCGCTGCCGCCGCGCGGGCAATGAACCACAGTCTGCCGCTCGGTGCGTGCATCGCCACGCCGGAGATCGCCGCGTCACTCAAGGCCCTCACGATCGGCGGACACCCCCTGGTTCCCTCGGCCGATCCTCGAAGCAGCGACCTGAATCCCTTTGCACGGAGTGGCCGCTGCGAGTCTGACTTCGTTCCGATCCACGGCAAACCAAGGACCCGTCATTGCGGGGTCCGCAGCGAGCGCGTAGCACAGATGGCTCCAGAAGTGCTACACTCTTCCCATGAAGTACGTGAGCATTCGCGAGCTCCGCAATCGGCCCGGCCGCGTCTGGTCGACACTCTCGAAGGGAGACGTCGTCCTGACGGCGAACGGCAAGCCCATGGGGGTTCTCGTCGGAGTCGATGAGACGCGATTGGACGAAACGGTCGAAGCCATCCGGAGGGCCAAGGCCATTCTGGCTGTGTCCCGCATCCGCCGGAAGGCCGCTGAAACGGGGACCGATCGAAGCTCCATGGCCCAGATCAATCGCGAGGTTCGCGAAGTCCGCCGACGCCGGCGCCCGGCTTGAGAATCGTTCTCGATACGAACGTGCTCGTCGCCGGACTTCTGAACCCAAGCGGGAATCCGGGCCGCACTCTCGACCTGTTCCTCGCGGGAGAGGTGACGCTCCTCGTCGACGACCGGATCCTGGCTGAATACAGGGCCGTGCTTCGTCGGCCAAAGTTCGGATTCGATGCCGGCGACGTCTCGGATGTCCTCGACCATATCGAAGCAGAGAGCGTACGAGTGACAGCGCTGCCTCTCGACGTCGAGTTGCCGGACGAACGAGACCTCCCTTTCCTCGAGGTCGGCGTTGCCGGATATGCGGACGCTCTCGTCACGGGTAACGCCCGCGATTTCAGGCTGCCCGGAACCGCCGGGATCCCAATCGAGAGTCCAGCCGATTTCATCCGTCATTGGAATGAACGCCGCCGCCCACCGAGCGCGTAGTCGCCGGCTATCCAGCCTGAGCGACTGCGGACTCCTGAATGGCATTCAGGAGGTCGACGGTTCGATCCCGTTCAGCTCCACCAACTTC